>JBJXFH010000130.1:0-3062 GCA_046155365.1 Acidimicrobiales bacterium | reverse complement strand
GCAGCGAGCACGGCCACCTACTGCTGCAGCACAGCCCATCTACTGCCGACGAGCGCGCCTCCACCCCCACCTACTGCTCGTCCGAATCCATCTGAATGTTGGCGGTGTCCGATGCTGCCCCGGCGGTCGTCCCTTGGCTGGTGGTGAACACCACGCTGGGTTCAATGTCTGTCACATGTCGGGACACCGCCCGGTCGAGAGCCCGCCGGGTCGCGCGGGCGTCCCTTGCGAGTGGCGCAGTCCCTCCCGACCGCCGGGGCCGGCGTTGACGGGCTGGTTCTCATCGGTTGGCTTTGTCCGTGTCCGACCATCGGGTGAGCGGACCCGCCCGAACCGACGAGTTTGCCGGTGGCCGCCTTGTTCAGGCCTGAACAGCCGGCTTGTTCAGACCTGAACGTCACCTCAACACGCCGTTGAGCTGGCCCGTTCAGGTTCGCGTTGAGGCCTGTGTGTTTCCCTACCGCCGCCTGGTCATCCCGGCCGGCTCGTCTGAACATGAAGGAGCCCTTGCTCTATGAGTGATCTGCCACCGTTTTTCACCGTCGAGGAGGCCGCGGAGGTAGTGCGTATCGGCCGCACCCTCGCCTATCAACTCGCCGCCCGGTTCGAAGCCACCAACGGCGCTGACGGGCTGCCAGTGGTCCGTATCGGCCGGCTGCTGCGCGTACCCCGCGCTGCGCTGGAGGCGTGGGCGGGAGCCGAGCTCACCGCCCCCACCGCCGCAGTGCCATGCGCACCAGCACCACCTGTCGCCCCACCACCAACCACCCCACCCGCACCCGCACCTGTCGAACGTGCTGCCCGACCTTCCCGCCGCCACCGAAGCGAGCAGCCCCGCCTGCCGTTCGTGAGCTGACCATGAGCCTCAACGGAAAGGACGTGAACGAAACCGCTTGGAAGGCTGACGCACTTGCACCTCAGGTGCCCGCTGGTCGTGTCAACGTGTCAACGGGGCGGTGCCAGCCTTGCTGACCATCGGGAAACTTGCTGCGGGCCAGCAGCAGTACTACCTCGACACCGTCGCTGGTGGCGCCGAGGAGTACTACACCACCGGCAAAGAACAACCCGGCCGGTGGTGCGGCACCAGCGCCGCCCGCCTCGACCTCACCGGCGACGTGCAACCCGAAGCGTTACACCGGCTGCTTGACCATGTTCACCCCGGCACCGGGGAACGGCTCACCGACGGCCGGTCTGATCCGAAGGTGATCGGGTTCGATGCCACGTTCTGCGCCCCCAAATCGGTGTCGCTGCTGTTCGCGCTCGCCGACCCCCAGGTGTCGATCGAGGTCCGCGACGCCCACGACCATGCCGTCAACGAGGCGTTGGCGGCGTTTGAGACGATGGCGCGGGGTCGGCGTGGTCACGGCGGAACGCGCACCGTCCAAGGCGAAGGCTTCGTCGCGGCTGGGTTCCGGCATCGCACGTCACGGGCGGGGGACCCGTTGCTGCACACCCATGTGGTCATCGCCAACCTTGTCCACGCCCCCGAGGACGGCCGCTGGTCGGCGTTGGACGGGCGGCCGATCCATACGTGGGCTCGGCCGGTCGGGCATCTCTACGAGGCGCAACTGCGATGGGAACTCACCCGGCGACTCGGTGTCGGGTGGGGGCCGGTCATCAACGGCATCGCGGACATCGCCGGCATCGACCGCCAGGTGCTCGATGCGTTCTCCACCCGCCGCAACGAGATCCAAGCCCATCTCGCCGAACGCAACGAGCACGGCGCCAAAGCCGCTCAACGCGCCGCCTACATCACCCGTGCCCCGAAAGACCCCAACCTCAACCCCGCCGAGCTACTGCCCGCGTGGCGGGCCCGAGCCGACGCCCTCGGCTTCGACGACCACGCCCTGCAAGGGACACTTCATCAGACCGGCCGGCACCGTTCAGCATCAGCCGAGATCAACACCGACAGAATGTTCCAGGTGTTGGCCGGACCAGAGGGGTTGACCGCGAATCGGGCGACGTTCCGGCGGGCGCAGGTCATCAACGCCATCTGCGACGCCCTCCCCAACGGCGCCCCCGTCACCGACATCCTCGAAATGGTCGAAACATTCCTTCACTCCGAACACGTCATCGCCCTCACCACGACCACCGCACCGACGTTGCACACCCGCCGAGGTGGCCTCCTCCCCGCCGGCAGCATCGACGCCGTGTACACCACCCCCAACATGATCGCCGCTGAACAACGCCTCCTCGACCTCGCCAACCAACCGTCATCCACCAACACAGCCAACCACCAACACATCGAGGACGCCATCGCCGGCCGGGCCACGCTCAGCGATGAACAGGCGGCCATGGTCCGAGCGATCTGCTCCTCCACCGCCGGCGTGGACATCGTGGAAGGTGTCGCCGGGGCCGGCAAGACCTTCGCGTTGGCCGCCGCGAAGGACGCCTGGACCGCCAGCGGGCTTCGCGTCCGCGGTGCCTGTCTCGCCGCACGCGCCGCCGACCAACTCCAGTCGGGCAGCGGCATACCCACCAGCACCCTCGACCGGTTACTGCGCCAACTCGACAGCGACGACCCCCTCACCAACCGCGACATCGTTGTCATCGACGAAGCCGCCATGGTTGGCACCCGGACCCTGCTCCGCGTCGTCGAACACGCCCACACCGCCGGTGCCAAGGTCGTGTTGATCGGGGACCCCCGACAGCTCCCCGAAATCGAAGCCGGCGGCGCCGTCACCGGCCTCACCGCACGGTTGGGCGCCCAGAAGCTCACCACCAACCGGCGACAGCACCAACCCTGGGAACGCCACGCCCTCGCCCACCTCCGCGACGGGCGCATCGACCACGCCCTCAACACCTACCAAACCCACGGGCGCGTCCACACCAGCGCTCCGGACGGCGGCGACGGCGGTGATATCCGCGACATGCTGGTGGCGGACTGGTGGGACGCCCGCACCCACGGCCAGGACGGGCTGATGATCGCCCTGCGTCTCAGCGACGTTGAAGACCTCAACCGCCGGGCCCGCCACCACCTCCGCCACGCCGGCGAACTCGGCCCCGACCAACTCACCAGCAGGCACCGGGCCTTCGCCGAAGGCGACCAGGTCCTCGCCCTG
>JBJXFH010000113.1:0-12228 GCA_046155365.1 Acidimicrobiales bacterium | reverse complement strand
GGCGGTCCAGCAGGTCATCGCCCACCCCGATCGCCCCTGCCCCTACCTCGGCGAGGAGCTGACCGAGGCCCTTGAGACGGCCCGGTGCGGTGTGCTGGTCACCTTCGACGATGCGCCGGGGTCCGGAGCGGAGCTGGATTCGTTGGCCGCGCCCACCGAGGCCGGCCTGCCCTTCCTGGCGCTGATCGTCCCACCGGTGGGCAGCGTCGGCAGCCGCCGCAGCGACCGATACGACGTGATCGAGATGGGCCCGCTGAACCACGACGAGCTGACCGAGTTGCTGCAGCGTGCCCACAACGGGGCCGACGCCGCGCAGCTGGCCCAACTATCGGGTGGGTGGCCCTGGATCGCCGCCGCCCTCGCCGACACCGAAGCGGCCCGCTGGCCCGAGGTGATGGTGTCCCTCGGCGCGCGGGTGCTGGGGTGCCTGACGGGCTCGGAGCGGCGCTACGTGACCGCGGTTGCGAATCTGGGTCCGGGCCCGGTCCAGGTGGCCATGGTGGCCCGGGCGCTGGGCGATACCACCCGGTTCAGCTCCGAGAGCTCAGCGTTGGTGGGGGTCCGAGACGCCCTCACCGCCAAAGGTGTGCTGTATCAACCCGATCCGCTCACCGTGGATCTGGCCGTGGCCGGCGCCGCGCTGGTGCTGACCCGCCGCTGACACCCAGCGGTGTTCAGGCGAGACGGCGGACCGGCGGGAGCGGGGACGGGTGGTGGGGGGCCACGGTCACGGACACGTCGGTGATGGCCACCCCCTGGGCGCTGACCAGGACCGGATCGAGACGGACCGAGACCACCTCCGGGACCTGCTCCAACAGAAACGAGATCCGCGCCGCTACCGCCGCCAGCGCCGCCACCGACGATGCTGGCGCAGACGATGCTGACGCTGACGACATTGGCGCTGACCCTTGATCGGCGCCGGCGGGTTGCTCAATCCGGTGGGCGGCGGGATGGGCGGGATCAGCCAAACGCGCCAGCAGCGGTCCCAGGGATGATCCGGCGATCAAGCGGGCCGGATCGGCGCTGCGCAACGGCACCGGGGCCACGGCCAGCTGGTGACGATCGTCGCCCTGCCCGCCACCGCGACCCACCGCCACCAGGGCGCCCAGCCGATCGTCCTGATGGCCCAACAGTTGCGCGTCGACACCGGGTTCGGCCATGGCCTGCACCACCACCGGACCCCACGATCGAGCGGTGACCCCACCCATTCCCGCTGCCATGGCGAGGTAGGCCGCGGTGAGCTCCACCGGATCGGACAGCCCCAACGCCACCCCGGTGGCGGTTGAGCGGGCCAACCGGGCCCGGCGCAAGGCCTTGAGGGCCACCGGGTAACCCACGGAGGCCGCCGCCCGCAGGGCCTGGTCCACGTCGCTCACCAGCCGCTGGGCCACCGGTGCCAGCCCGATGGCGCCCAGCAGCGCGATGGCCGCCTCGAACCCGAGCAGCCGTCCCATTCCTGCGATTCCCGCCGGCGCATCACCGGTGCCGGCCAGCGCGTCTGCCACCAGGTCCCGGACCCGGGCCAGGTCCATGTCGGGAAACTGCATCGCCTTGCCGGGGTCCTGGGCCTGCCAGACGGCGTGGCGGTGGGACAGGGCCAGCACCCGGGCCGCGTCCTCCGGGAACCGGTAGCGGGGCAGGTGCCCTTCGGCGCTGGCCACCCCCGCCGCGGAGCTGCCCAAATAGCAGGTCAGCACCGGTCGCGGGGGCACGACGGGGCTGGAATCGACGGGCGTGGGGTCGGCGGGGGGATCCCAGGCGCTGCGGCGCTGGGCCACGATGGCGTCCACGGCGGCCGCCACCGCAGCTCCGGGTTGGGCCAACGTGGGCGAGAACACCAGCAGCACGGCGTCGGAGGGTGGGTCCGGGCGGGGGTGGAAGGCGGCGTGGGCCACGGCCTCCGCCAGCGCCGTGACCTCGTCATTGACCACCAGCGAGCGCGGTTCCAGGCCCACTTGGCGCAACGTGTGCTCGGCCAGGGCGGCACTGCCGGCGTTGTTGGCCACGACACACACCCGGGGACCGCGCGGCAGTGGTTGGCAGGCCAGCAGCCGGGCCACGCCCACCAGATCGACCAGCGAATCGGTTTCGATGACGCCGGCCTGACCCAACAACGCCGAGAAGGTGCCCGAATCCGGCCAGCTGCCCGGTTCGGGCCCGGTGTCGAGGGGGCCCAAGCCGGCGGTTCGCATGACCACCACCGGTTTGCGCCGACCCAGCTGGCGGGCGATGGAGAAAAATCGGCGGGGGTTGCCGAACGATTCGAGGTACAAGGCGATGACCGCGGTGGCCGCATCGCCGTCCCAGTACTGCAACAGGTCGTTACCCGAGACGTCCCCCTTGTGGCCCAGGTTCACGAAGCTCGACAGCCCCAGCCCGCTTTCGGCGACAAAGGCCACAATGGCGTTGCCCATGCTCCCCGATTGGGTTGACAGCGCCACCCGCCCCGGCGGCGGCACCAGCGGCGCGAAGCTGGCTCGTAACCGCACGTCGGCGGCGTGGTTGATGATGCCGATGCTGGCGGGGCCGATCAGCCGCATGCCGTGACGGCGGGCCATATGCACCAGCTCTGTTGCGGTCTGGGACCCGTCCTGGCCCATGTCGGTCAGCACCACCAGGCCTTCCACCCCTTTGGCGGCGCAGGAGGCCAGGACCTCGGGCAGCTGCGAGGGCGGTACGGCCAGCACCGCCAGGTCGATCTCGTCGGGGATGGCGGCCAGCTCGGGGTAGGCCCGGATGCCCTGGATGTGGGTGGCGTGGGGGTTCACGGGATACACCGAGCCGTTGAAATCCCCATCTACCAGTTGGCGCAGCACCTGATGACCCAGCGAGGTGGGCCGCCGACCGGCGCCGATGACCGCCACCGTGGCCGGGTTGAGCAGCCGGGCCACCGACGCCGCCTGGGCCCGGCCGTCACGTTGCTCAATGGAGACCAGGCCCGCTTCGGTGGCCCGGGTTGACAACGTGACCTCCACCACCCCGTCCTCGAAGCTGGTGGCCACCCCGAACCCGGCCCGGCGGAACACGTTGATCATGGCCCGATTCTCCGGGAGCACGGTGGCCACGAACCCGTCAATGCCGGCCTCGCTGGCCGCGACCGCCAGATACTCCAGCAGCAGGGTGGCCAGGCCCCGTCCGTGATGACGATCGTCGATGAAGAACGCCACCTCGGCCCGCACCGATCCGGCCTCGTCCGGCGGCAGGGCGTCATAGCGGGCCACCCCGATCAGGTCCGGGCCCAAAAGCGCCACGAAGGCCAGGCGATCCTGATAATCGACCCGGGTGAAGTGGGCCACGTCCCGATCCGAAAGGCGGGGCCGGGGCGAGAAGAACCGGTAGTAGATGCTCTCGGGCGATTGGCGACTGTGGAAGGTGACCACCCGCTCGGCGTCCTCGGGCCGGATGGGCCGCACGTACACCGTGGCCCCGTCGGAGAGCACCACATCGCTTTCCCACCTGCGGGGATAGTTGGCGGGCTCCTCCGGGGGCTGGTTCAGGGTGTCAGTCCCAGCGTCGGGCGGGTCATCGTTGGTGCGGGACGAGACGGGCTCGGCCATGTCCGCCAGCGTAGGCACCGGTGGCGCCTTGGCCGCGGGCGCGTCGTGGAGGGGGTGGCCGGCTGTTGGCGCCGTGGCCGCGGGCCTGTCAGGATCGCGAGCCGGTGAGCACCCCCCTCGACCAACTCCCCACCACGCCCGGGCCGGTTCCGCTGCCGGGCATCGCCGTCACCTCCGCCACCCCGATCGAGCGGGTCCGAGCGGTCTACGAGGTGATCGCCGCCCCCGGGGACATTGACGCCGTGGCCCGGGCGCTGGCCACCGAGCAGAGCGTGGAAATGCCGTTGTCGGCCATCACGGACCATCGGGTGCTCGATGAGGTGGTGGCCACGGTGGAAGCCGTCGAGCCGATCCACCCCGCCGACGATCACCGCGATCACCGCGATCACGACGATCACGGCGATCGCCCGGGTCAGGTGATCGAGCTTGATCAGCGGTTCCGGATCACGTTGGGGTTGGCTGCGGAAACGGTGTGCGACCATCACGGGCAGCCCGACGTGGCCCAGTTGTGGAACATGCTCTTCGGCAATTGCTCGCTGATGGAAGGCGTTCGCCTACTGGACGTGACGTTGCCCGACGCCATGCTGCAGTACTTCGGTGGCCCCCGATTCGGTGTGGCGGGACTGCGGGAGCGGTGCGGGGTGCCGCAACGGGCCCTGACCTGCGCCGCCCTCAAACCGCAGGGTATGGCCCCCCAGGCGCTGGCGGCGTTGGGTGGGCGCTTGGCCATGGGGGGCCTCGATCTCATCAAGGACGATCACGGCCTGTCCGATCAGCCGGCGGCACCGTTCGCCCAGCGGGTCCCTGCCGTGCAGGCCGCGGTGACCGCCGCCAATGCGGCCACCGGGGGGACCACCCGGTATGCGCCGAGTTTGGTCGGATCGCCCACGGCGCTGGTCCAACAGGCCCGGCTGGCCCGCAAGGTCGGCGTGGAGGTGGTGTTGATCGCCCCGGCGTTGGTTGGCATGGCCGCCTTCAGTGAGCTGGTCCGTACCGAACTGGATGGTATGGCCGTGTTGGCGCACCCGGCCTACGCCGGCGCCGCTCGGGTTGATCCGCCGCTGTTGCTGGGACGGATGTTCCGCCTGTTCGGAGCCGACGCCACCATCTTTCCGAACGTGGGCGGGCGTTTCTCGTACTCCGCCAGCCGGTGTGCGGCCCTGGTCGATGGGGCCCGATCACCCTGGGGCGGATTAGCCCCGTGCTTGCCGGTGCCCGCCGGGGGCATGACCGCGGATCGAGTACCGGAGATGCTGGACACCTACGGGCACGACGTGATGTTGCTCATCGGCGGGGCGCTGCTGGCGGCGGGTGATGGCCTTGAGGCAGAGGCCCGCCGGTTCGTCAACGCCGTTGCCGGACATCGTTGAGTCCGCCGGGAACGCCGCCAGCCGGGGCCCGCCTACCAGAATGGAACCCGTGAACCACCGTCGTCACGAAGGCCGCTTCCGCTGGGACGCGGTGGAGCTGCTGGAGTACAAGCCCGCCGCGGACCATGGCGGGGACACGTTCCGGGAGGTGACCCGCCAGGTCCTGCTGGAACACGGCGGGTTGGCCTGCCAGCTGCGGTATTTCGAGGTGGGCGCCGGGGGGCATTCCACCCTGGAGCGCCACCAGCACGTGCACGGGGTGTTGGTGCTCAACGGATCGGGCCGGGTGCTGGTGGGCCACGAGGTCCTGGACCTGCAGCTACATGATCTGATCACCATCCCGCCGCTGACGTGGCATCAGTTCCGCGCCCATGAGCAGGCCCCGTTGGGCTTCTTGTGCCTGGTCAACATCGAGCGGGACCGGCCGATGCTGCCCAGTGCCGACGAGCTGGCCCAGCTGCAGGCCAACCCCGAGCTGGCGGCGTTCATCCGCGTCTGACGGCGTTGCCGAGCGGTCCAGCACCCCCCTCAGCGCAGGTAGGACCTGAAACCGGCGAAGGGTTCGATGGTGCCGTCATCGAGGACCGCGAAGCCGGTGGCACCCATCGACGCCAGTAGCTCCCGGGCCCGGTCCACCCCGGCCACGAACGCCGCGGTGGCCAGCGCCTCCGCCCACCACCCCGCCGAGGACATCACCGTCACCGCCTGCAATCCGGCCCCTGCGGGAAGGCCGGTGCGAGGGTCGATCAGATGGTGCAGGGACCTGCCGTCCCGGCCCCAGCGTCGTTCCGAACGGGAGCTGGTGACCACCGCGCCGGCGGTCATGCCAACCACGGCGCACAGTCCGTCGGCGGGGTCCGGCCCCACCGCGGCGTCATCGAGCCGGGGGTCAGCGATGCCGATCTGCCACCCTGAGACCCTTGGTGGCCGGCCCTCCACCACGGTGTCCCCGCCCACGTTGACCATGGCCCCGACCGCGCCGGCGGCCAGTAACTCCGCCACCACCAGGTCCGCGGCCAAACCCTTGCCGATGCCACCGGCGTCAATGGCCACACCAGGTGCGAGACGGACGATGCCGGCGTGACGGTCGATCTCCACCGCCGCGCAACCAGGAGCGGCAAGGCCCATACCCTCTGGTACCGTACCGATAGGTATCATACCGAAGGGTACTTCGCTGGTCAGCGGGATCGGGGGGAGCTGTTCGTAGCTGCGGTCGTAACCCAATCGAACCAGCGCATCGTGCACCGTGGGG
The DNA here is from genome assembly GCA_046155365.1 of Acidimicrobiales bacterium. GTDB lineage: Bacteria > Actinomycetota > Acidimicrobiia > Acidimicrobiales > CAIXPF01 > CAIXPF01. Next base: position 6,049 of record JBJXFH010000113.1, on the reverse strand, counting down.
TCGAACAGGCCGAGGGTGGCCCGCCAGGCGTGGACACAACGGGCCAGCAGTTCGCCAGTGTCCCGGGAAACCGGCACCGCCGCTCCCCCGGCCCCATTCAAGCGGGCGATCTCGCTGTGGGGGCGAAAGCGGCTCCACAGGTCCTCCAACTGCTCCAACCGAACCCGGGCCGCATCCAGCAGCCGCTCAGCCGGCGCCATCGCACCGCGCTCCAGCACCACCAGCACATGAGCGGTGCTTCCCATGACCGGAAAGACCCGATCGACCACGGTGATGGCCGACGGTGGCGCCGGCCACAACGAGGCTGCGGGCCGCCCACCGGGCCGCTCAGCATACTGGTCGGCATGTTCCACGGGCTGGTTCATCGTCACCGGCATAGCGCGCCACCCTGCCATGTTCGAGGTGAACGGTTGGCCAAGATCCGTGAAAGATCGGGGCAACTCCGGCGGCGGCGGGACAGGCGCGCCATCATCCGGCAACGGCGGCGGCGGCGGCCACGTGAGCCGAGGACAGGAACCGCCGGTTGGTCAACGGGACCTGGAAGCGGAACCCCACACCACGAACCGCCTCGATCCAACCGGGATTGCGCAGCTTGCGCCGGATAGCGGCCACGTGCACGTCAACGGTCTTGGTGGGGCCATACCAGTGGGGATCCCACAGCTCGGTCAGCAGCTCGCGGCGGGGATACACCCGACCCGGCGCCTCGGCCAGGCACGCCAGGAGGTCGAACTCCTTGGCGGTGAAGTCAACCTCGTCCTCATCCAGCAGCACCCGACGAGCGGCCCGGTTGATGGTCAGCGAGCCCAGCACCTGCGGGAGATCGGTAGCCGTCGGCCCGATGTGCTGCGCCAACACCCGCCGTCCCACCGCCCTGACCCGGGCCACCAACTCACGCTGGCTGATCGGCTTGCCGACATAGTCATCGGCCCCCAACTCCAGGCCCATGACCCGGTCCACCTCATCGGCGCAGCTGCTCATCATCATGATGCCGAAACCGTCCCCGTCGGGTTGATCCCGCAGCCGCCGGCACAGCTCGAGGCTGCTGAGGTCCGGCAGACCCCCATCGAGGATGACCACCTCCACCGGGCCCGCCTGGAGGGCATCCGCCGCCGAGCCCACCTGGTTGACGTCAAAACCTTCGTGCTGCAATGTTTCCGCTAACAACATGACGTTGTCATGGTCGCTGCTCACCAGCAAGACGCGCATCCATCTCCGCCTTTCAAAGCGCTTTCAGTGCTACCGCCGTTTGTTGCCGTGGGTACCGACCACAAACATCGATCGCTCTACGGCCGATCCGGTCGCCGTCGGTGGTCGACATCACATTACAGGTTCTTTACGACTCTTGGTCGATCTCATGCCTCTTTCGGGATCAGAGGCTCTAAGGTGGGAGCTGGCGTGGCGGCGCGCATCCGGAGGTACAAATGACGGCGGCAGGTAGTGGGACGGCAGGCGGTACGGGGACGCAGGGAACCGCGGTGGCCTCGGGAAGGACCCCGGTCAGGCGATCCCGGCTGGGACGAGTGGTGGGGATGGCGGTCACCATCGGCCTCGGATCCGCAGCCATCGCCGTCAATCTGGGGCTCAGCACGACGGACCCTCCGGCCACGGACCCCGTCACCACGGTCAGCCCCACCGCTGCGGCCACTACCGAGGTGGGGACCGTGGCGGTGCCGGTGCCCTCAGGCACGGTACAGACCCGATCGGGGGCCGGCGCATGAGCCCCGCACCCGATCGACGGGAGGCCTTGGTGCTCGATGCCGTGGCCGGGCGGGCACCGCGGGTTCGCGGGCCCATCGATGCCCCTTGGAAGCCCCCCGTGCCGAGTGCCCAACAGGTGGTCGTGGCCGCTCCGGCTCCGGCTCCGATCCTCATCCCCCCGGTGGATGCCGTTGCCGCCAGCGCCGTCTATCGGGCTGGACCGGGCCCGCTCCCAGGTGGGACCGATCCGGGCTGTTCCCTGGACGCGGCGCTGCTCGCCACCCTTGAGACCCTTGACACCCACGAGACCGCTGCGCAACCCATCCGGACGGTAGAACCGATGGTGGCCGGCGCCGGCGGGGTGTCGCGTCCTGCCACGAAGACCATCGCCACCCGGGACCGGGCCGCCAACCTGGCCGCCGCACGGGCCAAGGCGGCGGCCAGCAACGCTGCGGCCGTCTCCGCGGGTGGCGGATCTCCATCCACACCGCAGACCACGCCGCCGGCAACGATCCCGGCGTCGGCACCGGATCGCCCACGACGCCACCGCTCAAAGCCCGCGGCCACGGCCAAGCGCCCCTCGGCCAAGGTGGGCCGGTTGGTGGTGGCGGCTGGATCATTGACCGGGTTCTTCAGTCTCAGCACGGCCATGGCGTTGTCTCAGAGCAGCACCCTGCCGAAACCCGAGGGCCAACTGGCCACGGATCTGGCGTCGGGCCCGCTCGCCACCGCCTTGCCGACCAGCGGCTCAGCGGCATCGCCATTGCGGCTGGTCATCCCCCCGGCCGCGGCAGCGACCAAACCCAACGGTATCGAGCAGCCCGGAAGCGTCCCGCCCGGGACCGTCGCCCCCACCGCCAGCACCGCCAGCACCGCCGACACTGCCGACACTGCCGACACTGCCGCGCCGCCCTCGCCGGCTTTGACCGTGGGCTCGGTCCCGCCCGATGAGCAGGCCAGCTCCGGCGCCCAAGCAGCGGGCGAGGTGGCGGCGGGTGCCGACAGCACGGCAGACACCGTCCCGCCCGGGACCGACACCGCCCCCGCCGCCCCGACCACGCCCGAAACCACCAGCCCGCCGCCACCGCCCCCGCCACCGCCACCGCCACCGCCCCCGCCCCCGACCACCGTGGTAAGCCATGCGAGCTGATCCACCACCACATCGTCAGCCCATGGATCCATACCCCGAGCAGCCCCAGGGCGTACAGGACCAACCCCCGGCGGTGGCGTGGGCCGAGCTCGAGGTCATGGGCAGCGCGGCGCGCCTGTGTGCGGTCAGCAACACCCACGGCGGCGCCGCGCTCCGGGCGTTGCTGGACGGTGGTGTGACCCAACTGCAGGACCTGGAACAGCGATGGTCCCGGTTCCTGCCCACCAGCGAGCTGTGTTGGCTCAATGATCGGGCGGGCAGCGGCTGGAGCAGGGTGAGCGAACCCACCTTCACGTTGCTCGAACACATGGTGCAGGGCTGGCGGGCCACCAGCGGCGCCTTCGACCCCACCATCACCACCGCCCTGGAAGCCGCCGGCTATGACCGCAGCCTGGAACTGCTGACCGCCGCTGCAGGCCTGGCAACCGCCCTTCCCGCGGCCGCCCCACCCGTGTCCGCCCGGCCCGCCCCGACGCCGACCCCCGGGCTGGCCGGAGTCCGGCTCGACGCCGCCCGGGCGATGGTGCTGCTGCCTGCGGGTGTGCGGCTCGACGCCGGGGGCATCGGCAAGGGGCTGGCGGCGGACCTGGTGGTGGCCGGGCTGGGACAACGGGGATGTGATGGCGCCATGGCCAGCGTGGGCGGCGATGTCCGGGTCTGCGGTCAACCGCCCACCGGTGATGCCTGGCGGGTGGAGATCGCCGCCGCCGGGACCGCGCCGCATCGGACCGAAGCCGGCTTCGGCCCCACCGCAACGGTGGCGTCGCGTACCGTACGGGATGGCGCGGTGGCCACCTCCAGCGTGTTGCGGCGTCGCTGGCAGAACGCTGATGGGCAGGAGGCCCACCATGTGATCGATCCCCGCACCGGTAGCTGCAGCGCCGCGGATCTGCTGCAGGTGAGCGTCAGCGCCAACCAGGGATGGTGGGCCGAGGTGCTTTCCACCGCCGCGCTGGCTGCGGGCGCCGAACAGGCCGCGATCATGCTCAGCGCCGCCGGGGTGGACGCGGTCCTGATCGACGGACAGGGGCGGCACCGCATCATCGGCAACGCCTTTGAGCTCATCGGCGCCCCATCCGCTGCGGCGAGGAGTGCGCGGTGAGCATCAAGCTGGCGTGGAACGTGGCCCGGGCCGGCGGCATCGTGGCGTGGGGGTTGCTGGGCCTGTCAGTGATCTGGGGGCTGCTGTTGTCCTCGCGCCTTTTGGGCCGATGGGCGGCATCGGCCCGGTTGTTGGAACTGCACCGTTGGTTGGGCGCGCTGGCGGTGATCTTCACCGGGGTGCACCTCGGGGGCCTGGTCGGGGACAACTGGCTGTACGTGGGTTGGGGCCAGATCCTGGTGCCCCAAGCCTCGACCTGGCGGCCGTGGGCGGTCACGTGGGGCGTGGTGGCGTTCTATCTGCTCCTGGCGGTGCAGCTCAGCTCGCTCTGTCGGCGCTTCCTGCCCACGCAACTGTGGCGGCGAGTGCACTACTGCGCCTTCCCCCTGGTGCTGTTCGCCTCACTGCACGGGGCCCAGGCCGGCACCGACGCCACCCAATGGATCTATCAGGCCTGTTCAGTGGGACTGCTCAGCTTGATCATCGGCCTAACCCTGGTGCGGCTGGCCGTGGGTCGGCGGGCCCGACGCAGCCGCCAACCCGGACGACAGCTGGCCGGAGCCTGAGCACCGCGGGCGAGAAGCATGAACGTGGGTCGATTTGGTCCTAAAGGCAACGATCTCTTTCGCCGATATGAATGATCGGAAACAGATGGTGACTACAACTCAACCGTAACGTCGGACCGCGGGGCTGACGTCGGCATCGCCAAGGGATCGCAGCATGCACGTCCTGTTCGCAACGGCCGAGCTGGCCCCGCTGGTCAAAGTGGGCGGACTGGGAGAGGCCGCGTGTGGCCTGGTGCGGGCCCTTCGCCTGCAGGGTCACCACGTGGATGTGGTCCTGCCCGACTACGGCATTGGTGGCCACCAGCACTCCCCGTTGCACCCGTCCGGGCACGAGCCGGTAATCACCCTGGACGTGCCCTCCTGGGCGGCGCCAGCGGTGGTTCGAACGATCGAGCTGCCGGAGCTGGGGCCGGTGCACCTGGTCGACACCCCCGGAATTCGCCGCCACCACCCCTACGTGCACACCGCCACCGGACAGGGCTGGGCCGACAACGATCTGCGCTTCTTCGGCTTTTCTCGTGCTGTGGCGGCGCTGGCGGCGAGGTGGCGGCCGGATGTGGTGCACCTGAATGACTGGCACACCGCCACCGCGCTGGCGGCGCTGGAGCCCACCATGCCCACCGTGTTCACCGTGCACAACCTGGCCTATCAGGGCTGGGCTGATGCCGGCTGGGCCACGGCGCTGGGTGATCGGGGGACGCCGTTCATGCACCACGACGCCATCAACCCGCTGGCAGGGGCGCTGCGGTTGGCCCATGCGGTGGTGGCCGTGTCCCCCACCTACGCCCGGGAGATCCGCACCGCCGAACATGGCGAGGGGCTGCACCCGCTGACCGTGGCTTGCGGCGAGCGGCTTATCGGCATCCGCAACGGCATCGATCACGCCCGCTGGAACCCCGCCACCGACGTGTCCCTGGCAGCGAACTACCACGCCTCAGACGTCGCCGGGCGGGAGGTGTGCGCCAAGGAGCTCCGCCGCCGGGTGGGGTTTGACCATACCGCCAGGAACGGCGCTGACGGGGCCGACGGCCCGATCATCGCGGTGGTGGCCCGGTTGGTGGAGCAGAAGGGTATCGATCTGGCGTTGGCGCTGGCACCATTGCTGCAAACCCTGCCGGCCCGGCTGGTGGTGGTGGGCGACGGGGACCCGGCCTTGGCGGACGCCGCCCGCCAGCAGATGGTGCGCCACCCCGATCGGGTGTGGTTCGCCCCCTACCGCGACGAGTTGGCGCATCAGGTGGCCGCCGGGGCGGACATCATGCTGGTGCCCAGCCGATTCGAGCCCTGCGGGGTCACCCAGATGGAAGCCATGGCATACGGCGCGGTGCCCGTGGTCAGCGCGGTCGGGGGTCTGCGCGACACCGTGGTGGACGCCGACCGCTATCCCAGCCGGGGCAACGGGTTCGTGGCCGCCACTGCTGACCCGCTGCACCTCATGGACGCCGTGCACCGAGCGGTCCGGGCCCACCGCAACCGCAGACGGTGGCAGACCATCCAATCCCGGGGCATGCGCACCGACTGGAGCTGGGACGG
>JBJXFH010000110.1:0-10667 GCA_046155365.1 Acidimicrobiales bacterium | reverse complement strand
AAGGGGGTGGTGGGGGGTTGCTGGTAGGGGGAGAGGGGCGGGGTGTTGGGTGGCGGGGCTGGTGGCTGGTCGGGGGGGATGAACGTGGGTGCGAACGGCGCGGCTGGCGGGGGGTGGGGGTGGTGGGAAACGGGGGGAGGGGCCAGGATCGGCGGCGCCATGGGGGTGTCCGGGCCGGGCGGCGCCGTGACGGGCTCGGAAAGCGGCGGGATGTCCGGTGGGGTGGTTCGCGCCTCGGTGGTGTCGGGCAATTCGGTGGCGGCGAAGATCGGCGCGGTTGTCGGCGACGACAAGGGCCTGGGCGAGACGTCGGGTTCGGGTTCGGGTTCGGGTTCGGGTTCGGGTTCGGAACTGAGCAGGCCTCGGGCGGCGGCGCCGGTGAGCGGTCGGTTCAGGGGATCGGCTGGCGGCAGCGGCAACGGCGGCGGCTTCCGACGCGGGCCCCCCCGGGGTGGCCGACCACGCCCGGACGAACCTGGTCCCGGGCCCCGGTCGGACCCGGCGCGGCGCGGTGGGTCTGGGGGAGGGGACGGCGCGGCGGGCTGATCGCCGTCGGATTGCATCGTCCCTCCCGTCCTTCCTCGTGTGCGCCGGCGTTGTCGAACCTGAACGGGACCGGCCGGTGAGGGCCCATCCGGCGTCGGTTCAGCCGCCCAGCAGCTCCCGCACCCGTTCCTTGGGCCGCCCGATGATGGCTTTGTCCTGGGTCACTACCAACGGTCGTTGCAGCAACATCTTGTGGCGCACCAGCACCTCGATGACCTGCTCTTCGGTGGCCACGTCAGCCTCGGTGAGACCCAGCTTGGTGAAGTTGGCATCGCGCCGCACCAGGTTGGTCACCGGGTCCTCCAGCTTGGCGATGATCCCCCGCAGCGTCTCCCGATCAGGCGGGGTCTTCTGGTACACCACGATCTCGGCGTCCACGCTCAGTTCCTCGGCAATGCGCACGGCATTGTTGGAGGAGTTTCAATTGGCGTTGTGGTAGATGGTCACGGCCATAGGTCGGACTGTAGTTCCCACCGCACCGCCAGCTGGGGGACGCCTACGGAGCCCCGGCCGGCCCGGCGGTAGCCTCAGCACCGTGCCGCGCTCCTATTGGGTTGAGACCCTCGGTTGTCCCAAGAACCAGGTGGACTCGGACAAGCTTGAGGGCACCTTGGTGGCGGACGGGTTGGCGCTGGCCGCGGAGCCCGAAAGCGCCGACGTGATCGTCATCAACACCTGCGCATTCATCGAGGCCGCCCGCCAGGAATCCATCGACACCATTTTGGCGTTCGATGCCCGCCGCCAGGCCGGATCCCGCCTGGTGGTCACCGGTTGTTTGGCCGAGCGGTACCAACAGGAGCTGGTCGACGCCCTGCCCGAAGTGGACCTGGTGGCTCCGTTCGGCACCGCACTTCTGGAACAAGCGGACGATGGCAACCGGTCCGTGCCCATGTCGGTTCCGGTGTCCATCGGCGCCGGTCCCAGAGCCCGAACCGCCACCGGGGCCCTGCCCGCGCCCAGCTTCGATCTGCTGAACCTGCCCCGACCGCCAGCCCGGGGACCATGGGCGTACGTGAAGGTGGCCGAAGGATGCGATCGCAACTGCGGGTTCTGCGCCATCCCGTCCTTCCGCGGCAAGCAACGCTCCCGCCCCGTCGCGGACGTGCTGGCGGAGATCGATGGCTTGGGCGTGAAAGAGGTGGTGCTGGTGGCCCAGGACCTGGCCTCCTACGGGCGGGACCAGGGGCAGGGTCAACGCTCGCTGGTGCCACTGCTGAGCCAGCTGGTCGGCCGGGTGGACTGGGTGCGGTTGCTGTACCTGTACCCCTCGGACCTCACCAACGAGCTGATCGACGCCATCTGCGCCACCGGGGTGCCGTACTTCGATCTGTCGCTGCAGCACGTGTCGGCGCCGTTGTTGCGACGAATGCGCCGGTGGGGTGACGGGGACCGGTTCTTGCGCCGCATCGGGGACATCCGGGCCCGCCAACCCGACGCCGCCTTCCGCACCAACTTCATCGTGGGCTATCCCGGCGAGACCGAGGACCATCACGATGAGCTGCTGCGGTTCATCGAAGCGGCCCAGCTGGACTGGTGCGGGTTCTTCGCCTATTCGCCGGAGGAGGGGACCTACGCCACCTCCCTGGACGGCGACGTACCGTCCGGTCTGGTGGCGCAGCGGCTGTACGAGCTGCGCCAGCTGCAAGATGATATCACCGCCGCCAAACGCGATGAGCTGATCGGGAGCGAATTGAAGGTGCTGGTGGAACGAACCGGGGTGGCCCGCAGTTTCCGGGAAGCGCCCGAGATCGACGGCATCATCGAGGTACCGGACACGTTGGCGGTGGGCCGGTTCGCTACGGTCGAAGTGGTGGATGCCCAAGGAACCGACCTGGTGGCCCGGCCGGTGGCGCAGTGACCACCCGCACCTATGACGCCTCGGCCCGGCTGACCCCGGCCAACGTCATCACCGTGGCCCGCCTGGTCACCTCACCGGTGCTGTTCGCGGTGGTGTTGAGCACCGGCGGGCCCAGCTACGGGGCGTTCCTGCTGGGAACGCTGATCGCCGCCACCGACGGCCTGGACGGATACCTGGCCCGGCGCATGGGTGCCACCCGCAGCGGTGCCTTCCTGGATCCGCTGGCGGACAAGGTGCTGGTGTTGGGCACCATGGCGGCGCTGGTCAACGTGGGGGTGCTGCCGTGGCTGCCGTTGGCGTTGGTGGCGGTGCGCGAGCTGGGCATCAGCGTGTACCGCTCGTACTGGGCTCGTCGCAGCCTGGCCATCCCCGCCCGTCGCGGCGCCAAGGTCAAGACCGTGCTGCAGGAGGTGGCGTTGGGGTTGGCCCTGCTGCCCTTCATCGGCAAGGAACGCCCCACGGTGGCGCTGGTGGTGCTGTGGGTGGCAGTAGCGCTCACGTTGTGGACCGGCGGGCAGTATGTGTTCGACGGGCGCAAGGCCATGTCGAGTACCGGTACCAAGGGCTGATTCGGGGGCCACGTGAAAGTAGAAGTTGTCGCCATCGGCACTGAACTGCTGTTGGGCCAGATCAACGACACCAACTCGTCGTGGATCGGTGAGCAGCTGGCGTTGGGCGGGTTGGACACCCACTACCAAACCAAGGTGGGGGACAATCAGGCCCGGGTGGTGGACGTGTTGCGCCTGGCGTTGTCCCGCAGCGACGCCGTGATCTGCTGCGGCGGTCTGGGACCCACCCATGATGATCTGACCCGCCACGCCATCGCTGAGGTGATGGGGGCGGACCTGGTGCGCGATCCCGTGGTGGTTGATCGCATCACCGCCATGTTCGCCGCCCGGGGCCGGGTCATGTCGGTCAACAACTTGCAGCAGGCGGACGTGCCGGTGGGCGCCCGCACCATTGCGCAGCAGCCGGGGACCGCGCCGGGGCTGATCTGCCCGGTGGGGGATAAGGTCATCTACGCCGTCCCCGGGGTCCCTTCCGAGATGAAGGAGATGGTGGCCGGCACCATCATCGGTGACCTGCAACAACGGGCCGGGGTCACCGCCACCATCCTGTCCCGGGTGCTGCGAACCTGGGGCCAGTCCGAATCGGGTCTGGCGGAGATGTTGGCCGGTCGCATCGAGGACATCGACGCGCAAGCCGGCGGCGGACACCCCAACCCCACCATTGCCTTCCTGGCCTCGGGCATCGAGGGCATCAAGGTCCGTATCACCGCCAAGGCCGACACCGACGCCGCCGCCCGGGCCGTGCTCGAAGCGGAGGAGCAGGCCATCCGGGCCATCCTGGGGGATCTGATCTTCGGCGTTGACGAGGAAACCATCGAGTCCGTGGTGCTGCAGCTGTGCCGTGAGGGCGGGCTGACCCTGGCGGTGGCGGAGTCCTGCACCGGCGGGTTGATCGCCTCCCGCCTGGCGCTGGTGCCGGGGGCCAGTGCGGTGTTCCGGGGTGGCGTGGTGGCCTACGACGCGGCGGTCAAGCGCAGCCTGTTGGGGGTGGCGCCGGGGCCGGTGGTGAACGAGGCCGCAGTGGGCCAAATGGCGGCCGGGGTGCGCCGGTTGCTGGGTGCGGACGTGGGCTACGCCACCAGCGGCGTGGCCGGACCCGACGACGCCGAGGACATACCTCCTGGTACGGTCTGTCTGGCGGTGGCCATCGCCGTGCCGGGCTCTGATCAGGACCGGGTGTCCACCCAGACGGTGCGGCTGCCGGGAGATCGGGCCCGCATCGCCCAGTTCGCCGCCATCTCCGCCTCGGACCTGTTGCGACGGGAACTGCTGAGGGCCCACGCCGCCCACGCCCACGCCCACGCCCCCGTCCCCGCTTCGGGCTGAGCGATCCGGCCGGGCCGCCCCGTCCGCGGCTAGCCCCAACGTCGGCCGTCACCGCTGCGCACCCCCTCGGTTCCGGTTATGGTTCCCATTATGAGACGAACCGGGGGCTGCGCCGGCGGTGTGCGGACCCCGGCGGTGAGGGTGTCAGCCCTGGTCACGGCATTGATATTGGGGTTGGGGACCGGGTCTTGGGGATGCGCCGGCTCCTCCGACGCTGCTGCCGACGGACGCCCACGGGTGGTAGTGACCTACTCCGTGGCTGCCGCAGTGGTGGCGGACCTGGTGGGTACCGCGGCCTGGGTGGAGGTGCTCATCCCCGACGGCACCGACCCTCACGAGTGGCGAGCCTCGGCCAAGGACCTGGAGAGCCTGCGCCGGGCCACCGTCATTGTGGACAACGGCCTGGGCCTGGAGGCCAGCCTGGCCGATGCCATCGAGCAGGCCTCCGCCAGCGGCGTGATCCGCTTCAGCCTGGCTGACCACGTCAAGGTGCGCACGGTGGGCGACGAGGACGCCGCCGGCCACGAGAACCACGCCGAAACTGCTGATGGTTCCGACGATGGTTCCGACGGCGGTTCCGATGGCGGGGTCCGGGACCCGCATCTGTGGACCGATCCGGTCACGATGCGGCAATGGGTGGCGCCGCTGGCGGAACTGCTGGGCCGCCACGGTATTGACGTGCAGGCCAACGTGGCCCCATTGCAGGCCCAACTGGACCGGCTCGACGCCGAGGTGGCGGCCCTGATCGATGCCATCCCGCCCCCGCAGCGTCGACTGGTGACCGGGCACGAATCCCTGGGGTACTTCGCGCAGCGCTACGGCCTGGAGCTCATCGGGGCGGTGATCCCGTCGTTCTCCTCCCAAGCGGGGGCCGCTGCGGGGGCCTTGGCCGACCTGGTGGCCAAGACCGAGCAGGCCGGGGTCAGGTCCATTTTCGCCGAGGCCGGGACCCCCGCGGCCACCATCGACGCGGTGGCCCAAGACGCCGGTGTGACCGTGGTGGCGTTGTCCACGCACGCCCTGCCCCCGGACCGCACCTATGCCGGCTTCGTGCGCAACCTGGCCGTGACCATCAGCGGTGCGCTCACATGACGTCCCTGATCGTTCCGGCGGAGGCAGGCTGCCAACCGGGGAGGGGTGCGGTATGGGTCCATTGTTGAACTCGTTGTTGAACCCGCTGCTGAACCCGTTCCTGGATAACCCGTTTCTCCAACGGTCGCTGCTGGCGGGGGCGCTGGTGGCGGTGGCCTGCGCCGTGGCCGGGACCTTCATGGTGCTGCGGGGCATGGCGTTTCTCGGTGACGCCCTGGCCCACGGGGTGCTGCCGGGGGTGGCGGGGGCGCTGCTGCTGGGGGCGCCGGGCATCGTGGGCGCAGCGGTGGGTGCCGGGCTCATGATTGTGGGCGTGAACGTGATCACCCGAGGATCCCGGCTGGGCAGCGACACCGCCATTGGCCTGCTGTTCGTGGGCATGTTGGCGCTGGGGGTGGTGATGGTGTCCCGTTCGGCGTCCTTCTCCGGGGATGTGGTCGGCATCCTCTTCGGGGACATCCTGGGGGTCTCAGCACAAGACATCGCCCAGCAGGTCGCGGTGCTGGCCGGGGTGGCGGCGGTGGCCCGGGTGTGCGCCCGACCGTTTCTGCTGCTGTGCTTCGATCCCGAGCAAGCCGACCTCGCCGGGTGGCCCGCCCGACGCTTCGAGTTGCTGATGTTGCTGATGGTGACGGCCTGCGTGGTGGTGTCCTTCCGCACGGTGGGCACGCTGTTGGTGTTCGGCATGCTGCTGGCGCCGGCGGCCACGGCGGGGCTGGTGGCTCGGCGGGTTCCCACCATGGTGGCGGGGGCGTCGGTGGTGGGGGTGGCGTCGGTCTATGTGGGCCTGCTGCTCAGCTATCACTTCGATCTGGCTGCGGGGGCCGCCATCGTCATGGTGGCGGTGGGCGCCTTCTTCATTGCGTTCGCCGCCCAAGCCGCGGTCCGGGCGCTCACCCCGGCCCGGCCCGTCGCACTGGGTGGTCACTGATGGCCGCGCCGTTCGATGATCCGCTGGCGGTGACCGCCTCCCAGCTCACGGTCGGGTACCGGGGGCGGGTGGTGGTGGAGGGCATTGACTTGGTGTTGGCGTCGGGTCGATCCCTGGCGCTGGTGGGCATCAACGGCTCCGGGAAATCCACCCTGCTGCGGACCATCGCCGGGTTGTTGGCACCACTGGGCGGTGAGCTGCGGGTTTTCGGACACCCTCCGCGCAGCCGAGCCCGCCGCGCCGACCATCAGCATCGGGTTGCGTACCTCGGGCAGTTCCATCCCGCCGCCGGATTGCTGCCGTTACCGGTGCGCGATGTGGTGATGATGGGCCGCTACCCCCGCCGGGGTCTGCTGGGTCGATTGGGGTCCGAGGATCGCCGCTGTGTGAGCGACGCACTGGACTCGGTGGAGCTGGCCGATGTGGCCGAGGCCCCGCTGCGGTCACTGTCGGGCGGCCAGCAGCAGCGGGTTTACCTGGCGCAGGCGCTGGCCCGGCAGGCGGACCTGTTGCTGCTCGATGAACCCACCGCCGGGCTCGACGCGCACTCCATCGGCCTCTACGCCCAGCTCATGGCCAAGGAACAGCACCGGGGGGCGGCGGTCATCACGGCCACCCATGACGTGAGCGACGCCGCCCGGGCCGACACCGTGCTGCTGCTAGCGGGCGCGGTGGTGGCCTACGGCGCCCCGCATGAGGTGCTCACCCCCCAACAACTGGCCCGGGTCTTCGGTAACACCTTGCTGGCGGTGCCCCACGGTGATCACACCGACCTGGTCCATCCCGAACACCCCCACGGCCATGACCAACCCCACCAACCGCCCCATCCCCACCATCCCGGCCGGCAACGTCGTTCCGGCTGACCGGCCGCGAGCTCAGCTGCAGCTGGCGCACGTGCCCACCACATCCAAGCGGTGACCGGCGGCCACGAACCCGGTGGTGCTGATCACCTGGTGCAACGCCGCGTCAAGATCCGCTTCGGCCACCGCAGGCACCACGAAGTCATCGATGCGGCCACAGGTGTTGCAGATCAGGTGGTGGTGATGGCCGATCAGGTCCTCCGCCAGCTCAAACCGGCCCCGATCGAACCGCCCCCGATCATCGGCCCCCAACACCCGTTGCACCACCCCGGCCTGCTCCAGCACCGCCAGATTCCGATACACGGAGCTCTGGTTGAGGGTGGGGCGGGCCTGGAGCACCTCGGGCATGGTGACCGGTCGGTTCATGGACGCCAGCAACTCCACCAGCTGGCGACGGCCGGTGGTGTAACGCTGTTGAGCCGGGCGGAGCTTGGTGGCCACCGCCTCGTGCAACCGCGGCAGATCAACCGCACTCCCCGACACCCCGCTGAGCCTACCGGACCCCTGTGACAGCCAAGCTGGCGCCGGGGTCTCACCTGCGTACATCGGTGCTCATCGGGGCTCACCCGACCTGGCCCGGCGCGCCCACTACCGTGCGACGATGCGCTTCAGCTACTGGATCCCCAACTCGCTGTCCTGGCAGGCCACCCTGGCCCAGGCCCGATTCGCCGAGGCCGCCGGGTTCGACGGCATCTGGTACGCCGACCACTTCATGCCCAACGCCCCCCAGCCGGCGGACGGTCCCGCCCACGACGCGCCCACGATGTTGGCGGCGTTGGCAGCAGCCACCGAGCGGGTGCGTCTCGGTCCGCTGGTGTACGGCAACACCTACCGCAACCCGGCGGTGATGCTGAAGAGCGCGGTGACGCTGGATCACATCAGCAACGGTCGCTTCGTGCTGGGTCTGGGCGCCGGCTGGCAGGAGAACGAGCACCAGGCCTATGGCATCGATTTCAACTCTTTCCGCTGGCGCTTCGATCGTTTGGAGGAGGCCTGCAAGGTCATCACCTCGCTCCTCGGCGGCGGTCGCTCCAGCTTCTCGGGCGAGCACTATCGGCTGCACGAAGCGCCCTTGGATCCCCTGCCGATCAGCTCACCGCTGCCGATCCTCATCGGCGGGGGCGGGGAGAAGCGCACCCTGCCCATCGTGGCCCGTTACGCCACCGAGTGGAACGTGTGGGGCACCCCGGAGCTGCTGGCCCAAAAGGGCGCCGTGCTGGATCGTTGCTGTGAGGCGGAGAATCGTGACCCCGCCTCGGTGGAGCACAGCGCGGTGGCCCTGCTGTTCATGCCCAGCGACGCCGCGGCGCTGGAGAAGGTGCGATCGATGAGCATCGAGCGACCCACCGTGATCGGCGCCTCGTCCGAAGTGGTGGACATCATGGGCGCCTACCGTGACGCCGGTGTGGCCGAGTTCATCGTGCCCGGCTTCAACTTCCGCGCCGACGCCGACCGCGAGGACACCCTCAGCCGTTTCATGACCGAGGTGGCAGCTCCCCTCAACGGTTGATCGGGTGATGGGCTGGGCCCGCTCGGACAATTGATGCTTGCATCGAACATCGGTTCGTAACTACGCTGCTGTCGCTCGTCGTGGCCGGCGGACCGGTCCTCTGCGCCGGGGGTGGTGCGGGGTCCCCGTTTGGCTGTCACACCCCCTGCGTATCGTCCGAAGTCGACTCGCCGGGGCAGGGCCCCAGCCCACCTCACCGTTCAAACCCACCTGAAGGGGACCCACCGTGGATCGCACAAAAGCACTCGAGATGGCACTCGGGCAGATCGAAAAGCAGTTCGGCAAGGGCTCGGTCATGAAGATGAGCGAGAAGGGGGACATGGCCATCGAGGCCATCTCCACCGGCGCTCTGGCCTTGGATTTGGCTCTGGGCATAGGCGGCCTGCCCCGGGGACGGGTGGTGGAGATCTACGGTCCAGAGTCCTCCGGCAAATCCACCCTGGCCATGCACGTGGTGGCGGAAGCCCAGCGCAACGGCGGCATCTGCGCCTACGTGGACGCCGAGCACGCCATGGACCCGGTGTACGCCAAGGCCATCGGGGTGGACATCGATGAGCTGCTCATCTCCCAGCCTGACACCGGTGAGCAGGCCCTGGAGATCGCGGACATGCTCATCCGCTCCGGCGCCATTGACGTCATCGTGATTGACTCGGTGGCCGCCCTCACCCCCCGGGCAGAGATAGAGGGCGATATGGGTGACACCCACGTCGGCCTCCAGGCCCGCCTCATGTCCCAGGCGTTGCGCAAGCTCACCGCCAACCTGAACCGGTCCAACACCATCTGCGTGTTCATCAACCAGTTGCGAGAGAAGATCGGGGTGATGTTCGGGTCTCCGGAGACCACCCCCGGCGGTCGGGCACTGAAGTTCTACTCCTCGGTTCGTTTGGACATCCGCCGTATCGAGTCCATTAAGGACGGCGCTGAGGTGGTGGGCAACCGCACCCGGGTCAAGGTGGTCAAGAACAAGGTGGCACCGCCGTTCAAGCAGTGCGAGTTCGACATCATGTACGGCAAGGGCATCAGCCGTGAGGGCTCCCTGCTCGATGTCGGCGTGGATCTGGCCATCATCAAGAAGTCCGGCGCCTGGTTCACCTATGACGGTGAACAGCTGGGCCAGGGGCGTGAGAACGCCAAGAACTTCCTGTCCGAGCACCCCGAGATCATGATGGAGATCTCTGACCGCATCCGGAACCAGGTCGGCCTGGGCGAAGGCACTGACGAGGTAGAAGAGGACGACGATGATGACGTCATCGTCCTCAACGGCGCCGCCGACCGCGACGGCTGACGGGGCCAGGCTCCAGGTCACGTAACCTGAAGCAGTGACCAAGCGATACGTCGTGCGAACCTACGGGTGCCAGAACGTGCTGATGGACACCATGTAGAGCTGGGGGGTGCGCTGTCGCTTTGCGTGCGCTGCGTCGTGCTCTGAGCCGGTGAACCTCCTGGCGATGCGCCGGCATTTGACGGCGCATCGCCAGCCGCACGGCGGGAACCGGACAGGTGATCAGGTTACTGCCGCTCGTGGTGCCCCTCTTGCCTCCCTTGGGGTGGGTAGGTGAAGGGCGCTGGACTAGTCGGTCCGACGCGAGCGAGGCCGTCGGTCTCGCAATGGACAGGAACGAGCATGCCGTGTTATCTGCTACGCCAACCTTGGGTGGCAGGTACAAGAAGCGCGTGCTTCAAACAGAGTTGGCCAGCGCATCTGCAATCGGTGCGAGCGCACGGTCCCTACGAAGACGAGCCATGCGGAGGCCTTGAACTTTCTGGGGGGGTCTACCATACGGCCTATGCGGGTCCGTGTGGTAGCTGGCGTGGTGGCGATTCTTTGGGTCAGCGCCTTCCAGAGCTCTGAAGCTCCCCCTAGGAACCGGAGTCCTGATCGAGGAGTTGGGTATGGGTAGGCCTTCGAAGTTCGATGCGGAGTTTAGGGCTCACGCGGTTGAGTTAGTGCGGGTGTCGCGGAAACCGCGGCGGC
>JBJXFH010000100.1:0-3281 GCA_046155365.1 Acidimicrobiales bacterium | reverse complement strand
CGGGTGGACGCCGGTTGGGCCCGGCTGGAGGAGTTGGCCCTCACCGAACGCCTGCGTCGCCCCACGCTGTTGGTCCGCTCGGAACCGGTTCCGGTGGCGCCGGATCTGTCCCAGACCCACGGTTAGTGTCAAACCCCGCTGGTTGCCGGGGAGTTCGTTCGCTCCCGCAGGTTCCCGGCCACCATGATGAAGGGGTGCCCGCTCCCCACCGCTCCGAACGTGACGCCGACGCCGTTGCTGATGACGCTGCCGATGACGCTGGCGCGGCGCACCCCGCGGCGCCGGAGACCGAGCAGCGTTTCGTGGAGGTGCTTGATGCCGATGGGAAAACCCGCTGGCGGGTCGACAAAGGGTTTTTGACCTCACGCTGGCGGTGTATTTGGGGTGAGGGATGTCAGGGCATTGAGGATGAGGCCGCACCGCACCTGCATCGGGGTTGCTGTTCGGTGGGCGCCCGGCTGGCCGATGAGGGGGAGGCCATGACCATTGCCGCGCTGGCCGCTTGCTTGTTGCCCGAGCAGTTCCAACACTTCGAACATGCGGTGTATCACGGGGTGTTCGAGCCCGATCAGGCCGGCAACCCCGGTTGGCAGAACACCCGGGTGATCGATGGGGCCTGCATCTTTCTCAATCGACCCGGCTTTCCCGGTGGCATGGGTTGCGCCTTGCATCTGGCGGCCCAGGATGACGGGGTTGATCCGCTGGACTACAAGCCGGGGGTGTGCGGCCGGCTGCCGTTGCGGGTGGAGACCCTGCCCGCCGGTCCCCACGGCGAGACGGTGCTGGAGTTGCGGGCCTGGCGGCGAGACGATTGGGGTCCCGGGGGCCAGACCATGGCCTGGTGGTGCACCGAAGCCGCCGAATGCTTTGATGCCGACGAGCCGGTGATCGCCACGCTGGCGGAGCCGTTGCGGCGGCTGGTGGGCGAGGGCACCTTCGAGCGATTGCAGGAACTGATGTGAACGATCGGGCCTCCCCCGAGCCTGTTGTCGGCGCCGCGGCGTCCCTCTTGGCCGCCGTCGGGCTGGAGCCAACCGCGCTGGAGGTGCAGGCGCCGGCCCAGGTGCTGCCCAGCGTGTTCCGGGTTGACGTTGCCGCCGGTGCCGCGGTGGCCGCCCTCAGCGCCGCGGTGGCGCAACTGGCCCGCCACCGCACGGACGGCGCGCCCGGCCCGGCCCCCGCCCCCGGCGCGGTCACCGTCAACGGGCGGGCGGCGCAAATCGCCTTTCGCAGCGAGCGGTATTTGCGGGTGGACGGGCAGCCCCCGGCCGATCCCTGGGCGGCGCTGTCGGGGGACTACCGCACCGCCGACGGCTGGATCCGGGTCCACGCCAACTTCGCCCATCACGCCACCGCTGCCGCCACCGCGCTGGGGGTGGCCGCGCCGGTGCAACGCCCCGCACTGGAAGCGGCCCTGCGGTCGGTGCCCTCGGTGGAGGCGGAATCGGCCATCGTGGCCGCCGGGGGAGTGGCGGCAGCGCTGCGTTCCCTGGATGCGTGGTCCCGCTCGGGCCAAGCTCTGGCCGACCGGGCATACCCCGTGGTACGTCTGGGTGTGGTGGAGTCCGACGCCGCACCCAGACCGTGGCCGCGCCAACACCGGGACCGGGACCCCGCCTTCGTGGGGGGCGCGCTCGATGGGTTGCGGGTGTTGGATCTCACCCGGGTCATCGCCGGTCCGGTGTGTGGCCGGGTGCTGGCGGCCCACGGCGCGGAGGTGTTGGCGGTCACGGCAGCGCACCTGCCCCAGATCCAGCTCACGTTTATCGACACCGGCTTCGGCAAACGCTCCACCTTCCTCGATCTTCGCCAGCTGGCGGACCGACGCCGTTTCGAGGCACTGGTGCGAGGCGCCGATGCGCTGGTGCAGTCCTACCGTCCGGGGGCCCTCAGCGCGTTGGGGTACAGCTCCCAGCAGTTGGCCGAGTTGTCGCCCGGGTTGGTGATCACCGAGGTGCGGGCCTACGGCAGCGGCGGACCGTGGGCCCAGCGGCGGGGATTCGACAGCCTGGTGCAGAGCTGCAGCGGCATCGCCCATACCGCACAGCATGTCGCGGGGGCCGAGCGGCCGGTGTCACTGCCGTGTCAGGCCCTCGATCACGCCTCGGGTTGGCTGGCGGCGCTCGGTACCGTGGCCGGCTGGTTGCGCCAACGCGGCCCGGGTGGCGCGGGTGGCGCGGGCGGCACAGGCGGCTCATGGCAGGTCGAGGTTTCTCTCAGCGCCACCGCCGCCTGGTTGATCGATCTCGGCAGGGACGGGGATCCCACCGTGGTCGATCCCGGCCCGCCAGACGTGGAGGATCTGCTGCGCACCACCCCCAGCCGGTACGGGCTGCTGCGTCACGTGGCCATGGTCGGCGCCCTCAACGCGGCCCCGTTGTCATGGCGCACACCGCCCCCGCTGCCGGGGTCCTCGGAACCCACCTGGTCCCCTCAGCCCCGGCTGTAGCTCCAGCGGATCGGTCGACCACCCTCGTAGGGCATCACCGCGGAAAAGGGGCGCGGATCATCATCGAACACCAGCGGCAAGAAGAACCGGTCCCCTTCCCACATCGGCAAAGCGGCCCGCTCCCGCACCCGTTCATCGTCGCTGCAGCCCTCCAACAGCCGGGATCGGGGGACCCAGTGCAACGTGCCTTCGGCGTTGTGGGCGGGGACCGTTCCGGACCACTCCTGCACCACGAACACGAAACCGAACCAGTCCGTTCCGTCGGCGCCGAACCCCGGCCAGCTGATGGTGCCCCGCAACGAGAACCGCACCACCTCAATGGCCGCTTCTTCCCGCAGTTCACGCCGCAGCGAGGACACCACGTCCTCATCGGCTTCCAGCTTGCCGCCCAAGCCGTTGTATTTCCCCAGGTGCTCGTCCTCGGCCCGGGCCGTGCGATGCACCAGCAACACCTGATCCCGGCGCCGATCCCACACATAGGCCAACGTACCGATGATCGGCCGGTACGGAACCCGCGCCGGCGGACCAGCCACACCGGAACCAGCAACGTGTGAACCAGCAGCGGTGGGATCAAGCTCGGACGGCACCCCGCGATGGTACGCGGTGGCGTGCTCAGCCCGGTTCGAGCTCGGTCCGAACGTAGTACTCGGCGGCGCCGCTGGCGGTGATGTCAGCCAGCCAATCCGAGTCGTACTCCCAGGGTTGGCCGTCCTGGGGGCCCTGCCAGAACCGTTTGAAGGGACCGTCGGGGCCCTGAAGGCTCCAGGCCTGGCGTTTGTAGGTCCAGTTGTCCGGCGCCAAACGATGGGCGGCACGGAAATGCTCCACCGCC
>JBJXFH010000090.1:0-27898 GCA_046155365.1 Acidimicrobiales bacterium | reverse complement strand
AAGGACATGGCCCGTTCGAACATCTCCCGGGCCACGGACTTGGGCCGGACGTTCTCGTCCCCGACCCATGGGTGACGGACCCGGAAGCGGTTGAAGGCGCCGTAGAGCTCTTCCCGCAGCGGCTTGGGCCACTCCAGTTCGCCCAGCACCACCATCCGTTCCTCGTACTCCACGCCTTCGGACTTGAGCTTGGTGAGCGCCTCTTGCTTGATGTGGTCCAGTTGGCGCTGCAGCACCACGGTGGGTTGCTCCAGCACCGACTCCACCACCGACACCACCTGCAGCGGATACTCGTCGGACTGCTTGTCGAGTTGGTCCAACATCTCCAACACGAACGGTGAGAGCGGCTGGTTCAGGCGGAACTCGGCCTGTAGCTCCAGGTTGACCCGCACCGTCCGACCCCACTCGTCGGGCTCCTCCAAACGCTGCAACACCCCCGCCGCCAACAGCGAGCGGTAGATGGAAATGGCCCGCCGGATGTGCTGACGCTGGGCCTTGCGGGGCTCATCGTTGCCCAGCAGCAACGTTCGCACTGCGGCGCACCCGTCTCCGGGGCGGTCCAGCAACTCCAACAACATGCCGTGGGTGACGCTGAAACTGGATTGCAGGG
The DNA here is from genome assembly GCA_046155365.1 of Acidimicrobiales bacterium. GTDB lineage: Bacteria > Actinomycetota > Acidimicrobiia > Acidimicrobiales > CAIXPF01 > CAIXPF01. The sequence goes on along the minus strand of JBJXFH010000090.1, from coordinate 27,288 downwards.
CCTCCGGTTTGTTGGTCACCAGCCGATTCATGGTGTCGCGGTTCCACGCCGCGTAGTTGAACTCCGGCGGCTTCTTCTTCACCAGCTTCTTGCGTTTGGAGGGGTCCTGGACGGCTTTGGCTTCCGCCCGCAGGTTCTCCACGATGTGCTCGGGGGCCTGCACCCAGACCGAGCCGGCCACGTCGAACCCCTGGCGACCGGCCCGCCCGGCGATCTGCTGGAAGTCCCGCACCGACAGCACCCGCACCCGCTCACCGTCGTACTTGCACAGCTGGGTGAACAACACCGTACGGATGGGTACGTTGATGCCCACGCCCAGGGTGTCGGTGCCGCAAATCACCTTGAGCAACCCCTGCTGGGCCAGCTTTTCCACCAGCAAACGGTATTTCGGCAACATCCCGGCGTGATGGACGCCGATGCCGTGATGCAGGTACCGGCGCAGGTCGTTGCCGAAGGGCGAATCGAAACGGAACCGGCCGATGGCTTCTTTGATGGCGGTCTTCTCGTCTTTGGACAACACGTCCACCGAGGTCAGGTTCTGCGCCGCCTCGGTGGCGTTGGCCTGGGTGAAGTGCACCAGGTAGGCCGGCGTCTTGCGGGCCGCCACCAGCTCCGCCAACGAGACATGCAGCGGCGTTTCCCGGTACTCGAAATCCAACGGTACCGGGCGGGGAGCGTTGTCGATGGTGGCCACCCGGCGCCCGGTGCGGCCCTCCAACCGTCGGCCCAGGTCCACCGTTGATCCCAGCGTGGCGGACATCAGCAGAAACCGGGCCCGGGTCAGCTCCAACAACGGTACCTGCCACGCCCAACCTCTACTGCGGTCTGCGTAGTAGTGGAATTCGTCCATGACCACGTCCTGCACCGGGGCGTCAACCCCCTCCCGCAGGGCCAGGTTGGCCAGGATCTCAGCGGTGGCGCAGATGACGGGTGCGCTGGCGTTGATCGACGCGTCCCCGGTGATCATGCCCACGTTGTCCGAACCCAGGTCCCGGCACAGGGCAAAGAACTTCTCTGACACCAGGGCCTTGATGGGTGCGGTGTACCAGGACTTCTGCCCGTTGGCCAGGGCCATGAAATGGGACGCCAACGCCACCAGGGACTTCCCCGAACCGGTCGGGGTGGCCAGGATCACGTTGGCCCCATCGAACAGTTCCAGGATGGCCTCTTCCTGATGGGGGTACAGGCTCACCCCCCGGTCACGGCTGAACCCCAAGAAGGCGTCGAGCAAGGCCCCCGGATCATGGGCCGCGCCGCCGGGTGCACGTTGGGGGACCCGGGCCGCCAGGTTGGCGTTGGCGGCGTCCCGTTCCGACTCGGGCGTGGCGGGGTCAGGCACCGGGTTCGTCGGGGCGCTGCTCCCGCAAGAACTTCTCGAACTCCGCCGCCAGCTGATCACCGGAGGCCAGGGTCTGATCCAGCCGCCGGTCGGCCTGTTCTTCCAGACGAGCGACGTACGCCCGGACCTCATCATCAGCGTTGACGGCGGTGGCCACCTGCCGCTCCCAGGCCTGCACCGACCGGGCCAGGCCGGCGTGACCGGTGGGGACGCCGGTGACGTGCTCCAGATGCTGCAACAGCGCCAGCGTGGCCTTCGGGTTGGGGGTGGACGCCACGTAATGCGGCACCGCCACCCGCAGCGAGATCACCGGGATCTCCTCCTGATCGAGGCGGTGGTGCAGCACCCCGATCAGCCCGGTCGGACCCTGGTAGCTGGGCCGGTCCAACCCCAGCCGGTTGGCCAGCTCAGGGGTGGTGGAGCTGCCCTTGACCAGAGGGGGGCGGCTGTGGGGCACGGCGTCGGCCATGGCCCCCAACGTGATCACCATCTCGGACCCGGTGGTGCGGACCACCTCGATGAGGTCCTCGGTGAAGTTCTGCCAGCGCAGGTGGGGCTCGATGCCCGCCAGCAGAACGAGATCATGACCGTGCTCGGGCAGGCGGGCCACGGAGCAGTCATTGGCCGGCCATTCGATGATGCGCTCACCGTCGAGCAGCTTCACCTCGGGTCGGCGGGCGGTGAAATCGAAGTACAGCTCGGGGTCTATCCCGGCCACGTCATCGGCGTGGTAGTGCCGCCCCAGCCACCGCACGGCCCCTGTCGCCGCCTCGGCCACATCGAACCAGCCTTCGAAGGCGACGATCAGAAACGGTCGCGACAGATCGGAGAAGTCGCGCCACACCACCGTCATCGCTGGGCCCCCTTCGGCGCATCGTCCGCTTCGATCAATCCGCAGTGGAGCCTAGGACCCTAGCCGGCCCCGACGGCACCATCGCCCGAAGCGGCTAGGTGGCGGCTAGGTGATGGTGGCGCCGCCGGGCCGGGGCAACTCGACCCAGGTCTGGCCCGGGGTGAGCGGGATCTGCTTGTTGTCGCCGTCCACGTACTGGATGGCGGCGGTGGCGGTGCCACGCACCCAGCGGGCCTCGATGACCTTGCCGTCGGTGAAGATCCAGGCGTCACCGGAGCCCACGGTGCGGGCGTCGGGGCTGGCGGCATCGGCGGGGCTGGCGGCGTAATTGGTGAACATCACGATCACGTTCTGCGGGGACACCTGCCCGGCGGTGGTGTCCTCGGTGGGTCGGCCGCCGGTGGCGCGGTCCCAACTTGACCCGTTCCAGCTGTAGCTGACGTTCTCGATGCCGATGCTGACGGACACCCCGTTGGCGGCCCGGCCCAGCGCGGAGGCCTCACCGGGGAAGCGGAACTGGAACTGTGCGCCGGGCACCCCAGGCTCTTGGTCCTCGGCGTCGCGGTACAGCCCGGCGGTGGAGGTGTACAGGTTATGAGGGGCGAAACGGCCCTCGTCACGCACGAAGGCGCTGCGGGCGCTGGACTCGGTGAGGCTGATCATGGGGGATTCCTCCACCGCTGCCAGCACCCCGGAGTTCCCGCCGGAGTAGGCGAAGATCGGCTGGTTGAGCGCCGCCATGATCGAGATGTCCGACGTCCTCGCCGAACGCACCGGGCCGATGCGGGTGGCGTCTTGTGAGTGATACACCGCCAACAACCGGGTGATACCGCCCTCCACGATGATGTCGTAGACCACGTCGGCCTTGGTCAGCCCGGTCTGGGGTCGGGCGTCGATGCTGTTATCGATCTTGACCCCGATGGCAGGTCGGATGGGGTAGTCGAAGATGCCGCTGAGGGGCGCCCGCTGGGCCAGCAACAGGGCGTCTTTGAGCTCGGTTCGGGAGACCTCGATGTCCCCGATCACCTTGTCCCGGGTGACGAGGTCCGCCGCGATCTCCACCTGCAGCGCGGCCTCGATGGCGATGGTCTCCTCTTTGGTGCCCCGGAGGTTGTCCGCCTCGGTGGCCAGTTGCGCCGCTTGCTCGGTCAGTTCGGCCAACCGTTGGCGGGCGGCTTCCTCGGCCGCTTCGAATAGGACGGTGCCACGCAGGCCGTTGGCGGTCAGCTTGCCGGTGCGGATGAACTCCGCCGCCACCGTGAGCTCGACCGGTCCCTGGGTGTACAGCGCCAACGCCAGCTCCCGGCGGGCGATGGTTGGACCCTCCCGATCGGCCTGCACCTGCTCGGCCCGGTCCTCGATGTCGGCCAGCTTGGTGTCGAAGCCCTCGATATCGATCGTGAGCTGCGCCGCCCGGGCCTGTTTCACCGGAATCGACGCATCGAGGTCCCCTAGCTGCTTCTCCAGGGCACTGACCTGGGCTTCGAGCTCCTTCGGGCGGTTGGGATCGAACTTGGTGGTGCTGGTGCTGCTGGGGTTGTCGGTGCTGCTGGTGTTGTCGGTGGGCGCGGTGCCATCGCTTTGGGCGCCAACGGGGGCGGCGGGCAGAAACAGCAGGGACCCCACCAGGCCGACAACGCCCCACAGCGCCCATCCACGAGTCCGGCCCCGGTTGGCCCGAAGGTGGGTCCCCCGACCGGGCCGGGCAGGAGGGAGGCACCGCGAGCGGGCTGGCTGGGGTTGTGGTGCGCGCATTCGCCTTCTCGGGAGGAAAGATCACCGTGGGTTCGCTGGAGTCCGCCGCAGTGCCGGGATCGGGTTGAAGGCCGCTGATCACTGGCAGCGACCGACACCGCCCGACCGGTGTGCCGGGTAAGTCTTACAGCCCCGAACGACCCAACGTCGGTCGCGGCCGAGATCGATCCGTAATGGGCTGGTCAGGGGCGGTCGAGGAGGTCGATCAAGCTTGACGTGTCCCAGCGGCGACCACCGCGGGATTCGATCTGGGCGTAGAACTGATCAACGATGGCCGCCACCGGCAGATGGGACCCGTTGCGCCGAGCCTCCTCCAGGCAGATCCGCAGGTCCTTGCGCATCCACTGCACCGCGAAGCCGAAGTCGAACTCGCCCCGCCACATGGTCCGGGCCCGGTTGTCCAGCTGCCAGGACTGGGCCGCGCCCTTGCCGATGACCTCAATCACCTGGTCCACGTCCAGCCCGGCCCGCTCGGCGAAGTGCACCGCCTCGGCCAGACCCTGGACCACACCGGCGATGGCCAGTTGGTTCACCATCTTGGTCAGCTGTCCGCTACCGGCGGGGCCCATCAGGGTGCAGGCCCGGGCGTAACAGTCCATCAGCGGGGCCGCCCGATCGAAGTCGGCCTGGTCGCCGCCGCACATCACGGTCAGGGCTCCGTTGACCGCACCGGCCTGCCCGCCCGATACCGGTGCGTCCACGAAGCCCACCCCACGCGCCGCTGCCGCCTGGTGCAGTTCCCGGGCCAGCCCGGCCGATGCCGTGGTGTGATCCACCAGCACGCTGCCGGCGGCCATGGACGCCAACACCCCGTCGGGACCGAACGCCACCGAACGGACGTCGTCGTCATTGCCCACACAGAGGAACACCGCCTCGGCGCCGGTTGCGGCTGCGGCCGGGGTGTCCGCCCGGCCGCCCCCGTTGGCCTCCACCCAGTCCTGCGCCTTGGCGGTGGTCCGGTTGAACACGGTGAGCTGATGGCCGGCCTTCGCCAGATGCCCCGCCATGGGCGCCCCCATCACACCCAACCCGCAAAACGTCACGTCGGCCATGGGATGACATTAGGTCCCGTCCAACCCGCGCTCATCTGACCCGCCGCGCCCGTGGCTCGTTCTGACCGGACCGACCCCGGCGGACAGGGCTTGTTCGACGTTGCTTGGGCGTATTCGCAGCCAACGCGCCTCCGGCCAGGAGGCGCCTGCCGGACCTGGCAACGCGTCGTCCGTCCCTGCCCAGCGCATAAGGGTTTCACCGGTGACGAATGTCATCACGATCCGTGCTCGGAAAGTCACCCTGTGTCGTTCATCGCCGATTTCAGACCGCTTCGGACCGGCTGCCGGCGGCCCGGTGTGGTTGGCATGTGCAGTTTTGGCGGGGGTCGCGCCCCCACCACGTGCAGCACAACGCTGTGACCTGCATGTTCGTGATCCGTTAGCCAGCTGCTACCGCCCAAAGTGCACAAGTCAACCCCGAACCAGGCGGTGCCGACGAGGTTCCGAGCCGGTATCCGCACCGGGAGCACCCAGTTTCGTCACCGGGCAATGCGGAGGCCGGCGCCGAGTGGGTGACGTCGGGGATCGGCATTTCGTCACCGGAGGATCGCATATGCCGCTTCTGACGGGCGCTGCTGGTCGGGGGTTGGCCGCCTGGTGGGAGGGGCTCGTGTGGGGGTTCGGGGCGGTAGCGGAAACCCCGATTTCGGGCTGGGGGCGCAGGTTGGCCGGTTCGGCGCTGCCGGTTCGCGCCACGGCATTTCGTCACCGGAGGATCGCATATGCCGCTTCTGACGGGCGCCGCTGGTCATGGCACCGCTGGTCAGATCAGAATGGTGGCCGGGTGGGAGCGGCCCGGATGGAAGGGGCCGGTGACCAGCGGGTGGGACCGGCCTTTGGGGCAGCGACGGCGAGAACGACCAGGTGGGAATGGACCCGGTGGGGATGGCCCGGTGCGGGTGGCGTCGGTGGTGACAGCTGGTGGTGGGGCACGGCCGCTGCCCGCGAGAACAGGGCCCACCAAGAAGGTAAGGGGCGCCTTCGGACGGGGCGCCATGGCCCCAGTAACGTGCCCGGCTAGCGCGTCGCCGCCGTTCGGGCGCGGCTCGAGCCGTTGGAGCAATCGCCGTGGATCCCACCTACAGCCCCGCTGCCGAGGCCTATCGGGCCAAGATCAGAGCGTTCCTGGCTGAGCACCTGCCGCCGGGCTGGAGCGGTGTGGGCACCTTGGACCGTGACGAGCGGGTGGCCTTCGTGGAGCGCTGGCGCCAGACGCTGGCCGACAACCAGCTGCTGGCGGTGGCGTGGCCCACCGAGTATGGCGGCCCCGGCCTGGGCCAGATCGAACAGGTCATCATCAACGAGGAGTTCACCCGGGCCGGCGTACCGCAAGGTATCCCCAATGACGGGTTCAGCATCGGCATGGTGGGTCCCACGATCATGGTGTGGGGCACCGAGGAGCAGAAACGCCATTACATCCCCCGCATCCTGTCCGGCGAGGACCGCTGGTGCCAGGGTTACTCCGAACCCGACGCCGGTTCGGACCTGGCCAACCTGGGCACCCGGGCCACTCTCGACGGTGACGAGTGGATCATCAACGGCCAGAAGATCTGGACCTCGCAGGCGCAGACCGCCAACTGGATCTTCGTGTTGTGCCGCACCCAACCGCACAACCCCAAACATGCCGGGATCAGCTTCCTGCTGGTCCCGTTGGATCAACCCGGTATCGAGATCCGCCCCATCATCAACATTGTGCGGGGTCACGAGTTTAACGAGGTGTTCTTCACCGATGCCCGCACCGCCAAGGCCAACGTCATCGGCGAGGTCGACAACGGATGGGCCGTGGCCAACACCCTGCTGGGCTTCGAGCGCGGCGGCCGGGCCACCTCCCTGTACATCGTGTACCGGGAGGAGCTGGACCGGCTCACGAAGGTGGCCAACGAGCGCGGCGCCACCGCCCAAGCGCATGTCCGCCAGAAGTTGGCGTGGTGCCACAGCCAGGTGGAGATCATGCGCTACCTGGGCCTTCGCACCCTCACCCGCAGCCTGGGCGGAGACCGACCCGGCCCCGAAGCGTCCCTCATGAAGCTGGCCTGGTCCGAATATCACCGCGAGGTCACGCAGCTGGCGGTGCACATCTACGGGCCCGACGCCATGGTGATGGACGGGCGTCCCGCTGCCAGTGGCATCGCCGGGGACGCGGTGGGAGCGCCGTCATCCTCCCGATCGTGGAACGAGGTGGCCATGCGGGCCCGCTCGGGCACCATCTACGCCGGTACCAGCCAGGTGCAGCGCAACATCGTGGGCGAGCGGGTGCTGGGCTTGCCCAAAGAACCCCGGGCCGACGACGGGCCGTGGCGCAAGGGATAGCAAGGGATAGCGAGGGATAACAGCACAAAGGCTGAACCAGGGTCGGGAGTTTCGTGGGCCGTGGTTCGTTAGGGTGGCCCCCAGGGCAACGAGAGGGACAGGGACCAGCGATGGCACTGCGCAAGATCCTGGGCATGGAAACCGAGTTCGGCATCCTGCATCGCCGGGCCGGGGAGTCCAACCCCATCGCCGCCTCGTCGGTGTTGATAAACAGCTACATCAACTCGCTCGATCGCGCCGGCACCGCCTCACCGTTACCCCGGGTGGGATGGGATTTCGTTGATGAAACCCCCGCCAATGACGCCCGGGGGATGAACCTGCTGGCGGCCATGGCCCCGGAAGTGGAAACCCACCTGGTCAACGCGGTGCTCACCAACGGCGCCCGGTACTACGTGGATCACGCCCACCCTGAGCTGTCCACCCCCGAATGCGCCGACCCGCTGTCAGTGGTGCTCTATGACCGGGCGGCGGAGCTGATCCTGATCGAGTCCATGCGCCAGGCCAATCGCAACCTGCCGCATGGTGAAGAGATCGTGATCTACAAGAACAACTCCGATCGCAAGGGCAACAGCTACGGCACCCATGAGAACTACCTCATGGACCGCACCACCCCCTTCGCCCGGGTGGTGGCCGGCGTCATGCCGCATTTCATCTCCCGCCAGATCTACACCGGCGCCGGCAAGGTGGGCTCGGAGGCCCTCGGGCTGAGCTCCCAGGATGTGCCGTTCCAGCTGACCCAACGGGCGGACTTCTTCGAGGAGGAGGTGGGCCTGGAGACCACGCTGAAGCGGCCCATCATCAACACCCGTGACGAACCCCACGCCGACGCCAAGAAGTACCGTCGGCTGCACGTCATCGTGGGTGACGCCAACTTGTCCCAGGTGAGCACGTTCCTCAAGGTCGGCACCACCGCCATCGTGCTGTGCATGATCGAGGACGACTACCTGACCAGGATCTTCCGGTTGGCCCACCCGGTGCAGTCCATCCGCCAGGTGTCCTATGACCTGTCCCTACGCCGGCCCATGGAGCTGGACGACGGGAGCACGATCACCGCCTTGGAGATGCAGTGGGAATACTTCGATCGGGCCCGCAAGTACGCCGATGATCGGGGGCTCGAAGCGGTGGACCAAACGGTGGGGGAGCAGGTCCTCGCCCGCTGGGAACACGTGCTGAACTGCTTAGAGACCGATCCCATGCAGCTGTCGGACCAATTGGACTGGGTGGCGAAATACCGGGTCCTCAACGGCTACCGGGAACGCCACGACCTGGGCTGGAACGACGCCCGCCTGGCCGCCATGGACCTGCAGTACCACGACCTGCGCCCCACCAAGTCCCTGTTCTCCCGTTTGGGGGTGGAAACCCTGGTCAGCGACGAGGATGCGGCGGTGGCGGTGAGCGAGCCCCCGAAGGACACCCGGGCCTACTTCCGGGGTAAGTGCCTGCAGAAGTGGGCCGATGACATCGTTGCCGCCAACTGGGATTCCATGGTCTTTGACATCGGCGATGATCCTCTGCGTCGGGTGCCCATGATGGAACCGACGCGTGGGACCGCCGCTCACGTGGGTAATCTGCTGGAAGAGTGTGCAACATCGGCTGAGCTGTTACGTCGGCTCGGTAGCTGAGCGTCGGGAACCCGGCGCCAGGAATAGGGGAGGATCGCCATGGCGGAACGGACCCAGAAGCAGCGCCCGGCGCCGCAGCGCAGCGAGGAATCGGTGGCCGAGGCCCCCGCTCGCTCCGAAACGGGGGAGAAGCTGAAGGCCGAACTCGATGATCTGCTTGACGAGATCGACGAGGTGCTCGAGACCAACGCCGAGGACTTCGTAAAGAGCTACATCCAAAAGGGTGGCCAGTAAGCCCGCATTGCGCCGGCGAAGCCTGGTTTGAGTCGGCCCGCCCTGTGGGACATCCCCGGGGCGGGCCGACTCGCGTCCGGGTTTCCTCTGGTGGCGGGTGGCGGCGTTAACGATGGTGCCGGGAGTCAGCAGGGTTCCGGTAGCCTCCCAACCGATGCTTCCGATGTTCTCCGCCCAGGACGATCCGGGCCCCAGCTTCATGGCCTTGCGCGGTCGGGTTGATCCGCAGCCCGTGCCACTACCCGCCGGGGACCTCGACCACCGTTTGGACTTCCCCCACGGCACCACCGTGGTGGCCGTGCGCTACGCCGACGGGGTGGTCATGGCCGGTGATCGCCGGGCCACGTCCGGCAACCTCATCAGCCACCGGGACATGGAAAAGGTGTACCCCGCAGATCGCCACTCCGGGGTGGCCATCGCCGGGGCTGCCGGGCCGGCCATGGAGATGGTGCGGTTGTTCCAACTGCAGCTTGAGCACTACGAGAAGGTGGAAGGCCAGGCCCTCTCACTGGAAGGTAAAGCCAACCAGCTCTCCAACATGGTCCGGGGCCACCTGCCCATGGCCATGCAAGGCCTGGTGGTGGTGCCGCTGTTCGCCGGGTTCGACCTGCGCCGGGGCTATGGGCGACTGTTCCAGTACGACGTGACCGGCGGCCGGTACGAGGAAACCAACTACGCCGCCACCGGCTCCGGTTCGCTGTTCGCGGCCACCGTGATCAAGCTCGGGTACCGACTGGCGCTGTCCGCCGACGACGCGGTGGAACTGGTCCTCGAGGCGCTCTACCAAGCTGCTGACGAGGATTCCGCCACCGGCGGGCCAGACCCGCTGCGCGGCATCTACCCCATCGTGGCCACCATCAGCGCCGAGGGTTTCGAACGCCGCAGCGACGAGGACATCGCCGAACGGTTCCGGGCCCTGCTCGAAAGCATGTCCACCGAACGAGGCGGTTCTGCCACGGTGACCAGCCAATGATCGTTCCTCCCACCCCTGCATCATTTCCTCATAGCTCGCCGGAGACCCGCTCATGAGCATGCCGTTCTACGTTGCTCCCGAGCAGCTGATGAAGGACAAGGCGGACTATGCCCGCAAAGGCATCGCCCGTGGTCGCTCCCTCGCCGCCCTGGTGTGCACCGAGGGCATCCTGATCTGCGCCGAGAACCCCTCCAACACCCTGCACAAGGTGGCGGAGATCTATGACCGCATCGGTTTCGCCGGGGTGGGGCGGTTCAACGAGTACGACCAGCTGCGCATCGCCGGGGTCCGCCACGCAGATCTGAAGGGCTTCAGTTACTCCCGGGAGGACGTGGAGGCCCGCAGCCTGGCCAACGCCTACGCCCAGATGCTGGGCCAGATCTTCACCCACGAGATGAAACCCCTCGAGGTGGAGATCCTGGTGGCCGAGGTGGGTCATGAACGGGCCGACGATCAGCTCTACCACCTGCTCTATGACGGCACGGTGGTGGATGAGCGGCGTTACGTGGCCCTTGGTGGGGACGCCGACGCGGTGGCGGACCGCGTTGAAGCCGGCTGGAGTGACGAGCTCAGCGTGGATCAGGCGCTGCACCTGGCAGTGGGGGCGCTGGCCGGCCCGGACCGGACCCTCACCGGTGATGATCTGGAGGTGGCGGTGCTGGAGCGCAACGGCACCCGACGCTGTTTCCATCGCCTGACCGACGCCCAGGTGGATGCGGCCCTGGCCGGCGCCCCGGTGCCACCGCCCACCGAAGAGAGCTGAGAGCGCCCCGCCAACGGTCCCGGGGGGCGACCGGGCGCCCGTTGGGCTGGGGTGGCGGCTACCCTCCGAGACATGGACCGGCGCATCTTTGGGATCGAGAACGAGTACGGGGTGACGTGCACCCTGCGGGGACAGCGCCGACTCAGCCCTGATGAGGTGGCCCGGTACCTGTTCCGGCGGGTGGTGTCCTGGGGTCGCAGCTCCAACGTGTTCCTGGCCAACGGGGCCCGTTTGTATCTCGATGTGGGCTCCCACCCCGAATACGCCACGCCCGAATGCGATTCCATCTTTGATCTCGTGGTGCACGACAAGGCCGGCGAGCGGATCTTGGAACAGCTGTTGGCCTCCGCCGAGCAACGGCTGCGGGAAGAGGGCATCCGCGGGGTCATCTACCTGTTCAAGAACAACACCGATTCGGCCGGCAACAGCTACGGCTGCCACGAGAACTACCTCACCTCGCGCCGAGATGACTTCGCGTATTACGCCGAGGTGCTGATCCCGTTCCTGGTGTCACGGCAGATCTACGCCGGGGCCGGCAAGGTGCTGCAGACCGCCCGGGGCGCCATCTACTGCGTGTCCCAGCGGGCCGAGCACATCTGGGAGGGCGTGTCCTCCGCCACCACCCGCAGCCGGCCCATCATCAACACCCGCGACGAACCCCACGCCGACGCCGAACGGTACCGGCGGTTGCACGTCATCGTGGGTGATTCCAACATGAGCGAATACGCCACGTTCCTCAAGGTCGGGGTCTGTTCCATACTGTTGCGTATGTTGGAGGATCCCGCGGTGGTACTGCGGGACATGACCTTGGAGAACCCCATCCGGGCCATCCGCGAGATCAGCCACGACATAACCTGCCGTCGCCGGGTGCGGTTGGCCAACGGCAGGGAGGTGAGCGCGTTGGATATTCAGTCCGAGTATCTCCAGCGTGCCCTGCGCTATGCCGATACCCATGACCTGTCCGATCTGGAGATCAAGGCCCTGGAGATGTGGGAGCATTGCTTGACCACGTTGGAGTCCGATCCGCTCAAGCTGGACCGTGAGTGCGACTGGGTGATCAAGTACAAGCTGATCGAAGCCTACCGGGAACGCAACGAGCTGCCGTTGTCCCACCCCAAGATCGCCCTCATGGATTTGCAATATCACGACGTGAACACTGACCGCGGCCTTTATTACAAAATGCAGCAGCGTGGTCTGGTGGAACGCATCTGCACCGATGAGGACATCGACGCCGCCGTTGATCAGCCGCCGCAGACCACCCGGGCCAAGTTGCGCGGTGACTTCATCCGCAAGGCCAAGGAGAAGAAGCGGGACTACACGGTGGACTGGGTGCATTTGAAGTTGAACGATCAGGCCCAACGCACGGTGTTGTGCAAGGACCCGTTCCGCTTCGAGGACGAGCGGGTGGACAAGCTCATCGCCTCGTTGTGAATCGCTTCGGTGTGAGCGGCCCTTTATGAGCGCGGCCAAGGTGGAGCGGCTGTTGAACCTGTCCGCGGCGTTGTTGGCGGCGGAGCGTCCCCTCACCGCTGCGGACATCGCCCGACGGGTTCCGGGTTATCCCGAGGATCAGGCCAGCTTCCGCCGGGCCTTCGAACGGGACAAGGACGATCTGCGTCAGATGGGCATACCACTGCGTCTGGCCAAGGTGATGGTGGACGGACAACCCACCGACGGCTATCGCATCCCGCCCGAGGAGTACGCCCTGCGGGACCCCCATCTGGAACCGGAGGAGTTGGCGGCGCTGCACTTCGCGGTGCACACCGTGCGGTTGGAGGGGTTGTCCTCGGCGGAGGCCATGGACCGCCTGGCGGGGGAGCGGTTGGAGGGCCCGGCACCCACCTTCGATGACGCTGATGGGGTGGGTCCCGTGGCCACCGTGCCCGCTGATGCCCGGTTGACCTCGCTCTTCGGGGCGCTGATCGACCGTCATCCGGTGCGTTTCACCTACAACGGTCTGACCCGGGTGATGGAACCGTATCGGCTGGATTTCGAGCGCGGCCGGTGGTACCTGTCGGGGTTCGATCGGCAGCGGGGGGAGAACCGGTCCTTCCGGGTGGAACGGATGGAGGGCGAGCCCACCGTGACGGTGGCGGAGACCTTCCAGCGCCCGGCCCAACCGCATCCGGGCGTGACGTTGCGATCGTGGCAGCTGGGCGGCGGGGACCCGGTGTGGGCCGAGTTGGCCATCGATCCCGACCAGGCCGCCGCGGCCCGCAATGATCTGGGGGCGGACAGCGAAATCGGCATCGACGCCGACGGGCGGGTCCGGTTCCGGGTGGAGGTCCGCAACCCCGACGCCTTCCGGGGACTGGTGCTGACCTTCCTGGACCACGCCGAGGTGATGAGCCCGCCAGAGCTGCGAGCGGACGTGGTGGCGTGGTTGCAGGCCATGGTGGGGTCGGGGGAGTCATGACCGAGCCCGCCGCCCCCCTCCGTCGCCGCTCCCGGGTCAGTGCCGGTGATCGGGTGAAGCGGCTGTTGAGCATCGTGCCGTGGATCGCCAGCCACGACGGCCCCACCATTGACGCCATCTGCCAGCGGTTCTCCCTCAGCCGGGCCCAGCTGCTGGAGGACCTCGATGTGGTGTTCATGGTGGGCCTGTATCCGTTCACCCCCGACGAGCTGATCGACGTGATCATCGAGGACGACCGGGTCTTCATCCGCCTGGCGGAGTTCTTCGCCCAACCCCTGCGGCTCACCCCCGATCAGGCCCTGGCGTTGGTGGCCGCCGGCGCCAGCCTGACCGGGGTGGGTGACGGCACCGGACAGCAGCCGGGTGACACGCCCCTGGCCCGGGGTTTGGCCAAGGTGGCGGCGGTGTTGGGTATCGATCAGGAAGGCGCGCTGGCGGTGCGGCTGGGCGAGGCCCGCCCGGAGCTGCTGGCGTTGTTGCAACAGGCGGTGGTCGAGCGCCGCCGGGTCAACCTGGAGTACTACAGCTACGGCCGAGACCAGCGCAGTAGCCGGCTGGTGGACCCCCACCGGGTCTACGCCGACACCGGCCAGTGGTACCTCGATGCCACCTGCCATCAGGCGGGCGGGGAGCGACGGTTCCGGGTGGACCGGATCGAGCGCGCCGAGGTGACCGACCAGCACTTCGATCCCCCGAACCCCGCTGGCCAAGCCGCTCCGGGCGCGCCGACAGCGGGGGTGTACCAACCGGCGGCGGATGACCCCCGGGTGGTGCTGGAGCTGGAACCATCTGCCGCCTGGCTGGTGCAGCACTACCCCTGCGAAGCGGTGGAGATGCTGGCCGAAGGTCGGATCCGGGTGACGATGGCCATCAGCGCCGTGGCCTGGTTAGAGCGGGTGCTGGTGCGTCTGGGGCCCGAGGTCACCGTGGTGCACGCCGATGCCCCGCTCGATGTGCAGGTCGGTCGCCGGGCGGCGCAACGGATCCTGGACCGTTATCGCGCGTCGTAGTGGCCGCGGTGGCCGCCGGTGCCGCGGGTGGCCGCTCCGATGCGGGCGGTAGCCTGCTCCGCGGTGAGCAGGCAGTACCCGCCGCTGGTGGGCTCTGGGCCAACGCGGGCCGTGGCAATCGACGCCACCGACGCGCCCGACCCGCCCGACCCGTCCGACGCCGCGGACAACGGCGTCGCTCAGGCCAACGGTGATACGGCCTCGTCGGTTGTCAACCCGCTCAACCCGCTCAACCCGCTCAACCCCCCGGGGTCGGCGCCGATGGCCAACGGCAACCCGATGCCCGCGGCTGCGGTTGGGCCCGGTACCCGTCGCCTGCCGTTGGCGCCGCCCGCCCGTCGGCTTCCGGCCATCGCCCCCACGGGCCCATCGCGTAGCCTGCCACCAGGGCAAACGTCCTTGGCCGGGGACCCCACCGTGGGCCGGGGACAACCGCTGCCGGGCCCGGCATCCGACCTTGGCGCCGGGCCTGATCGGCCCACCGTCACCTGCGTATCGCCGCCGTCGGGACCTGGGCCGGAGGGCTCGGCGCCGCCACGGGTGCTGGCCCCGTCGATGCCCGGCCCGCCCGAGGGGATGGTGCCGCCCGGCGTCATGTCACGGCCCGATCGTGGCTCCCGCCCGACCCCGGCCGAGCTACGCCGAACCGCCGAGGAGGACCTGCAGCAACACCGCGGCCGCAGCGTCGAAGGCCCGCCGCTCGCCCCCCCACCGGAGGCCCGCACCACCGCGCCGCCCGCCCCCCCGCCCCCGTCGACCTACCCACCAGCGCTGACGACCGCACCCCCCAGCCCGACCACAGCCCCACCTGCTCCGACCGTTCCAACGAGCGCCCCGACCGTTCCGACGACCGCCCCCACCGTTCCGACGACCGGCCCGAGCGCGGCCGTCGCTGGCCCGACCGCTGGCCCGACCGTCGTGTCGACCGGCCCGACCGCGGCGCACGCTGGCCCGACCACCGCGGCGGGCGGCTCTGGCGTGGCGGTCACGGCTGGCTCTGCCGAGGCGGGAACATCGGGTCCCGCGGCGCCGGCACTGTCGGCGGAGTCGGTGCTGGTGGCGGCTCGGGCCTCGAGCTTGATCACGGCGCTGGATGATCGGGAGTCGGCGCTGGCGGGACCGGAACCGGTGACGGCATTTCTGGAGGCAGCTCCCTCGACCCGAGAGGCGCCGGGCCCGCTGCCGGGGGTGCCCACCATCAGCCCGGCCGTGTCACCGGACACCACATCGACCGGAACCGGGCTCGCCCAAGAACCCCCGAACACGAAGACGGCCCGAAAGCTCGCCGACAAAGCCGCCGCCAAGGAGCCCAAACCGCCAACCCGGATGCTGCTGGAGTGGATCGGCATTATCGCCGGGGCGTTGCTGGTGGCGTTGGTGATCAAGGCGTTGTTGCTCCAGGCCTTCGTGATCCCCTCACGGTCCATGGAACCGACCCTGCTCATCGGGGACCGGGTGCTGGTGTTCCGCCCCAGCTACCGCCTGGCCGACGTTGACCGTGGCGATGTGGTGGTGTTCAAACGACCCGAGCAGTTGCGCGGCGGCGGTGAGGACGCAGATCTGATCAAGCGGGTGGTGGGGCTGGCCGGGGAGACGGTGGAGGGTCACGACGGGGCGGTCTACGTGAACGACGTCCGTCTGGAAGAGCCGTGGTTGCCGGCAGGGACGCTCATCCGTGATTTCGCCCCTACCACGGTGCCCGCCGGTCATCTCTGGGTGATGGGCGATAACCGCGACAACTCCCAGGACAGCCGGGTTTTCGGCACTTTGGACCAGGACCAGGTCATCGGCGAGGCCTTCGTGCGGTGGTGGCCCACCTCCCGTTTCGGCGGTCTCTGATCCCGGCCGGGGTTAGCTTGTGGCGAGGCGGTCCAAGGCGTCGTTGAGACGGTCCGAGTAATCGGAGAACACCCCGTCGATCCCGGCATCGAGCAACTCGTCGAGCACCCGCGGGAACTGCGCGTCCCAGCCCAAGGCGTAGCGGTCGAATCGGTGGAAAAGGGCGATCAGGCCGCCGTTCCAGTCCGAGTAGTGCAGGTTGACGGCGTCGATACCGTCCCGCCGCAGCCGAGCCGCCCGCCGTTCGGGACCTTCGCTGAGCCGCTTCAAACGGGTGGAGTCCACCAACCGGACCCCTTCGGAGAGCCCACGCCAGCTCACCAGCATCTCGATGTCGTGGTGACAGAGCCACAGCTGCTCCTCGGCGTCCGCCTCCCGGGCCACCGCCACCACCGCCGCCGCCGCCGCCGCATCCTTCACGTCCAGTGACAGCGGCAGATCCGCGCCCACCTCCACATACAGGCGCTCAAGGGTGGGGATGTGCGCCGGCAACTCCCGACGGGACAACGAGGCGATGGGTCGCCGACGCAGGCGCGTACCCACCACCCCATCGTGGTCGAGCACGCACACCCCGTCCGCGGTGAGCCACACATCGCTCTCCAGGCCGGTGGCGCCCAGCCGTCGGGCCAGCTGAAAGGCCTCGATGGTGTTTTCGGGGGCGTGGGCCCGGGCGCCGCGATGGGCGAAGCCGATGGGCGGGAGCAGCAAGGACGGGAGGCGGGCCATCAGCCACCCATCTTGCCCGGCCGGACACCTCTGGTCTGTGTGGGCTCATGAACCCACCCCAGCCGGGTGAGCCGGCAATCCCGAGTATGAGCCTCAAGAGGGCAACCCGGCGCGGTCGATGACTTCTGCACGGCGCCGACGGGTGCGCCGGTGGATCTGAGTGGGCCACTGGGCCGGGGAGGACAACATGGCCACAATTCGGGCCAGCTGCGCCGAGTGCGGAGACGTGGAGCTCACGACCCGTGACGTGCGGGTGCGGGTTTGCACCCATGACAATCGAGGGACGTACTCCTTCCGCTGCCCGCGCTGCCGGATGGTGGTGGTGAAGCCCGCCGAGCATCGCACCATTGAGCTCTTGGTGGCCTCAGGGGTGGAGATGTCCACCTGGGATCTCCCCGCTGAGCTGCGGGAACTGCACCAGGGCGCGCCGATCACCCACGACGATCTGCTGGATTTCCATCAGACGCTCTATGACGACCGGGCCTTCATGACGGCGCTGACGGGGCTGCTGTCCCGCGGCGAGAGCTGATCCCACCTCGCTAACGTGCAGGGATGTGGTGGGTGGTGACGGCGACCGCGGTGCTGATGGTGTTGACCGCGGTGCTGTATCGCCTGCATCGATCGATCACGGCGCTGCAGCTGGCGGAGGTTCCGGTGCCGGTGTTGGTGGCGCGGGCCCGTCAGGTCAGGGTGGGTTTCAAGGACCTGGACGAGCACGCACGTCAGGTGGCCGGGCGGCTGGCCGAGACGGTCCAAATCGGACGGTAGGCTGAGCCCATGTTCAACATGACCGGTGGCGAACTGGTCATCATCTTTATGGCTGCGCTGGTGGTGCTGGGTCCGGAGAAGCTGCCCGAAGCGGCGCGCTTCATCGGTCGGATGATGTCCCAGGTGCGTGACGTGTCCCAGGGATTCCAGAAGGAGTTGCGCTCCGCCATGGATGAGGTGAGCGAGCCGGTGAGCAAGCTGCGCAACCCCGGCCTCAACTACCTCGACGGCGCCGACCTGCCCGACACCCGCATCAAGCCCAAGTCCGCCGAGATGGCCAACGCCGAGGAACCCGAAGGCAAGGTCCCCTTCGTGCAATCGGCGCCCACCGTGCCCGAACCAGTGGTTGATTGGGCCGCCCCGGTTTCGCCCATCCCGCCGCCCACCACCCCCACGGGCGCCGCGCCGCCCTTCGCCCCGTCGGAGTACCCCGAACCGACACAGGGGGACACCGAGGTTCACGAGACCCGGTGAGCATCCTCGCAGGCGCATTCAAAGGAGCCGACGGGGCTGACGATCTGGGCAGCATGAGCCTGATGGAGCACCTGCGGGAGCTCCGGACCAGGATCATCCGCTCGGTCCTGGCGGTGGCGGCCATGGCCATCGTGGTGTGGTTCCTGTACCCCTACGCCATTGATGTGCTGCGGGACCTGCTGGTGGCCAGCTGCCCCAAGGACCTCGACTGCAAGATCATCTCCACCGGGCCCGTCAAAGCGTTGTCCACCCGCATGACGGTGTCGGCCTACGGCGGGGTGGGTCTGGCACTGCCGTTGCTGTTGTGGCAACTGTGGCAGTTCGTCACCCCCGGCCTGTACAAGCGCGAAAAGCGCATGGCCGTGCCGTTCGTGGTGAGTTCGTTCGTGCTGTTTCTGATCGGCGTGGCCCTGGCGTGGTTGACGCTGCCCAAGGCCATTTACTTCCTGGCCCGGCTCGGCGGGGACGTTGATCAGTACTACAACGTCAACGAGTACACCACGTTCGTGGTCAAGACCGCGGTGGGTTTCGGCATCGGCTTCCAGTTCCCCATGCTGTTGGTGTTCCTGCAGCTGATCGGGCTGATCACCCATCAACACCTGGGCCGTTACCGGCGTCACGCGGCGGTGGGCATCGTGGTGGGGGCGGCCCTGATCACCCCCGGCGGTGACGTGTTCAGCCTGGTGGCGTTGTCCGTCCCGATGTACATCCTGTACGAGGGTTCCATCCTGTTCGGCTGGGTACTGCAACGCCGCCGTCGTCGTCGGGCCCGTGCATCATCCTCCGAGGACGGGGCGGACACCGTGACGTCGAGCGGAACGTGACCGAGCCCGGCATCGGCCCGATCCGTGACTTCCAACTTGACCGCTTCCAACGCGAGGCCATCGAGGTGCTGGGACGGGGGGTGTCGGTGCTGGTGGCCGCCCCCACCGGATCCGGCAAGACGGTGGTGGCCGAGGAGGCCGTGAGCCTGGCGTTGCAGGCCGGGCGGCGGGTGTTCTACACCACCCCCATCAAGGCGCTGTCCAACCAGAAGTTCGCCGATCTCAGCCGATTGCACGGCGCGGACCAGGTGGGGCTGCTGACGGGGGACAACACCATCAACGGTGACGCCCCGGTGGTGGTGATGACCACCGAGGTGCTGCGCAACATGATCTACGCCGGCAACGCGCTGCAGGATCTGGCCTACGTGGTGCTCGACGAGGTCCACTACCTGCAGGACGCCTATCGGGGCCCGGTTTGGGAGGAGGTGATCATCCACCTGCCCACCCACGTGCGGTTGGTGTGCCTCAGCGCCACCGTGTCCAACGCCGACGAGCTGGTGGACTGGATCAGCCTGGTTCGCGACCGTGCCGAAGCGGTGGTGGAAACCCAGCGTCCGATCCACCTCGAGCATCTGTTCATGGCAACGGATCGGACGTCCCAGCACCTGCAACTGCTTCCGGTTTTGGTGGACGGGCACGCCAACCCTGAAGGCGCCCGCTTCGACGTCACCGTGACCGGACGCGGGCCCCGGGGTCGGCCCCGCACCCGTTTCGCCGCTCCCCGCCGGCCCGAGGTGGTCCAGGAGCTGGCCGATCGTGACCTGTTGCCGGTGCTGTATTTCGTGTTCAGCCGGGCCGGTTGTGACGAGGCCGCTTCCACCTGCCTCAACGCCGGGTTGCGGCTGACCACCGTTGACGAACGGGCCCGCATCCGGACCATCCTGGCTGAGCACGTGGCCGGCCTGGCCCCCGCCGATCTGGACGTGTTGGGCTTCGATCGTTTCGCTGCTGCGCTCGAAGCGGGCATCGCCTCCCACCACGCCGGCATGGTGCCCCCATTCAAAGAGGCGGTTGAGCGGTGCTTCGTGGCCGGGTTGGTCAAAGCGGTCTTCGCCACCGAAACCCTCGCCCTGGGCATCAACATGCCGGCCCGTACGGTGGTCATCGAGAAGCTGACGAAGTTCACCGGGGAACGTCACGAGTTCCTCACTGCGGGCGAATACACCCAGCTCACCGGTCGGGCCGGGCGGCGCGGGATAGACGACATCGGCCGGGCGGTGGTGCTGTGGTCCCCCTTCGTGAGCTTCGAGGCGGTGGCGGCCCTCGCTGCCAGCCGCAGCTTCTTCCTGCGTTCCGCGTTCCGGCCCACCTACAACATGGCCGCCAACCTGGTGCGGCGCTACCAGCAGACCGACGCCTATCGGTTGTTGAACCGCAGCTTCGCCCAGTACCAAGCAGACCGCAGCGTGGTGCAACTGGAGCGGCGCCGGGACGAACGACGCCAGGACATCGAGCGGCTGCAGGCCACGGTGGAGGTTGATCCCGCCTCGCTGGGGGAGTACCTGACGCTGCGGCGGGCGGCGCGTGATGCCGGCACCCCCGATGCCGCCGCCCAGGGCGCCATCGAGCTGGCCGCCAGCCGCCTGCAACCGGGCACCATCATCCAATACAGCGGTGAGGCGGTGGTGGTGTTGTCGGTGGCCCAACGCCGCGCCGGCACCCTGGTACGGATCATCACCGCAAGCCGCCGGGTGCTGTCCCTGCAGGCCACGGACTTCCTGGACCCCCCCCAACGGCTGGGGTCGGTGGATCTGCCCCAGCCGTTCCGGCCCCACCACCAGGGCTTCCAGCAGGAGGTCGTGCGCCGCTTGACCAGGGCCCGGGTACAGGTCCGCCGGCCCGGGAAGCGACGCGGCAGCGATGATCCGCCGTCGGGTGGTAGCGGGGCCGTAGACGGTGGCGCCACGCTGGCGGTGGACCCCGGACCGGGCGCCGAAGCGGTGCGTGATCGCTGGGAGGCGGTTCGTGACCATCCGCTCCACCACCATCCCGATCGGGAGGCGTTATTGCGGTTGGCGCAGCGCCTGTCCCGCCTGCACGGGGAGCTGTCGGAGCTGACCGGGCGCATTGAGGGGTCCGCGGACACCGTGGCCGTTCGATTCGGGCGTTTGCTGGAACTGCTGCGCCGCTGGGGCTACGTGGACGGATGGTCACTGACCGAAAAAGGCCTGGTGCTGGCCCGCTGCTACCACGAGAGCGACCTGCTGGTGGTCCAGTGCCTGGCCGAGGGGCTGCTGGACGGGGTGGACGGCCCCACGGTGGCGGCGCTGGTGTCCTGTTTCACCTACGAGCACCGTTCCCGCACCGTGGCCCCCAGCGCCTGGTTGCCCTCCGCCACCGCCCGGGAGCGGTATCGGTCCATGGTCCGCATCGCTGACCGTCTCAACGCCGCCGAGGAGGACGCCGGGTTGCTCATCACCCGCACCCCGGACGCCACCTTCGCCCCCATCGCGCACGCCTGGGCCTCCGGCGGGGATCTGGACGTGGTGTTGGGCGATGAGGAACTGTCCGGCGGGGACTTCGTGCGCAACGTGAAACAGCTCATCGACCTGCTGCGTCAGATCGGGGAGTTCGCCCCGGTCCCGGCCACCGCCGCCGCCGCCCGTCAGGCCGCCGAGGCCCTGTATCGAGGGGTGGTGTCCGCCTCCTCCGGTATTGACGAGGCCGGCGGCGCTCGGCCCGTGGGCGGTCCCGGGTCGGCCGAGTCCTCGTCGTCTTCGTCGTTGTCCTCGACTGCGTCTTCGGCCGTGTCTTCGTCGGTGGCGTCCCGGTCGCCGTGGGCGGAGGGTGGGCGGGGCGATGGGGCCGGCGAATCCGGCGGGGGCCCTGCTTCCGACGGTGGGGGCCCTGCTTCCGACGGTGGGGGTCGTGACGGTGGGGGCGGGGCGCGACCGGGGGATCGGACGCCCAAAGGGACCCGACCGTCAGCGGCTGGATCCGGTGGTGGCAAGGCCGGGCCGCCCCCACGGAAATCCGGTGCCGGGCCCCGTCAAGGTGGGCGCAAGAGGCCCCGTTGAGCATCGAGCGGGGCCGGTCCTGGGGTACGAACACCGCCCTGGCGGAGGGTTCGCCGATGGTGCACAGCGATGCCGATCTGCGAGCCCTGGTGGAAACGGCCCAACGTCTGGGGCGTCCAGCGGGAACGGTGGGGCTGCTGGGCGGTGACCTCTGCGCCACCTTGGGCGGACCCGGTGACCCCCAGCGGCTCCGCGGACCCGACGCCGTGCAGGTGCCGATCGACGTGGTGCGGGTGGTGTTGGACGGCGCCGTGGAGCATTGGTTCGTGGCCCATCTCGTGGCCCATCGCCGCGCCTGGGCCGGGCAGGCCGCGGTGGCCATGAACGCGGACTCATTGGGCCCGTTGCGCCTCGGCCCTCGGGCTCATCCCAACGACGGCTTGGTCGACGTGACCAGCGGTTCCTTGCCCTGGCGGGAACGCCGCGAAGCCCGCCGACGGGCCCGCACCGGCGCACACCTGCCCCACCCGGCGCTGCGGGTGCGCCGCGCCGGGCACGTGGTGATCGAATTCCACCGCCCCACCCCGGTGTGGCTGGACCTGGTGCCCGTGGGCCGGGCCCGCCACCTGGAGCTCACCGTTCAACCCGATGCCTTGCAGGTGGTGGTCTGACCCCGGGCGGCCCCGGCTCTCCGCGCCTCCTCCCACCCGATCTCACCCGCTGCACCGTTCTCACCGCTCCGGGCGCGCGAGCATCCCCTCAGGACCGTCCGCCCGGCCTCTAACCTGCGGGTGTGGGTTTCTACGTCGCTGAGGATTTCACGCCCGAGGAGCGGGACATTCTGCGGCGCTATTTCACCAACCTCGACGGCCCGGTCTTTGCGCTGGTCAATCTGCCCGAGGTGGTAAAAGGGGCGCTCTTCGCCCGGTATTCCCGTTCCACCAAGAGCCTGCGGCGGTTGTTCCTCGACGAGTTCGTGGGTGAGCTGGACATTTCGGGGGACCTCGGCATCGACGCCACCGTGGGCGTCAAACGGGCTGAGGAGCTCTACGAACGGGTGTTTCTGGAGTACGGCGATGACTCCGTGGCCCAGCTGGGCGGGGTGCACCTGGCTTGCGAACAGGCATCGAACCTGCTCACCAAACAGCTCGAGTGGGGTCGGCTCATGTCCTACCTCGAGCAGTCCACCCGGTACATCGCCTACGACGCCCGGCTGGGCGGTCGGTACCGCTACCACCGGGACCCGGCGGTGCTGCGTTCGGAGCTGGCCACCCGCTACGTGGGGGACATGGATCGGCTCTTCGAGAGCTACAGCGAGATGCTGGCCCCCTTGCAGGAGCACTTCCGCCAGCTCATCCCCAAGGCCCCCAACGATTCCGATTTCGTGTACCGCAACGCCATCAAGGCCAAGGCGCTGGACGCGGTGCGAGGGGTGCTGCCCGCCGGCTCGCTGTCCAACGTGGGGATCTATGGCAGCGGCCAGGCGTATGAGGCGCTGATCCTGCGGCTGCGGGCCAACCCCCTGCCCGAAGCCCGCAGCTACGCCGAGCTGATGATGGATGAGCTGCGCAAGGTCATCCCCAGCTTTGTGCGGCGGCTCGATCTGGCGGACCGGGGCGGGGTCTGGGCCGAGTACCTGGCGGCCACCCGCACCGACACCGAGACGTTGGCCCAGCGGCTGTTCCCCACCCCGTTGCTGGCCGAGGCGGACACCCGCTCCAGCGTCACCCTGGTGGACTTTGACCCCGACGGCGAGGACAAGGTGCTCGCCGCCATGCTCTACCCCTACGTCGATCGGCCCGAGGGGGAACTTCGCCGTCAGGTGGCCACGCTCAGCGCCACGGAGCGGGTGGACCTGGTGCGGGCCTACTGCGGGCAGCGCACCAACCGTCGTCACCGGCCGGGTCGGGCCTTGGAGGCCACCGACTATCGCTTCGATGTCCTGGCCGATTACGGGGCTTTCCGGGACCTGCAACGGCATCGGATGCTGACCATTGAGTGGCAGCCACTCACCCCTCGCCATGGTTACGTTCGACCGGAGGCGCTGGCCGACGCCGGGCTGGCCGAGCAGTTCGATACCGCCATGGCCCGCTCGGCTGATTTGCACGACGCCCTGGCCCACTCCTTCCCCCGCCAGGCCGGGTACGCGGTGTCCCTGGCGTACCGGTTGCGGTTCGCGATGCAACTCAACGCCCGCGCCGCCATGCACCTACTGGAGTTGCGTTCAGCCCCCCAGGGTCACCCCAGCTACCGTCGGGTGGCCCAGGAAATGCACCGCCTCATCGCTGAGCAGGCCGGGCATCACGCCGTGGCCGAGATGATGCGCTTCGTGGACCACAACGACGAAGCAGACCTCGAACGCCTCGACGCCGAACGCCGCGCCGACAGCCGCCGCCAGGCCTAGCTAGCCGCGGCGCGCTGGCTGGCAGTTCCCCCCGAGCTGGCGCCGCGCCCCGCCTCTTGCTCCACCCGACCGCCCGGCGGGTGGCGACGCTGCGCGGCCAGTGCAAGCGCTGCAGGGACCGGTGACCAGGCGACGGTGGTGCTCACGGGCGAGGTGGGGACGAAGCCACGATACGGGGGCGGCCAATCCTGGCGGCGGCGGGTGTGGCGGTCGCTCAACGTGGCATCCGGCAGCACCAAGCCATCAAGCATCCGGTCGGGTCTGTCTCGACGCTGGGCAGTTCACATCGGTGTCCCGGGTGTTGCACCGTCACCTTCAGGCTGTGGAACCGGGGCTTGACGGTCCGATGTCGGTGGTCCGGGCCGGGGTCGGCAGGGTTGGTAGTGCAGGACCGTACCGTCGGGTCTGTAGAAGACCGGCTTCTGGTGTTCGTCGAGTTCAACGGTCCAGCGGTGCCGGTGGATGTAGGTGTGGTGCCAGCGGCAGAGCAGGGTGCCGTTGGTGATCTTCGTCTCCCCGCCGTCCTCCCAGGGGTGGCAATGGTGGATGTCCGCCCACGACGGTGGCCTATCACAGCCGGGGTAAGTGCAGTGCCGATCCCGTATGCGGATGGCGTTGGCGATGGGGTCCGGCCAGGACCGGGTGTCTCGTCCGATGTCGAGGACTTCCCCGTCCGCGCCGAGGACCAGCCGCATGAACGCCGAATCGCAGAACGCCCCCGCCGGCACCGGCCCGTCTGGTTGCGGCCGCCCATCCTTGCCAGCGCGTACGACCACGACCACCCGGTGCCGCCCGTTACGGGTGACCTGTCCCGGCCGATCCCGTAACCCGAGGTTGGCGAGATCCACCAACGCTTGGGCTCGGAGTTCGTTGAGCTGCGCGCCGGCGAGGGTTTCGTCCCCGTTGCGTCGGTTGTTCAGGTACCCGGCCACGCCTTTGTCAATCGCCGCTTGGACGACGGCGAAGTTCTCAGCGTTGAGCTCACCTTCGATACGACCGCGACCGTCGAGCAGTGGTGTCAACCGCAACCATTCCGGTTCTTGTTGTGGTGGTTCGGGTTGCAACGCCGGATCCGGATCGCTGACGGCGTGGGCGCAGGCTTTCCAGTGCCGCACCGCGTTCGCCAAATCACCGGTACCCGCCAACGCCACCAACGTGGCATCGATCCCCGCGTCATACCGGGCGGCATCCCCACGCTGGCAGTCGGTCAACAACCGAACATCCGCCCCACACAACATGCCGGACCGGGCCGCGGCCTGGCTGTGAGGCATGTGTTCCAACGCCGCCGCTTCACGCAACAACCCTGATGCTTGAGGGCGCGGCAGCCCGGTGTGGGCCGCCACCCACGCTCCTGGTGACGTGAACCCCGCCCGGGCCCAGTGCCCCGCGCGCTCCGCCACCAACGCACTCTCGCGCAACACCTGAACGGCGAGGTTCGCTATTTGCTGTATTTCCCCCAAACGGGATGCGTCACACCCACCATTGCGAACATCAATCAGGAGCTCTTGAAGTGTTGCAACAATGTCCGCCGACATGTCAACAGTGTACTGGCCCACACGGCTGTAACGGAAGGACTTACGGAACATTATTGCGGAACTCATGGAGAGTAGTTATAGAGCAACACACAGTCGCAGTGTGGGAGTGCTGTTGTTGCCGATCTGAGTGCTCCCAGGAGTTGAGTCCCGGGGGGTGGTGTATCGGGGGGATCCGCGTGGGTGACGGTCATCGCGATCAACCTTGGGGAGCTATTCGACGGCTTCGGTGAGGAGGAATCACGATGACCGTCCCTACGATGATTGACGCTGGCGGCTGGTTGGGCAAGTTCCTGACCGGACCGGAGGCGGATGGAGATGTGGCCCGCCAGATGTTGCAGGCGTTCGCGGAGGTGTTGATGTCCGCGGAGGCGTCGATGCAGTGCCAGGCCGCCTACGGGGAACGTGCCGAGGAGCGGGTGAACTCCCGGAACGGGTACCGGACCCGGGATTGGGATACCAGGGTCGGCACGATTGGGCTGCCGATCCCGAAGCTACGGGAGGGGACCTATTACCCGTCGTGGTTGCTGACGCCGCGCCGCCGTGCTGAGCAGGCGTTGCTGGCGGTGGTGGTGCAGGCCTATGTGGAGGGGGTCTCAACCCGCAGGGTTGATGATCTGGTGAAGGCGATGGGTATCGAGGGGATCTCCAAGTCTGAGGTTTCCAGAATCGCCGGCGAGCTCGACGTCAAAGTCGCCGAGTTCCGTGACCGCCCGTTGAACGGCGGTCCGTACCGGTACTTGTGGATCGATGCGCTCACCCAGAAAGTCCGGGAGGGCGGCCGGGTGGTGAACGTGTCCGCGGTGGTCGCGACGTCTGTCACCGCGGAAGGCCGCCGGGAAATCATCGGGTTCGACGTGTTCACGTCGGAAACCACTGAGGCGTGGACGGTGTTCTTGCGGGGTCTGGTCGAACGAGGTCTCAGCGGGGTTGAGCTGGTCATTTCCGACGCGCACGGTGGGATCAAAGCGGCGATAGCGCAGGTGTTGGGCGGGGCGTCGTGGCAGCGGTGCCGAACCCATTTCATGGCGAACCTGGCCGGGCGCACACCGAAGGGGAACTGGCCGATGATCGCCGCGCTGATCCGTTCGATCTTCGAGCAACCCGACCGGGACGCGACCTGGGACCAGTTCGCGGTCGTGGTCGATCGGCTCACCGAGGCTGGGTTCGTGGATCAGGCCATGTTCCTGCTCGACGCCGCCGAGGACATTCTGGCGTTCGCGGATTTCCCCGTTGAGCACTGGTCCAAGATCCGTTCGAACAACCCTCAGGAACGCCTGAACAAGGAGATCCGCCGCCGCACCGACGTCGTGGGGATCTTCCCGAACCGCAAAGCCGTCATCCGCCTGGTCGGCGCCTTGCTGGCGGAACAGACCGACGAATGGGCGGTCGGGAAACGCTACATGTCCGCCGAAACACTCAAGACACCGCGAGCGG
>JBJXFH010000089.1:0-8781 GCA_046155365.1 Acidimicrobiales bacterium | reverse complement strand
GCACCGTGTACTTCGAGGGCTCCGATACGGGTGTGACCGGGCTCACCCCCGGCGTGCAGTTCCTCTCGACCACCCCGGGCCTGGCCACCGCCACCGCGCCCTCGGGTGCCGGTCAGGTGGTGCAACGCGTCGGGTTCGCCACCTCCGCCACCGCCCTGAACTTCCAGTCGAACGACCCGATCGTGCTCGTGTAATGGCCGCACGTCGTCCGCTGGTCAACGTCGCCGGCCAGCTGCAGGAACTGCCCTCCGGGGATACCGTCATCGGCGCCGGTGGCGGCGGTGGTGGCACCGTCACCCGCATCGAGATCGACTTCGGCACCCCCGGCGCGGACAAGCCGAGCTACTCCAAGACGTTCACCGTTGTGGACGCTGCGGTGAGTCCCACCAGCGACATCGCGGTCACCCCCTCGGGGCGGGTAGCGACCGGCCGGGTCGGGGACGACTGGGCTTGGGACGGGTTATCCCTCTCCGCGCTCGCGGGGACCGGCAGCTTCACGTTGACCGCCAACGCGCAACCAGGCCCAGTGCTCGGCCGGCGCACCGTGCAATACCAGGTCTTCTGAGGAGCGACTGATGGCCGTCATTGACACAGGTGGGTCCACGTCCGGCAAGGCCGACGTCGACCTCGAATACAACCTCAAGGTCGCGCTTCCCGTCGGCGCGCCGGGGGCGCTCCCGCAGACAGCGGGATTCGCTGCGCTGCTCCTCGAACGCGACGCCGGCGCGTACAGCGGTGACCGGGCCCTGGCGGCGGCATCGGTATCCGCCCGGAACCGATTGACGGTCGGGCAGCCCACCCGCCTGTTGCGCGAGGTGTTCTCCAGCACCGCCATCAACAGCGCCCTGTGGGACACCACCGTCACCACGTTCGCTGTCGCGGTGGCCGGCGGGTTCGTGACACTGAACTCGGGGGCCGTCACCACAGCAAACGCCGTGGCCCGTCTCCTGTCCCGCCAGTCCTTCCCGGCGCCGCTCGACGGTGGCCTCGAGGCCGTCGCTGTCGGGATGCTCAGCCAGGTCCCCCAAAGCAACAACGTGGTGGAGATCGGGTTCTCGATCTCCACCGGGACCGCCGCCCCCACCGACGGCGCGTTCTTCCGTTACGACGCCGGAGCGTCCCTCAAGGCCGTCATCAACAACAACGGCAGCGAGATCACCTCGCCGATCATCACGGGATACTCCAGTCCGAACGTCCGGTACGCCTGGAGAATTGAGACCACCCAGGACGACGTTCACTTCTATATCAACGGCACGCTGGTCGCCACCATCCTGTCCCCAACCGGTACCGGCAAACCGTTCCTGGCCGAATCCCTCCCGTTCCAGGTCCGCGAGTACAACAGCGCGTCCCCGCCGGCGTTGGCCCAACAGATAAAGATCGCCGCCGTCTATGTCGGCTGGCAGGACACCGGCGGGCAGGACGTCCCCGGCCACCACCTCCAGACCTTCATGGGCCGTGTCGGCGCCCAAGGCCAAACCGGCATGACCATGGGGACCACCGCGAACTTCGCGAACTCGGCGAACCCCACGGCCGCGGTACCGACGAACACCACCGCCGCCCTCGGCACCGGGCTGGGCGGGCAGTTCTGGGAAACCGACACGTTGGCGGTCACCACCGACGGGATCATCTGTAGCTTTGCGAACCCCGCCGGCACCAACGCCAACTCCGGCAAGACCCTGATGGTCACCGGTATCACCATCGACAGCTTCGTGCAGACCGCACTGACCGGTGGTGGGTACAACGCGGTCTGGTCCCTCGCGTTCGGGCACACCGGCGTCGCGCTGAACACCGCCGAGGCCGCAGCCACCAAAGCCCCTCGCCGGGTGGCGCTCGGGGCCAACAGTGTCGCTGCTGGCGCGGTGGCCCTCACCCAGCTCGCCCGGATCTCCCAGACCTTCGAGAACCCGATCCCCGTGCTGCCCGGCGAGTTCATCGCCGCGGTCAAGAAGAAGGTCGGCACCGCCCCCTCGGCGGGGGTCATCGCCCACATCATCTCCATCGACAGCTACTGGATCTGAGGTTCCCGATGATCATCACCAGCCCCAGCTACCACGCGGGGCGGCTGCGCCCGATCCGGCTGATTGTGCTGCACACCGCTCAATCGCCGTGCGCTATCGGCGCCGCCCGCGGCATCGCCACCCATCTCGCCAATCCAGCGGTGAAGGCGTCATGCCACTACGCCGTTGACCCCGCCGAAGTCGTCGTCCAGGTGCCCGAGGCCGACACGGCGTGGTGCGCGCCCGGCGCGAACGCTGACGGCGTCCAGATCGAGCAGGCGGGCCGGGCCGAGTTCACCGCCCATGACTGGTCGAGCGGGCTCGCCGAGCTGATGTTGCGCACCCAGGTCGCCCCGCTCGTGGCCGACATCTGCGCCCGCAACCAGCTCCCCGCCGTCTGGTTGGACGCCGCCGCTGTCGCAGCGGGAGCGCTGGGCATCACCGACCACGCCACCGTCAACGCCGCGTTCGGCGGTTCCGACCACTGGGACTGCGGCCCGGACTACCCGCGCCAGCTCGTCGTTGACATGGCCGCCCGCATCCTCGGCCAACCCGGCCGGGTTGACCCCCCCCAACCACCCAACGATCAGGAGGACACAATGCCCACCCATCTCACCACCCTCGACGGTTCCTGGTGGGGCTGCTTCGCCGGGATCTACCGGCCGATCAGCGGCCCCGAGCTGACGTTTTTCCAGCAGCGAGGCGTCCCGACGGTGACCCACACCGCCGCCGAGATCACCACGCTCCGCACCAGCTGGGGCCGGTTCGCATGACCTCGACGATCATCCTCAATGCGATCAGCGGGGTCGCCGCATCGTGGCTGACCGTGCTCCTTACCCGGGCCCGGGCCACCGTGCTGCAACGCGCCCGGGTCGCCAAGGTCCTCGCCGTCGTCGGCGGGCTCATCGTGGCGGTCACCGCCAAGGACTTCGACGGGGCCCTCGTCACCGACCAGACCGGGCAGCTCATCTCCAACGCCCTGCTGGCCATCCTCGCCGGGCACACGTCCTGGAAGACGTGGCTGCAACCACAGATCGAGGTCGGCCAGGGCCTGGCCGCCACGCTGTCCACGAAGACCGCCGGGTTCGGGGTCGGGGGCCGGCCGATGGATGATCCCGCTCGGGGCTGACCGGCAAGGACAACACTGGATAGCGGGCGCGACACGGACACGGAGGTGCAGCTGGTGCTCGCCGCACACGAGAGGCCATCAATGCTCATCCCGACCCTGCTGACCGTGCACGCCACCAAGGCGGTCGCGGCTGGCGCCACGACAGTCGCCGCAGCGTTCGGGGGGGTCGACGTCACGACCGGCTCACAGACCCTCGGCGCGCTCGGCGCCGGTGCGGTGATCATGGCCATGGTCACGATCGCCTTCAACGCCTTGTGGCAGCAGAACCGGGCGATGGCCCGGCGCATCTCGCAGTTGGAGCAGGAGTTGGACGGCATCCGCCGGGCCCGACGCGCCGCCACCTAGCCTTCGGTCCGGGGCCGCCCGCCTCGGCCTCCAGGCAAGAGCCACTGGCTCTCAGCTCAGAACGTCCCCCGGCCTTGGTCCCCTCCACCGGCCGGGGGACGTTCCGCGTCCGGGGCGAGTTCGGGTTTTCGTGCGCTGACCGTGCGCTGACCGTGCGCTGAAATGACGCACAACAGCGCATGTCGTGCCCTTCCAGCGCACGGTCCTGCACCCGAACCGGAACGTTTGACCTGGTCAGAGCTGTCGGGGAGGGGAGATTTGAACTCCCGACCGCGTGCTCCCAAAGCACGCGGTCCCTGCTACAAACCTGCAGTTCAGACCCTACGGGTCCGGTCGATTTGAGCGGTTCGTGCGCTGAGCGTGCGCTGAGCGTGCTCAGCCATCATCCCGCCCAGCCGTTCAGCGAGTTCGGCGTCGCGTCGGGCGGCGGCGTGCTGGTAGCGGCGTGCGCTAGCCCCTGACGCATGACCGAGGCGGGCCTGCAGCTCCCGTTCGGTCGCCCCCGCCTGCGCGGCCATCGTCCCCGCCGCGTGGCGCAGGTCATGGAAATGCACCCCGGCCGGCAACCCCGCCGCCTCCCTGGTCCGCCGCCATTCGCGCGCCCACGTGCGTCGGCGCAGCTCCCCACCTCGCACCCCCACGAACACGGTGGCCGCGCCCTCCGCGCCGGTGAACCGGGACAGGTGCTCCTCCAACGCCGTCACCACCGGCGCCGGGAGGGCCACGGTGCGGACCCCGGCCCGGGTCTTCGGGGCCTTCCGTTTCGCCACCGCCCCGATCTCGACGATCGACTTGGACACGGTCACCTGGCGGCGCAGCAGGTCCACGTCACGCCGGCGCAGCGCTGCGAGCTCACCGAAGCGCAACCCACCCCAGGCGGCCAGCAGGATCATCGACTTGCGGTGCGGCTCGGCGGCGTCGGCCAGGGCGTCGATCTGGTCGGGGGTCAACAACGGCCGCTCCGGCGAGTCCTCCGACCCCGCCCCGGGGATGTCGACGGGGGTGCGGGCGATCAGCTCGTCCCGCACCGCGTCCGCGAGGGCGGCGCGCAGCACCCGGTAGGCCTTCGGGGGGATCAAACCCACCCGGCCGGCGGCATCCAGCCTGGCGGCGCACAGCTGCCGGTACCAACCCCGGATCACCGGTGGGGTGAGTTCCCGCAGGGCCCGCCGGCCGAGGTACGGGTTGATGTGGAGACGGATCAGCCGCCCGGTGGTCGCCTGGTAGTAGTCGCCGTGCGCGCCGGTCGCTTTCTTCTGCGCCGCCCACAGCTCGAGGTGCTCGGCGAGGGTGATGTCTCCGGCGCGGGGGTTGTGCCACGCCTGCCGGCGCTGATCGACGAGCGCCTCCTGGGCGGCGTGGTCGGCGTCAAGTTCGGTGGGCCACGTCCCGAGCGACACCCGCCGGTTCGTGGCCGGGTCACGGATCACCGCCTGCCAACGCCCGGATGGGAGCTGGCGGATCGTCCACCCGGTGCGGGCCCGTGCCCCGGTCACCGGGTGAGCTTGGTTTCCTCGATGGGGATCAGCCGGTCGAGGAAGTCCTGTAGGGCCATCGTGATCAGCTTGTTGGCCGACACGCCACGTTCTTCGGCGGCGCGCAAGAGCTGCTGGTAAGTGTCCTTGTCGACGCGCATGGTGTGCTGGGCTCGGTCACGCATCTGAGTCGCCATGACTCACAACATAGAATGCGACGAGTCTCTTAGATGTTGCGTACGCGCGCTCGTGGGCGCATACTGAGAACAACCACTCGAGTGCGCTCCCATCGAGCAACCTCACGAAGAATGGAAAGGCCCCCCGCTCCAACGGGGGGCCTTTCCGCGCGCCCACTGGGAGACTCGAACTCCCGGCCTCACGATTACCACTCGAGTGCTCTTTCCAACTGAGCTAAGTGGGCACGAACGTACGTTAGCTGGCACGCACCGAAGATCGGGGGATGCTCGTGCAATGCGTGGGATGGCATCCACCACCCGTGCATGCCGTAGTTCTAGGGTCACTCGCATGCCCACGACCACCGGTTCTGCCCGCGAACGCAAGCGTGAACTGACTCAGCAGCTCGTCGTCCGAGTTAACGACGACCTCCTACGCCGCCTCGAAGCCGATGCGGCGTCCCACGGGCGGACGGTCGCCCAAACCGTTCGATTCCGGCTCGCCAACCACCCAGACCTGGCCCAGGCCGCCAGCTAAGCGGAGGTTCGCCGCCGCCGGCGGGCGTCAGCCTCCGCCTGGCGGCACAGGTCGCACACGGTCTCGCCGTCGCGCCGGTGGCGCCGGGCGCCGGCCTCGGTCCCGCACGCGGCCACCGGGGGTCGGAGGAGCTCCCCGCCGGCGCGGCGGCGGCGTTGCGCCTCCCGCAGCTGCTCCCGGCGATGCTCGGAGGTCACTTGGCCAGCGCCGCCCGGTACCGCTCCAGAGCGTCGGCGGGTACCAGCAGCCGCCACTGCTCCGTCCGGGAACGAGCCAACGGCAGACCGTCCCGGTGGGCGGCGGAGAGCACGTCCCGGATCCGGACATCCAGGGAATCCGCGGCCTGCGACAGCGTCAACCACTTCACTTCCATGTCCGACATGATGAGCACGATAGGGGTCCCTTCGTCAATCGGTTGGTCTGACGGGGGGCCGCAAGGCCCCCCGGTCACTGGTCGCCCGTGGGCAGATCGGGGAAGAGCCGCCAGTTGAGGATGGCGATGGCGTCCTCAACCGCCACCGCCACCGCGAAGTCGTTGGTTTCCACCAGCGACTCGTGGGCCCGGTCCAGAGCTTCGAGGATCTCGAAGGCTTCGTCTTGGGTCAGGCGGATCTCCATGTCCGACATGTTGACACAGAAGAGGCATCATGTCAACAGATCGGACAGGATTGTTTAGATATACTTCGCCGCCCGTTTCGGCCGACCAGGAGTGGAGTCGGGTCGGGTGGCGTTTCAACGCCAGGCCGGTAGATTCCCAACGCATGGCCATGCAACCGCAAGCTCCGGCGTTCGACAAGCAAGACCAGTACGACAAGATCGCCTCGGGCCTCATGCCAGGTGAGCAGATCTTCGCAGTGTTCGACTGCACCGGTGCCGGGACCGGGTTCATGGGCGTCACGAACAAGCGGCTGGTCTTCCAGGACAACGCCTTCGCCGGCAAGAAGGTCGCGGTCACCTCGATCCCCTACTCGAGGGTCACCAGCGTGTCAGTGGTGTCGGACAAATCCTTCGCCGGCAAGTTCTTCTCGAGCAGCTCCCTCGCCGTGACCGTAAGCGGCGCCAAGACCCACGAGGCGACGTTCCGAGGCGAGGACAAGGCCGCCCACATCCACAACATCATCCTGCACTTCATCTGCCAGTAGCCCCGTCGGCCACCATCCCACCCGGATTGTGTCATCTGACATGATCTGGTCGTGGCCCCGCACGATCCGACGTACCCGACCGTACGCTAAGAGCATGAACCTCGCCGCCAGCACCGCCGCCGCCCTGTTGCTCCTCGCCGCCTGCGGGAGCATCGACAGCGGAGACGAGGCCGCGCCAGCGAGCTCGGCCATCGCCGTCGCAGAGTCCGACGAGGCAGATGCGACAGCGCCATCGACCGAACCCGCCGCCGCCACGACCGCTGCGCCCACGACCACGGCAGCGCCGACCACCACCGCGAAGCCGACCACGACCGTCCAGTCTCAGCAGCCGCTTCACTTCGAGGGCGCTGGCCCCACAGTGTTCGCCCTCGACGGGCTCATCAGTAGGGCGGTCACCGTGACGCTCACCCACAACGGGTCAAGGAACTTCGCGATCACGTCCTTCACCGCCGCCGGCGCCCGTGACGGTCTGGTAGCCAACGAGATCGGCCCGTTCTCCGGCACGGTCCTCATCGATACCTTCAAGCTCGACGGCGCCCCGCCAGCATCGCTTGAGGTCCAAGCCGACGGGGCGTGGACCATCGACATTGCCCCCATCGCCGCGGCGCCGGCATGGGATGGGGTGTCGCCTCTGACCGGCGCCGGGAAGCAGATCTACTACCTCCCCACCAAGACCAAGGCCCAGCGTGTGACCATGGTCCATGACGGCACTCGGAACTTCTCGGTCCACGCCTATTCGACCGACCGATTCTCGTCGGGGCTGCTGGCCAACGAGATCGGCGCCTACAACGGCCAGAAGATGATGGCCAAGGACGTCTACCTCGTCGCCATCAACGCCGACGGAAACTGGTCGATCACCCCAGGCTGACCCGGATTGTGGCATTTGACCGGTTGGCCGGATAGCTCTGCTACCCGCCCTTCCGGTGTCATAGGTCATCCGTACTATTCCCCCGGGCGGCACTACCCCCCCGGAGGGCAACCGGTGACACTCAGTGACGACATGCGCCAGGCGGGCGTGGCGGCGGGGCTATGCGACCGGGCCGCCGCGCTCGAAGACGTCGTCTGGGCTGCTGGCGCGTTGTTCCGCTCCGGTGTCCGGGCGATCGAGGGATTGCAGGACCATGTCGATGATGGTCCGCCGTGCGATGGGTCGGTGACGGGCGTCCTGGGCGATCAGCGACAAGGTGTCGAGCACCGGATCTGACACCCCCGCTCTGATCAGGACGGCAACCGGGTCAACGTTGAGCACCCCGGCGACGCGCACCACAGCGTCGAGCGTCCACGGGCTGGCACCGTTGAGGTACCGCTGAAGCTGCCGGAGCGAGATACCTGACTGCGCCGCGAGTTGCCCCTGGGTGATCCTGGGGCTGCGCTCTCCGCATAGTGCCTTCACGGCGTCGCCGACCTTCACGTCGATGTCTCCGGTGCCCACCCCCGGATCATGGCGACCCCAGTCCGATCCTTACTCTGTTAGAGAATTGCCACAGGCGCAATTGCCGCCGCTTGTGGCGTTGCGTACGCCACATCTGGCGTTAATCTCCGCCGTATGAGACACATTGGAGAAGAGGACGATCGGTCTACCGACGTCGACCTCGCGGCCAAGGTGGACGCACTCACCGAGCAAGTTGCCCGGTACGAAGCCGCGGAGCGCGCTCGCCTCCTGACCATGACCGAAGCCGCGGCACGGCTCGGGATCAACCGGGCCACCCTGCTCACCTGGGTGAAGCAGGGACGGGTCCCAGCATCAAAGGTGGGACGTCGTCACGTCATCCCGGCGTGGTGGGTGGCGGACAAGCTGGCAGTCGATCTCGCTGACATGCAGGCCCGCGCCGACCTGCGACAGGCCGTCGGGTGATCGCCACGCTCGCTGTGGCCGCCGGGTTGGCGTGGACCGCCGCAGGGATGCACCTCACCGTCGACGGGCTCATCGACCTATGGAACCTTCGCCGGCGAGGCCACCGGTGACAGCGAGCCCTGACCTG
>JBJXFH010000085.1:0-43815 GCA_046155365.1 Acidimicrobiales bacterium | reverse complement strand
ACGGCGTGGGCCACGAGCTGGTGCACATTCCATTCCGAGCAGGGGGTGGATGCTTCCCATTGATCCTTGGCGATCGCCTGGTAGCGGGCATCGAATTCCGCTGCGGCGGCGCGCCAGTTGTCAGCCGGTCCGGCCATTGGTGTCTCCTCGTCGTGTAAGGGATTACTGACACTAGCCACCGCCGGAGGGGCGTGCGCCGCTCAACCTCGCCGGGGGTGGGCCGTGACCGGTAACGTCCCTGGCCGCATGGACGTCATCGAGTTGCCCCACCCTGTCGACGGTGAACCGGCGGCCCTGCACGACCTGGGCGGAACCGGTCCGGCGTTGTTGCTGACCCACGGCAACGGGCTGAACGCGGGCATGTGGCGCACCGCACTACCCGCGTTGACGCAACATTTTCACTGCTACGGGCTCGATTTCCGGGGCCATGGCGCGTCGCGGCCCCGGCACGAGGATTTCTCCATCGATCGGGGACGGTTCGTGGACGAGGTGCTGGCAGCGGTGGCGGCCATCGGAGCGCCCGGTCCCATCGTGGCCGCGGGCCATTCGTTGGGCGGCGCCACCCTGCTGCGCACCGAGGAGCACCATTCGGGCACCTTCGCCGGGCTGTGGTTGTTCGAGCCGGTGGTGATTCCGCAGGGGTGGGAGGAAGTGCGGGCGCCGTCGATGCTCATCGAGGCGTCGCGCCGCCGCCGGATGGAGTTCGACTCGGTGGAGGAGGCGTACGGTCGATTCATCTCCAAGCCACCGTTTTCCGGGTGCCAGCCCGAAGCGGTGCGGGCCTATGTGGAGATCGGGACCTATCCCTTGCCCGATGGCGGGGTGCGCCTCTCTTGCGCCGGCGAGACCGAGGCCCGCATCTACGAGTCCAACGAACGCAAGGACATGAGCCAGTTGCGTTCGATGATGTGTCCGGTGGTGGTGGCCGCCGGCGCCGCGGTGGCGGCCGGGAACGATGTGCCGCCCCGGGTGGCTCCGCTGATCGTGGCAGGCCTGGGGAACGGCCGCCTCGAGATGATGGACGATCTCACGCACTTCGCCCCGATGGAGGACGGCGAGGCCGTGGCCCGCTCGATCATCGCCCATCTCGAACCCCTCGCCGGAAGCCGCTAACGCCTGGCCTGACCAGGCCCTCGTCCCACCGGACCGGCCCTTCGTCCGCACTTGGGCGTTGCTCCGGTGACGAAACTCGGGGATGTCGCTGGCCAACCCCACCCTTACTCCGGTGACGAAACTCGCCCCCACCACACTGCCCGACCCACCGTTACCTCGGTGACGAAACCCGGGTATCTCGCTGGCCACTCCACCGTTACTCCAGTGACGAAACTCCAGTGACGAAACTCCGGTGACGAAACTTGGGCACCGGAGCGGACGTCAGTGCACGTAGAACCCCGCCGAGCGCGAGTGGGGAGGTGTCACGACGATCACGGCAGCGACGACGGTTCCCATCGTCACCGCTCCCCACGCCAAGCGGGAGGCGAATCCAACATCACCAACCGCGACCGCGACCGCCAGGGGGCAATCCGACCTTCTCGAACTCGACGGTGTGGTCCACCAACACCAGCCACGTTCTTGCGCTGTCACACCCCCTGTGGATGATGGTCGCCATGGCCAACCGCCGTGGCATACGAGCGATGATCAGACGCTGGCGATGCTCAGGATCGCGTGATCGCCGGCGCTGCTTCGGCGCTGCCCGGCCGTTCTGGAGACGAAGGTCCATCAACACCATGACGCTCCGAGGCAGCCCACAACTCGGCGTAACGGCCACCAGCGGCCAGCAACTCGTCGTGGCTGCCCAGCTCCACCAAACGCCCCTGGGCCAGCACCGCAATCCGGTCGGCTTGGCGGGAGGTGGCCAATCGATGGGCCACCAAGATCGTCGTCCGGCCGCTGGAGACCTGGGCCATCGCCCGCCGCACCACGGCCTCCGCTCCGAGATCCAAGTTGGCGGTGGCCTCGTCCAACAACAGGATGCGGGGCTGGACCAACTGCGCCCGGGCCAGGGCCAACAGCTGTCGCTGCCCGGCAGACAGAGACCGGCCCCGTTCGCTGATGGCGCTGTGGTAGCCCCGCTCCAACGTGGTGATGAACCGATGGGCGCCAACAGCCCGGGCGGCGGCCTCCACCTCCTCATCAGTGGCGTCGGGCCGCCCGTACGCAATGTTGTCACGCACCGTGCCGGTGAACAGGAACGGCTCCTGCGGCACCACGCCCAACTGCCGGCGGTAGGCGTCCAGATCCACCTCCCGCAGATCGATGCCATCAACCAACACCCGCCCCCGGGTCGGATCGGCGAACCGGGCCAGCAACCGCACCACCGTGGACTTACCGGCCCCCGTCTCTCCCACCAACGCCAGCGTCTCCCCCGGCGCGATGATCAGGTCCAGATCCGCCAGCGCGTACGCCGGAGACGTGGCCGTTGGGTCGTAGCCGAACCACACCCGCTCGAAGCGAACTTCACCGCGCACCACGCCAGGGTCGATCGGCGCAACGGGGGGCGGCGTGGAGGACGGGGTGAGCAACAACTCGGTGATCTTGACCGTACTGGACGTCGCCTGCTGCCAGGTATCGAACACCTGGGACAACTGCTGCAACGGGGCAAAGAACAAATTGAGGTACAACAGGAACGCGATCACCACCGCTGGGGTGGTACGGCCAGCATCAACCAAGGAGATGGAAACCGCCAACACGGCAATGGCCGCCAGGTCAGCCAGCAGGCCGATACCAGGGAAATACAACGACAACAGCCGTTGCGAGCGCATCCGGGCGGCGCGGTATGCA
This sequence comes from Acidimicrobiales bacterium, assembly GCA_046155365.1. Lineage (GTDB taxonomy): Bacteria > Actinomycetota > Acidimicrobiia > Acidimicrobiales > CAIXPF01 > CAIXPF01. Next base: position 41,034 of record JBJXFH010000085.1, on the reverse strand, counting down.
TCGCTGAGGGCGTTGAACTGCACGCTGCTTCGGCCCTGAGCGGCATTCGCTTGCGCCACCCGGACGCCCGACATGTTCTCCTGAAAATTGGCGTTGACCGACGCAATGGCCTCACGACTATCCCGATACGCCTCCGCCGATCCACGCCGATACCAACGGGTGGCCCACCACAGCACCGGCAGCACACTGGCCGCGGTCAACGCCAACGTTGGACTCAAGATCACCAGGAACACCGCCACCCCCACACAGGTGGCCCCACCCACCACGGCGTTGATCAGCCCGGTTTGCACCAACTGCGACAAGGCCTCCACGTCGCTGGTCATGCGGGTCATGATCCGGCCGTCCATCTCCTTGTCGTAATACTCAAGGGACAACCGCTGCAGGTGAGCGAAGATCCGAATGCGCAAGCTGGCCAACATGGCTTCGGCGGTCTGGCTGGTCAGCAAGGCCCCGGCCAACATCACCGCCCAATCAACCACCACCACAATACCGAACAGTATGGACGCTCGCCACAGCACCGCCTGGTTGCCCGGCCGCACCCCTTCATCAATGCCGTAGCGGATGAGCACAGGGCCCAATACGGTCAGCAAGGCGTCGGCGGCCACCAACGCCACCCCCAAACCAAGACGTCGCCGCCAAGGGCGCACAAAGCGGCCGATGCGGAAGGACTCGTCACCAGAGCCCGCACTCGTTCCGGATTCCTGGCCGCGCTCTCTGCCCGAGGACGCCGCCGCCACATCGATCCCGGAGCGGGCACTCGCCGGCGGCAGGGACGCCAACGCCGCCAGCAGCTTCGGGGTGGCGGCCAGCTCGCTGCCATGGGATCCGCCACCGTGGCCGGCGGCGTTGTTGGCCAACTCCAGCCGGGCCCGAGGCGCCTCGGTCGGGTCCGGCCAGCCGTTGCCGACCCGACCCCCCGGTCCAGCCCACGCCCCATCGCCCACCACGTCCCCGCCGAGTACGTCCACGCCCACTACGTCCCCGCCGAGTACGTCCCCGCCCGATACATCCTCGTCCTGCAAACCCAACAGCGCCCGGTATGCCGGGTTGCGAGCGGCCAACTCATCGTGGGTCCCCTGGTCCGCCACCCGACCGTGTTCCACCAAGACCACCCGCTGGGCCAACCGCACCGTGGACAATCGATGGGCGATCAGGATGGTGGTCCGTCCCCGCACCACATCAGCCAGCGCCGCGTGGATGGCTTCCTCGGTGGAGCTGTCAACGGCGGAGGTGGCGGCGTCCAGGATCAGCACCGCGGGGTCTCCCAGCACCGCCCGGGCCAGAGCCACCCGCTGACGTTGCCCACCGGAAAGGGTGACGCCGCGCTCGCCCACCACGGTCTGGTAGCCGTCGGGCAGCGAGTCGATGAACCCCGCGGCCCCTGCCGTGTCCGCCGCAGCGCGGATCTCCGCATCGGAGGCGTCGGGTCGGCCGTAGGCGATGTTGGCGGCCAGGGTGTCCGAGAACAGGAACGCGTCCTCGAAGGCCACCCCGATCTGGCGTCGCAGGGACCCCAGGGCGAGGGACCTGACGTCGTGACCGTCCACCAACACCCGACCATCAGCCGGGTCGTAGAAGCGCGGCAACACCGCCGTGACCGTGGACTTTCCCGAGCCGCTGGCCCCCACCAGCGCCACCACCTCACCGGCAGCGATGTGCAGATCGAAATCCACCAGCACGGGCCGCGACCGCTCATAGCCGAAGCGCACGTGCTCGAAACGAACCTCACCGCGTGCCGTCCGCAGGTCGATGCCATCGGGCGGATCGGTGACGTTGGCGTTGGCGTCGAGAATGTCCAGTATCCGCTCGGCCCCGGCCCGGGCCTGCTCGGCGGCGGCCACCACCCACGCCGTCATGCGCATCGGCGGCACCAACTGCACCAGGTAACTGGCAAAGGCCAACAACGTGCCCAGCGTGAGCCGGCCGTGCAGCGCCAACCAACCGCCATAGGCCAACACCGCCACCTGGGCCAGCGAGGGCACCGCGGCCAGGGTCGAGGTGGTGCGGGCCTGCAACCGCAACAGCCGTACGCGGGAGGCGAAAAGGCGCTCAGCGGCCTGCGCCAATCGGTCCAGCTCGCGCTGCTCGGCACCGAATCCCTTGACGATGCGCACCCCGCTGACCGCTTCGTCCACCACCCCCGCCACTTCGGCGGCACGTTGCTGGGCGTCCCAGGTGGCGGGAAAGACCGTGCGCCGCAACCGGAAGGACAACACCCCCAACAGCGGCACCGCCACCGCGGTCACCACCGCCAACCGGGGCGACAGCGCCACCATGGCCACCAGCGCCACCACGATCAGCACCACGTTGCCCAGCATCAACGGGGTGGTGGACAGCAAACTCTGGATCAGCCCCAGATCGCTGGAGGACCGGGACACCAACTGCCCGGTTTGCAGCCGATCGTGGCCGGCGAAATCCAGCCGCATCAGCCGGTCGAACACCGCCGTGCGCAGCTCGTGTTGCACCCTGAACGCCACCCGGCCGCCGAACCACCGACGCACGAACGCCAGCCCGAACGTGGTCAGCGCGGCCGTGGCCAACGCCACCAGCCACAGCCAGGCGCTACGGCGTCCATCGATGATGACGTCGTCGATGAGCACCTTTTGGATCAGCGGCCCCAGCCCATTGGCCATCTGGCCCAGCACCGACGCCCCCAGCGCCAAGCCCAGGTCCCGCCGGCTGGTCGACAAGAACGGCAGCAGTCGGCGCAGCGGGCCCCCGTCGGCGGCGGGAAGGGGAGACAGAGCCGGCATCGCATCCAACGCTACGGGGACCCGGCGCCAATGACCGCCACCGGCCACGGTCACCGTCACGCCCGCTGGTGGAGGAACGATTCCGCGCCGGCGCGCCACGCCGGCCGGGTGTGGAGCCGGCCACGGCAGACTGCCAGGATGGCGCCATGACCCAGGCGCAGCAGCTCCAGCAGATTCTTCGCGCCGTGTCTTCGGTAGATGCCCTTCACCTGGAGCGGGCCCGGGCTCATCACCTGCGGCTGACCAAACCCGCCGGATCCCTGGGACGGCTCGAGGACCTGGGGGCCCAGTTGTGCGCCATCGCCGCCAGGACCCCGCCGCCGCTCCTGCATCGACCGGCCATTGCCGTGTTCGCCGGGGACCACGGGGTGCTGGCCGAGGGTGTCACCTCCTGGCCGGCCGAGGTCACCGCGCAGATGGTGGGCAACTTCTGCGCCGGCGGTGCGGCTATCAACGTGTTGGCCAACCACATCGGAGCCCGGTTGGTGGTGGTGGACGTGGGGGTGGCCTCGCCCCTGACCCACCTGCATCATCACCCTGATTTCCGGTCCCGTAACATCCGGTATGGTACGGACAATCTGGCGCAGGGACCAGCCATGACACCCGAAGAAGCCCTAACGGCGGTGTTGGTTGGCGCGGCCATCGCCGGGGAACTGGTCGATGAGGGGGCCGACTTGTTGGTCGGTGGCGACATGGGCATCGGTAACACCACCGCCTCCGCAGCATTGATCGCCGCCGCCACCGGTGCCGACGCGCTGACCGTCACCGGCCGGGGCACCGGCATTGACGATGCCATGCTGGCCCGCAAGCAGGCCGCCGTCGCCGCCGGGCTGTCCCGCTGGCGCCAGCAACACGCCACCACCGACGTTGACGCGGACCCGATGGCCGTGTTGGCCATGTTGGCCGAGTTGGGCGGCTTGGAAATCGCAGCGCTGGCGGGGTTTTTCCTCGGCGGGGCAGCCCGAAAAGTGCCGGTGGTCCTCGATGGGGTCATCGCCCTGGCGGCGGCGTGCTGCGCGGCGGCGTTGTGCCCGCCAGCGGTGGGGTACTTCATCGCCGGGCACCGCTCCAGCGAGCCGGCGGCCACGGTGGCGCTGCGCTCGCTGGCACTGGAGCCGTTGCTGGATCTGCAGTTGCGCCTGGGTGAGGGCAGCGGCGCCGCACTGGCCGTCCCTCTCATCCGAGCCGCCGCCGCGGTCATGCACGAGATGGCCACCTTCGACGCCGCCGACATCGACGGGTCCGAGATCGATGGGTCAACGAACGATGGGGAGACCGAGGCCGTCCAATGACCGACATCGCCCACGATCGAGGCGCCCCGCTGCCCAGCCCGGGCGCTCATGGGGGTGATGGCGCGGCCCTGGGCCGGGCGTTGGGCGTGCCGACCAGCGAGATCATCGACCTGTCCGCCAGCCTCAACCCCTTCGCGCCGCCGGTCGCCGCCATGGCCGCGGCGCTGCTGCACCGTGAGCCGGACACGCTCCGGGCCTATCCCGATGCCGGGCCGGCCACCGCGGCCCTGGCGAAGGCCATGAACGTGGACCCCACCCGGCTGGTCCTGACCAATGGCGGCGCGGAAGCCATCGCCCTCTTGGCGGGGCTGGCACCGGTGGGTTGGGTGGAGGATCCAGAGTTCTCGTTGTATCGCCGACACCTCGCCGAGGTCCGGCCCGGCACCGCCCGCTGGCGATCCAATCCCTCCAACCCCCTGGGCCGACTCGCCCAACCGCAGGACCACGCCGAAGTGTGGGACGAGGCCTTCTATCCGCTGGCCACCGGTCAGTGGACCCGAGGCGAGGACCACGGCTGGCGGCTGGGTTCGCTCACCAAGCTCTGGGCCTGCCCCGGGCTTCGGGCCGGGTACCTGATCGCCCCCGATGCCCACCAGGCCCAGCAGATCCGAAGCCGCCAACCGCGTTGGTCGGTCAATGGTTTGGCCCTGGCGATGATGGAACCGCTGCTGGCCCTCACCGACCTGCCCGGTTGGCATGCCGCCATGGTCAACGCCCGTTCGGCGTTCGGGGCCGCGTTGCGTCGGCTGGGTTTCGACGTCACCGAAACCGAGGCCACCTGGCTGCTGGTGTCGGACCCCCACGGAGATCTACGGGCCCGCCTGGCCGCTCATCGGCTGCTGGTCCGGGACACCACCAACTTCGGATTGCCGGGCCTGATCCGGGTCGCGCTCCCAGAGCCGGCCCGCATCGAGCTGGCCGTGGCGGCGTTCACCGAAGTCAGCAACCCCGCCAGCCCCGGCCGCGACGCCAAACCCGGTGCAACGGCCGTAACCGGATGAACGGTGCGGATCACCGGCGGGGGTTGAACTGGCTGGCGCGGCGATCGGCGTGCGGGGTGGCGGCCGGGCTGGGGCTGCTGGTGGACCGGGCCCTGGGTGAGCCGCCGGTTCGGTGCCACCCGGTGGTGTGGTTCGGGCGGGCCATGACCACCGTCGAAGGGCAGGTGTACCGCGACGTTCGGACCAGCGGCTTGGCCTACAACGTCGCCGGGGTGGCCCTCGGTGCGGGAATCGGGCTCGGCCTGCAGCGGGTGATCGGCCGGCGGGCGTCGGTGGTGGCGGCCACGGCGCTGGCTGTGGGTGGGCGCATGCTCGATGATGAGGCCACCGGCATCGCCCACCTGCTGGAGCAGGGTGACCTGGCTGGTGCCCGCCTGGCGCTGCGAGCCCTGGTCGGCCGGCGCACCGAGGATCTCAGCGAGGCCGAGGTGGTCCGGGCGGTCATCGAGTCGGTGGCCGAGAACACGGTGGACGCCGTGACCGCGCCGCTGTGGTGGGCAACCCTGGGCGGGGCGCCGTGGGTGGCCGCCTATCGGGCCGTCAACACCATGGATGCCATGGTCGGGCACCGCACCCCTCGATACCAGCGCTTCGGCTGGGCGTCAGCCCGGTTGGATGATGCGGCCAACCTGGTCCCCGCCCGTCTCACCGCGGCCGTGCTGATGGCACCGCTGCTGCTTCGACCACCGCCAACCCTCGAGATCGACCCCGAGATCGACCGCGCCCCCGACGGCCCCCCCGACACCCACACCGCCGAGCCTGACCGCGACCTTGGCCGGGCCAGCACCGGGGCTCAGCTCGGCCTGTTGGCCCAGTTTCGTTCGGAGGCCGGCCGCCACCCCTCCCCCAACGGCGGCTGGGTCGAGGCCGCCTTCGCCCATCGGCTGGGGGTGGTGTTGGGGGGCGTCAACCACTACGCCGATGCCACCGAGGACCGCGGCCGGTTGGGCCACGGTCGGGCACCCACCCGGGCCGACATCCACCGGGCCGTGGCACTGCGCCGTCAGGCCGCCAGCATCGTGGCCATCGTTCTGACGCTGCTGCCGGCTGTGACGTCGCTGGCACTGCGCCGCACAACCCGACCCGCCCCGCCAGCCCGGCGAAGGCCAAGAACCAAACGGACCAAACGGACCAAACGGACCAACTGACTCCAGCCAGGGTCGAATCCGGCCCCGCCCCGACGAGCCCACCCACGCCGAGGAGACCACCCCACGCCAACCCGACACCGACCTTGGCCGACACCTTCCGACCCTGCCGCAACCGTTGACCCGGCCGTGCCCGCCGCCCTCTGCAACGCCGTCCGAAACGTCGAAGCTGCGAACGTCGATGACCAACACGCCACCGGCGGCGAATCAGGCCATGGTCAGCCCACCGGAGACCGACAGGGTTTGGCCGGTGATGAACCCCGCCGGCTCCGACGCCAGGTAGGCCACCGCCGAGGCCACCTCATGAGGCTGACCCACCCGCTTCATGGGCACGGCGTTGGCCATGGCGCTGATCACCTTGTCCCCGCTGGCGCTGGCATCCACGATCTCTTGCAGCAGCGGGGTGGCGGTGGGTCCGGGGCACACGGTGTTCACGGTGATCCCTTTGCGGGCCATCTCCCGGGCGATGGTCTTGCCAAAGGCGATAACCCCGCCCTTGGCCCCTGAGTACACCGCCTCCATGGAGGATCCCACCCGTCCGGCGTCGGACCCGATGTTCACGATGCGGCCCCAACCGGCCTCGATCATGGCCGGCAGGCAGGCGTGCACGGTGCGCAACACACCCTTGTAGTTGAGCTCGATAATGCGGTCCCAAAACGCCTCGTCGGTGTCCAGGAACGGCTTGAGCTCATCCCATCCGGCGCAGTTGACCAGCACCTCGATGGGACCCAACTCGTCGATGACCTGGAGTATCCCCTGCTGCACCGAGTCGGGGTCGGTGACGTCCATGCTCACGGCGATGGCCTGACCCCCGGCGGCCCGGACGGCTTCGGCAGCGGCGGCGGCTTCCTCGGTACGCAGGTCGGCCACCGCCACCTTGCGCCCATCCGCCGCCAGGGCCAGACAGATCTCCCGGCCGATGCCCCGTCCCCCGCCCGTCACCAGCGCTACCCGTTCGGTCATCGTTGCTCCTTCGATCCTGTGTTGGTGCGGCGTTGCTCGACCCCGTTGATCATCCCAGCGACACCCCCGTCGGCACCAAAGCAACCGCTCAACGAACGTCGCGAACGACTCGAACGACGCGAAGGACTGTTCACTGCCCGACAAATCGTGGTGGGCGCTTTTCCAAGAAGGCGGTCATACCCTCGCTGCGATCAGCGGTGGCGAAAAGGTTGGTGACCGTTTCCCGTTCCAGGATGATGCCCGCCGCCAACGGGAGCGCGCCGCCCACATCGACCAACCGCTTGGCCGCCGCCAGCGCCTTGGGTGGTCCGCTGGCCAGACGCTCAGCCAGTTCCATCGCCGCCGGCAACGGATCTTCCACCACCGCGTTCAGCAGGCCGTAGCCCAATGCCTGCTCGGCGGTGATCGGGTCCCCGGTCATGATGAGGTATTTGGCCACCGCAACCGGAAGTTGGCGGGCCAGACGTTGGGTACCGGCCGCCCCCGGCAGGACCCCCAACAGGATCTCGGGCACCCCGAGGCGGGCGGTGGGCGAGGCGATGCGCAGATCGCAGGCCAGGGCCAGCTCGAACCCGCCACCCAAGGCCAACCCGTTGATGGCGGCAATGGACGGCTGCGGTGCCGCGGCCAGACGATCGAGCCCCTCCGTCAGCCCCTGCACGAAGCGGGTGAACTGCGGCGGCCCGGTCATGGCCTGCATCTCGCTGATATCAGCCCCGGCACAAAACGCCCGGCCGGCCCCGGTGACCACGATGACCCGTGCCGACGGGTCTGCCGCCACCTCGTCCAGCGCGGCGTGCAACAACGCCACACTGTCGCTACCCAAGGCGTTGAGCCGACCGGGCCGATCGAACGTAAAGATCGCCACCGGACCCCGCCGCTCCATCCGCATTACCGGACGACCCTCCAGACCATCTGGTATGGTATGGTCGATGGCGCTCACGGTCAGCGTCCCACGAAGTTCGGGCTGCGCTTTTCCAGAAATGCGGTGACCCCTTCGCGATGATCCTCGGTCTTGAACAATTCCGTGAGCGAGGTGGCCACCCACTGACCCAGCGAGGTCCAGTCGGGATCGGTGGCCAGGCGCAGACCCTCCTTGATCTTGCGAACGGCCAGCGGCGGGCGGACGGCGATGCGCTCGGCCAACTCCATGGCACTCGACAGCAGCTCGTCGTGGGCCACCACCTTGGACACCAACCTGATCTGCAAGGCGGTGGCGGCGTCGATCACGTCACCGGTGAAGAGCAACTCCGCCGCCTTCTCCCGGCCCACCAACTGCGCCAGCCGACCGATGCCGGCCACGTCAGTGCACAGCCCTCGCAGCACGAACAGCTCACCGAATTTCGCTCGCTCCGAGGCAATGCGGAAGTCGGCCATCATGGCCATCTCCATGCCCCATCCCACGGCGGCCCCGTTAACGGCGGCGATCACTGGCACGTCACAATGCAAGATGGCATCCGCTGCCGGGGTGAGCCGGGGGGCGACCACCAGCGGCTTGTCCTTGGTCCCGCTGCCCATGATCTCGCGCACATCGTCCCCGGAGCAGAATGAAGGATCGGCCCCAGTCAGGATCACGCAGCGGGCGGTGGTGGTGCGAAACGCCGTTTCCAGCTCGTTGTAGGTGATGTACGTGAGCGCGTTGTGCCGATGGGGCCGGTTGATGGTCATGATCTCGATGTCGCCGCGCCGTTCGATCAGCAACTCGGTGGGCGTGGAGGCGGACGGCGGCGAACTCGAACTCATAGCCGGCACCATACCCGGCCCGGACCACCCGAGAAGCCCAAGCTGAGGCGTCCGGCCGGCGCTACCCGCGTGGTGCCGCCTCCAGCACGTGCACCACGCAGACGGTGCCGATGCCGACCATGTGGGCCAAACCCAAGCGGGCGTCGGGCTGCTGACGATCCCCGGCCTCGCCGCGCAACTGGCGGGTGACCTCCACCACTTGGCCGCAACCGGTGGGGCCCAGCGGGTGACCCATGGCCAACAACCCGCCGGAGGGGCTGACGGCACAGCGACCGCCGATGTCGAACTCGCCCGCCTCCAGCAACGCCGCCGCTTCACCCGGCCCGCAGTACCCCATCGCTTCGAGGTACAGCAGTTCTTCAATGGAAAAGGCGTCATGCACCTCAATGACATCAAGGTCGGTTGGGGCGATCCCAGCTTGTTCAAAGGCCAGCGCGGTGGTCTCGGCGGTGAGGGTGGCGTCGATGGGGACGCCGGGCGGGTAGGCCCCCTCGCTGCGGGTCACCGAGGCGGTGATGCGGGGGCAACGGCGAGGGTCCAGCCCGTACCGCTCGATGGCCTCCGTACTGGCCAGTATGACCGCGGCGGCGCCCTCGCCCACCGGGCAGCACTGCAGACGGGTCATGGAACCGGAGATGGGGTCGGTGAGCACCTCGTCCATGGTGCGGACCTTCTGGCGCTGGGCGTAGGGGTTGCGGGCCCCGTTGGCGTGGTTCTTCACCGCCACCCGGGCCACGGCTTCGGCGCTGGTGCCGAAACGGTGGCGATAATCCTCCGCCAGCAGCGCGAAATGCGTGAACGGGACCACGGTGCCAGCCTCATAGTTGCCCAAGCCGGCACCGTTGGGCGCCACCCGCCAGCCCTCGGCCTTGTCCACGCCCATGGCCAACGCCACATCGGAACGGCCCGAGGCCACCTCCAACGCCGCCAGGGCCACCGCGGTGGAACCGGACGCCGAGGCATTTTCCACTTGTTGGATGGCCAACCCGGTGGCGCCGAGACGGGCCAGCATCACCCGGCCCGGGGCCATACCGAGCAGTGCGGAACCGACATAGGCCGCCTCCACACTGGGCCAGGCCAGACCGGCATCCCCCAAGGCTTGGCGCACCGCGGTCAGACCGAGTTCCACATACGGGGTAGCCGAGGCCGCCTGGTAACGGTGCAGCCCCACCCCGACCACGTGCACGGCGCGGTCCGCCAGCAGGTTGCGGCCCATCAGTACCCCTCCCTCATCCCGGCACCGTCACATCGGCACCTCATCCCGGCACCACCAGTGTCAACATACCATCAAGTACGTCCCCGGCGATCCGGCCGCCGATGATCGGGGGCGGGGACTCAGGGTCGAGCACACCTTTGAGTACGGGCCCGGCATCGAGCGCCATCTCCACCACCGTGAAAGGGGTTTTCGGCTCCGGTCGATGGTGGCGGTGCACCGTGGCCGCGCCGCGCACCACGCCGACCAGTTCCACCTCGATGGGGTTGAGCGCATCGGCCAACGCCCCGCACACGTCACAGCCGTAGGGTTCCGGCGGCACCGCCACCCGCCCGCAGCCACAGCGTGTGCCGGCCACCGCGCCCATCAGAAGCTGAGCCCGACGAGTTTGGTGTCGAGGTACTCCTTGATGCCGTCCTGGCCGCCCTCGCGACCCAGGCCCGACGCCTTGACCCCGCCGAAGGGCGCCGCGGCCCCGGTGGGGTTGATGTCATTCACGCCCACGATGCCGAAGTTGAGGGCCTCGATGCTGCGATAGGCTCGGCCCAGGTCGTTGGTGTACACGTAGCTGGCCAGCCCGTACTCGGTGTCATTGGCCATGGCCAGCACCTCCTCCTCGGTGTCGAACACGATGACCGGTGCCACCGGGCCGAACGTTTCCTCCCGGTAGATCACCATCTGATCGGTGACCCCGCTTAACACGGTGGGGGCGAAGAAGAACCCGTCGGCCAACGGTCCTTCGGTGAGGCGCTGCCCGCCGGTGACCACGGTGGCGCCCTTGGCCACCGCGTCGCGTACCTGCCGATCCACCTTTTCCAACGACGGGCGGTCCACCAGCGGGCCGATCTGCACGCCCTCGGTGAAGCCCGAACCGGCCTGCATCTTGGAGATCCGCCCGGCCAGGGCCTCGATGAAGGCGTCGGCGATGTTGCGCTGCACGTACAGCCGGTTGGGGCAGATGCAGGCCTGGCCGGTGTTGAGGACCTTGACCATGGCGGCGCCGGTGGCGGCCCGCTTGGGGTCGGCGTCGTCATACACGATGAACGGGGCGTGGCCGCCGAGCTCCATGGACACCCGTTTCATGGTGGGCGCGGCCTGGGCCATGAGCAGCTTGCCGACCTCGGTGGAACCGGTGAAGGTCAGCTTGCGAACCTCGGGGGCGGCCATCAACTCCGCCCCCACCGGCACCGGATCGGAGGTGGGTATCAGGTTCACCACCCCCGGCGGCAGGCCCACCTCGTCGAAAATCTTGAACACCTCAATGGCGCACAGCGGGGTCTGCTCGGCCGGTTTCAGCACGATGGTGCAGCCCGCGGCCAGAGCCGGGCCGAGCTTGCGGGTCAGCATCGACACCGGATAGTTCCACGGGGTGATGGCGGCGCAGACCCCCACCGGTCGGTGCAACACCATGAACCGCTGATCGGCCCGGCTGGAGGGGATGGTCTGGCCGTAGACCCGCTTGGCTTCCTCGGCGAACCACAGCAGAAAGTCCGCGGCGTAACCCACCTCGATGCGAGCGGCCCGCAACGGTTTGCCCTGCTCGCTGGTCATGAGCTTGGCCAGGTCCTCCCGGCGTTCCAGCATCAGTTGATGGGCTGCGGCCAGTTTCTCCGCCCGTTGGTAGGCGGTGAGCGCGGCCCAGGCGGGGAAGGCCGCGGCGGCGGCTTCGATGGCGGCCCGGGTATCGGCGGCGCTGGCATCGGCCACCCGTTCCAACACCTTGCCCGTAGCCGGGTCGGTGACCTCGAAGGTCTTCCCGCTGGTCGCATCCCGCCATTGCCCATCGATGTACAGCACGGCCCGGAGCGTAGTGTCGCCAGCGTGTCACGGGCCCGTCATCGCCGCCAGCTGCACCACGGTGTTCCAGTTACCCGCGGTGACCGGGCCGCGGGCCACCCGCTCAAAGCCGGGCAGCTTGGGACAGATTCGGGCTTCACCGGCTCAACCGTCCCAGGGAGATCCGGCCCAATCGAACGTTCAGCCCCGCTCCTCGGAACTGCGTTGCTGTTGATCGCCCTCTCGTCTATCGAGGTCTCTCGAAGGTCACCGCGCGGGGACGCAACGTACGGGGGTCGAGGGACCTTCGATGACCACAACGTCGCTTCCTTCCAACCGCTCCCATCCGCCGGGGTGATCCCGCTCAGGGCGGGAGTGACTTCACCACCAGGGGCAACTCCAGATCTGTGTCACCAACTCGGTCCTCGCACAGGTCGGGACCAGACCGGCGTCGATCATTGGTTCCAGCACAACCCGACCTCCCGGAGGCGGAGGCGGGCGAGCGCACTCTTGTCCGGGCGTTGATGTGGCTACGGTCCGACCAACGAGCCCAGAGCGAAGTGGTCGCCAAACGAGTCCGTACACTGACCCGGCAAGCGTCGTCGACGACGAGCCCGGCGACCGTTCAGCGCGAGGGGTGGAGCAACCATGGCAGCACCGCAGGGTTGGTACGACGATCCCGGTGATCTCCGGCAGCGGCGGTGGTGGGACGGCGCCCAATGGACTGCGCGCATCGAGGCCAAAGCACAGGTCCATGCACCGCCCACGCCGCCGCCCCTGCCCACACCAATGCCCCTCTCCGCACCAGCCCCTGTGGTCCCGCCCGTAGCTGCGCCGCACCCTCCGGCGATGCCCTACCCACGGGGAGTGCCCTCAAGCGTCGCAGCCGGTGTGCTCGACAACCAGCGCAAGCTCTTCGGTGGACGGCGTGCCGCGGAAGAGGAAAACGAAAGGCTCCGTGACGCGCTGGCTTCCATAGGTGTTGCCGAGCGGGATGCGCTGCAACGAGAGATCCTTTCGTTACGAGATGAGCGGGCCAGAATCGGCGCGGAGATCCAACAGGCGCACATGGAGCTGCACCAGGCCAAGCAGGAGATAATCGAAACCCGCGAACAGGCCATGCTGCAGGAAGTCGGCATCTATCAATACAGCCACCCCCTCGATGACGCAGCTGGGTACAAGTCGCAGCTGGCAGTGCTGTCGGATCAGATCAAGACGATGGCCCGATCACGCGAAGCGGTCATCGGCTCAAACTCGTGGACGGTCAACGGTTCGGCGACGGAAGGCCGCAAGATGGTCAGCGAGCTCTCGAAGCTCATGCTCCGGGCCTACAACAACGAAGCAGACGCAGCGGTGCGGGCGATGCGTCCCTACGCGCTGGCTTCGGCGAAGGCCAGGTTGGACAAAGCGGCGACGACTATATCCAAGCTGGGCAAGACAATGTCCATCTACATCGCGGTTCCCTACCATCAGCTCAGGCTTCGAGAGCTGGAGTTGACCGCCGATTATCAGGCGAAGGTGGCCGAGGAGAAAGAGCGCGAGCGTGAGGAGCGGACGCGCCTACGTGAGGAGGCCAAGGCCAGCGCGGAGTACCAACGTGAGCAAGAGCGGCTCACCAAGGAACTCACCCACTATGAGACAGCCTGGGCCGCGTTGCAGGCCAACGGTGACGTTGCCGGCGCGGAACAGGCTGCCGCTCGCATGGCCGAAGTGCGGGATGCTCTGGAGGGTGTCAATCGCCGGGCTGCCAACGCCCGAGCCGGCTACGTGTATGTCATCTCCAATATCGGGGCTCTCGGGCCGAACATGGTGAAGATCGGCATGACCCGCCGGCTGGAGCCCATGGACCGAGTCCGGGAGCTGGGCGATGCTTCGGTGCCGTTCCGCTTCGATGTTCATGCGTTGTTCTTCGCCGACGACGCGGTGAGTGTTGAAACCCAGCTGCATCAGGCCCTCGCCTCACGCCGGGTCAACATGGTGAACAACCATCGCGAGTTCTTCTACGCCACGCCACAGGATGTGCGCCAACTACTGGAGCGCATTCAGGGCAACTTGTTGCACTACATCGATGATCCCGAAGCCTTGGAGTGGCACCAAAGCCAGAACTCACGTGGTGCGATGGCAGCCCAAACCTCGGGCTGAACAAACCCCCTCGTCAGCCCCGTTGCCAGGGGCCGGTCGGGCTTGGCCCCGTTCTCACCTCGGTGACCGAAATCGGCGAGAGCTCCGCGGGAAGGGGCCAGCTGAGTGGCCAGGAGGCGATCACACTGGCCGTTGACACAAGTCTCGATGGCCGGTGGCCCGGAATTCGTCCTGTTCGTCCGTTGCCGCCGTCTTCGGCCACTGCGACGGAGCGGGCGTTGAGGAATGCCCGTAAACAGTCCTCTCGGACGCGTTCGGGCCGAATGCACGGCAAGACCGCCGCCGCACCCCACCCACCCACCCACCCACCCACACGCAACCGGTTCGTGGCGCACCAGCACATGAGATGGTCGATCTGCGAAGCCCGCCGCTGTTCGTGTGGCATAGCGACAACCGCCTCGTTCCCAGACACGCCCGAGAACACGAGCAAGACCCCTGCTCCGACTGCCGTGGGTTGACCGTTGGCCACGCTCCATGAGCTCCGAGAATGTTCTGTAGATTGCTCCGGTCGGACGGTGCAGATCGGTAAACTGTTGACATGTCGGCGGACATTGTTGCAGCACTCCAGGAGCTCCTGGTCGATGTCCGCCATCGTGGGTGTGATGCATCCCGGCTGGGGGAATTGCAACAAATCTCGAACCTGGCCGGGCAGGTGTTACGTGAAGGGGCGTTGACGGCGCAGCGCGAGGAGCACTGGGCTCGTGCAGGGTTCAGGTCACCTGAGGCGTGGGTGGCGGCTCACACCGGGCTGCCCCGCCCGCAGGCGTCAGGGTTGTTGCGTGAAGCGGCGGCGTTGGAACACATGGCGCACAGCCAAGCCGCAGCCCGAGTGGGCACATTATGTGGCGCGGATATCCGGTTGTTGACCGACTGCCAACGTGGAGATGCCGCTCGGTATGACGAGCAGATCGATTCCACGTTGGTGGCGTTGGCCGGTACCCGTGATCTGGCGAACGCGGTGCGGCACTGGAAAGCCTGCGCCAACGCAGTGAACTGCCCGGATCCGGCGTTGCAGCCCGAACCACCACCGCAAGAACCGGAATGGTTGCGGTTAACGGAACTGCTTGACGGGCGCGGTCGTATCGAAGGTGAACTCAACGCCGAGAACTTCGCCATCGTCCAAGCGGCGATCGACAAAGGCGTGGCCGGGTACCTGAACAACCGACGCAACGGGGACGAAACCCTCGCCGGCGCGCAAGTCAACGAACTCCGAGCCCAAGCGTTGGTGGATCTCGCCAACCTCGGACTACGGGACCGGCCGGGACAGGTCACGCGCAACGGTCGGCATCGGGTGGTCGTGGTTGTGCGGATGGACAAGAACGGGCGACCCCATCCGGAAGGACCGGTACCGGCGGGGGCGTTCTGCGACAGCGCGTTCATGCGACTGGTCCTCGGCGCGGACGGGGAAGTCCTCGACATCGGACGTGATACCCGGTCTTGGCCTGATCCGATTGCGAACGCCATCCGCATACGGGACCGGCACTGCACCTACCCCGGCTGTGACCGGCCACCATCGTGGGCGGACATCCACCACTGCCACCCCTGGGAGAACGGCGGCGAAACCAAAATCACCAACGGCACCCTGCTCTGCCGCTGGCACCACACCTACATCCACCGGCACCGCTGGACCGTTGAACTCGACGAACACCAGCAACCGATCTTCTACAGACCAGACGGTACGGTGCTGCACCACCACCCCTGCAGACCCCGACCGCCGGACTGCGAGACCCCGATCAACCGCACGCAACGCTGGTGTCAATGACCGACAATGCGCGCCATCGTGCGCGGCTACCCATCGCTACCCGTGAATCGGCTCCCTACTATCTGGCGGGGCTATCTGCGGAGTGGGTTCCAGGTGCGGCGGTCGGTGGGACCAGGACACGAAGTCGGTAAGGGTCAACGACACCGTCCACCCCGATGGAGATACCGGTCATACCCCAGCTCAGGATCTGACCCCGCCGACATCTGATCTGTCTGAGGATGCAGACCACCGATATCCGGTGCGCCATATCGATGATCCAGAAGCCTTGGAGTGGCACCAAGGTCAGCACTCACGTGGTGCGATGGCAACCCAGACCTCGGGCTGAGCAAACCACGACATCAGCCCGTTTGCCAGGTGCCGGTCGGCATCGCCGCCGATCCCACCTCGGTGACCGATATCGGTACGAGTTCCGTGGGACGGGGCCAACTAACGGACCACGCGGCGATCACCTGCTCGGGGGCACCGACGCGGTTCAGGACCAGGTTGAGCTGACCGTCACCGGGTCTATCCCAGGTCATCCTCTGCAGCACCACCCACGCTCGCCCAACGGCAACGGGCATGCCCACAAGCTCGGTGAACTCGGCGAGCTGCCGACCGGTCGGCACGTCGATCAGTTGCACCGTGGACCCCGCCGGACTGGACCTCGCCGGACTCGACGAGGGCGTTGCGGACGCACCGCTGAGCACCGCCGCGGTCTGGCCATCCCCAGACACCGTCACGCTGCAGGAGGCCGGGAGAGGCGGGCAGCTCCGTGGACCCCAGCGCGTGGTTGCGTCCGACACGGCGAGAATGTCGAGTTCCCGACGGCCGGTGCCCCGAACCAGGGTGCTGCGGGCCACCGCGTTGTCACCAACAACCACGGAGCGGAGCACGGAACCGTCAGCAGCGTTGAGGGGCAGCAAGCCGTGCCACCTTCCGCTGCCAAGCTCGACGCGGCCCAGTTCCAGTTCGGAGCCCGGCTTGTCGTGGAGCGCGGTGGCGGCGCGTTCGGGTGGTGCGTCCCGACGGGCAACGTACGCCATCAACTCGTCCTCTACGCCCGCCACACCTTTGAGGGTCCATCTGCTGCCCGCCGGCGGCTGTTGCCAGATCTCGAGGCGGTCCTGCCCCACAACGCCGCGCACCAGGGGACCGTCGAGTTCCAGTTGCGCCACGATGCCTCCTCGACCGTCGGCGAACGCAGCCACGCCCGGCCCGGGCACCACGACCCGGGTCCTGCCCTCCACCCACAGCTGCACCCCTTCATCGTTGGCGAACAGCAGCACCGGATCAGCGGTGTTGGCGGTGCTCCGGTTGTGGTTAGACCGGACTGACGATGCCGGTGCAGCGGCGCAGCTGGCCAGGATGATGGCCAGCACGGCTGCGGAGACCACCAGGCGGGACCGGCGCGTTCGGACCCGGATCGCCGGAGCCGACACACCGGTCATGACCACCATTGACGTGAAGTACATCAGGCCGACACCGGGACCGCACGCTCTTCGGGCTGCCCTACCCTTGGACCCATGGCCGAAACCAACCCTCCGCTGCTGGGGTCGACACCGGCGTCCATGCCGTCCGTGGTGGTGATCACCGGGGCCAGCCGGGGCATCGGGGCCGCCACCGCCCGCCGGCTGGCGTCCACCCACACACTGTGCCTGGCCTATCGCAGCGACGAGATCGCCGCCCAGCGGGTCCTCGATGAGTGCCGGGTCCTCGGCTCCCGGGCCATCACGGTGCAGGCCGACGTGTCCAACGAGGCCGACGTGATCAGCCTGTTCGAGCGGGCCGAGACCGACCTCGGTCCCATCGGTGGGCTGGTCAACAACGCCGGCGTGGTGGACCATGCGCAGGCCGTGGCGGACATGACCTGGCAGCGTTGGGAGCGCATGTTCACCGTCAACGTGCTCGGCGCCATGGCCTGTGCCCGGGAGGCGGTGCGGCGCATGGCCCTCAGCCGGGGCGGGACCGGCGGGTCCATCGTGAACCTGTCCTCAGCCGCCGCTCGGCTCGGTTCACCCAACCAGTACGTGGACTATGCCGCCTCCAAAGCGGCCATCGATACCTTTACGTTGGGTTTGGCCATGGAGGTGGCCGCGGACGGCATCCGGGTCAACGCCGTTCGCCCCGGCATCATCGAAACCGAGATCCACGCCAGCGGCGGTCA
Organism: Acidimicrobiales bacterium; assembly: GCA_046155365.1. Classification (GTDB taxonomy): domain Bacteria; phylum Actinomycetota; class Acidimicrobiia; order Acidimicrobiales; family CAIXPF01; genus CAIXPF01. The sequence continues at coordinate 23,101 of JBJXFH010000085.1, read as the reverse complement.
ACCCGACCGGGCCCAACGTCTGGGCGCCACCGTACCCATGCAACGAGCCGGCACCGCCGAGGAGGTGGCCGAAGCCATCGCCTTCCTGCTCTCGGACGCCGCCTCCTACACCACCGGCGCCATCCTCGACGTCACCGGCGGCCGCTAGCACCAGACCATACCCATCGGTACCGTACCTACAGGTATCATACCGACAAGTACGCCCGGCGCTGGCGGCCCTGGCAGCGATCAGGCCCGTACCAGAGAACCGTCGCCCGTCATGGCCTCAACCTGGGCCTGCACCAACCCGCCCATGGCCGGATGGGTGAGGATCCAGAACCGGCCGGTCTGCACCGCATCGAGCACCAAGCGGCCCACGTCGTCGGGTTCCATGCCCTGGGACAACGTCTCCGTCAGCATGTTCCAGAACCGCTCACCCTGCTTGGTTTCGATGTGCTGGGCCTGGGAGTCAGCGTCTCGGTTGCGTTCGCTTTTCGTGATGTTGGTGTTGATGGGCCCCGGGCACAACACCGACGCCTTCAACGGGGATTTCGCCACCCGCAGGTCCCGTTCCAGTGACGCCATCAACGCCACCACCCCGTGTTTGGCCACGTTGTACGCCCCCAGGGACGCGGTGGCCAGCAACCCGGCCATGGACGCGGTGGAGTTGAGGTGGCCCTCCCCTTGCTTCTCCATCAGCGGCAGGAACGTCTTCACCCCGTAGATCGGACCCCACAGGTCAATGTTGAGGGTCCACTCCCAATCGGCCAAGGACGTTTGCCCGATTGGCGCCGCGGTGCCCACCCCGGCGTTGTTGCACAGCACGTGCACCGCCCCATAGGTGTCCATGGTGGCCTCGGCCAGCGATTCGATCTCCGCCAACTTGGACACATCGGTGCGGACCCCAATGGCCGCGTGCCCGGCGGCGGTGAGCTCGTTCACCACCGCGTCCAGCGGGCCCTGTTCAATGTCGGCCAACACCAACTTGGCGCCCGCACCGGCAAAAGCCCGGGCGATGCCCCGACCGATGCCGCTGCCGCCCCCGGTGACCACTGCCACTTTGTCCCGAACGTCGTAATTGCTCACGGCGGTTCCTCTCATTGTGCTTGTCGACCTGTTGATCGACTGGTGTTGATCGACTGGTGTTGATCGACTGGTGCGCCCCTCAGGCCGGATGGGCAGCTTCGGCGGCGATCACGGTGTTGCGCAACAGCATGGCCACGGTGGTGGGCCCCACCCCACCCAGGCGGGGGGTCATCCACGAGGCGACCTCGCTGACCGAATCGTCGATATCAGCCAGCAAACGACGCCCCTCCCAACTGATGCCACCGCTGACCACCACCGCACCGGGACGAACCATGTCCGGCGTCACGTAGTTGGCCACCCCCAGCGCGGCGATGACGATGTCGCCCTGACGGATGAAGGAGGCCGGGTCTTTCACCGCAGAGTGCACCACGGTCACGGCGGCATCCGCGCCCGCCGCCTTGGCCGACATCATCAGCGCCATGGGCCGTCCCAACGTGGGTCCCCGCCCGATCACCACCACATGACGGCCCCGGGTCTCGATGCCGTAGTGGACCAGGATGGCCTGGATACCCGCCGGCGCGCAGGGCGTGGGCGCGCTCACCCCCAACACCAACTTGCCCAGGTTCTCGGGGTGCAGCCCATCGGCGTCCTTGGCGGGATCGATGGCGCTGAGCACGGCCTCGGTGTCGAGGTGGCCCGGCAGCGGCAACTGCACCAGGAAGGCGCTGACCGCAGGATCCGCGTTGAACGCCGCCACCGCGTCCAGCAGCTCGCCCTGAGAGGTATCCGCCGGTAGGTGCCGGTGCAAGGAGGCCACCCCGACCGCCGCGCAGGCCTGGTGCTTCTTGGCCACATAGCCCGCCGAGGGTGCGTCCTCACCCACCAAGATGGTGCCCAGCCCCGGCTGGATCCCCCGCGCCGACAACGCTGCGGCCCGGGCCTGCACATCGGCCAGCACCGCCTCGGCCACCGGTTGGCCGTGCAGGAACGAAGCGGTGGTCACCGGCCCTGCTTAGCCGATGGCGGCGGAGCCGGGAAAGCGCATCTCGGGCAGGTGCTGGGGGCCGGCGCGGCAGTAGCCTGCCCCCCGGTCGCAGCCCGCGACCACGGGATCGGCCCGTCAATACAGCCCGCCATCCCCTACCCCCCCAGCCCAGGAGGCAACGCGTTCCATGGCCCTTGATCCCATCGCCGCAGGATTCCTCGAACAACTCGAAGCTGCCGGCATGCCGCCGTTGAACGAGATGTCCCCCGCCGACGCCCGCGCCGCCTCCGGTGCGTTCGCCGATCTCGCCGGCGCCGGTGACGACATCGCCGATCAGACCGATCGCACCATTCCCGGTCCCGGTGGGGACATCCCGGTGCGGGTCTACACCCCCGCCGGTGAGGGCCCGTTCCCGTGCCTGGTGTACTTCCACGGCGGCGGTTGGGTGCTGGGCGATCTCGCCGGCGTCAACGGTGTGTGCCGTTCCCTCGCCGCCCGGGCCGGTTGCAAGGTGGTGTCGGTGGACTATCGCCTGTCCCCCGAGCACAAGTTCCCCGCCCCCCTCGACGATTGCTTCGCGGCAACGGAGTGGGTGGCGGCCAACGGCGCGGAGATCGGCGTGGATCCCACCCGCATCGCGGTCGGCGGCGATAGCGCCGGTGGCAACCTGGCTGCCGCAGTGGCGTTGCGGGCCAAGGCGGAGAATGGCCCCAAGCTGGCCTACCAGGTGCTGGTGTACCCCGTCACCAACCACGCCTATGACACCGGCACCTACGCCAGCAACGGCGAAGGCAAGCTGCTCACCACCGACATGATGCGCTGGTTCTGGGATCACTACCTCAACGGGGACGCTGACGGCGCCAACCCGCTGGCCAGCCCGCTGCGGGCCACGGACCTGTCCGGTCTGCCCCCGGCGTTGGTGATCACCGCTGAATACGATCCGCTGTGCGAGGAGGGCGAGGCCTACGCCAAGCGCCTCACCGAAGCCGGCGTGGCCACCACCGCCAAGCGCTATGACGGTCAGATCCACGCCTTCTGGCAGATGATGGCGGTCTTCCCGGCCTCCAGCGAAGCGGTGGATCAGGCCTCCGCCGGTCTGCGCGGGGCGTTCGGCACCGCCTGACACCGGGCCGGTCACGAACCGGTCCACCACTACGGTGGGTGGGTATGCCCGCTGCACCGACAACCCAGGACATCTCAGCTGGCGCCGAGGACGGCCATCCTCGGCGCCAGCTCATTTTGGCCATCATGTGTCTGTGCCTGGTGCTCATCGTGGCCGCGGTCAGCTCACTCAACGTGGCGCTACCCACCATCGTGCGGGAACTGGACCCCAGCAGCACCGAGCAACTGTGGATCCTCGATGCGTACGCCCTGGTGTTCGCCGGTCTGTTGCTGTTGTGCGGCGCCCTCGGTGACCGTTTCGGGCGAAAGAAGGCGTTGCTGGTCGGTTTGAGCATCTTCGCGGTGGCCTCCACGGTGGCGGCCTACGCCAATGACCCCAAGCAATTGATCGCCTTCCGGGCGGTCATGGGCATCGGGGCGGCACTGATCATGCCGGCCACCTTGTCCACCATCACCGTGGTGTTCGCCCCCAAGGACCGGGCCAAGGCCATCGCCGTGTGGGCCGGGCTGGCCGGAGCCGGCGGGGCCATCGGTCCGCTGTTGTCAGGCCTGCTCCTTGAACGGTTCTGGTGGGGATCGGTGTTCTTCATCGTGGCCCCCATCGCCGTGGTGGCCATGGTGGCCATTGCCGCCGTGGTGCCGGAATCAGCGGATTCGGAGCGTCACCCGCTGGACTTCGTGGGCGCCGTGCTCTCGGTCCTGGCCCTGTGCGGGGTGGTGTTCGGCATCATCGAAGGCCCGGCGATCGGCTGGAGCGATCCGGTCACCATCGGCGCCTTCGCCGTGGGCATACTGACCGGTATCGGCTTTGTCCGGTGGGAGCTGCGGGCGCCCCATCCCCTGCTGGACCCGCGGCTGTTCCGCATCCCCCGCTTCGGTTTGGGCAGCTTGTCCGTCACCGCCTCGTTCCTGTCCATGTTCGGCATGTTCTTTCTGTTCACCCTGTATCTGCAGTTCGTGTTGGGCTACTCACCGTTGGGTTCGGCGGTTCGGTTGTTGCCGTTCTCCGCAATCATGATCGCCATCGCTCCCCGCAGCCCGCAGCTCACCGCCCGCTTCGGCACCCGGGCGGTGGTGGCCACCGGTTTCGCGGTGCAATCGGTGGGATTCGGGATGGCCATGGGGTTGGACGTGGACACCAGCTACCTGTATCTGTTGGCCACAGTGGCCCCCATGGCGGCGGGCATGGCGTTGCTGATGCCCCCGATCACCAACGCCATCGTCACCTCGCTGCCCCAGGACAAGGCCGGAGTGGCCTCCGCGGTGAACGACACCACCCGCGAGGTGGGCGGCGCGGTGGGCATCGCCCTCATGGGAACCCTGCTGACTACCGGGTACCAGTCCGCGTTGGGCGGCGCCACCGGAGCGTTGCCCGCAGCCCAAGCCGAACTGGCGCAGGATTCGGTGGGAGGTGCCATGGTGGTGGCCAGCCAACTGCAAGGTCCCGCCGCCACGGAGTTGATCATCGCCGCCCGTCAAGCTTTCGTGGACGGGTCCACCATTGCCTTCGGGGCGGCTGGGGCGCTGGGGGTCATCATGGCCGTCCTGATCGCCCGCCGGTATCCCGACGATGTGGTTGAGAACCAGCTTCTCGAAGCGGTGCCAGCCTGATACCGCTGCCCCTACGCACCGAATCGGGACCGAATCGGCCAGCCAGTGCCGACACCACCGATTCGCCGCCGATTCGCCGCCGATTCGCCGCCGAGTGGGAGGCCGACGAACGGAGAAACTGCGCCACCTCGCGGGGCTGGAGAGAGCTTGGCACCCCCGTCGGGGAATGTGCTTAAACTGCCCCGAAGTCATGCCCCGACCGGGGGTGTAACCGACCAAATCAAGGGGAACAGACGTGATGAAGACCCGCGGGGCAGTGGTCAGAGAAACTCCCGGCAAATGGGAGATCGTGGACATCGAGTTCGACGAGCCCCGCCAGGGTGAACTGGTGTTGGACATGGTCGCCGCCGGCCTGTGCCACTCCGATGATCACTTCTGCACCGGTGACCTGCCCCCCGGCCTGCTGCCCTTCGCCGGTGGTCACGAAGGCGCCGGCATCGTCTCCAAGATCGGCCCCAACACCCCCGGCTGGGAGATCGGGGACCACGTGGTGATGTCCTTCCTGCCTGGTTGTGGGCGTTGTCGCTGGTGCGCCTCGGGCCAGCAGAACCTGTGCGACCTCGGCGCCAACACCCTCACTGGTTGCCGGGTGGATGGCAGCTACCGCGGTCGGGTGGACGGGCAGCCCATGGGTCAGGCCGCCGGTATCTCCACGTTCTGTGAGCGCTCGCTGGTGGATGTGGCCTCCTGCGTGAAGGTCGACAAGGACATCCCGCTCGAAAAGGCGGTGCTGGTGGGTTGCGGTGTGGGCACCGGTTGGGGTTCCGCGGTGAACGCCGCGGAGACCAAGCCCGGCCAGACCGTGATCATCATGGGCATCGGCGGCATCGGCATCCACGCCGTGCAGGGCGCCAAGCACGCCGGCGCCACCCACGTCATTGCCGTGGATCCGGTGGAGTTCAAGCGGGAGATGGCCCAGAAGGTGGGCGCCACTCACATCTTCGCCACCATGGACGAAGCGGCGGACTTCGCCCGTTCGGTCACCGATGGGCAGGGCGCGGACGCCGCCTGTGTCACCACCGGGGTACTCAAGACCGAGCATGTGCTGCAGGCCTTCAACGCCATCCGCAAGGCCGGCACCGTGGTGGTCACCGGCATCGGCAAAATCGATGAGCAGGTGCAGGTCCCGGCGTTCGAGCTGACCCTGTTCCAAAAGCGCATCCAGGGCGCGCTGTTCGGTGCGTCCAGCCCCAGCCGGGACATCCCGTGGATGCTGCGCATGTACCAGTCGGGTCAGCTGATGCTGGACGAGCTGATCACCACCACCTACAAGCTCGAGGACATCAACCAGGGCTACGCCGACATGCACGACGGCAAGAACATCCGCGGCGTCATCGTGTACTGATCGCTGCTGCTGGTCTCGCAAGTTTCCAGCAAGCACTTCCGTCCTCCGGCCCATACCGATCGGTGTGGGCCGGAGGCGCGTCCGGGTGCCACAACGAAGGATGAAGAGTGAGGGGTCGATGTCGGGGGGGGTCGAGAGTTGGAGGGTCGAGGTTGGCGGTAGAGAATGGTGGATTGGTGGCAGGTGGTTGCGGAGCCGCTCGCCGCAAACCGCTGTGACCAGCTCAGTTGTGTAAGACGATGGACTTGCCTCATCGGCGTCTGCCACCAATCCACCATTGTCGCGTGGGCATTGGTGGTCCCGGCCCGGCGTCGGCGTTCAGGTGAACGGTGGGGACCGCCGTTCAGACCGCGCAGCCTCGGCGGCCACTTCTTCGGTGTGTTGGCCCAGGTCCGGGGCCGGACCCCGCACCGAGAGATCCACACCCCGAAGGTGGAACGGCGCTGCCACCGTGCGGAAGTGCAGCCCGTTGACCGGATCATCGATGGGTTGAAACAGACCCATGGCCTGCGCCTGCGGGTCCTCGATCAGCTCGGGCAGGGTCTGCACCGGGGCCCAGATCACCCCGGCCTCATCGAAACGGCGGGCCCAGTCGTGCCGGGCGCCGGTGGCCAGCACTGCGTCGATGGCTTCGATCACCTCGGGGGCGTGTTCCAGCCGCGCACCTACCTCGCGGTATCGATCGTCGGCAATCCAATCCAACCGATCCAGCGCCACACACACGTTGTCCCAGTAGTCCCGGGGGCCGGGCATGCACAACGCCACCCAGCGGTCATCGGCGCAGCGGTAGCGACAGGTCAGCGGGTTCGGCCATTGGGACCGGGCCGGCTTGGGCGGTTGGGTCCCATCCACCAGGCTCACCGACAGGTCACTGGCCAAGGTCCACGCCGCCACCTGGAACAGCGCCACCTCCACCTCTTGGGCCGTGCCGGTGGCGTCACGTTGCCGCAGCGCCGCCAACACCGCGGCCAACAGCGCCAGCGCCGTGGTGTGATCGCCCTGACCGGGCCGGAACCCCGGCGGCGGCGCGCCGGGCTCACCGATGAGCGCCGACACCCCGCCCCGAGCGAAGAACGACGTCCAGTCGTAGCCCGGCTTGCCCGCATCGGGCCCCTCGCTGCCGTAGCCGCCCACGGAGGCGTACACCAACGTGGGATTGTGCGGTTCCAGATCCGCTGGCATCATCCGATAACGGGCTCGCCGTTCATCGGTGAGGTTGGTGAGGAAGATCTCCGCGCCGCCAACCAGTTGATGCACCAACGCCACGCCGTCGGGATGGGACAGATCCGCAACCACTGAGCGCTTGCCCCGATTGTCCACGGTGAAATAGGGGTCGGGGTGGGGACCGGGACCGGCACCGGGGCCGAACACCCGATGCGCGCCCCGAAGGATGTCACCGGTGGGCGGCTCCACCTTGATGACGTCAGCGCCGAGGTCCGCCATCAAGGCCCCTGCGGAGGGTCCGGCGATCATGTTGGCCACCTCAATGACCCGCACCCCCGACAGCGGCCGCACCCCCGGGTTCATCGAAGACTGCGTCCGGGCAGGATTGGAAGGCGCCACCATGGCAGCGACCGTAGCGGGACCCGGCCCGGCCCAGCATCACCACGTCGCCGGGCCTCGGTGTCGCGGGACGCCGGGACGCGGTGTCGGGGCCGTGCGGCGGGGGTACCACGTCACTGGGTCACCGCCGGGACGGTACGGTGAGCCCGATGCGGGTGCTGTGCTGGAACGTCCGGGGCGCCACTGACGCCAAGTGGGACCACGTCCTCGAGCTGCAGCCCGATGTGGCGGTGCTGGCCGAGGTGGCCCAACACCCTCGCCGCTTGCAACCGTCGCTGCTGGAGCCGGCGCCGGCGTGGCAGTGGGTGGGCGTCAACCCGGCCAAAGGGCTGGCGGTGTCGGCCTTCGGCGCCCGGGCCGCCACCTGCGGGGTGTTGGCCCCCGCCGCCACCGGACGCTGGTCCGTGGCCGCCCGGCTGGGGTCCCTCACCGTGTTGGGCATCTGGTCTTGCCCCAGCGCCGGCGGCACCTACGGCACCGAGGTGGTGCGCGCCCTCGACGCTCACGCCCGCTGGTTGGACCCCGACGCCGAGGTGATCGTGGCCGGGGATTTCAACATCGACGGTGCCGGGGCTCTGCGAAGACGCTCCGGGGCCTTCAACAAGGTCATCGACCGGTTCGGGGAGCTGGGCCTCACCAGCGCGTACCATACCGTATGGCATGAGCCGTTCGGGGCCGAGTCCAGCCCCACCTACTTCCATCATCGCAACCGGGCCCGCCCGTTCCACATCGACTTCTGCTTCCTGTCCGCGCCGTTGCTGCACCGGCTGCGGGCCGTCACCGTGGGCAGCTACGACCAGTGGGTGGCCAGCGGCATCTCCGACCACGCACCACTGCTCATCGAACTGGACCGCTGACCACACCCGATCCACGCCGCCCAGGGAGGACCCGGCCGCGGTCAGGCAGCGTGACCCCACTGCAGCCGGCGCAGCAGGTCGATCCCACCCCGGAGCCAGCCTGGGTCCCCACATACGCGTGAGGTGTCGGGCGTTCCAACCCGACGGGGCCCGGCCAGAGCCGATCCTTCGGCAGGACGAAACGCGGTGCGGGCTTTCGGCGATGCCAAGCGGGGGTTAGATTCGCCGCCCGATGGCCACGGCCACGGCCACGACCACAGCCAAGGGGGCTCGATGAGCGACACCGGTGCCAATCGTCCGTACACGCTGACCGACGAGGTGCGATCCATCCTCAACTCGGTGTCCACCGCCACCATCGCCTCACAGTTGCAGCGCAAGGGTCTCCGTAACTGTTTTCTCAACGGCTTGAAGCCCACCCAACCGGGTAAACGCCTGCTGGGGTACGCCCATACTCTTCGGTATGTAGCGTTGCGGGAGGATCTCCAGAAGACCCATGGCGGGCTCATGAACGCCCAGCGCCGAGGGGTGGAGGGCATCGCCGCGGACGAGGTGCTGGTGATCGAGGCCCGTGGCGAGGCCCATGCCGGCACCATCGGTGACATCTTCACCATGCGGGTCAAGGCCCTGGGCGGCGCCGGGGTCATCACCGACGGCGCCCTGCGGGACACCCCGGCCATCAGAAAGATCGACCTTCCCGTGTACCACCAGTCCAGCCACGCCGCCACGCTGGGCAAGCTGCACCTGCCGTGGGAAACCCAGACCGTCATCACCTGCGCCGGGGTGGCCGTGGTGCCCGGTGACGTGCTGGTTGGTGACGACGAGGGCGTGTGCGTGATCCCCGCCGCCATGGTGGAGGAGATCGCGGCGGCGTCCGTCACCATGGAGTCCGAGGAAGAATGGGCGCTGGAACGGGTGGCCGCCGGTGACAGTTCCGTGGGCACGTTCCCCATCGCCCCCGAGCGCCGGGCGGAGTACGAAGCCTGGCTCGCCGCCAAAGGCTGATCAGCTTCGCCGTTCCAATCCCACACGCCAACTGCAGCAGGAGCATTCGCCATGGCCACCACACGTCGTTCCATTGACATCGACACCTTCGCCCACGCCAACCCCATCCCGGCGGCGTCCCGGGTGGGCCCGCTGGTGGTGTCCAGCATCATCCCCCCGTTCAACGCCGGCGAACGCAAGATCCCCGATGACATCCAGGACTGCATCCGCAACATCTACCTGCACATGGGCAAGATGTTGGAAGCCGCCGGCGCCGACTGGTCCCACGTGGCCAAGATCACGTTCTACGTGAGCGACATCAGCTACCGGGAGGAGCTCAACGAGCAGTTCGTGGCCCACTTCCCCGATGCTGCGTCCCGTCCGGCCCGATACACCGCCCTGTCCCAGGGTGGCCCCAAGGTCTCCGCCGAGTTCATCGCCTACGTCGAGGACTAATCGGCTGGTTGGCGGCTGCTGGATGCCGACAGGTATGTGTCGCGCCCCATGACCTCGGTGAACGGGCCACGGACACTTGCCGGCGCGCCGCGGGTCACCATAGGTTGCCCCATCGACCCGGCAGCGCTCACCGCCGGTCACACCCCTCACCCAAGGACGCGCCACCACCATGATGACCGACGAGCAGATCCGCCAGGCCGCCGAGGCGCTGTACCAAGCCGAGATCACCAACACGCCGATGACGCCCCTTTCGAAAACCCATCCCGACGCCACCATCGATGACGCCTACCGCATCGGCGGGTTGGTCACGGATATCAAGCTGGCCCACGGTCGCAAGGTGAAAGGCCACAAGATCGGCCTCACCTCCAAGGCCATGCGCTCCCTCACCGGCGCCACGGAGCCCGATTACGGCACCTTGTTCGATGACTGGTTCGTCCTGGAAGGCCAGCCCATCCCCCGCAGCCGCATGAACCGCCCGTTGGTGGAGGTGGAGTTGGCCTTTGTGCTCAAAGACGAGCTAGGTGGGCCGGCCTGCACCGCTGCTGATGTGATCCGGGCCACCGATTTCGTGCTGCCGTCCATCGAGATCGTGGATTCCCGCTATCAGGGCCGCGGCCCCAACGGTTTGGTGGATTCCATCTCCGACGCCGCGTCGTGCGGGCTCATCGTGCTGGGCGGTAACCCCCGCCGGCTCACCGATCTGGACATCCGGGAAGTGGGCGCCTCCATGGCCATCAACGGGATCATCGAGGAAAGCGGTGTGGCCCGGGCGGTGATGGACAACCCCATCAGCTCGGTGGCGTGGCTGATCAACAAGCTGTCCGAGTTCGGCGTCAACCCCCAACCCGGCCACGTGATCTTGTCGGGGTCCTTCCTCAAGGCCACCGTGTTCCAACCCGGGGACAACGTGATCGCCCTGTTCTCCCACGGCCTGGGCGAGGTGGCGTTCACCTGTAGTTGACCCGGCGGTTACCGGCCGCTCCCGCGTGGCGGCTACCGTCGAGCCCCGGATTGAATGGGCTCAGTTTTGGTCGAGGTCACCTGAAGGGGCAGCCAGATGAAGCGAAGCACGGATCGAATCTTGACCACCCACGTGGGCAGCTTGGGCCGCCCGGTGGAACTGCTCGACATTCTCAAGGAACGCGAAAACGGCCGTCCCTATGACGCCGAGCAGCTGCAGATCGAGATCCGCAACGCGGTGGCGGACCGGGTGGCCAAGCAGGTTGACAACGGTATCGACATCATCACCGACGGCGAGATGTCCAAGACCAGCTTCATCGATTACGTCAAGGATCGCCTGGCCGGCTTCGAGATCGATGATGCCCCCAACCGGGGTATGGCGCCCACCTGGCAGCTGGAATATGACATGTTCCCCGAGTACTACGACGGCTACTTGAAGAAGTACGCCGCCACCGTGGCCCCGCTGAAGCGCATCAAGTGCACCGGACCGATCTCCTATGCCGGTCAGGCGGCGCTGGCCACCGACATCGCCAACCTCAAGGCCGCCGCCGATGGGAAGAACTACGCCGAGATCTTCATGCCGGCCACCACCCCCGGCGCGTACGGCAAAAACGAATACTACACCGACCGTGACGAATACCTCCACGCCATCGCCGATGCCATGCGTGAAGAGTACCTGGGCATCATCGACGCCGGGTTCATTCTCCAGATTGACGATCCCGGCCTGATTGACACGTTGGGTGACGCCCACAAGCCCATCGAGGAACGCCACCGCGACGCCCACGAGGCCATCGACACCCTGAACCACGCGCTGCGGGACATCCCCACCGAGAAGGTCCGCCACCACACCTGCTACGGGTTGAACCACGGCCCCCGCCTGACCGACATCGACCTGCGCGACGCAGTGCCGTTCATGCTGCGGATCAACGCCGGGGCGTATTCCTTCGAGGTGGCCAACCCCCGCCACCAGCACGAGTGGAAGATCTGGGCTGACATCAAGCTGCCCGAGGGCAAGATCATCATCCCGGGCCTGTTGGGTCACGCCAACAACTACGTGGAACATCCCGAGCTGATCTGCGAGTACATCGTGCGCTACGCCAACCTGGTGGGCCGCGAGAACATCATCGCCGGCGCCGACTGCGGGTTCTCCTCCCGGGCCTCCTACGCCCCCGAGGTGCACCCCACCGTGGTATGGCCCAAGTTCAAGGCCCTGTCACAGGGGGCGGAGCTGGCCTCCAAGGAGCTCTGGAAGTAACACCCGCCGACCAGCGCCAACGAGGCTGCTTCCAACGGACCTCTATGGCCGTTCGAGGACAGTGACGGTGCCTTTGATCCCGTCGACCTCCACGATCATGCCGTCTTGCAACATGGTGGTGCCGACCATGGTGCCCACCACTGCGGGCAGCTCGAACTCACGGGCCACGATGGCGCAATGGCTCAACACGCCACCGATGTCCGCCACCACCCCGCTCACCACCGAGAACAGCGGCACCCACGGCGGCAGGGTCATCTCGCACACCATGATGTCCCCTTCTTCGAGCACCGAGGCCTGAGCCAGACTGCGCACCACCCGGACTGGGCCCCGGACCACACCGGGTGAGCCGGGCACACCCTGGAGAACGTCGGGGTGCTGCGTGGCAGTGGGATCCGGCGGCGTGATGCCCAGCAGCCGCACGGTGACGGCGTCCATGAACGGGTCAGCCTCGGGCGGGGGCGGGGTGCCCAACACCGGGGGTGGAGTGACCAGGGACCACGCCGCCATCTCCGCCCGGCGCTGCGCCAAGAGCTCCTTGCGGTTAGTACCGTTGCTGAACGTGTCCAGCAACTCGTCGCGGTAGAAGTAGAACACGTCACTGGCGTCGACGATGAGACCTTTTTGCACCAGCCGGCGAGCTATTTCCAGCACGAATCGCCGCAGAATGGCGATGTACATCTGATCGATCCAAAAGGCGTGGTTCTCCGTCAGCGGATTGGAGTACTGCGCCGCGTCGTACAGCACGTCGAAACGGGCCAACTTGTCAGGGTCCGACATCAGCTTGGCCCGGGCCTTGGCCAGCAACTGCTCCCGGGTACGCACCGAGCGCTCGTGCACCACCTCCGGCGAGGCGCTGTCATCAAGCGACACGTAGCTGTTCAACACACCTAACGGTATGGTGGGGTCCTCCCGCCAGGTGACATCGGCAATGTCGTACACCGCGTCGCTGCGCCAACCGAACTCGCCGAGATAGGCGTGCAACTCATCGAGAAACGCCCGACCCTCATCGTTGCTGCCGAGTTGGTCCAGCCGTTCCGCCGGCTCAGCGGTTTCGAACAGGGTCTTGAGTGCGGGGCTGTCACGCACGATGCGGCTGAGGCGCCACAAACCCCGGCTGGCCGCCACCGAGCGGGTTTCGAAACCCTGGATGGAGTGATAGGCCTCGGTGGGGTCCTCGGGATCCATGACCTCGTCGTAGAAGTCGCAGTACTGCGAGGAGGCGATCAGCACGAAGTTGATGCGGCCGTGGATGCGCCAGAAATCGAGCATCCGGCCCTCGAGCTCCACCAACTTGGCCGGGATCTGCTCATCGGTCAGCGTGGTGTAATCCAACGTCCGCTCGGCGTCGTTCTTGACGATGATCTCCGGTTCCCACTCATTGGTCCACTCATGACCAATGCCGGGCACCTTTTCTGCCAGGGTGGCCTGGTAACGGATTTTGCGATCGGCCGCCTCGGCCTGATCATGCAAAGGGTGGAAGCTGACGTAGTAGTAATAGTTCACCATTTTGTTGGTGACCTGGATGGCGGCGTCGAACTCCGCTTGGGCCTGGGTGAAGCCCTCCGCCAGGGTCATCACCACCAGGTCCGAGGCCAGGGGGGTGATGGGCCGGGGGGCGTGCATCTTGTCGAAGGCCCAGAAGCCCTCGATCTCCTCAGGACCGGGAAAGCCGGCCTCGTTGGCCACAATCGTCACGAGTTGTTCTCCGTATCTCCGCTGGCGCCGGCGGGACCCCCCAGCGGGGCGCGAAAATAGCAGGCCGGGCTCCGCAGCGGGCCTCAGGTGGTGTTGAATCGGTGGCACCGGACACCCGCCCACTTCCCCGGAGGCCCCCAATGAGCCAAACCACCACCACCCTGGCCGACACCCTCGATGCCATCTTGGCCAACGCCGTCAGCAGCGGGCAGGTCCCCGGCATCGTGGCCACCATGGGCGACGGCGACGGGGTGCTCTACGAAGGGGCGTTCGGTGTGCGCAAGGTCGGTGAAGACGCCGCCATGACCACCGACACCGTGGTGTGGATCGCTTCTATGACCAAGGCCATCACCAGCGCCGCCGCCATGCAGTTGGTCGAACAGGGCAAGCTCAGCCTGGACGCTGACATCGGCGAGGTGTTGCCGTACCTGGCCAAGCCCCAGGTGCTTGAGGGCTGGAACGCCGATGGCACCCCGCAGTTGCGCCCCGCCAACGGTCCCATCACCCTGCGTCACCTGCTCACCCACACCTCGGGCCACGCGTACAACATGTGGAACGCGGACTGCGGTCGGTACGAGGAGCACGTCGGTTCGCCAGGGATCATTTCCTGCCAGAGCGTCGCCTTGGAGTTGCCGTTGATGACCGATCCCGGGACCCGCTGGGAGTACGGCATCGGTATCGACTGGGCCGGTAGGGCGGTAGAGGCCGTCAGCGGCGTGAAGCTGGATCGCTACCTGCAGGACAACTTCTTCACGCCGTTGCAGATGAACGACACCGGGTTTTCTTTGGACCCAACCCGGGTGGCCCGCCAGGCCGCCGTGCACGCCCGCACACCGGAGGGTCTGGCGCCCATCGAGTTCGGCCTGCCAGCGGAGCCCGAGTTCCACATGGGTGGCGGCGGCTTGTTGTCAACGGTCGGTGATTATCTGCGTTTCCTGCGCATGATCCTGGGCAACGGCACCCTCGATGGCGTCAAGGTGCTGGAGCCGGCCACGGTGGCGCTCATGGGCCAGAACCACATCGGGGACCTCGAGATGGGTTTCATGGGTTCGGCGATGCCGGCGTTCACCAACGATGTCAACCTGTTCCCCGGGATCGTGAAGCGCTGGGGCCTGTCGTTCATGATCAACGAGACCGACGCCCCCACCGGTCGCAAAGCCGGCAGCCTGGCCTGGGCCGGCCTGGCCAACAGCTACTACTGGGTGGATCCCACCAGCGGCGTGGCCGGAGTGCTGGCCACCCAGATCCTGCCCTTCGCCGATGCCGCCGTGCTTGAGGTGCTGACGGCGTTCGAGACCGCGGTCTACGCCAACCGCTGAGCCGCCCTGATTCTGGTTCGTCCGTTCGCTCAGCCCTGGTTCAGCCGCGCCCGGTCCCGCACCCGATCGATGAACTGATCACTCCCGGCGAAGTCCACCATCGCCGCGTCCGCCGGGACGGTGGCGGTGGTGGTGGCGGTGTTCAACGTTGCCGCGGCGGCGGGGTTTTCGGCCAGGACCATACGGAGGGGGATGTTGCTCGTGAGCGCCTCTTGGACGGCGGCTGCGACGAGGTCGTGCGCGGCCACCGTTCCCAGCGCCGGCGTCAGCGCCGCGGCCAGCGCCGGGGCCTGGAGCAGATCGGCGTTGGTTCGGGCCCTGGCCGCCATGGTGGCACCGTCCACCGCCAGGTACTCCAGCGCAGCTCCCAGCCACGCCACCGCCGAACCGGTAGCCCGCAGCGCCGCCACCAAGGGCAACCACTCGGCGTGCCAGGACCCCGCGGCCCGTTCGTGCTCATGGCCCATCGCCCCCAACAGGGTGGCCACACTGCCCGGTACGGTCTGGGCCGAGGCCCGCGCCGAGATGGCGGCGACGGGATTGCGTTTGTGGGGCATGGACGAGGACCCACCCCGAGCGGGCGCGGTGTCGGTGACCTCGGCCACCTCGCTCTGGCTCAACAACACGATGTCGGTGGCGACCTTGGCCACAACACCGGCGGTAACGCCCAACACGGTGGCCACGCGGCCGATGCGGCTGCGTTCGGTATGCCACGCCATCTCCGGCGCCGCCAGATCCAGCCGTCGGGCATAGGCCCCGAGCAGCTCGGCGCCCCGGTTCCCGTAGCTCGACAGCGTGCCCACCGGTCCCCCGAGTTGCGCCGCCAACACCGGATCGGCCGGGCCGTGCATTGCCAACAGCTGCCGTCGGGCCGCAGCCAGACCGCTCAGCCAACCCGCGGCCTTGAACCCGAAGGTGGTGAGCTCCGCCGCTTGACCCAGGGTGCGCCCCACCATCACCGTGTGGCGATGCTCATCGGCGAGGGCATCGCAGCGGGCGATGGCACCGTCAAGATCCGCGGCCACTGCAGCGATGGCGTTGCGGCAGACCATCATGGCGGCGGTATCGATGATGTCCTGGCTGGTGGCACCGTGGTGCACGGCGTCCGCTGAGCCCGGCGGGGCGTCGGGGTCCGTGTCGACCGCAGCCACCAAGCGTCGCACCAGGGGAATGACCGGGTTCCCTCCGTCAGCCGCACCTCGGCCGATCTCCTCGATGGCGTCGGGCCCCAGCGCGTCCGCCCGGCAGTGTCGGACCACCGCCTGCGCTGAAGCCGGTGACAACAGGCCGAGGTCAGCCTGGGCCCAGACCAGTGCCGCCTCGGCGTCGAGCATGGCCTGCAGCCACGCCCCGTCGGTGGTGGCCTCGAAGGCGCCGCCCCGCCACAACACGGACCCGAAAAGCCCTCGCCCGTCAGTCATCGCAACCCAACACCGGGTCGGAAATGCATGAAACAACATGAAGAGGAAAGACTCTGGCGGATTTTGGACACACGACCTCGGCGAAACCCTCGGATTGTCGACGCGCTGTGAGCGCACCGCAACCTAGCGTCGACATTTCGCCCCGGTCACGCCGACCCCGTGTCCAAAATCCGCCACAATCTGAAAAGGGTCGGCCGGCAATAGCCGCCGCCCGCCGCCGAAGCCGTCCGATCGCCCCCCCGAGCCGGGACACCGCCGGTCCCCACCATGCCAGACCGGATGGTATGGGGGTGGGATGGGGCGGGATGGGGCGTGCGGGTGTGGGTGGCAGCGGGCCCATCAGATCTCGAAGAAGACAGTTTCGTGGTCACCTTGCAGGCGGACATCGAAGCGGTACCCGTCCTCGGCGCTGGTGGCCAACAGCGTGCCCCGCCGGGCGACGGGCACCATGGCCAGGACCGGGTCCTCGGCGTTGGCTCGTTCCTCGTCGGCGAAATAGACCCGGGTCACCACCCGATCCAGCAAACCCCGGGCGAACACCGACACCGCCAGGTGCGGGGCCTGCAACCGCCCGTCGGCGTCTCGCACCGGGCCCGGCTTGGTGGTGAAGATGGCCCAGCGCCCATCGGCGTCGGTGGGGCAACGGCCGAACCCGCCGGCCCCGGACTCCTCGAAGGTACCGTCCGCCGCTGCCTGCCAGGTCTCCACCAACGCGTCCACCACCGGGGCACCCTCGCCATCAGTGACCGTTCCCCGCACCCAGAAACCCCTAGGCGTACCCTGCGGTACGGCGAAGGTCAGGGTCGGATCGGCCAGGACCAGGTGGAGGAACGGCCCCACCGTCTGGGAGGGGGTCAGGCCCACCGCAATCGGCTGGGACCGTTCACCCTGTCGGTCAGGCATGCGGTGAACCGTCCTCGAACGGGGTGGCGTCCATACCGCGCAGCACGATGTCCCAACGAAAGCCCAGGGCCCATTCCGGTTGGGACAGACTGTGGTCGTAGCGGGACACCAATCGCTGACGGGCCTCGGGATCAGGCACCGAGTTGAAGATCGGATCCTGAAAGAACAGCGGATCATCGGGAAAGTACATCTGAGTGACCAACCGCTGGGTGAAACTCACTCCCAGCAAGGAGAAGTGGATGTGCGCCGGTCGCCAGGCGTTGTGGTGGTTGCCCCACGGATAGGCCCCCGGCTTCACGGTAAGGAATCGATAGTTGCCCTCGGCGTCGGTCATGACCCGTCCGGCGCCGGTGAAGTTGGGGTCCAAGCTGCCCGGCCACTGGTCACGAGGATGGGCGTAGCGACCGGAGGCGTTGGCCTGCCAGATCTCCACCAACGTGTCGGGCAACGGCGCGCCGCTGCTGTCGAGCACCCGGCCGGCCACCACGATGCGCTGACCAACCGCCTCGCCGCCGGGGCCCACGGTGAGATCGGCCTCCGCCGCCAGACGCAGGTGGGGACCGCTGATCTCGCTCGGGCCGCCCTCCAGACGAATCGGCGCCTGGCTGGGAGCTCTGAGCGCGGTGCTGCGGTATTCCGGCGAATTCAGCGGCGGATGGGTACCGGCCGGCGGGCGCAGGTACCGAGGCGGCGACAGGCTCAAGACAACTCTCCCCCAGTTGACGCGTTGACACGTTGACGCTTTGACGCTTTGGCCAGGACCCGAAGCGGTGGCTGCTTGGTGCTGGGTGCACGGTAGCCCCCGCCGGCCCCAACAGCGGGATGGGTGGCGGTACCATCGTGCCCACGTGTGTTTCCTGTGGGGAGCCCTCCGCTGACGGTAACCCACCCGGCTCTCATTCAACGCTCACCAACCCTCACCCAACTCAGCCACACCCAACTCAGCGACACCCAACTCAGCGACACCCAAGGAGCACCCAATGGCGAACACAACGGGCAGCGCAGCACAGGGTCCTCGGCCGGCGGTGCACCGGCTCAACCACGCCGTGCTGTTCATCACCGATCTGGATCGAGCGGTGGGCTTTTACACCGAGGTGCTGGGCATGCAACTGGCCCACAAGATGGGTGAGCGGGCTGCGTTCCTCACCGCCGACGGGTCGGGCAACGACCATGATCTGGGGTTGTTCGTCATGGACGGCGCCGAGCCCCGCAACCCCCGGGCCGTGGGCCTGTACCACCTGGCCTGGCAGGTCGACACCATCGATGAGCTGGCGGCGCTGCGGCAGGATCTGGAGCGGCTGGGGTCCTTGGTGGGCTCCTCCGATCACGGTCGGTCCCGCTCGCTGTACGCCCTGGACCCCGACGGCAATGAGTTCGAGGTGATGTGGGCCGCCCCCCAATCCACCTGGCCCGACACCACGCCCGGTGTGGCCCCGCTCGATCTGGACGGCGATGTCGCCCGTTTCGCCGGCGTCGGCACCCTGCACGAGATGGTCAGCGCGGGATGACGCGTCCCGTTACCGGTTGAGCGATCCTGTAGCCATGCATTTCGATCACGAGCCGCCGATCACCATCGACCGTACCATTCGGTATGACGCGGTGATTGACACCGGGTTGGGCACGATGACGGTGGCCCTTGATCCCTTCAGTGCCCTGCACGCGGTCAACAACTTCGTGTTCCTGGCCCGGGCCGGGTTCTATGACGGGCTGACGTTTCATCGCATCATCAAGGGTTTCATGTGCCAAGCCGGCTGCCCCACCGGGGACGGGACCGGCGGACCGGGATACACCTTTTCTGACGAGTTACCCAAACCCGGCCGTTATGAGTTGGGCTCCATCGCCATGGCCAACGCCGGGCCCAACACCAACGGCAGCCAGTTCTTCATCGTCTCCGGACCGCGCGGTATGAAGCTGCCACCGGACTACAGCCTGTTCGGCAAGGTGGTTCGCGGCCTCGACATCCTGGAAAGCCTGCAGCAGGTGCCCACCAGCGGGGATCGCCCGGTGGACCCACCCCTCATCAACTCCATCACCATCACCGAAAAAGCCTAATCAAACCCCTCGGTACGGTCCGGCCGTCAGCGTGGCGAGGAGGGGAACAATCGGCCCTGCATCCGGCGCATCCCCACCAGCCACCGTTCGATGTCGGCCACCTTGCGTTCCATCCAGGTCTGGGCGATGGGGTCGGTGAGCACCAGGAACCGCTCCTCCTCGAAGGCGTCGAGCACCTGACGGGCCACATCCTCCGGTTCGCGGATGGGCCCGGCGGCGGTACGGGCGAAATCCGAGGAGGTGTCCAACATCGGCGTATTGACCCCCAGCGGTGCCAGCAAATGCACCCGGATGCCGCGGTCGTGGTAACTGATGGACAGCCACTCGGCCAGGCCCACCACGGCGTGTTTGGTGGTGGCGTAGGTGCAGGCGCCGTGGCTGGTGAGGATGCCGGCCATGGAGGCGGTGTGTTGGATGATGCCGCTGCCGCGCTCCAGCATGTGGGGCAGCACCGCCCGCACCGCGTACACGTGGGCCATCACGTTGACCTGCCACTGTTGATCCCAGATGGTGATGGGCGTGGCCAGGATGTCCCCGTCGTTGGCAATGCCGGCGTTGTTACACAGCACGTCAATGCGCCCAAAACGGTTCGTGACGGTCTCCACCATGGCGTTGACCGCGGCCTCATCGCCCACATCGCAGCCGACGGCCAAAGCGTTGGCGCCCAACTCCCCCGCCACCGCCTCGGCACCGGCCAGGTTGCGGTCGACCACGGCCACCCCGGCCGCACCTTGGGCGATGAGCGCCCGGCACAGCGCGGCGCCGATCCCGCTGCCACCGCCGGTGACGATGCACACCTTGTCGCTGTAGTTCACCGCTGCACTCCCCTGGTTGCGCCGCTGCCGGGCTTTTGGCGTATGGGCCAAACCCTAGATCGGCGGCGGGGTCACCACAGGCGGGCCAGGACCCCGTCCAGCACGAGCAGCGCCTCGTCCGTGGCCCGCACCCGCCGGCCCTCCCGAATCAGTAGACCTTCCCGGCACAGGTCATCGATGCGGCCGATGATCTCGCCCAACTCACGGGCCACAGCGTCGCGCCCGCCAGCATCCCCACCGACAGCATCCCCACCAACAGCATCCTCGCCGGCAGAGTCCCGACCGGCCGGGTGCCCACGTGCAGGCTCCGTCGCGGCGCTGTCCCCATCGGCGGGGTCCGGGGTGGCTCCGGGCAGGTGAGCGAGGTCGAGTCCTTGTGTCAGGCGCAGGCCGGTGAGGATCATCTGGCGGGCCTGGTCCAGCCGATCAAGCACTTCGACATCAGCGACGGCGCCGTGCAGCCAGTCATCGAGCGTCGGGTTGCGGGCCAGGAGGGTGGTGCCGCCGGTTTCGGATGGCAGGTGCGATGTGGCCGACGGACCAACCCCGTACCAGAAGCGGTTGCTCCAGTACCCCAGGTTGTGGCGACAACGATGGCCCGGCCGAGCGTGGTTCGAGACCTCATATCGCTGAAGGCCGGCGGCGCCGAGGATGTTCGCGGCGGAAAGCAATGCCCGGCGCTGGGCGTCCTCGTCCACGGTGACGTTGCGACGCTGGAAGGGGGTACCCGGCTCGATGGTGAGGGTGTAGGCGGCGAGGTGGGTGACGCCGCTGGCGGCAAGGCGGCGCAGGTCAGTTTCCACGTCCTGGCCCGGGGCGACGGTGATCAGATCGGCGTTCACACTCCAGCCGTCCACCGCCAGCACGGCGTCGAGGGCCCCCAGCGCGGTAGCGGCGTCATAGCCCCGACCGAGGGCGTGCAGCACGTGATCCTGGGTGGATTGCACGCCCACGCTGATGCGGTTAAAGCCCAGGTCACGCCATCGCGGAGGACGGTTAGGGGTGATGTTGCGGGGGTGGGCCTCGAGGGTCCATTCGGCGTCCGGGGCCACGGCGAATCGACGTCGAATCGACGAAACCAGGCGCCCGAGCTCGTCGTCATTGAGGTGGCTGGGGGTGCCACCGCCCAGGTACACGGTGTCGAGCGGGCCGGTGCTGCGCCAGGCCTCGGCGGTGCGGGCCAGTTCGTCGTCGATTCGGCGGAGGTAGGCCTGGACCAGGTCCTCGCCCCGTCGCAGCACGTGAAAGCTGCAGAACGGGCAGATGGTGGGGCAGAACGGGATGTGTACGTACAGGTGGGGTACGGCAGCGGGAGGGCTCGCGTCGGGCACCGGACCCCCTTCAAGGTCGAGGCGAATTCGGGCGCCCCCGGCAGGGATCGAACCTGCGACCCTCGGATTAGAAGTCCACCGCTCTGTCCACTGAGCTACGGGGGCGGGCGTCACCATCGATACCGCTTGGGCCGAGGCTGGTCCGGAGCCTATGCTAGGCCGTTCACATGGTGGTCGTAGCTCAGCCAGGTTAGAGCGCCAGGTTGTGGCCCTGGAGGTCGGGGGTTCAAGTCCCCTCGGTCACCCCATATGCGGTGGGCACGGCACACGCTGCGCCCACCGGCAACACGCGCCTCTAGCTCAACGGCAGAGCAACGGACTCTTAATCCGCAGGTTCTCGGTTCGAATCCGAGGGGGCGCACCACAAATATGCAGCTCAGGGCGGTGCAGCTTCCGCCAAACCGGGCAGCGGTGTCGTGTTGGCGCCTAACTTGGCGCCAAACTCGGTAGGCCCGTCGGACCTCGTGGACGGTGCTGAAGCGGGGCCAGCAGGCGCTGCGATCGAGTCGAGATGCTCATACCTCCGCTAAGCGCATCGGAGCAGCAAAACTCGACAACGTCCCCGACATTTTTTCCGCCTGCAGTGAGACCCACGAGATGAGCCGCACCCGACGCCCCGGCCGAAGCTGCCCATCACGGCGGGAGGACGAGGTCCGTTTCGCAGATCGCTCATAACCTCCGCTAAGCGCGTCGGACCGGCCAGGTTCGACAACCGATCCGGCAAAATCTCTACGCACGGGCTAACCGAACGCGGGTGAGGACACGCCTCGGCTGGGACCCCCGGTGGGGTGCCGGCTGCGCGGTCGGATAATCAGTGCATCATCCACGCCAAGCTCGGGCGTGACGATCCATCCTGTTCGTTGTGGCGCGGCTGCGATGGTGCCGAGCAGCGTCCGGTCGGCGTCGTCGAGTACGGGTCGGTCAACCTGGCGGGGTTGGACGGTGAGTTGGTGGCGAAGCACGATGATCTCGAGGTCCTCGGAACGACCAGAGCGGACCGCGAGACGGGCGATCATGGCGATGAGTCGGTAGAGAACGAGGGGCATAGTTGGTCGGCCTCGGCTGCGTTTCCCCTGATCAGCGCCCACGACGGAGTGGTCGGCGCCCGCCCCCTGTAGGTAGGCTTCGGCGATGGTGTTGCGGGTGGTCATCGCAGAGGACAGCTTTCTGATGCGCGAGGGAATTGCGACGGTCGTCGGTCTGGATGACCAGCTGGACCTCGTCGCCACGAGCGGCTCCTACGCCGAGCTGGTCGCGGCGGTGGACGAACACCGACCAGACGTGGTGATCACCGACATTCGAATGCCACCGAGTCAGACCGACGAGGGCATTCGCGCCGCACGGCTTTTCCGGACGAGCCACCCGACGATCGGTGTCGTCGTCTTGAGCCAATACATCGAGCCTGCGTATGCACTGCGGCTGTTC
>JBJXFH010000081.1:0-4539 GCA_046155365.1 Acidimicrobiales bacterium | reverse complement strand
TGCGTACATCGGCGGTCGTGTGTTCACCAGGCTCCTCCCGCCCCGCAGTCTGGCCCGCTCGGACACCATCTGCGCTCCGCGGGCATCGGCGGGGGTCGCCCGAACCTCCAACCGACCATGGGATCTGTTGCTGGCGGGTAAGCCCGTGTCGACCACGGGCTCTGTGACCCGGCTCAAGCCACGCTCGGGTCGTAGAGTGCCGTCGATGGGACTGCCGGGACGCGCGATGCTGACGATGACCCCCGCGGTGCCGGAGGTGGGCCAGGTCGTTCGTTGTCGTGATCGGGTGTGGGCGGTGAACGAGGTGGCGGCCTCGGCGCTCCCGGTGGACGTGCTGTCCGGGGAGTCCAGCGACCATCTGCTGCGGTTGACGTCGTTGGAGGATGACGGGTTCGGTGACGAGTTGGCGGTGATCTGGGAGATCGAGCCGGGCACGGAGATCATCCCCCGCCAGGAGCTCCCGCGCCCGGTACCCGGCCGCCTCGATTCACCGGACCGGTTGGACGCCTTCTTGGATGCAGTGCGCTGGGGTGCGGTGGCCACCGCGGACGCTCAGGCGTTGCAGGCCCCGTTCCGGGCCGGGATCACGATCGAGGACTATCAGCTTGACCCGGTGGTGCGGGCGTTGGGTATGCCGCGGGCGAACCTGCTGATCGCCGACGACGTGGGTTTGGGCAAGACGATCGAGGCCGGCCTGGTCGTGCAGGAACTCCTCCTGCGTCACCGGGCCCATTCGGTGATCGTGGTCTGCCCGGCGGGGCTGTGTATCAAGTGGCAGGAGGAGATGCGCGACCGTTTCGGGCTCGAGTTCCGGATCGTGAACACTGAAGCCGTGCGTCTGCTGCGGCGCGAGCGCGGTGTGGGGGCGAACGTGTTCACGTCATTCCCCCGCCTGATCATGTCGATCGATTGGTTGAAAGACCGCCGCGCCCAAGCGCTACTCGACGCCGTGCTGTCCGGCGTTGATCACCGCCGCGCCCCACGCCGGTTCGATCTTCTGATCGTGGACGAGATCCACACGGCGGCCCCGTCGGGCCGGGGCCGTTACGCCGTGGACTCGCTGCGGACGAAGGCGATCCAGCGGCTGTCCCCGCATTGCGAGCACCGCCTGTTCCTGTCCGCTACCCCGCACAACGGGTTCCAGGAGTCCTTCACGGCCCTGCTCGAGCTGTTGGACCCGCAGCGTTTCGCCCGCGGTGTGGAACCGAACCCGGAGCAGCTGGCCCGGGTGCTGGTTCGCCGTCTGAAACGGGAACTGCGTGAGGAGCTCCCGTTCCGCTCTGATGGCACGCCGCGGTTCCCGGACCGCCACGTCGTGGCGGTGCCGGTCACGTACCCGGACGATGAACGCGAGGCCCACGTGCTGTTGGCCCGGTATGCGGACCTGCGCCGGGGCCGTCACCAGTCCGGGGCGCAACGCTCGGCGGCGGATTTCGTGACGTTGCTGTTGAAGAAGCGGTTGTTGTCGTCGCCGCCGGCGTTCGCCAACACGCTGACCGTGCACCGCACCACCTTGGCCAAAGCCGCTGGTGGGACGGTGGCGTCGGAAGCGCAGATGCGTTCGGCATGGGACCGGGTTGATGATGAGGCCGGCGACGACGACACCGAGGAAGCGACGTCGGTGGCGTTGTCGACCGCTGCCCGAGGCCAGGCCCCACTCACCGGTGAGGAACGTGCCCTGCTCGAGCAGCTGCACAGTTGGGCGGAGGGACGGCGGGCCCGGCCCGATGCCCGGGCCAAAGTGTTGTTGGAGTGGTTGGTCGAGGTGTGCCGCACCCCGACCGGGGATTGGACTGATGAGCGGCTGATCGTGTTCACCGAGTTCCGTGACACCCAGAAATGGTTGCATGACCTGCTGCTGGGTCATGGGTTCGGTGGGACCGGCGGGGAGCGCATCGCCCTCCTGTACGGGGGCATGGACACCGACACGAGGGAACGGACGAAGGCCGAGTTCCAGGCCGACCCGTCCCGGTCCCCGGTCCGGATCCTGTTGGCCACCGACGCAGCGTCGGAAGGCATCGACCTGCAACGCCATTGCTGGCGGTTGTTGCATTGGGAGATCCCGTGGAACCCGTCACGGTTGGAGCAACGCAACGGCCGCGTGGACCGGCACGGCCAACGCGCCCCGTTCGTCGAGGTCCGCCACTTCGTCCCCCAGGGGTGGGAAACGGACCGTTCCCCGTTCGCTGCCGAGCTCGGATTTCTGTCGGTTGTGGCCCACAAGGTCGAGCAGATCCGTGACGATCTCGGCTCGGTCGGCACCGTTTTGTCGGATCAGGTGAGTCAGGCCATGCTCGGGCAGCGCCGTTCGCTCGACGAGCTGGCCATCGACCAGGCCCGTTCCAAGCCGGCCACCGGGGTGCTGCGGGTGGAACGCAAACTCCGTGAAGGTCTGGCCCGTTGCCACGAACGCTTGCAGGCCTCGATCGAAGAACTGGGCCTGACCCCTTCAAGGGTGGAACGGGTCGTGGCTACCGCTTTGGATGTCGCCCACCAGCCCCCGCTACGTCCGGGTCCGGAGCCGGGCACGTTCTGGTTACCGGCGTTGGCCGGGTCCTGGCAACGGACATCGGAGGGCATGGTCGACCGGCTCTCCGGGGCGCCGTTGCCGTTCAGTTTCGATACCGACGTCGTGGCCTACCGGGACGACGTGGTCTTCGCCCACCTCGGTCACCGCCTCGTCGCCCAGTCCTTGCGGTTGCTGCGGGCCGAGGTGTGGGCGACCGGCGCCGATCAGCGTCTGGCCCGGGTCACTATGCGACCTACGCCGGCCGTCCCTGGCTTGCTCGAACCGGGCGACGTCGGGTTGGTGTGTCACGCCCGCCTCGTGCTCACCGGCGCTGGCGGGCACCGGTTACATGAGGAACTCGTCGTGGCCGGCGGCCGGCTACGAGCCGGACGCTTCGGCCGTATCGAGGCCCAACGTGACCTGCAGGCCTTGCTTTCCGCCGCCGGCGACACCCCCGACGATGCGCATGGGGCGCTGGCGGAGGTCGTGGCGCACTGGGACCTGGTCGTGGCCCCGGGGTTGGGTCGGGCGTTGGAACGCCGCGCCGACGACGTGCAGGACTCCAAACTGCGCGAGCTGCAAAGGCGCTCCGACTCGGAGGTGGACGCTACCCGTCACGTGCTCGGTGAGCTCCGAGCCCAGATCAGCGGGGAACTACACCAGCTCGAGGTTCAACAGGCCGAACAGCTCAGCTTCTTCACCCCACCCGAACGTGAGCAGTCCCAACGTGACCTTGACGCCCTGCGCCGCCGGGTGGAGGAGATCCCCGATGAGATCGAAAGAGAGGTCGCTGCGGTGCGGCGCCGTTTCGCTGACCCGGAAACGCACGTGTTCCCGGCCGCTGTCACCATCCTCATCCCCACGGTGACCCGATGACCAACGCGGGCTCGACGATGCGTTGGCGTCCGCCGACGCCCACACCCACAGCGACGCTGCTCGACTGGCTGTCCCTGGTGGAGCCGGACGGTGCGTTCCTCACACCAGCGGTACTCAAGGAAACGTTCCCGCACGGGTTCGAACCGCTCCCCGCCGAGCTACGTAACGAACTCAAATCCCACGTCGAGGACCTCGGTGACGACCCGGTCGAGCGCGCTGCGTTGCGGGGCTGGTTGCTGCGGGTGCTGCTCGGATGGGAAGACCAGTACGTCGAAGGCCAACAGATCCCGGCCACCGCTGCGGTGATGGTCGCCCAGCACAGCGTGACCTTGCGCCCCCAAGGCGTGCTCGTCGATGTTGACGACCCGAACCGGACCCGCCTCGGCGTGTTCGCCTGGCGGGTCGGCACGCTGCTTGATCGTCGTCCTGACCCGTTGGTCACCGGTGATCTGTGGTCGGCCAGCCCAGCGCAACGCGCCGAGAAATGGTGTCGGGAAGCGAACATACCGCTGGCGTTGGTGACCGATGACGACCAGTGGCTGTTGGTGTGGGAGCCCCGGGGTGGGACCACCGCCACGTGCCGGTTCCGGATCTCTGATCTGGCGGACGAACGGATCCTGCAAGCCGGGTTCGTGTCGTTGCTCGGCTCCCGCCGGTTCTTCGCTGTGCCAGATGTGCCAAAAACCGGGGAGACGCTCGAGCGGCTCTTCGAACGCTCCGGTGACGCCGAGCTCGAGATCACCAAAGGCCTCGGCCGCCAGGTCCGCCGCTGCGTCGAGCTTCTCGTGTCGGCCATGTCCCGCGAACATGTCGCCTCCGGGCGGCGGCTGCTGGCCTCGGTCGCTGATGACGAGGTGTACGAGGCCGCCGTCACCGTGCTCATGCGCCTCGTGTTCCTCCTCTACGCCGAAGAACGACGCCTGCTCCCCTCCGAGGACCCGTTGTGGTCCGAGTCGTACTCGGTACTGACGTTGCGCGAACAGCTTCGCCTCACCGCCCACCGCGACGGGGAAGACACCCTGGAGCGGCGGTCCTCGGCCTGGCACCGGTTGCTGGCCACGTTCCGGGGCGTGCACGGTGGCGTGCACCACGACCGGCTTCGACTCCCCGCCTACGGCGGCGCCCTGTTCGACCCACAAAGGTTCAACTTCCTG
>JBJXFH010000079.1:0-10670 GCA_046155365.1 Acidimicrobiales bacterium | reverse complement strand
CGCGCCCAACGCCAGGCTGATCAGGCGCCGGCTGTCCCCGCTCACCAGCGCCACCGTCGCGCCCAAGGTCGCACCGATGGCCATGGCCGGGTATGTGATGCGGTCCGGCAGCCGATAGTGCTCCACGTCGATAACTGCGGCCACCAACAGGGCGCTGCCCAGCAGCGAGAACACCACCGCGGCCGGGCTGTCAGGCCATCGCCACGTCACCACGGCGAAGGCCGCGGCGTTGCCCACCGTGCAGCCCACCACCCGGACCATGCCGGGCGGGCGGGGGTCCAGCTTTTGCCAGCTGGCTCGCGCCAAAAGAGGGTCTCTGGTGGCCAACACCCGGGACAGCTGCGCCAAGACCGGGCCCAGCAACCCACCCAGGACGGCCATGACCAGCAGGTTCACGCGCCCTGCCCTCAGTCAGTTGTGCAGCGGGAGGTGCGAGGGTTGGTTCGGCCGACCTCAGCCGCGGTGGTCACGGGCGTCGTACAGACCGCTGCTTTGCTTCACAGCCTCACGGGCGCGGGGGCTGAGGTTGAACAGCTGACGGTCGATGTCATCAGCATCCTCCGTCCCACCGAACTGGTCGGCTCGGGCCCGCGGCGGGTCCGCCACGCCAACCGTTGCCGGGGCGGTAATCGTCTGCAGACCCCCAAACGGCGGCGGGGGCGGCGGGGGCGCCAAACGCTCCGGGGTACCGCCGTCGAACTGCGACGCCGAAGCCCAACCTCCAGCCGGGGCGGGCGGGGCAGGCGGCGGCGGGATCGGGGTGCCGCCCCACGTGGCGCCACCGAGGGTGACCCGCGGTGCCGGCGGCATGGGCGGCACACCGGCGGATCGGCTGCTCAAAGTCGAACCGCTTGACGTACCAACTGTCCAGCCGTTGCCGGTGTGAGACCGATCGGCGTCCGCCGCCGCGGGTTGAGCCTGGCCCTCTCCGGCGTCATCAGCGCGTTCGATGGCGTCGGTGAGCGATCCGATCCAGCCGTTATCGCCGGCGGTGGGCTCGGCACCACCAGGCGTCCGGCCCGAAGTACCGCCGGGGATGCTGGACCCGAAAGCGGGCGGCATGGGCGGCGCCAACGCCGGATACCCGCCAGCGACGGCCGGGTCCTGCGCGGCCGGTGACCAGGCACCGGCAACGGTTGGGGGCGACGAACTCGGCGACGCCGAGGTCCCCTCAGGGGACGACGCGGGCGGCGGGTAGCTGTAGGGGTCTGGGCCCTGGCCCTCCTCCGCTGCGGGGTAGCCGTAGGGGTTGGTTGTGGTGCCGCTTATGGCCGCCGCGGAGTCCCCAGCGGCGGCGCCATGGTCCAGATCGGTCTCCGGCGGGGTGGAGAAGTCCCCGCGGGGCTGCGTCTGAGGGGTTAGGCCGGCTTCGGGCCTGGTGGCACCGGGAAAGGGCCCTTCCGTTGCGGGGTTGGGGGCGGCTTCCGGCGCAGGGGCCAGGGTGGGGTAGCTCGGTGCGGCCCAGCTACCGGCCGCGGGGGGCGCCGGGGCCCAGCTCGGAGGCGGGGTCAGCGGCGTGGGCGGAACCGGCGGGGGTGGCGCCAGGCCACTCAGACCGTTGCTGTCAGGCCACTGCCCAGCAAGCGCGGAGCCGTTGGCGTGCGGTGCTGATGCGGGCTGGTCCTCCGTGACCGCCATGGCACCACCATCAGCCGCTGCGAAGGATGGTCCGCCGTAGGAGGGGGCCTCAGACGGGATCCCAAATGAAGCCTCGGCGCCGGCGCCCACACTGAGCTGGCCGAAGCTGGGAGGCTCCGACAGGCTTCCGGACCCGTTCTCGGTGGTGTCCGTCCTATGGGCTGCCGGGGGCCGATTGACGATGTCGATCAGCTTCAGGTCCAACAGCCGGGCCAGCGCCCGGGCCGTTTGCAGCTCGCCCAGGACCAGCGCCTGGCCGATGTCGGCCACGGTACGGCCACCGGCCACCGCCACCAGCGTCAGCCACTCATCCGCCGTCAGCGACACCGACTCCCCGGTCAGGGCGGGCTTCAGCTCCACCCAGCAGTCCTGGGCGGGGATGCGACGTTCGAGCTCTCGCCACTCCACGACCATCGCCTCGGCCTCGCTGAGGGCCAACTCGATGTCGAGCGGTTCGCCGGGCTCCGGCGGGTACTTGTCCAACTCGAAACGGAAGGATCCCCGCTCGAAGCGCAGCAGTTGGAACAGAATGTCCACGGGACCCGTAACAATGGGTGTGGACGGACTGTCCGCCGCCAGGATTCGGGCGCTCTCCACCCACACCGTGCCGGCACGCACCGTGCCCTGAACATGAAGACGACCCGATTTGGACGTGGCTGCCAACAAGCGCAGCACGTCCGCTATGGCAAACGTCTCGATCGAACCCTGCAATGACACAATGGCCTCCCGTCCTCGGGAACCCCCGGGGTCCGGTGAACTAGTGACGAGTGGGAAAAAACACCAGCAGTGAGAACTGTACCGTCATCCAAGACGCCCAGCCTCAGGGAAGTCCACACCGGTTCGATGGAGGGGAATAGCAACGAACACCGCTTTACGGCGACGTGCCGTGGCATAATATCACACGCCCTCTCCGCTCAGGAGATGAGCTGAGCCTCCACCGCAGCCCGCATTTCGCTGACCGGCGCCGAGTGCCCGGTCCACAGCTCAAATGCCGAAACTGCCTGGTAGAGCAACATGCCCACCCCGTTCAAGGTGCGGCATCCGGCACCCTCGGCGGCGTGCAGCAGCCCCGTCCGAACCGGCTGGTAGACCAAATCGGCCACCACCTGATCCGGCCGTAACGCGCTCGAATCGAGCGGCAGGACCGGATCGGGCCAGGCAGGTCTACCCATCCCGACGGAAGTCGCATTCACGATGATGTCGACCTCCGGCAGCGCCATATGATCACCAACCTCGGCAATCCGACCACCCAGAGTGGCTGCCCGTTCGGCCCGTGCCCGATCCCGGTTGATGATGACCAACCTCGATGCCCCGGCGCCGGCCAAGGCGGCCACCACCGCTCGTCCCGCGCCGCCGGCTCCGATCACCGCCACCGACGCGCCGGAGGGATCCACCCCCAACTCCCGTCGCAACGAGTTCACGAACCCGTCACCGTCCGTGTTCTCCCCCACCAGTTGCCCGTTATCCCAGCGGACGCAATTCACTGCGCCCAAGCTGGCGGCCGCCCCGCTGAGCCGTCCCACCAACGCCTCAGCCACCGCCTGCTTGTGCGGCATGGTGACGGACAGCCCGGCCAGACCCAGGGTTCGCATGGCATCCAACGCGGCGGACGCCTGACCTTGCGGCACCGGAAACGCCCCGTAGACCCAGTCCAAGCCAGCGGCGCGGAACCCCGCGTTGTGCAGCACCGGTGACAGCGAGTGGGCCACCGGATCCCCGATGACCGCCGCCACCCGGGTGGAGCCCCGCGGCGCCACGGGATCCGCGGTCATCAGCGGGTCTGCCCCGGCGAATGGAGGTGGGTCCCGCTCATCCGAGCAACCCGGCTTCGTAGGCGGCGGCCACCAGTTGCTCGAACTCATCGGCGCTGTCGGTGAACGCGTGGGTCCCGTTGGCGTCGGCCAGCACGTAATACAGCCACGGCCCTTCCGCCGGTGCCAGCGCCGCCTCCAACGAGGCCCGACCAAACGCCGCGATGGGGCCCGGCGGCAGCCCGGCCACCTTGCGGGTGTTGTAGGGCGAGTCGCTGTCGAGGTCGGTCACGGTGAGGCTGTTGCCCTCTTTGCCCACGGCGTACAGGGTGGTGGCATCGATACCGAGGGGCATGTCGATGGCCAGACGGTTGTAGATCACCCGGGCGATCTTCGGCCGTTCCTCGGCGAGCTTGGCCTCCTCTTCAATCATCGAAGCCACCACGATGACCTGGTACGGGGTCAATCCCACCGCCGCGGCCCGGGTGGCCAACTGCGTCTCACCGGCCACCTCATCAAAGCGGGCGGTCATCAGCGAGAGCACCTCGGCTTCAGACATGTCGTTGCCGATGCGGTACGTGTCCGGGAACAGCAAGCCCTCCAAGGAGGCACCATCGGGTTGGAACTGGGAGCGAACCTGGCCCGCGGCGGCGGTGGCCTCCAGGGAATTGGCGGTGAAACGGGGCACGGCGGCACTGATGGCGGCGTAGATCTCGTTCAGGCGAAGACCCTCGGGCACGGTGGCATCGAGGTGACCGATGGGTATCGGCCCGGCCGCCAGCACATCGAGGGCTTCCCACAGCGCCATGTTCTTTTGCACCCGGTAGCTCCCGGCGCCGATCACCCCCTTGCTCTTGAAGCGCAGGTACTCCTGGAACAGCCGGGAGTTGGACACCACCCCGGCGTCGTCCAGGACCTCGGCGATCCCGGCGCTGCCCACGCCGTCGGGAATCTCCACCACCAGCGCCTCGCCGGGTTCGCCGGAGGGGTTGACCTGCTGGTAGCCCCACCAGACGCCGCCGGCCAGACCAGCGATCACCACCAGCTTGATCAGCAGCCCCAGCCGGAAAAACCCCGGCATCTGCGGCGCCCGGCGGGGGATGCGCACGTACTCCCGGCGGCGACCGTCGAAATCGTGGAACTCCTCGTAGCCGTCATCGTGGTGCAGCACCGAGGGGGCAGCGGGGTAGCGGTCCCGTCCGAAACTCCCCGGCCGGACCGGGTTGAGGTGGTCGGGTTCGCTTTCGCTGTGGTCCCGGGGGTTGGCCTCACTCACCGGAAACCACCATTCACCGGAAACCACCTTGCGCTGCGTGGTCCTGTGCCTGCTCGGCGTCCAGAAAAGCCTGCAACAGCACCGACGCGGCCACCTGATCAACCACCTTGCGGGCCCGGACGCCGTTGAGGCCCCCCTGCCGGAGGTTCCGTTGGGCGGTGACCGTGGTCAACCGCTCGTCTTGGGTCAGCACCGGCACCGCCACCACCAGGGCCAGCTCGGCGATCTCCGCCAACACTGCTTGGGCCGCGGGGCCCTCCCCGCCGCCGAGGGAACGGGGCAGTCCCACGATCACCCGGACCGCCTCCACCTCGTCCACCAACTGTGCGATGCGTTGATGATCAACGGACCGCTGACCGCTGCGAACGACCAGCTCATAGGGGGTGGCCAGGCGCCCACCGGAGTCGCACAAGGCCACCCCGATGCGTTTGCTGCCCAGGTCCACCCCCAAGCTGCGACGGTCAACACCGCGACGATCAACACCCCGACGGTCAACATCTCGACCCGCCACGCCCAGCGGATCAGCCACCGGCCACCGGGGTCCCTCGGGCGGCCCGCAACGTCTCGCGGATGGACTGCAGCGCAGGCTCGATCCCGGCCACGTCCTTGCCACCGGCGGCGGCCAGTTCCTCGCCCTTACCGCCACCGCCTTTGATCAGGGAGGACACCCCGGCGATGAGGGTTCCGGCGTGGTAGCCGGCACCGGCAC
Organism: Acidimicrobiales bacterium; assembly: GCA_046155365.1. GTDB lineage: Bacteria > Actinomycetota > Acidimicrobiia > Acidimicrobiales > CAIXPF01 > CAIXPF01. Next base: position 5,296 of record JBJXFH010000079.1, on the reverse strand, counting down.
GGGCCGCGGCCACCATGGCCACCCCGCCGCCGTCGGCCTCCCCGCCCAGGACCACCAGGTCAACGCCGGCCTTGGTGCGAACCTCCAGGGCCAGCAGGCGGTAATCGTCCCGGGCCATACCGTCCACCCGGGCCACCACCACACCGTCAGTGGCGGTCCCGGCCAACTCATCGGCTTGTCCGGCCGCCAGTTGCCGGCGCAGGGCCCGCAGCTCGGCCTCCAGTGCCTTGACCTGCCCGACGCGCCGTTCAGCGCCTTCGATCACCTCGTCGAGGCTCACGTTGAGCACCCCGGCCAGGGTCTTGAGCCGGTCCTCGGCCTCGCGCAGCCGGTGCAGGGTCCCGAAGCCGGTCACGGCCTCCATCCGGCGCATGTTCGAGCCGATGGAACCTTCCGACACGATCTTGACCGGCCCGATGTCACCGGTGGCGCGCACGTGGGTGCCACCGCACAACTCGATGGATGGGCCCGCCTCCAGCACCCGGACCACCTCGCCGTACTTGTCCCCGAAGAAGGACAGCGCGCCCAGTTCCTCAGCGGAGGACTTGGTGGTCTCGAAGGTGCGCACCGGATGGTTGGCCAGCACCTCAGCCGCCACCAGGTCCTCGATGTGGGCCAGCTGTTCCGGGGTGACCTGGTCGTAGTGGGAGAAATCGAAGCGCAGGCGGCCCGGTTCCACCAATGAACCCTGCTGGCGCACGTGATCGCCCAGCACGTTGCGCAGGGCCCAGTGCAGCAGGTGGGTGCCGGTGTGGTTGCGGCGGATGGCGTTGCGGCGATCCACCTCGATGCGCGCCATGGCGGTCTGGCCGGGATAAATGGTGCCCTCGAGGGCGCCGATGTGATGCGCTACCAGGCCCGGTAGCGCATACCTGGTGTCACTCACGGTGACAGTGCCGGTGTCAGTGGTGACGGTGCCGGTGTCACCGACCTGGCCGCCACCCTCGGCGTAGAACGGGGTGCGGTCCAAGAACACCGCGTCCCCGATGATGGCCAGCACCTTGGCCCCAAGCTCACCGCTTTCGCCGCGGGCCTGGTAATCGGTTTGACCGAATTGGTCCAAGAGCTCCTGGTAGTCGGCCTGGTGCTCGCTGTGGGTGACGTCCTTACGGGCTTCTTTGGCCCGGCGTCGCTGCTGGGCCATCTCCACCTCGAAGCCGGCCACGTCAACCTCGACGCCGCGCTCGGCGGTGATCTCCTGGGTGACCTCGAGGGGGAACCCGTAGGTGTCATGCAGCTGGAACGCCACCGGACCACCGAGGCGACCACCGGTGGGGAGCGCGGCCAGGGCTTCGTCCAAGATGACCGAGCCGGTGCGCAGCGTCTGGCGGAACCGTTCCTCCTCCCGGGTGATAACCCCCCGAACGAAGTCATGGGTACGGCGCAGCTCGGGGTAGTCGGTGCCCATCACGTCCACCACGGCGTCCACCATGCGGGGCATGACCAGGTCATTGAGGCCCAGGATGTACGCGTGGCGGACGGCCCGGCGAATGATGCGGCGCAGCACGTAGCCCCGCCCGTCATTGGAGGGGAACACCCCGTCAGACACCAGGAACGTCATGGTGCGGGCGTGCTCGGCGAAGATCCGCAGCGACACGTCCTTGGCCGGGTCCTCCCCGTACCGCACACCCGACGCCTGCTGAGCGACCTCAAGCAGGGTCTTGAACTCGTCGATATCCCACACCGAATCCACGCCCTGCAGCACGGTGAGCAGCCGCTCGAGGCCGGCGCCGGTGTCGATGGAGGGCTTGGGCAGCGGGATACGGGTGCCGTCGGGCTGGCCGTCGTACTGCATGAAGACCAGGTTCCAGATCTCCACGAAGCGTTCGTCGCCACCGAACGCCGGGCCGCCGTCAGGACCGTGCTCGGGGCCCTTGTCCCAAAAGATCTCGCTGCACGGACCGCACGGCCCGGTGTCCCCGGCCTGCCAGAAGTTGTCCTTATCGAGCCGTTGGATCCGGGCCATGGGCACCCCGACCTGCTCGTGCCAGATGCGCTCGGCTTCGTCATCGCTGACATGGACGGTGATCCACAGCCGCTCGGGATCCAACCCCAACTTGTCGGTGAACAACTCCCAGGCCCAAGCGATGGCGTCTTCTTTGAAGTAATCGCCGAAGGAGAAGTTGCCCAGCATCTCGAAGAACGTGAGGTGGCGTTTGGTGCGCCCGACCTCTTCCAGATCGTTGTGTTTTCCGCCCGCCCGGACGCATTTCTGCACGGTGACCGCCCGCTGGAACGGAGGCACCTCCTCACCGATGAAGTACGGCTTGAACGGCACCATCCCCGCCACGGTGAACAACAGGGTGGGATCGATCGGGATCAAGCTGGCCGAGGGAACCGCGGTATGACCCCGCTCGGTGAAGAACTCGACGAAGGCACGGCGGAGCTGATTGGCCTGCATAGACCGGACGAGCCTATCGCAGGGTCACCCCGACGGCGTTCCGCTTCCACCGCTCCGACCAGGCCGGGCGCGAGGCCGGACCTGGGATTCAGCGAAGTTTGGCCTTGAGCCGGGCCTCGGTGTCGGTGCGGGCCCGGCGGGCTTCGTGGCGGGCCCCACGCACCCGGTGGCGGGCCCGGCGGGCAGCGCGTTTGGCGACCGCGGGCGGATCCAACTTGGCGGCGAGGGCCGCGGCCTTCCGTTTGGTCCAGCGGGAACCCCCGGTAGCCACCGCGGCGCCCGCCGCCATCCACAGCAGCCGTCTCAACTGCGTCGTCCGTGCTCAGGTGCTGCGGTCAATGGGATCTCCCCCGTTGTCGGTGTGGGCGGCGCCCCTGGGTCCGCCCCGCAGGAACTCTGCTCCCTTGCGCACCCCGTTGGCCACCGCGGCGGCCTTGATAACCGGCCCGGCCACGGTGCGGTAGGTCAACTTCGAGGCCTGATCGATGACCTCAACCACCTGCCCGGCCCGTTCGAGGTGGCTTTCGGCATGGCCCAGAGACCGCCGGGCGTCAGCCAGGGTGGCCTGCAGCTCCTCCACCAGCACCGCCGCACCGTCATCAAGGGCGCGGGCGGAGCGGCGGAGTTGCGCCGCGGCCCGGCGCAGGTCCCAGCACAGCGCCACCAACACCGTGGTGGCCACCGAGGCCGTGATCACCACCACGATCGCCGCCAACTCGGTCACCGTCATGAGCCGGAGTCCTCAGGGCCGGAGTCCTCAGCACCGGGGTCCTGACCAGCGTTTCCCGGGCCGGGGGTACGCGCCGACAGGGCTGCTTCCCGCCCGTGGGGGGACGGCCGGTAGTACGAGCCGGTCACACCGTCGGGCCGGTATTGCTGGGAAACCCAACCGCCGGGCTGGTCATGGGGGTAGCGGTAACCGACCCCGTGACCCAGCGCCGCCGCCCCCCGATAGCTGCTGCCGCGCAGGTGGGTGGGCACGCCGGGGTTGCGTTGGGACCGCACCGCGTCCGAGGCCTCCCCCAGGGCCACCGTCACCCGGTTCGATTTCGGGGCCGTGGCCAGATGCACCACCGCTTGGGCCAGGTTCAACCCCGCTTCGGGCAGCCCCACAAACTCCACCGCCCGGGCCGCGGCGTCCGCGATGAGCAGCGCCATGGGATCCGCCATCCCGATGTCCTCGGAGGCCAAGATGACCAGGCGGCGGGCAATGAAGCGGGCGTCCTCACCAGCTTCGAGCATGTGGGCCAGCCAATAAAGGGCGGCGTCCACATCAGATCCCCGGAGGGACTTGATGAATGCACTGGCCACGTCGTAGTGCTGGTCCACGCCGTACCCGATGGCTTTGGTCCCCAGCGCGTCCCGGGCGTCCTCCACGGTGATCAGCGGCGCGTCACCGGTGCTGCCGACACGGTGGGTGGCCAGGGCGGCGGCCACCTCCAGGGCCCCCAACCCATGGCGGGCGTCACCGTTGGCCACCTCGGCCAGGTGGGCCAGCGCGGCATCGTCGGCCCCGACCTGCAGTTCGATCAGGCCCCGCTCAAGCAGTTGCCGCACCGCGGTGGCGTCGAGCGGTTCCAAGCGAAACAGCGAGGAGCGGGACAACAACGGCGGGTTGACCTCGAAATAGGGGTTCTCAGTGGTGGCCCCGATGAGGATCAACAGCCCTGACTCCACCGCCGGCAGCAGGGCGTCTTGTTGCGCCTTGTTGAAGCGATGGACCTCATCGAGAAACAGGATGGTGCCCCGGCCCTGCTCGCCCAGTCTTCGGCCGGCATCCGCGATGACTTCCCGCACGTCCTTGACGGTGGCCGTCACCGCCGACAGTTGCACGAACGCCGAAGCGGACGATGCCGCCACCAGCCTGGCGATGGTGGTCTTGCCGGTGCCGGGCGGGCCCCACAGGATCAGCGAGCTGAGCCGATCGGTGTCCACCAGCGCCCGCAACGGCCGACCCGGGCCCAGTAGTTGTTCGTGACCCACCACCTCATCGAGCCGCCGGGGGCGCAGGCGCTCCGCCAGCGGGGCCCGACGCTGCAGGGCGGTGGCCGCGGCAACGCCGAATAGGTCCTCGGGCCCGCTCACGGCAGGCGATCCTAGGGTCGCGCCGGCCGCAGCGGGGCTGAAAGGCCCTGTTGTACGGTCTTTCGGGGCCCCGGAGGCGTGAAGGGTGCCGGGATCGGTAACAATGTCAACCCTGTGGGTACCTGGGCTGGACGAGTCGGCTTCGTGTGGCTGGCGACATCGCTGGTGATCATGGTGGTGCTCTCTTCCTTCGTGTTCGTGGGCTCTCGCCGAAAGCGAATGGCCAGTGACTCGCCCCGCTATCTGACGTTCGACTCCGCCCGTGTGGTGCCGCTGAACCGCGGCCGTGGCGATCACGCCGCGGAGCACGACGTCGACGGGGTGGACGGTGACCCCCACGGGGCATCGTCACCGGTGATCCGTCATCAGATCACCGCCAGCAGCGGGGCCCTGGACCGCTTGCTGGCCGGGGTGCAGATGCCGTGCGGGCTGGTCCGGCTGTACGTCGAGGGCGAAGATGAGTCCCAGCGCATGGCGTTTCAGACCTTCGGGTTCGACGCCCGGGAAGTGGCCGTGAGCGTGGTCGACGAACTCGAACGCATGGGCATGGACATCGAGCCGTTGTCCTACACCGAAGCCCGGGCCTTTCGTGACGGCCTGGAGCTGGCGGTATCCATCTACGCCGAGCCCAACCGGGTGATCCGCAACCGCCGCCTGGCCTTCCCCGGCACCGACCCCACCGGGATCGTCATCGAGTTCAGCGTGGTTTGAACCGGGGGGCTGCGTTCTTGAAACGGGGGGCTGCGTTCTTGAAACGGGGGGCTGCGTTCTTGAAACGGGGGGCTGCGCCCCCCGCCGGCGCCTGAGGCG
>JBJXFH010000074.1:0-12243 GCA_046155365.1 Acidimicrobiales bacterium | reverse complement strand
CGCGTAGATCGGCACCCCGTAATCGGATTCGAAGTCCACCCCCCAGTGCATGCGCCCCCAGCGGGTGCCGTACTCAGAGGTAATCCAGGCGTCGATGGGCCAGCTCAACCACTGCGACGCCTGGTAGGTCTCCTCCGCTGCATCCTCGGCCTGGACCACCTCTGCGGCCAGGTCGGCCTGGGTGAGGATCCGTAATAGCTCCGCCTTGCCCTCCTGGTGGCCCAGGGTTTCCGCCTCCAGACGGGCGACCCGAGCCGCCAACAGCGAGGACAACGTGGCCCTCATGGTGGCGGACTGTGCCACGTCGGCCTGCACCGAATCCGCCTGTTGGCGCAGGTCGGCCGCTTGGGCGTCAGCCGCCGCCAGCGCCCCCTGAAGGCTGAGGAGGTCCTGGCGAACCTGCTGAAGGCGATCCACGGCCCTGGCGTTGGTTTCCACCAGGGTGCCCAACAAGCCCTGACGGCGCACGGCGGCGTTCACATCACCCTCCCCGTCCAACAGGTCGAGGGTGCCGAGGCGGGGCTGGATGTAGGTGGAGATGGCGGCTTCAGCGAGTTCGGCCCGTAGTGCCTCGATGCGGGCCTGGGTGAGCGCCACCGAGTCGCCCAGGCGGGCCCGGTCCACATCCACGATGGCCAACTGGTCCCGGGCCGCTTCGACTTGGGCGTTGGCGCTGGCCAGCTGGCGGTCGAGTTGGGAGATGGACGCCTCGACATCGGCCAATGGGGCCCGGGCGATGATCTCGGGCACGATCCTTTGGGGGTCAACGGACCCGTCACGCAACAACGCCGGCGGCTCGGCACCCCTGGGACCGCGCTGGCGGGCGGCTGGTGCGGGGGCGGCCCCGGCGGCGTATCCGTCGGGCGAACCGACCAGCCCGATGGTCTGCGCCGGGCCCGGAAGCGCCGTGGCCGGTGCCCCCAACAGCAGCAGCCCGGCCACCACCAGCAACCGCCCTCGGTGGGCACGCCCCCACATCACCCGTTGATGGCGACCCCGACCGCGACCGTGACCGTGACCGCGAGTGCCGTGGGTGGCGGCGGTCGGGGGCTGATCACGCCGGCGCGGAGCACCTCCGAGCCGCTCCGACGGGGCGGGAACGAGGCCCTCGCCGATGGCGGGCGCAGCGGGATCAGACGTAATGGACGGCAACGGCGTTCAAAGCTAGTCCCCGCGGCCCACCCGGTGCCCGCACCCGCCCCTTCGAGAGGGCAAACAAGCAGGTCACAGCGGCGGGCCGCAGCCGACTTCCCCAAATCTGCCGCGACCCGCCGCCGTTCGAGCGCACCCTAGCAGTAACAGACTGAAAGATCACGACATTCATCGAACAGGGCTGAAAGGTAAGGGCAGATCAGGCTTGGAGGTGGGGTGGTAGCCGGCTGCCGAAGCCGACCCGAAGAGCGGTGCGAAAACAACGCTCGACCGCCTCGTACAGCGTGCCCAGGATACGGTCCAGCTCATCGGCGTCGACCCAGGCGTTGGGACAGCGGCCCTTGAGGTACAGCGCCTCCTCGGCACCGATGGTGAACGCCACCCCCTTCAGGGTCTCGTTGCGGCGCAGCAGATGCTCGTAGAACGCCGCGGGGTTCTCCTCGGGGGCCGGCAGCAAGTAGGTCTCATAGGCCAAGGAGCGTTGGCCCAACGTGAACCACACCGCGAACACGCCCTTCTCGTCCCCTTCCAGGCGAAGGATCCAGCGGCGTTCGTTGGCATCGTGCTCCACCGACAGCACCGCCGGATTGTCCGCCAGCTGTTCCGCAGCCCAGGCGGCGATCAGATTGCCAAGGCGCGTCAGCTCCTCAGGGCTGCTCGGTTGGCGGGCGGCGTCGATCACCAGCTGCCAGCTGCAGCATCGCCCATGGCCGGAGCGCCACAGGCCACCGGGGTGCGGTTGGTCAGATCGCCGTACAACCGACGAAGCCGGGCGGCGGTGGTGGACCAGGTGAACTGTCGAGCGTCGGCGGCGGCGTGGTGGCCCAGCTCGGCGGCGAAAGCCCGATCCTCGATGATGGAACGCACCGCAGCGGCATAGTCCAGGGGGTCACGGCCTTCCACCAACAACCCGCTGCGGCCGTGTTCCACCAGGGTCAGCAGCCCGCCCACGGCCGCCGCCACCACCGGGGTGCCACAGGCGGCGGCCTCCAGGGCGACCAGACCGAAGGACTCGGAACGGCTGGGCACCAAGCACACATCGGCAGCCCGGTAGTAGCTGGAAAGCAGATGGTGGGGTTGGGGGGGACGGAAGATGACCCGGTCGGTCAGGCCCAGCTGCGCCACCAGTTGATGGCACTGCGCTTCGTGGTGGGCACCGTCGCTCCCGCTGGGCCCACCCACCACCATCAGCCGGGCGTTGGGGAGATGCGCCAGCGCCTCGATGGCCACGTCGAGCCCCTTGAGCGGTTGGATCCGACCCACGAAGAGCAGCAACGGCTCGGTCCCATCCACCCCCAGGGCCGAGCGGGCGCCCAGCCGGTTACCGGGGGCGAAGAAGGCGTGGTCCACCCCGGGGGGCACGATTTCCACCCGCTCGGGATCCGCCCCGTAGAACCGTCTTAGCTGCGCGGCCTCCTCCGCGGAGTTGGCCAGGATGGCGTCACTACAGCCGATGACCTCGGTCTCCGCGTCGATCCGGCGCTGCGGTTCAGCGTCCCCGGTTTCGGCCTTGACCCGGGCGAGGGTGTGGAACGTGCACACCAAGGGCAGGTCGAGGGCGTGTTTGATGCCGTGGGCGGCCACTGCGGACAGCCAGTAGTTGGCGTGCAGCGCGTCGGTGGTGCCATCGGCGGCGATGTGGGCCCGCACCCACTTGGCGAAGGGCTCCACCACATCCGGCAAGTGCTCCTTGGGCAGATCCAGTGGACCGGCCGGCACGTGCAGCACCCGGAAACCGGGCTCCACGTCAACCACGTCCGGCAGGTTCTCGGAGGAGCGGCGCACGTAGACGTGACAGTTGATGCCCGCTTGGGCCAAGGCCGCCACCAGTTCCCGGACGTACACGTTCATGCCGCCGCTGTCACCGGAGCCCGGTTGGGCCAGCGGTGAGGTGTGCATGGAGATCACCGCCAGGGTCCTCATCGGGATGCTCCTGACTGGCGGGGCACAGGCAGGGCTGGTCCGGTGGGCCCGGGTTCGGTGGGCCCGGGTTCGGCGAGGTCCTGGCCCCTGAAGGCCCGGTAGACGTGGATCAGGGTGCGCTTTTGGGCTTCGTCCAACATGGCGTCGTCCCGGATGGCACCGATGACATCGGGGATCGAGCCCCCGGGAGTGGCGCCATTCTGGGTTCGCTGGGGTGCGGGCAGGAAACCGGCGCGGACGTAGAGCACGTCGGTGGGCAATTCCAGCGCGGTGGCCAGTTGGCTCAGCACCTCAGCGGAAGGGCGCCGTAAACCGCGCTCAATCTGGGAGAGGTAGGGATTGGAGACCCCGGACAACTCCGACAATCGGCGCAGCGACAGGGCGCTCAGCCGACGTTGTTGACGCAGGAAGCTGCCCAGGTCATCCCCCCGGCTCTCATTCCAGTCGGTTCTCGCCTCTGCCACACCGTCTCCTGCGCCCGCTGCGGCCGGTCCGGGGCGCGGCTACCCAGATTAGAGAGCCCGGGGAGCCTCGGCACAGTCAGTCCAGCAGGGTGTCGACGTTGATCTCACCGCGGCCGTAGCGGGCGGTGATCTCGTTCTTGAGCAGGTCGATGCGCTCGTGCAGGATGCGCCGGGTGCGGGAGAACTCCCGTTCCAGTTCCGACAAGCGACCGGACATGTGCTCGATGTCCTCCTGCGCCCGGCTGGCCAGGTCCGCCATGGCGGCACCACCCACGGCGGCGTCCACCGCCACCAGCAGTTCCACCCCGGGCATCTCGGTGTTCAGGTCCAGCGGACGCCAACCGGGTGAGCCGCTGCGACTGTGGGGCTCGTCGGCAAGGATCTGCGGGAGTCGCTCCACCAGGTCATGGAGGGCGTTGACCACTGCGGGGTCACTGGGCTGGTGGTTCATCCGCCGAGCCAGCTCGTTGGCGACGATGTCGAGGTGGCCCTGTAGGACGCGCCGGGCGAAGGACACGCCGGCTTCGGCCTCCTCACACTCCGCTCGCATGGCTCGGATCTCAGGCAGCGTCCGCCGTTCCAACCCAACGAGGTACTCGGCGTGCAGCACCCGATCCGACAGGGGAAAGCTCAACTGTCCTCCTAGCGCTCGGATTGCCATCGACCAGCCTCCTCGACAGGGGTATACGCCACTGAGGGTACTCGCGAATCCCCTCTTTGTGTTCGCTTCACCGGCAGACCATGGCACCCGGTCCCCGGTTCATCAGATTCGATGACGCAACGGTGACCAGGACCAGCGCGCCCTCAGGGACTCCGGGCCTCAGCCGAACAACAACAGCCACAGGGGGCCGGTGAGCATCAGGCTGTCAAGCCGTCGCAAGCCCGGGGCGAAGGCACCGGCGCGGGGCAGGGTGGCGGACCCCAGCACCTGCCCGATGGGACACGCCAGGGCCGTGAGCACCACCGCGGGCCACAGTCGGTAGCTGGACAGTGACGAGGGGTGCAGCGCCAATGCCCCGCAGCCCACGGCGATGACCGCCACCGTCCCCGCCAAAGGCCCCTCGACCACGGTGGAGGCCGCCGAGCCCACCAGGAAGTCCCCCGCGTCGTAGCTGCACACCAACAACAGCACCAGCACCGCCAGGGCGGGCTCGAAGCGGGCCAGCACCACCGGGGCCGCGGCGGCCAGCGCCACCCCCAACCATGCCCGAACCGTGGAACTGGCGCTGGTCAGGTCGAATCCGCCCACGTGCAGGCCGCTGATGAGGCTGGCGACCACGCCCACCAACACCGTGAGGCCCACCACCCGGGAGCTGGGCCCTACCCCGGCCACCACCACTGCCGCCGCCACACCGCCAGCTACCAGCGGTTGAGCCCGACCGCCGGCCTTGCGTAGCGCGGCACCGGCCTGCACCGCGCCCACCGCCGCCACCGGAGCCAGCACCAGGGCCCCGGTCCATGGCCCGAAGGCCAGGCCCACCGAGGCAAACACGAACCACACCAGACCCAGCCGAACACGGGGACCGTCGATGTCGGGGACAGCCTGTAAACGCCAGGCCCGACCAACCCCGGTGGTGCCCAGCGGCCGACGGGTGGCGTCCGAACCCAGGTCGGGATCGTCGTCATCGAGGATGACCAACTGCTCAGCGGCGGCCACCGAACCGGCTGTACCGCCCACCGCGCCACCGACCGCGAGCGGTCCCGGCCGGTTGCGCCCAGCCGCCGCCACGTGACCCAACAATTCCTCGACCGAGGTTTCTGATCGTGACGGGGACCGACGCCCCGAGGCGGCCTGCCCCAACGGCCGCACCGCCTCTACCAGCGACGGCTCAGGCTCTGACACCGGTAACACCGACGGCAAGCCAGAGGGTCCGACGGGCCCGGGTGCAGCGTCAGCCTCACCCAACGTGATCACTCGGCCTCTTGATGGCCGTAGAGGTGTGTCGATCTGCCGACTCGGGGCGCGATCGTCGCGGCCTCCTGAGGGGGGTGCAATCTGCGTGCGTCGGTTCATGAGCCCCCCGAAACCGGTGGCAGCACGGCCAGTTCGTCACCCTCCGCGAGGGACTCCCCGCGTTCGGTGTGTTCGCCGTTGCGCCAGATGCGGCAGCCGGCGAGCACCTCGGAGAAGTCCGGACCGTAGCGGGCCATGGCTTCATCAAGTGCGTCACCGACGGTGTCGGCCTGGATCTGGTCACGACCAACGCCGGCCGCCACCCGGGCGGAGGCGAAAAGGCGGAGCGTGACCAGGGCCATCGACCGCTCATGGTAGTGAACGGGCCTGCGTCGGACGCGGACCCTCGCGGTTCCCCCAGCCGCCCCGGGGGTGGCTAGTTTCCTGCTGTGGGCATCCCCGGATCCGGCCTTGGTGGGCCATCGCTCAACGGGTCAGCGGGCGTTGGCACCCGGATCCTGCTGGTGCGCCACGGCCAGTCCACCTGGAACGCCTCCGCCCGATGGCAGGGCCGTGCCGACCCCCCGTTGACCGAGGTCGGCCAATGGCAGGCGGCGTCGGCGTCGGAGTCCCTCGGGGCCCTGGACGGCATCGCCTCCTCCACCTTGCAGCGGGCCCATCACACCGCGGCGATCCTGGCGGAGTTGCTGGGCATCGGGCCGGTGCTGCTCGATGATCGCCTGGTGGAGCGCGATGCCGGCGAGTGGACCGGGCTCACCATGGACGAAATCGACGCCCGCTACCCCGGTGATCGGGAGGCGTGGCGCACCCCTCCCGGCTTCGAGGGCGATGAGCCCCTGACGGCCCGGGTGATGGCGGCGCTGGGTGAGCTGGCGGAACGCTTCGAGGGCGGCGAGGTGGTGGCGGTCACGCACGGCGGTGTCATCTTCGCTCTCACCCGTCATCTGGGCGGTACCGGCGGGCGGGTGCCCAACCTCGGCGCCCAATGGATCAACGTCAACGCATCCGGAGGGCTCACGCTGGGCGCAAGCGTGCCACTCTTGGCAGAACATGCGCCGGTCACCGCCGACGTCACAGAACAGGTTTGAGACCGCGGATCCAAGCGGTCCGCACGCACCATTTGGGGGAGAACGAATGCGGGTGGAGATCATTCGCAGCCCGAGGCGGCGCTCAACGGCGCAGGCTCGGCTGGTGGACGGGGTGTTGCAGGTAAGGGTGCCGGTCGGCTTGGCCCGCACCGAGGAGGACCGGTTGGTGGCGGGGTTCGTGACCCGCTTCGAACGAGGCCGGGCGGCGGGTCCCATCGACGTCGCGCAACGGGCTGCGGAGCTGGCCAAGAAGTTCAAGCTGCCCGCACCCCACTCGGTGCGCTGGGTCGGCAACCAGTCCTCGCGCTGGGGGTCCTGCACGATCAAGACCGGCGATATCCGCATCTCGGATCGGCTGGCCGCGTATCCCGACTGGGTGCTGGATTACGTGATCGTGCACGAACTGTGCCACCTCAGCGTCCCCGACCACTCCCCTGCCTTCTGGGACCTGGTCAACCGCTACCCGCTGGCCGAACGGGCCCGGGGTTACCTGCTGGCCAAGGGCACCGAAGCCGAGGACGTCGACTGAGCAGACCTGCACCGGGCGGACCTGCACCGGGCGGACCTGCACCGGGCGGGCCTTGCCGGGTCGGGCTGACCGGGGCCTCGGGGTACCTGGGCCAACGCCTGGCACGGGCCGCCGTGGGGGCGGGGCACGAGGTGGTGGATCTGGGCCGCGACGCCGGCGTGGATCTGCTGGAGCCCGCGACGCTGGTGGCCGCGGTGCGTGCCAGCGGGCCCGACGTGGTGGTGCACGCCGCCGCGGCCAATCCGGGGCGGCCGCCGGACACCTTCGATGTGGTCAACCGGGCGGCCAGCGCGGCCTTGGCGGAGACCTGCGCCGCGCTCGGGCTCCGGCTGGTCCATGTCAGCACCGACACCGTCTTCGATGGTCGGTCCGCTCCGTATGCCGACGGTGCCCCCGCCTGTCCCATCAACGCCTACGGTGCCAGCAAGGCCGAGGCGGAAGCTGCCGTACTGGGCGCCTGCCCCGGGGCGCTGGTGGTGCGGACCTCGCTGATCTACGGGCTACACGAACCGGACCGGGGCACCGCCGGGTTTCTGGCGGCATTGCAGGCGGGCCAGCGGGTCAGCCTGTTCAGCGACGTGATCCGCCAGCCGGTGTGGGTGGAGGCCCTGGCGGCGGGATTGCTACAGCTGGCCACCGAGTTGCCCGACGAGGCGGGGATCATGAACCTCGCCGGCAGCCAGGCACTGGACCGGGCGGCGTTCGCCCGGCGGATGCTGCGGTTCTGGGAGGTCGATCCCAGCCGCTGGGGTGGCGGTCTGGACGACGTGCAGGCGGCAGACGGCGTTCCCGGTGTGCCGCTCGACCTTCGATTGACGTTGCAGCGGGCGGTCACGCTGGGGTTGTCCTGCCCCGGGGTGGATGAGGTGCTGGCATCCTTCAACGTTGGAGGTGCGGATCGTGCTGGCGGAAATGGGTGCGCACGGTGAACACCGAGTCCCCTGACAACACCGCCCCGCGACCGAACAACCGTCCCCCCTCCCAGTTGGACAGGCCGAGCTCGGGGCGCTCGAAGGCATATTGGCCGTCAACCCAGCGGGTGAACCCATCGCCCACGAACGGGGTGTCGACCTCAGCGTAGAAACGGGCCTGTTCGGTGGCGTCCTCGCTTAGCAGGGTGGCGACCAGGCGGGGGCTGTAGCGGTTGCACAGGGCAATGGCGGCGGCGAGATCCTCCACCACCACCACAGACAGTTCGGGGCTGTGCTCCCACTCCCATTCGGTGCCCAGGTCGCGTTGATCGATCAGCTCGGCCCACGCCTCCTGATGGGTGCCGTCTGCTCGCACCACCTCCACCTGTTGGCCCAAACGTTCCGCGAGGTATGGCGCGGCTTGCGCGGTGACATGAAACTTGGTGACGGTCTGACGATGGTGGGCGGCCCCGTCGGCGGCGGCGAGGATACCGGGCAGCATGTTCGGGGCGGCGTCGGCGGTGACCACGCAGACGTTGAGGGTGTTGCAGACCTTGCGGTCCAATGAGCGTTGAACCGTGGCCTGCACCCGCTCACCATCAGCAGCGGCGGAGACCACCATCCACGCCCCACCGGTGCCGTGCAGACTGACCGGTATGCCGGCCTGGCGGGCAACGGCGCCCAACTGGGCCACCGCGGTTCCCGATCCCCGGGCCACCGCCAACGCCAACCGGGCATCGGCGAACAACGCCCAGCCGGCAGCGTGGGCCGGGGAGTCCACCAGCCCTACCGCACCGGCTGGCAGCCCGGCGGCACCCAAGGCCGGAGCCAGGGCGTGGGTGACGATGGCCCGCGCCGTGCCCAGCGCATCACGGCCGATGCGGAACACCACCGCGTTCCCGCTCCGCAGCACCCCGCAGGCGTCCGCAAACACGTTCGGCCGACCTTCGAACACGAAGCCCACCACGCCCAGGCCCGCCCGTCGGTTCTCCACCGTGAAGCCGCGGCCTTCCACCCGCTCGATCACCGCACCCCGACCGGACGGCGTTGCGGCCCAACCCCGCAACCCGGCGATCATGTCGGCCCGCATGCTGTCCCGCAGCTCGAGGCGGGTGGTGGAACGGCCCAGTGCCACGGCGGCCTCCACGTCAGCGGCGTTGGCGGCCGCGATGGGGGCGAACGTGTGCTCATCGGCCAGCCGCTCAGCGAAATCGTTGAAAAAGGCGGTGATCTGTGCATCGGCGGTGGCCTCGAGGGCGGTGAAGGCGGCCACCGCGTCCCCCACCACCAGCGCCACCAGGGCCGCTTCCGAGGCGGGGATGTGCAGCAGCGCACCATCGGCCGGGCTCACCAGCAGCCGGTCTCCGGGGCGGAAGGCATCGGCCAACTCCGGCGTGACCCGCACCATCCGGTTGCCGCCGAAGATGATGGGCGTGCCGGCCACCAGCTGCTCCAACGTTTCGCTCACGATGCTCCTTGCTCAGGGGTTCAAGTTTGGCGTCATCGGTCACGCCAGCGCTGCTCAAGGCGGCCCAGTTCGGTGGCAGGGGCGGCGTCAAGGCGGTATTCGTCCAGGATGGCCCGCCAGCAGTTGTTGGCCTCAAGTTTGCCCAGCAGCGCACTCATGCCCCATACCACCCGGTCCAGGATCACGAAACTGGAGGGCAGGTTGAGCTTTTCGATGATCGGCTGGTGCGGTCCCTTGACGTCAAATATGGCGCCGAGGGCATCCGCCACATACCGACGGGTAAAGGTGAAGCGGTCCGCGAAGTACGGCTGATAGGGCGCTGACACGTACGCGAAGACCTCGTCGGGGTCAAGGCCGTGGTCGGGAGCCAGGAACCCGGCGGTGACCATCTCCTGCACCGTGCCCAGCGGGTCCGCCGCCAACAGCGGGTCGATCACCGGCCAGAGCGTGGCCATCTCGGCATCGGTCCAGTGTTTCACCAAACCGAAATCCAAGAACGTGACAGTTCCATCAGCGTGAAAGCGATAGTTGCCGGGATGGGGGTCACCATTGAAGATATGGTGGCGATACACGCTTTGCTGGGCCCAGCGGAACAGCACCTCGGCGGCTTTCTGACGAGCGGCGGGGGTGGCGGTGCGCTCGAACTCGGCCCATGACCAGCCGTCCACCCATTCGGTCACCAACACCCGGCCGGTGGACAGCTCGTCAATCACCCGCGGCACCCGGATGAAGGGGTGATCGGCGTAGAGACCGGCGAAATGACGTTGATTGTCCGCCTCCCGCCGGTAGTCAAGTTCCTCCACCATGCGGTTGCGCAGCTCATCAACCATGGCGTTCACGTCTAGACTTTTAAGAGCAAACGCGGAGAACAAATTATACAATACCGTGACGTTGGCCAGGTCGGCCCCGATGGCGTCACCCACCCCGGGGTACTGAACCTTGACCGCCACCTGACGCCCGTCGGCCAACTCGGCCCGGTGGACCTGGCCGATGGACGCCGCCGCCGCCGGCACTGGGTTCCAGCGGTAAAACAGCAACGAGGGATGCCGGCCCAACTCCTCGGTGATCACCTGCTCGGCCAGGCTGGGGGCCATGGGCGGGGCTTCAGATTGGAGGGTGGCCAGCGCTGCTTGGGCTTCGGGCGGGAGCGCCTCGGCGATGAAGCTGATCAGCTGGCCGGCCTTCATGACCGCGCCTTTCATGTTCCCCAGCTCCCGGGCCACATCCTGCGCGGTACGGATCACGAACTGGCGATCAAGCGCTTCCCGGGCGGCGGGGTCAGTTTCGGTGAAGCGGCGCACGGTGTGGGGCAGGTAGGCCAAACCCCGGCGACCAGCCAGGCGACCCAGCCGGGCAGTGCGCCGCAGCCGTTGCCCCAACACCGGGTTGCGCCGCAGCCGGGACCTCAGCGCAACGGCACTGGCCAACGCCCCCGAGCCCGTGAGCCCGAAGACCGACAGCACCATCGGACGCGTCCGCCGCGCCGGCACGTCCCGACCCGTCGGCCTGGTCTCCGGCCCAGCGAACAGCCGTAGGACCGAGACCGTCCGGAACAGGCGGGCTGACCAACCTGGCGGAGGTGACCACCCTCGTCCGGCCGAGCGTACCGGCGGGATTGACCGGACCGGTCGGGTCGAGCGCGCCAGTTGGGCCGGTCGGGGACGCAACCTCAGCGGGCACACTCCGGCTGGCAGGCGACGAGCAGCGGATCAGCATCAAGCGCCTCCGGGGGCAGCACGCAGCCGCAGCGGGTGCAGTGCCCGTAGCTACCGTCATCAAGCTGGCGAAGGGCAGCGTCGATAGCGTCCAGCTCGGCTTCGATGCTGGTCAGCACCGAGGCATGGTCAAAGCTGGCGGCCAACGGGAGCGGTTCCATCGCCGCCAGCCTATCGGGGCTCTCGGGGAGGTCGGCCCCACCCGGAACCGGTACCAAGCTCAGCCGGGGTGGGGGCTACGCTATGGCGCGGGCCGCTAGCTCATCGGGTAGAGCAGGGGACTTTTAATCCCAAGGTGCCGGGTTCGAGCCCCGGGCGGCCTACCAACAAACTGCTGATCACGGGGGTCAAGCCGCACTGAATGCGGGCGATCGTGAGGCCACATCCCACGAAGATCCCACACACCCCGACCCGGCCATCCCACAGTGGCGGGCGCCACGCGCGAAGTACCCAGAGGTATGGGAGCTGCGGGTCTCGAATGGGTTCGATCCCATCACGGGCAAGGCCACTGCTAGTCGGGCGACGCTCGACCGGAACGAGTTGATCGAGCGGGCCACCTTGGGCGGCTACCCGCTGGCCGTTGCCCGGTCAACGGCTCTGGCTCGTTCGCGACGGTTTCGAGCCCACCGTGACAGCTCCGAGCGTTGGGTCACCCACTTCCTCGGGGCCCGCCCGGCGTCGATCTACTCCGGTTCCAAGAGATCCAACGCAACATCCTGGGCGAACGGGTGCTCGGCCTACCCCAAGGAGCCCGCTCCGAGGAAGGCCTCTGGAACGAGACCCGCCGCTCCTGAACGGCGCTGACCGCGGCCAGGCATCGAAGCTCCCGACACAGCGGGCCAAAGCCCAGTTAGCCTGCGCCGCGTGACTGATTACGTGGCTCCGCTGGCGGATCTGGCCTTCGTGCTGCAGCACATTGTTGACGATCAGGAGTTGGCGTCCTTCGACGCCTTCGCCCACGCGGATCTCCCTACCGTCATTGGCATCCTCGAGGAGTGCGGCCGGTTCATGGCTGAGGTCGTCGGGCCCCTCAACCGGGCCAGTGACACGGTGGGTAGCCGTCGTCAACCCGACGGCG
>JBJXFH010000056.1:0-3094 GCA_046155365.1 Acidimicrobiales bacterium | reverse complement strand
CAATCATCGAAGGGACGGTCATCGTGATTCCTCCTCACCGAAGCCGTCGAATAGCTCCCCAAGGTTGATCGCGATGACCGTCACCCACGCGGATCCCCCCGATACACCACCCCCCGGGACTCAACTGGCCGCGAGCGGGCAGATTCTCGTGGCCACCGACACGTGAGCCTGACCTGGGTGTTCGGACGCTCCCGCAAGCCCGTGATCGTCGCGCTTCGCGCCCCCCAACTCCCCGTGCATGCGCTGCCACGCGTCCGGCACGACTCCCCCAACGACCACATTGTTCACGGGAGCCACGGAGCCAGGGCGTTAGCGTACGCCTCGTTTCGGCAATCGAGGCCCATCCTGCTCAGCCGAGCGGCGACGACCAGCCCGCTCCGACCCCAACGCGATCCCGCACCTAAGAAGAAGTTGTCGACCATCACGTTGAGGCCTCAACGGGCTCAACAGCAGCCTCAACGCGAACAACCATCGCCCACTGGGAAGGGCTGCACCGGACCTCGTTCGCCAACGGTCCCGCGCCCTCCAACACGCCACCCCGTTCAGGATCGAGGTTGAGGCAGCGTCCCTCTCAACACGATCCTCAACGTGAGCGAGGGGCGGCAACGGTGAAGGGCTACCAACGCCGCTCACCTTTGCGAGGTGCGTCAACCAGTTGCGCTACTGACTGGTCCTGGACGAGTGGGACCTTGAGCTGCCTGCTGGTCAGGTGCGATGGTGCTTGCTGTGTCGCCGCTGCTGCGCGCTGCTCTCGCGGATCTTCTCGGGGTACTTGGGCGTAGTGGCTAACTGACCGCTTCGCGGGCGTCTTCCTGCGGGTGGCACGCCCGTCGCTGGCGTCAAGGGTCGTTGCGGGCCTCCGCTGGCTACGTGTCCTCTCTCAGCCTGCGGCTGCCCCTTGACCCCACCGCCCGTCGAGCAGATTCGGCTCCCTATGGCAACAAGGCGGCGCCCTTGCTGCCAAGCCAACACAGGCAGGGAGTTTCACCAATGGCCCACACCGATCAGCTCGCCCAGGCCCACCAACGCATCGAACACGCGGTGCAGGCCATTGTGACTGGGGACCAGTGGCGCCAGATGCTGCAGGTCGCCGCACGGTTCCACACGTACAGCCCGAACAACGTCTGGCTGATCCTCGCTCAGAACCCCGACGCCACCCAGGTGGCAGGTTTTCACACCTGGCGCAAGGTCGGCCGGCAGGTCCGCAAAGGCGAACGTGGCATCGCCATCCTCGCCCCGCTGGTGTCCCGAGCTCGACCCGTCACCGAACGCGACACCGCCGAGCATCCTGGGCTGGTCCGGGTGCTGCGCGGGTTTCGGGTGGTGTACGTGTTCGATCTCGCCCAGACCGACGGCAACGCGTTACCCGATGTCGCCCCGACCATGCTGACCGGGCAGGACCCTACCGGCTGGTATGACCGGGTCGCCTCGTTGGTGGCCACGGCAGGGTTCACGTTGCAGCGCAAGGATTGCTCGCCGGCGAATGGCACCACCAACTTCACCACCCGCCAGGTCACCGTCCGCCCGGACCTCTCCCCCGCCGGGGCCGTCAAGACCCTCGCCCACGAACTGGGACACGTGCTGCTACATGACGACGCCGAACGCACTGCGCTGGACCGGGCAAGGTTCGAGGTGGAGGCCGAATCCGTCGCCTACCTGGTGTGCGCCACCGTCGGGATCGACACCGACGACTACAGCTTCCCCTACCTCGCCCGCTGGTCCGGGGGTGACCTCGAACTCATCCGAACCACCGCCGCACGGGCAATGGGCTGCGCCCGACAGATCCTCACCGACCTCGGGTTGGCCGTCGCCGACCAGGCCGCGTGACAGGACTGGATCGATGGCACTGCCGTACGTCACCGCCTACCTCGTGGCCCGCCCCGAGGAGGCCTTCCCGATCGAGCACCCCTACGTCGCCGAGTTCTCCACGCCGATACTCGGCCCGACCTGCGTCGCGTTGCTGCGTTGGACCGCTGGGCACCTCACCACCGGGAAAACCGTTCCGGTCGACCTCGCCGAGCTCGCCGTGCGCTTGGGACTACAACCCCACCTCGGCCGCAACGCCCCGCTCATGCGAACCCTGCGACGGTTGTGCCTCTACAACGTCGCCGCGTGGAATCCCGAACCCGGCCCAGACACCGACGGGCATCTGCTCATCGTGGACCACCTCCCCCCCGGTCTCCACCCGACAGGCCGCACGCTGGCCCGCCGCCCTGACCGCGGAACACCAAACTGCCCTGGCCCGCCACCGGCAACTCGACCGGTCAGCCTGACCGTCAACGCGATAGACCAACCCGCAGGGAGGGCCCCGCCACCACGGCGGGGCCCTCCCCGCGTTGGGTTCATTCATGGCCCCCGCGCCGGCGCGGGGGTTGGGCGAACCGCCGCGCGCGGTTCCTCCCCATCCGCCGGCGGTTCGTGCTTCGCCAGCCTGCGGCCGGCGCCCACGACCGAAACCGAAACCGCGACGGCCGCTGCAACCGCCCCGACCCACCGCCGCTGCGCCCGCTCATGCGCCCTCTGGTCCCATGCCCACCGCCGCCCGCTCCACCACGCCCCGTGACTGACCCACGCTGGTCTCCCAAGCAAGGAAAACTCCGAGACACAACTGGAGGTCCTGCGGACCTCCCCGAGCAGTAGCTGAAAGCTGCCACGCACCGTGATCTCCCAGGAACCTCGCCGATTGGCATCGCTGTGTCCCGAGTCTGCGGGCCAAGGTCCTTCGGACCGCCCGAGAAGACAACAATTCGCCGTTGTCGGCGTAGTTGTGACCATTGTGAGAGCGACCTTGCTGTCGCTACGGCACAGGGACCGCTCAACCAGAGGACGGCTTGCTTTCCCGCACGATCATTCGAGCCGGGCAACGGCCCGACACTGTCGAGCTGCCCGGGGATGGTCGCCATGGCATCATCAGGATCATGTAGCTCGTCCCAATCGGTTCGACGTCGGCCCCCCCGCTGGCGGCTCGCAGCGAGCACGGCCACCTACTGCTGCAGCACAGCCCATCTACTGCCGACGAGCGCGCCTCCACCCCCACCTACTGCTCGTCCGAATCCATCTGAATGTTGGCGGTGTCCGATGCTGCCCCGGCGGT
>JBJXFH010000048.1:0-16980 GCA_046155365.1 Acidimicrobiales bacterium | reverse complement strand
CCAAGCCGCTGCGGGAAGAGCTCTACGGCGCCTTCAACCGCTTCCGGGTCCGTCACCCATGGGTCGGGGACGAGAACGTCCGGCCCAAGTCCGTGGCCCGGGAGATGTTCGAACGGGCCATGTCCTTTCGGGAGTACGTGGGCCATTACGGTTTGAAGCGTTCCGAGGGGGTGCTGTTGCGCTATCTCTCCGATGTCTACAAAACATTGATCCAGAACGTTCCGGAGTGGCACCGTACCGATGAGTTGGATGAGGTCACTGAATGGTTGGGGGAAACCGTTCGCGGAGTGGACTCCTCGCTGCTTGACGAATGGGAGCGGTTGCGCAATCCGGACCTGTCCGCCACCGAACTGGAAGCCGCGGTGGCCGCTGAGACCGGCGAGCACGACGTCACCGCCAACCCCGGGGCCTTCTCGGTGTTGGTACGCAACGCCGCCTTCGCCTGGGTGGTAGCGCTGGCCGAACGTGACGCCAACCGGCTCCCGCCCGGCGCGTTGGAGCAGATCAGGCCCTACTTCGAGGAGTTCGCGGAGATCCGCACCGATCCGGTTGCCCGTCAGCGCCGTTGGTGGCGCTACGACGCCGTCAGCGGCGAGGTCGAACAACAGCTGGTGGACCCCGAGGAGTACGGCGAATGGCGTATCCGGGCCCATGTGGACCGCGACGCATCCCGTGCTGACGGCCGTGCCGTGTTGATCTGGGACCAACTCACCCGACTGTGACATTTTTCACCATGTGTGACCGGTAACCCAGAGTCGGCTGACCTAAGGTGCGCCCGCAGCGGAGTGACTGCTGCGCGTTATTCAAATAGCTGTATCTACGGGAGAGATGAAATGGGACGACGAAGCAATCGGCTTCGCGCGTGGGGGGCAGTAGTTGCGGGCTTGTCGCTCACAGCGGCGGCCTGCGGCGGCGACAGCGGCACCGGCACCGAGGACGCCACAGGCGGCACCATCGATCAAAGCATCAAGGACGCCCTGACCGCCTCCACGGTGGCGGACACCGGCACCACCGCTGTTGCGGTCAAGCAGCCCACCTCCATGGCCGAGTGGGAAGCGTTGTGGAAGACCGAGCGTGAGGCCAACGTCAAGCGCATCAAGGACAACAAGTGGGGCCTTTCCGCTGACGCGAAGTCCATCACCGGACCCGAGGGCTTCAAGATCGACCTGGCCTCTTGCGCCGCCGGCTGGTCCAACACCGAGGGCATCTCCGACACCAGCTTCAAGGTGGGCGGCTCGTTGTCCCTGTCAGGCACCCTGGCCGACTACGGCAACTACGGCAAGTCCATCGACACCCTGCTCAGCTACTACGCCGCCCAGGGCGCCTTCAAGGACAGCACCGGCAAGACCCGCACCCCGAACTACATCACCAAGGACGACGGGTACGACCCCGCCCGGGCCATCCCCAACGTGGATGAGCTGCTGGACTCGGAGAAGGTCTTCGCCATTTGGACGCTGGGCACCCCGGCCACCATGAAGGTCTACGACAAGATCAACGACCGTTGCGTGCCCCAGATCATGGCCATGACCGGTCACCCAGCGTTTGGTGACCCGATCAACCACCCCTGGACCACCGGCGCACCGGTGCCGTCCTACACCACCGAGACCCAGCTGTGGGGCACCTTCATCGAGAAGCGCTTCGCGGAGTTCGGTAAGGACAAGATCACCGTCGCCGGTCTGGTCATGAACAATGACTTCGGCAAGGTGTACGAGGCGGGCTTCAAGGACTTCCTGGCCCAGTCCAGCGTGCTCAAGGGCAAGGTGGACTTCGTCTTCGAGACCATCGAGCCGTCGGCACCCACCATCACGGACCCCATGACCACCCTGGCGTCCAAGAATCCCGACGTGTTCATCGCCATGACCGCTGGTACCTCCTGCACCCAGGCGGTCACCGAAGCGGCGCAGAACGGCATGAAGGAAAACGTCAAGTACCTCTTCCAGCCCCTTACCTGTAGCGGCGTGACCTTCGTGTCCAAGGAGAAGGTGGGCGGTGACGGTTCCGCCTCCAACGGTTGGTGGCTGTTCAACCCGGGCCTCAAGGACATCAAGGATGCCAACTACGCCAACGATCCCTGGATCAAGTTCATCAAGGAAGAGCTGACCAAGAAGGGCATCGACCCGGCCTCCTCCAGCCAGCTCGGCGCCGGTTTCGCCTACGCCTGGCCGTTCGTCCAGACGGTGCTGATCGCCCAGCAGCTCGACGGGGGCCTTACCCGGGCCAACCTGATCACCGCTCACCGGGCGTTCAACATGACCCCGCCCACCCACCTGTGGGGCGTGCGCTCGCACCTCGAGGGCAACAAGGACGCCTTCATCAGCGAGGGCGGCATCTTCGCCAAGTTCGATTCGGCCAAGCAGGCCTGGATCGACGACGGCGACCTCATCGAGCTCGACGGCAAGTCCAGCCCCTGCGCCTGGGACACCTCCGTCAGCCAGTGCAAGTGATCTGAGCGTTCCTGCTCAACGTGTCCCGGCTGCGGCCGCCGGCCCGGTTTTCACCTCGGTGTGACCGGTCCCGGCGGCCGCCGCCGCGTCCGAAGTCATCCCTTCTCGTTCACCGCGGGTGATGGATCTGCTGGAATACATGCTCGCCGTGCCGAATTGCGCCGGGGCAGAGGTACTGCGCCGACTGGCCGTCACCGAGGGCGATCTGCGAGCCGAGATCCCCGAGCTCAGCCGGGCGGCCTCTCCGTTTGACCTCGCTCGAGCAGTCCGGGCGCTGCGGCGAGAGTTGCACGATGTTCTCGCCGAGCACCTTGGCGAACAGAGCCAGCGGGTCGACGACGCAATCGAAACCAGCGTCATAGCCCCACCCGGTCGCGGTTGGGCGCCGCTCCCCCTTTGACGAGCGCCTGCCGACCACGTGTGCTGCTACTCTTCGTTGCGGAGTACCATCCGACGCGAGGGAGCACGAGGGACGGAGGGAGCAACCATGGACGATTCACAGCTGCTGAAGGGGGTGTTGGACGTGGCGGTGTTGGCGGTGATCGACCGGGAGGATACCTACGGGTATGCCATTGTCCGTCAACTGCGGGAGGGAGGGCTGGAGGGCGTCGGTGAAGCATCGGTGTACGGCACGCTGCGGCGGTTGTTCCAAGCTGGCTCCCTCAACGCCTACGTGGTGGCCTCCGACGAAGGGCCCCACCGTAAGTACTACGGGTTGACCGCAGCAGGCCGGGCGGAACTGGACCGGGGGCGCAAGCAGTGGAGCAACTTCGCCGGCGCCCTTGAGGACCTGCTGGACAAGCGCCAAGGGAGCACCCGATGAGCGCCGTCCCCGAGGCTGACTACCTCGACGCGGTGGCCCGGCGGATCGGCCACCTCCCCGCAAGCGAGGCCGCAGGGTTGTTGGAGGACGTCCGTGGTCAACTGCTGGAGACCACGTCGGAACTCTCCGAGGTCGAACGGGCTGATCCACGGGCCTTCGAGGCGCTGCTTGGGTCGGCCGAGCGGTTCGCAACGGAGTACCTGGCTGCCGCCGGCATTGTGAGTGAGGACGATGAGGCCCCAGCCCGGCCGGGATTCTTTGCCAACCTGGCCACGGTTGAACCCTTCGCCGGGTGGCGGCGGGGCGCTCGCCGGACGCTCAGTCGGCCTGGGGTGCTGGCGGTGTCAGGGTTTCTGCCGGAGCTGCGTCCCGCGTGGTGGGTGCTGCGGGGCTATCTGGTGGTCGCCGTGATCCCGCTTCTCTCCGACCCTCGCGCCGCCGCCGCGTCGTTCCCCTTCCCCCGGGTCTTCGGATCGGCGTTGCTGGGCACGCTGCTGGTGGCGGTCACCATCCCGCTCTCGGTACGCGTGGGACGGCGGGGGCTGATCGCTGGCACCAAGGGAGAACCCCGCCGTGCGGTGAAGGCGATGAACGCTCTGATCGGCGCGCTGACACTCTTGGCGGTGCTCGGGGCCCGACCGCCGCACTATCAATTCCAGGAGGCCGTGGTGGGGGCCAACCCGGTGGTCTTCGGCGGATACCTTCGGCAGCCCGACGACAAACCGATCACCAACATCCTCCCCTACGACCTCCAGGGGAACGCACTGGTTGATGTGCTGCTGTACGACCAGGACGGCCAGCCCTTGCGATTGGCGGACCATGAGGAGTTCGGGCTGATGGACAACACCGGGCGGTACCTCGGCCGCGAGGTTCAGTTCGATGCCAACGGTGTACCGCTGGATCACCTCGTGCCGGTGCAGAACTTCTCGTGCGCGAATCCGGGTCCGATCTCGCCAGAGTGCTACCCGCTGGAGCCGCCGCGGGTTGTGCTACCCCCGCTCCCCCGAGCCCCGACCAGCAGCCCCCCAACCTCGGCCGCGGTTGATCCCCGCACCCCCTCCTCCACCACCGCCGCCGGGACCCTGTCCATCCCGCCAATGACTCCGACGTCGCCTACCCCGACGTCGACCACCGCGACCTCAGCCACGCCGGCGTCGACCACCCCGACCTCAGCCACTCCGACGTCCGGCTAGCGCGACATCGACCGCGGCGGCGTCCACCACGGAGACGTCAGCCATTCCGACGACGACCACGACGACGCCGACCACCGCTACGTCAGCCACCGTCACGCCGGGTGTCGAGTTCGTTGACCCCTTCCGCAGGCCAGCCTCCGGGACGACGCCACGACCAGCAACGTGGTCTGACACAACGCACGGGACGAGACCGCTGCGGTCACGAGCTCGCCAAAGTCTGGTTTGTGGGCCTCGGATTGAACCCGGTGCGGCCGACCGTGGCGCACGAGACCGGAAGAGCTTCGCCCAGTGGTACAACGCACCGATCGTGCCTGTGAAAGGGCATGAAAGATGCTGTTGTTCAACAACGGGCTGGTGCCGCGGCTTGACTTGTGCAGTTTGGCAGTCGCGCCGGAAGTGGCGCTTCGCGAAAGTCCCGGTCAGAGGGTTGCATGCCGCTGGGTATGGTCCGGATTCTCTACCAAAGTGCACAAGTCAGCTCAGCGCGGTCCCCACCTGTGCGGTGCCAATGCCGAGCTGCGCCAAATCGTCCGCAAACGAGGTCAGCTCCAAGCCCGCCCACAACGTCCACGTTGACGCTGACGCTGACATGACGGCACTGTCGCCGGGGCTGGGTGTGCGGGCGGGATCCAATCCATCGGGCCCACGGTGGAGACGGGACCTCTCAGTGGGGGATCCCGGGATGACCTTGGCGAGTTCTTGACACATCCTTCGACCAAACCCGGCACGGACAACGTCCTGACCAGCAGCGTTGTCTCACAAAACGCTCGGGCTGGAGCTGACACGGTCAGCAACTCGCCAACGTCTCGTTTGGGCCCCGTCCGTCGGCTCAGCGCGGGCCGACCAGCGACCCTACAACTGACCTCGTCAGGCGCCGAGCTCAGTCGGCGTGGGCCACGGGCTCGGGCCGGGCCAGGACCCGGACGATCCGGTCCTTGGTGGCGGTGACGGTGTGGGGATGGGCGGCCAGCTGCTCGAGGCGCCGACGACGATGAGACAGGACGTTGTTCATGGGGGTTCCTTTCGGGGGGATCAATGCAGCGGTAGGGGCACGCGCCACCGCGACGGGGCCCGGATCTGAGAGGGGGTGCGGGCAATCCTGGCGGGGGGCCGCCGGGTCAATTCACCTGACGCATCCCGTGGTCACCTGGCGCAATCCGGATTCGGTGATGATGTGGGTGAGCCCTACGTCGTGGGCCTCGGCAGGCAACTCGTCCACCACCACGGCATCGACACCCACACCAACCAGCACCGCGCCGCACGGCAGACGGCGCAACAGCTCGTCGTAATACCCCCTGCCGTGACCCAGGCGGGTGCCGAACGCGTCGAACGCCAAACCGGGGACCAGCACCAATCCCACGGTGGACGCGTCCAGCGCGAGCGCCGCCTCGACAGGCTGCTCAAAGCCCAACCGGTGACGCTCCCGGGGTGTGTGCCAGGCATGAACGGTGAGCCAACCCTGCTCCGGGGTGCGGGTGGTGGCCCAGCGGTGGCGGCGGAACTCGTCCACCAAGGGCGCGACGTCGATCTCCTGCGCCATGGCCCGGTAGGTGAGCACGGTGGTGGGGGCGGTGGCTCCGAGCAGCGATCGCAGCTCGCCCCGCACCGCCCGACCGAGCTGGGCCCAGTTGAGCTCGGCACGCACCGCCCGAGCCCAGCGCCGCCACTCGGTCTTGCTGGTGGTGGCATCCGGGCGGTCAACCGGTAACGGCAATAGGTCCTTGACCTCACCGCTGCTCCGTGCCATGCTGTCCAGGCTATGACCTTGCACCCGACTTTGCGCGGTCTCCTTCTGAGTTAGGCGAGCGTCCTGCCCGGCGCTCGCCACGACCTCCTGTGCCCTCGGGCCGGGGGGTCGCTTCGGTTTTCGGGCCCCCTTACGATACGAACCAACCCACGAGCACACAGGAGCGACTCCACCATGGCGCCCACCCCGGTTCGCCCGACGAAGATGCCCTTCGACCTGTACCGGCCCTATCCCCGGGTGGACCTCGCCAACCGCACCTGGCCCGATCAGGTCATCTCCAAGGCCCCGATCTGGTCCTCGGTGGACCTGCGGGACGGGAACCAGGCCCTCATCAACCCGATGAACGTGGAACGAAAGCGGAAGCTGTTCGACCTGTTGGTGTCCATGGGGTTCAAGGAGATCGAGGTGGGCTTCCCCTCGGCCAGCCAGACCGACTTCGATTTTCTGCGGGCGCTGATCGACGAGCACCTGGTACCGGACGATGTGGCCTTGCAGGTGCTGACCCAGGCCCGGCCGGAGCTGATTGAGCGGACCTACGAAGCGATCGAAGGCGCTGAGCGGGCCATTGTGCACCTCTATAACTCCACGTCGGAGTTACAGCGGCGGGTGGTGTTCCGTCTGGACAAGCCCGGGATCATTGACATCGCGGTGCGCGGCGCGGAGCTGTGTCGCAAATACGCCGCCATGTTGAGCGACACCAAGATCATCTATGAATACTCTCCTGAATCCTTCACCGGCACCGAGCTGGATTTCGCGGTGGAGATCTGCGAAGCGGTCATGGACGTGTACGAGCCTAACCCCGAGCGGCCCATGATCCTCAATCTGCCGGCCACGGTGGAACATTCCACACCGAACATCTATGCCGATCAGATCGAATGGTTCAGCCGCACCATAAAGAATCGGGACAGCATCATCTTGTCGTTGCATCCCCATAATGACCGGGGGTGCGCGGTGGCCGCCGCGGAGTTGGGGCTGATGGCCGGCGCGGACCGCATCGAGGGCACGTTGTTCGGCAACGGTGAGCGTACCGGGAACGTGGACATCGTCACGTTGGCGTTGAACCTGTTCAGCCAGGGCGTGGATCCCAAGCTGGACCTGCTCAATATCGACGCCAAGAAGGAGCTGGTGGAGTATTGCAACCAGCTGCCGGTACACCCTCGCCACCCCTACGCCGGGGAGCTGGTGTACACCGCATTCTCCGGTTCCCACCAAGATGCGATCAAGAAGGGCATCGCCGCTCTGCCGCCCCAGACCGATCTGTGGGAAGTGCCCTACCTGCCCATCGACCCCGCGCATCTGGGCCGGTCCTATGAAGCGGTGATCCGGGTCAACTCCCAATCGGGCAAGGGCGGGGTGAGTTACATCATGGAGCAGGAATACCACCTGGACCTGCCAAGGCCGTTGCAAGTGGAGTTCACCAACATCATCCAGGGCATCACCGACGAGACCTCTGAAGAGATCACGTCCTATGAGATCTATCGGGCTTTTGAGGGTCGCTACCTCTCCCCCGCTGCGCCGCTGCAGCTGATCAGCCATCGCTACAGCACCGACACCGCCTCCAGCGAGAAGACCGAGCTGACCGCCACCGTCAACTACCAGGGCGCCGAGCGGCAGATCACCGGCGTCGGGAATGGTCCCATCGACGCCTTCGTGTCCGCTATCCGCGGCGATCTGGGTATCGACACCAGGCTGGTGGCCTACCACGAGCACGCCATCGAGGCATCCTCTGACTCCTCGGCAGCGGCGTACATCCAGCTGGAGACCGGCGTCGACGGTGAGCGCTGGTGGGGTTGCGGGGTGGATCCGTCCATCGTGACGGCATCGCTGCGGGCGGTGGTGTCCGCAGTGAACGTGACCGCGGCCGAACTGGGTGCCCTGGCCGGCTAACCGCGGCCTTACCGCACGTCCCCGTCCGGAGCTAATTGACGGTGGCGTGGTCGAGGTCACTCGCGGGCGAGAACTTAACGTGGCGTGATGACTGAGCCCGCGAGTGACGGTGCAACCGCAGATGTCGGCCGAGTGAGCAGGGTGCCGAGAAAGGCCATCCGCGCCGATTTCGGTCGCGAGCATGCAGGTCCTTCAGCACCCCGTTGGAGGGGCGATTGGTCCGACGCGGGCCTGCTGAGCCGTCAGCGGAATCGGCAAGCCGCCACCGGTCGCCGCGACCGTAGACCGGCGCGCCCCGCAGTCCTGCCAGGGCATCAGCAGGGCGCGGCGCGTGTGGCCCTTCGCGCCGGCCTACGCTCTGCGTGGTCGACGCAGCACGGCGAAGGGTGATGCCCGGCCGGCTGACGGTGTGAGGTTTGAACAGGACAAGGGCGGTCAGGGTCATGGGTAAAGGCGCAAGGGCCGGTGCACTCGTCGGGTTCGGCGGCGGTCGCATCCGGACCCGGTTCAAGTCCGAGCGGAACGCACCCGCCGCCCCGACCGGACCAGGCCGACCGGCCCGTCGCCGAGGGGCCGTCGCGGTGGCCGCGGTGCTGGTCGCAGGCCTGGTCGGTTTCGGCGAACCCGGCGCCAGCCCCGCCCTGGCCGGAGCTGGCGTGCCTGAGCGAATGGTGGGGCTGGGCGCAGAGCTCAAGGGGCGGGCAGCCGGCAACGGACCGGAGGGGTTGACCCTTGCTCGTTCAACAACATTGCGTGGGACCGTCTCCCAGGCGGTGGGCGATCTCGATGGGGACGGTCGGCAGGACCTGGTACGGGCGGAGCTCGATGCCGGTCCGGGGCTGGCGGCGGCCGTGGTGTTCTTCGGCCGGGTCGACGGCGGCGTGGACCGCACCGTGGTGGCCGGTGGCGGGGACCCGGTGGCGGCCATGGCGGTGGTCACGTTCGATCACAACGGTGACGGCACCGACGAGCTGCTGTGGTACGACCCCACCGGTGCCCGACCGTCGTTGTTGTGGCAGCTCTCCGGCTACCGGCAATGGTCCAGCCGCCAGGTGACCGCCCCCCCACCCGGCAGCTCTCCGGTGGTGGGTGACCTCAGCGGCGACGGCCGGGAGGACCTGCTGTGGCATGGCGGCGCTGGCGGCGATCTGCTCAGCCGGGCCACCACCGCCGGCTTCCTCGGCGAGCCGTTCTGGCCCGAGGGCGGCCTGGACCCCTTCGTGGGCAACTTCGACGGCGACGGCGCCCAGGACGTGATCTGGTATGACGACGTGACCGGCCGGGGCGTGCTGTGGTGGGGTGGATCCAAGCTCTCAGCGGCACCGTTCGACATCGGGACCGGCTCCACACTGCGGGTGGGCCAGTTCGACGGGGTCGGCGGGGACGACCTGCTGGTGACGGGGCCCAACGGGTTCGTGGAGCTGGACGGTTCCGGCAACCGGCTGTTCTACCCCTCGCTGGTGCCGGTGTGGGTGGCGCCCGGCTCGACCATCGCTGACGTCAACGGGGACCGGCGCAGCGATGTGGTGCTGATCGGCAGCGCCAGCCAGCCCGAGGCGCACGGCGTCTGGAACAACGACGCCGGAGGGTGGTTGTGGGAGGCCTGGCCGTGGTCGGAGGTGGCCCAACTTGGGCGAATCGACGTCGAATCGGCGCAGAAATCTGGGCTTCCACCAGCAGTTTTACTGGTCGGTGACCTCGACGGCGATGACACCGAAGAGACGATCCTCGCCGACGCCACCACCAACGAAGCCGGCCCCGTCGCCGGGATGTGGCAGCGCGGCTACCGCCGGGAGGCTATCTACCGCCACCCCAACCCCTGGTCAGCACCGCACGGTCTGGTGGTCCGCACGCTGGGCATCACCGCCGGACGGGCGGTCAACCCGCCGCTGCGGGCCGTGACCGACGGCTGCGGCGGCGGGTGGCTGGTGCACGCCGCCATCGCCGATCTGGCCCAGGGATTGCTCTCGGCGGCGGCCGCGGATGGCCTGGCCCTTTGCATCAACTTCGGCTATCGCAGCTTCGCCGAGCAGGCCGCGCTCCGGGCCCGACGCTGCGCCGAGGTGGGCTTCCCGGGCGACCTGGACTGCATCGAGCGTTGGAGTTCGGGACAGTGGCCCTTTGACGGATCCAACCAGATCCAACGACCGGGGTACTCGCGACACCAGCTGGGACTGGCCATCGACCTCGGCGATGGCGATGGGTACGCCACCGCCGCGGTGACCACCTGGCTGTCGGCCAACGCCCACCGCTTCGGGTTCTACAACCTGGGCGACCGCCACCGGTTGGGCCCGGCCTTCCGCTGGGGATCAGGTGCCGAACCGTGGCACATCAGCCTTGACGGCCGCTGAGCAGACCGGCGGCCCGGCCCCGTGGACCGCGCCCGCCCGGGCTTCTTCCCCAAGGCGTAGGACGTCCATCGGTCCACTGCGCTGAGCCGCTGGCGGTCCTACCGTTGGATCCAGCCGCAAGGCCAGAGCAACCCAGCTCTTCTCTCTCCCTGGTTCAGGAGCCCTCCGCGGGCTCCTGAACTGGTTTTGGGCGGTTCGGGCCACGCCCGGGGCTCAGCCGTTCTGGACGAACTCGACCCAGTTCCCGTCGGGATCCTCGACCATCCCGATAGTGACCCCCGGACGGGCCTCCCGCATGGAGATGACCACCTTGTAGCCGGCCTCGGCCACGGTCTGCATCACCTCGGCCAGGTTGGTGACGATCATGGTGAAGTAGCGAAACCCGCTGGCGCCCACGATGCCCCCGCCGGGATTGGCGGCCTCGGGCACCTTGTCGAACTTGACCAGCTTGACCAACGTGTCCCCACAGTTGAGCCGGTGCATGGTGCCCCCACCACCGAGCGGCATGGGCATGTCGGCGACGTGCTCGAAGCCCAGCGTGTCACGGTAAAAGCGAAGCGACGCCTCGCTGTCCCGGATGACGATTCCCAGATCGATGGCGTTCTTGGCCAGCTGTACACCCATGGAACCGGACCCTACTGGCCGCAGACGGGCCGCGTCCCGGCCACCGGTCACGTGAGCCGGGCCGTACCTGTCAAGCCGTACCAGTCAGGACGTACCTGTAAGTATGGATTCAGCGAGGGGTGCGCCGAGACCGGGACGGCGCCGGGTCCGCGACGCCGAGCGCATGACGGACGCCCAGCAGCACACGGTCGGTGACGGCGGCGGCGTCTGCGGACAACGCCGGTGAGCGGGCCAGCAACGCTGCGGCCCCGTGCACCGCCGTCCAGGCCACCAACTCCGCACCGTCACGACGATCCGGCGCCAGCAGGTCGGCCTCGGACAACTCGTCGAGCCCGCCGGCCAGCACGGCGTAGGCATCAGGATCATCGGGCACTGCAGCAGGGCCGGCGGCGAAGGCGGCATCGATCAGTCCCGGCTCGGCCAGGGCGAAATCCATATAGGCCCGACCGGTGGCATCAAAGCGACGCACGGCGCTGCGATGGCGATCACGGGCCGCGATCATGGCCGCCGCCAACTCCTGACGGCAGTGACGGGCCACCTCGGCCAGCATCTGGTCACGGTCCTCGAAGTGACGATAGGCGGCCGGCGCGGTCACCCCCGCCAGGCGTGCCGCGGCCCGCACCGTGACCGCCGCCGCCCCACCTTGGCGGGCCAACGCCACCCCGGCGGTCACCAATGCCCGCCGCAGGTCGCCGTGATGGTAGGGCCGGGCCGCGTGGGCTCTGGCGCCACCCCGCCCTCCCTCCGAGCCGGTGCCGTCACTGGGTTCCATGTTGACAGCGTAAACACCAAGGTGGCACGATGTCCTATGTTTACAGCAGTAACTTAGAATTCTTCGACAGCCAGACGAAACACCGAGACGAAACACCGAGATAGGAGTCGACATGGGTAAGGCGATCAACAAGGGACGGTGGACCGTGCCGTCGCAGCCTGAACCCGAGGGCACCGGTGAACCGGTCCTGTTCCTCATCGGGATGCGGATCAACCGGTTGCGGGCCGTTCGCGCCTGGTCGGGGGTGGCTCGGGCCATGCCCAAGATGCTGCGGGAACTTTCCGCGCAACCGGAGTTGGGCCTGCTGGGAGCGCGTACCTACCTGTCGGGCCGTGACCTGATGGTGGTGCAGTACTGGCGATCACGAGCGCACCTGGACAACTACGCCCGGGCCGCCGAACACCTGCACCTGCCGGCCTGGCGGGCGTTCAACAAGGCGGTGGCGGCGTCGGGTCGGGTCGGCATCTGGCACGAGAGCCACACCATCAGCGTCGGCGAGATGGGCGCGGTCTACACCAACATGCCCCCGGTCGGACTGGCCCATGCGCTCGGCGGTGCGGTCCCCGCCAACAACGGCCACCGGGCTAGCGTCGGGGGCGAATGAGCGGACGGCTTGGGTGACCGGCACCAGCGCGCCGAACCAAGCGGAACTGGCACCTGGGCCGGGCAAGCGAGCAGGGTATGAGTGATTCAGCAGGACGCGGCTACCTGATCAAGCCAACCGGGATGCCGGCCCGGCGGGGGGTGCTGGTGCTGCACTCCTGGTGGGGGCTCACCCCCTTCTTCCGGCAATTCTGCGACCGCTTGGCCGAAGCCGGCTTCGTCGCCCTGGCGCCGGATCTGTTCGAAGGCGAGCTGCCCGCCACCCCCGATGAGGCGGAGACCGCGCTGGCCACCCTGGACATCAACAAGGCTGCAGCGCTGATCCTCTCCAGCGCCCGGGCCCTGCGCTCGGTGACCGAAGAGCCCGAGGCGCCCATCGGGGTCATCGGGTTTTCCATGGGGGCGTCCTGGGGGCTGTGGCTGTCGGCTCGGTCGCCCCGCGAGGTGGCGGCCACCGTGGCCTTCTACGGCACCCAGTCAGTGGACTTCATCGACGCCACCGGCGCCTTCCAGGGCCACTTCGCCGAGTTCGACGCCTTCGTCAGCGACGACGAGGTGAACGAGTTAGAGGCGCACCTGCATCTGGTGGGCCGCCCGACAGAGTTCTTCCGCTACCCCGGCACCAGCCACTGGTTTTTCGAGGCCGACCGTGAACTGGCCCACCACGACCAGGCCGCGGAACTGGCCTGGACCCGAACCCGCCAGTTCCTGGAGCACCACGTCACCGGCGAGGATCCCGAGTCGTTCGACCCTGGCACCCCCCACACCGAACACGACGCCGACCACGACCCTGGCGTCGCATAGTCACTGCAGCGACGACACCAGCGAACAGCGGCGCCACCCGCCCGACCTGGTATCAGGGTCCGGATCTTGCGCCGCCGCGTTCAGGAGGCAGGGCAGGGTACCCGCATCTGAGGTATCGGTCCACAGTTCATCGGGACCCTTACCACCGCCAGCAGGTCGAGCACCAAGTGGGTACTAACGCCCAATACGCAGACCGCTGCTTGCCCCGAATTTAGTAAACTCAACGGCACCAAGGCCAGATTGGCTCGGGTCTGGCCGGGCCCGAAGTTGACCGTGGAGGTGTTCGGACGAGAGCCCCCACATGCGTACGCCTGGGCAAATCCGCCGCGTGTGGATCCCGTCGCCGTGAGGTTCACGATCACCGCATTGGCGCCGTCGGCGTAGGCGCCGATCGGCACGGTGCGCTCGACAATGCCCGGCACCGACGGATCGACGTTCATGTAATAGTAGCTGCCAGGCGTGATCACATTTGACGAAACGCCATCGGTCCCAACCACAGATGCCGTCCAGAACACGCGGTCCTCTACCTCTCGCACCCATGCCAGCGGAAGACGAATGATGAGCTTGCCGTCGAGGCGGTCAGGCTCGACCTCAACGGGACCAGGTATGAAGGGATCATTCGGGTCGCACATCGATTGGTTCAAAGCCGTTCCCGTGAACGGTCCGGCGGCGGAGGGGGACACCGAGACGGTCACCGTACGGCGACACCATCCGTCTGGATCGGGGTCGCCCGTCCAGGGAAACGTCATCGAGAAATCCGAGATCAGCGGGAGGGCCCCAATGGAGGAACCCACCAGTGTCACCATCTTGGCCTCATGCAGGGTGGCAATGACCGTGTCGCCGCAGACCTCGACATCAAGGCGTTGTGGCCGGGTTTTCCCGGCCTCACGGAAGGTCATTCCGAGCGTCGAACGGCACATTTCCCTGGTGTCCAGAACGCGCAGGTTCACCGGGGTCAGGCTCCGGTTGTCCCTATACCAGCCGTTGAGGTCCACGATCAGGTGGACGGCGCCAGTGCTGTAAAGGCAGAACGCACCCTCGCTGTTCAGGGACACGACCACGGCGTTGGCGACGGGGTCCAGCGGCGGATGATTCAAGCTCGAAGACGGTGGGAGCTCGCCGCACGAGAAGGCCGTCACGTAGCCGTTGTCCTGGCCCTCGGTGGCGGTCAAATTGATGGACACCGCCGCCGCGCCTGCAGGCACGGAGGAGGTGCCGTGGACCGCCACCCGGGTGATGCCGCCCGGCTCCGACTTCCCAGCCGGCCGGCCGGGCCCGTCCTGCCGGGTGTCGAGCACACGAATCGGCGGCAGCGGCTGGTAGTCATTCGTGCTGGGAGGGAACCCGTTGAAGTCCACCACCAGATGGGTTTCGGCGGTGGTGTAGAAGCACAGCTCCCCGCTGGGGTTCATGGGCGCAGTGACGGCGTTGGCCACGGTGTCCATCGCCGCGAAGTTCACTGAGGACGTGCCTGGCAGGTCCCCGCAAGGAAAGACCGTGAGATAGCCCGCCTGGCTGGGCTCGACGACGGTCACGTTGAGTTGGACCGCACCCGACAGCGGCGACCCGGCCCACGGGTTGTACCGCAGCGTCTCCCCTGCCGCCAGACGCCGGGGCGCTCCGCCGTCGGTGCTCTCCCGGGTGTCGATCCACCGGGCTTGCGTGAACGGCGTCGGGGCCGGCGCCGCCGCCGCCTGGGACTGCGCTCCGACCACGGAGTCGGGACTGGCAGCGCTGACACCAGACAGCAACAGGACAAGCCCGGCCAGGCACTGACCGATGGACCTTCGAGACATAGAGAACGACGTTACCGCTTGCGTCGCTGGGCGGGGAGGGTGGGGCGAAGAGGACAGGCTCAGCGGCGCAGCACCCGGCGGCCCAGGTCCAACCCGGCCTGCAGGTCCGAGGTGGTGCCCATCGCCCACAGGAACCCGGGGTACACAACCAGGCCCACCAGACCCCCCGCCACCAGTTGCACCGTGGGCGGCGTGGTCCGGGCTCCCCAACCCAGCAGCGCCAGCACTGCCGCCATCACCACCGCCGCGCCCACCGCGGCCGCCGCCATACGGGGCAGCATGGCGACCTCCGAAAAACGCAATCGGCCCAGTGAACGGGCGAACCACGAGAAGGCCACCAGCCCGGCCGCGCCGTACCCGATGGTATAGACCACCGACAGGCCGGGAACCTGGTAGATCGGCGCCACCACCAGGCCCAGGCCGATGATCACCCCGTACTGCACCAGGGCGATGCGCACCGGGGTTCGGGTGTCGGAGCGGGCGTAGAACGAGCGGATGACGTACTGGCTGATCGAGAACGGCACCAGGCCCACCGAGAACACCTGGAACAGCCCGGCATAGAGCTGCGTCGAATCGTCGGTGAGCGGCAACAACTCGAAGATGGGCTGGGCCAGCACCACCATGGCGGCCGAGGCCGGTGCGGTGAGCAACACGATGAGCCGCAGCCCCCGTAGCCATACCTGGCGGAACCCGGCCGTGTCCCCACTCTGCGCCGTCGAGGCCAGTTCCGGGCCCACTGCGGTGGTGACGGACACCACCAGCACCCCGTAGGCCACGAACAGCAGCAGCCCGGAGTTGATGTAGGCCACATACTGACCCGTTTCCTTCCAGGCGTTGGCCATCAGCGTGGTGACCAACACCCCGACCTGGCTGACCGCCACGAACCCCAACGCCCCCCGACCGGCGGACCACATTCGCCCCATCACCGGATGCCGCCAGCGGGGCAGGACCCGCAGCCCCAGCCGGCAGCGTTGCAGCGAGGGCACCAGGGCCACAGCGTTGATCGCCACTCCGGCGGTGGTGCCCGCCCCCAGGATGGTGAGGGTGGCGGGGTCGGTCAGCACCTCGGCCAACGGGGCCGTGGCCAGATCCAGCGCCGAACGCTGCTGCAGCACCACCAGGGTGACGATCACCACCAGGTTGTTCAGCACCGGCGCGAACGCTGCGGCACCGAAGCGGCGGCCGGCCTGCAGCAACGAGGACACCACGGTGATCAGCCCGTAGAAGAACACCTGAGGCACCACCCAGCGCAACAAGTGCACGAAGGCCTCCTGCTGCGCGGCCCGTGACCCGCCCCCGGAGATGGCCGCCACCGCCCACCCGATGGCCGGCGCGGCCACCACCCCCACCACCGCCACCAGGCCCAGCAGCAGCACCGACGTGGTCACCACCACCGACAGGCCGTCTCGGTCGTCTCGAGCCAGCAGGTCCACGAACAACGGCAGAAGCACTGCGGAGAGCACACCGCCGGCCAACAGCTCATAGATGAGGTTGGGCACGTTGTTGGCGAAGGCGTACACGTCGCCCAGGCCGCCCTCCCCCAGCACCGACACCAGTAACAGCAGCCGCACCAGCCCGGTCAACCTCGACAGCAGCACCCCGGCACTGATGAGCGCGCTGGAACGCATCAGGCCAACGCTGGACACCACCGTCCGAGCCTGGCACACCACCGCCCCGTGGCCGGTGACCCCCCGTCGCTGGCCGGCCGCACTCGACGCGCCCGGCCGGCTTTCAGCTCAGCGGTTCTCGAAGACCGTGGGTGTGGGGCTGAAGAAGTTGCTCATGGCCCGGCGGCAGTCCTGGGTGTGGGACGCCAGGATCTGGGTGCGGTTCTCCAGGTCGATGCCGGCGGTCAGCGAGCCGGTTTCGAGGTTGGACCACATGACCTCCTTGGTCATCCACACCCCGAACGGCGAGTTGGCTTTGATCCGTTCGG
>JBJXFH010000042.1:0-23554 GCA_046155365.1 Acidimicrobiales bacterium | reverse complement strand
CGTCGACGGCTATTGCCAGGCGTTCAAGGAATGGGATGAGTCGGGTTGGGACCATCTCGCTGCGGAGGGTCCTTGAATCGCGGCGAGGTGTATTTGGCCGACCTCGAACCTGCTCGTGGTGCGGAGGCCGACAAGTGGCGTCCGGTGATTTTGGTCGGGAATGACGCCTCGTTGCGTGCTGCGGACCGCCTCGGTCTCGGCGTGGTGAGCGTGGTGCCCTGCACGTCGAACACCTCAGTGCGCGGGCCCATGCAGGTGTTGCTGCGGCCCAACCGGCTCAACGGGTTGACCGTGCTATCGAAGGCGCAGACCGAGCAGATACGTTCCATCGACGTGAGCCGGCTCCGTCAACCACTCGGACGGCTCGGTGCCGCCGATGCGGACGCCGTGGATGCTGCGCTGCGCTATCACCTGGCACTGTCCTGACTGTCGTGGCACGCAACGGCGGGCGCACCGGGATGGCGGCCATCCGGTGCGTCCGCGCGTTGCGTTGAGCCCGGCGGTCAGGCCCGGATGATCCGGCCGGCGAGGGCCCCCTGGTGTTCGCCGTCACGCATGAACACCTGGCCGTTGACCAGCGTCAGGTCATAGCCCTTGGCTTTTTGGATCCAGCGGCCGGCGCCGTTGGGGAAGTCATACACGTACTCCGGGGCGCACAGCTCCAGATTGTCCAGATCGATGACGTTGACGTCGGCGTAGTTGCCCTCCACCAAACGGCCCCGGCCCTCGAAGGCGAACAGGTCCGCGCCATCCGCGGCCAGCATGCTGACGGCCTCTTCAACGGTCCACTTCTTGGCGTCACGAACCCAGCGGGTCAGGAAGTAGGTGGACTGGCTGGCGTCTTGGATCTGCCCGCAGTGGGCGCCGGCGTCCCCGATACCCAAGATCACGCTGGGATCGTTGATCTTTTCCTCGATGGCGTCGAAGTCCCAGTTGAGGAAGGGGTAGTTCCACAGGCCCTTGGTGCCGGTTTCGATGGCCATGTCCAAGAACGCCTGAGCGGGCGAGACACCACGACGTTCGGCGTGGGCCGCCAGGCTCTCTGACGGGTCGGCCTCGTAGCTGACCCGGCTGGCATCGAGGCGGTAGATGCCGCTGAGATCCAACTTGGAGGGCGTGCGGGCCACATCGGCCACCAGCTGGGCCTTGAACGCCGGGTCGGACAGCTTGGCCAGCTTGTCGGTGGCGCTGAGGTTGCGCAATGCACGCCAAGCGGCACTGCAGTTGTCGAAGGGGGTGCGGTTGGCCAGCCCGAACAGCACGCCGATGCCCCGGGTGGTGGTCTGGGGGCGGATGTCGGCCCCCGCGGCGTTGGCCTCGGCCACCAGCTCCAGCCAGTACCGCCAACCATCGGGGTCGGAGCGGTTCTGCACGAAACCGAACGTGACCGGCCGCCCGGTGCGGATGGACAGCTCCTTCATCCAGGCGACCTCGCGCTCCATGACGGTGCGGTCCTTCTGACCCACCAATCCGTGGAGCTGGCGGTCATTGTCCACCGCGCACTCGAACACGCCGCGGCCCAAACGGCCCATGACCTCACCGATGGCCAGAAGCTCCTCGGGGGCGGCCCAGGTACCGGGCACCTCCCGACCGTCCGGCGTCAGATGCAGATAGGTGCGGGAAGTGGAGAAACCCAGTGCCCCGCCAACCAGCGCCTCCTCCACCAGCTCGCACATCTTGACGATGTCGGTGGCGTCAGCGTGGTGCTGGTCAATGGCCCGGTCTCCCATGGCTGCGATCCGTACCGAGCAGTGTCCCACCATACCGCCCAGGTTGATACCCATCGGTATGCGGGCGTAGCTGTCGAGGTACTCGGTGTAGGTCTCCCAGTCCCACGGCAAACCGGACAGTATGGCGTCGGCCGGGATGTCCTCGACCGATTCCATCATCCGGGCCAGCGTCTCACGATCTTCCGGCTTGCACGGAGCGAAGGTCACCCCGCAGTTGCCCATGACCGCGGTGGTCACGCCGTGCCAGCAGGACACCGTGCCCACCGGATCCCACGCCATCTGGGCGTCGAGGTGGGTGTGGATGTCCACGAAGCCGGGGGTCACCAGGCGGCCGGTGGCGTCAACGGTCTCGGTGGCGTCCCCCGCGCACTCGCCGATCTCCACCACCTTGTCCCCGACGATGCCCACATCGGCTTGCCGGGCCGGCCCGCCGGTACCGTCGATCACGGTGCCACCGCGAATCACGAGGTCGTAGCGCATGATTGGTCCCCCTGAGAGTTTGTTTACCGACGGGAGCCTATCGTCCCTTGGTTGCACCAATCAGCGACGCGCATCCTGATAGCCGGCCCCGCCGGTCTCGTTGATGGGTTCGGTCAGCCCGGCAGCGGAAAGGAAGGAGGGTGACCCGTGCACCCCATAGATGACCAGCTCAGCGACGCCCGCCAGCGACGTGACGATCACGCACAGCTGTTCAAAGCGTTCAGTGCCTTGGGCCGGGAGATCGCGGCGGCGGAAGCCGAGCTCGCCGCGACCCGGGGGTCGGCCGCCGCCCCTGACAGACAGGGGGGCCGCAGGGGATGGCGACGAGCCAAGTCCCCCGCACCGCACACCCCTACGGCGACCGAATCAGAAGCGGCGTTGGCCGATGCAGTGCAGCTGCTTCGCGATCGACGAAACGAGGTCAGCTCCCAATACCAGGCGTTGGGTTCAGCCGAGCAGGACTACCACGCATTGTTAGATCAGAAGATTCTCGTGCTGGGCGAATCCCACGGCCCGGAAATTGAGCAGGTTCGTCAGCTGTTGATGGAGCAGCGCGCCTGCCGAGAAAGGGCCGCGGCGCTGGAACCGGCCGTTGCCGCGGGAAACCAGGCCCAGGCCGCCGTGCTGCGGGTCGTGAATCAAATCGGCGACCTGGTGCCCGACGCCAAGGGAATGGTGGGCTTGGCGTTGGCCAGTTCGGCCACCATGGTGGACAAAGCTTTGGACGCGGCTGAGGTGCCGGTTCTGGGCCAGGAAGCATCAATCTGCGTTATTCGGTTCAGCGAACAGCTCCTGGGATTGGGCGCGGCGCCGCTCACCGCGTGTGTGGCGCAGGATCTCACCCAGGTGGGATCGGGTTGGTTCTCGTTGGCCAACCCCGTCCATCGTGAGGTCACCGCTGCGGTTGGTTGGCTGCGGGACCAGTTGAACGAGACTCGCCACCAGGAAACCCGCTTGAAAACAGCGCTTCGATCGCTGGCTGAATCGCTCGACCTGCCGGTTTGAACGCCCAGCTCAGTCGTCGGCGCCGGCGACGATGCCCTTGCCGTGCATGAGGCCGATCTCGTGGCTGGTCAGGCCGAGCACCTGCGAAAGGATCTCGTCGGTGTGCTCGCCCAGGCGCCGCTTCCGGGCGTGGGCGAGAACGCCTACGTTGGCCCCGCGACGTGGATGGCGATGCCAAGATCCTTCGCAATCTCGCGGAGCCTGACACCGACGTTGCGGTCGCTGCCGAACCAAAGGCGACGGCCATGGGCCAGCCCGGCGGCGAGCGTCTCGCACACCAGCAGGCCGGCCGCGTGGTAGGCCGCTCCAATAGCGGCAGCGTCGTCCAGCAGCGGGCGAGGATCGAGAATCTCAAGAACTTCGGGATGGGGTCGGCGGATGGCCTGACGGTCGCTGTCGCCAAGCAGCTGCGAAAGTTGACCGGTCCCTGCGCTATGGATGCGTTGCAGCAAGCGGTAATGGCGGTACGCGCACAGCCCGAGCGTCTCGTCGGGATCGATGGTATCCGGCGCGGCGCCCACCAAGACTCGCACGGCCAGCTACTCGTCAATCACCAACATTGGCTATCACCTGGCCCAATGATCAGGAGGCATCATCATCGAGCACCGAGACAGCCTGCTCCGCAGCGTCATCAGCGTCTAGTTCCGACTGAAAGGTGTCCATGAGATCCCCGACGGTGAGGCGCAACAGAAGCTCACGCCCGGCCGGCGTGATGTTCGGATCTCCCGCACGTCGCCGTCGCCGTCGCTGCTCCAGCAGCTGCTCACCTATGTTCACGGTTCCCATTCTGCCGCTTGTGGGGGCCCAACGCTGCCACGGCCCCCGCTTGACATGCCAGGGTGGCCGACCTGATCAGAGCTCTCAGTCGCCGGCGCCGGCGACGATGCCCTTGTCGTGCATGAGGCCGATCTCGTGGCTGGTCAGGCCGAGCACCTGCGAAAGGATCTCGTCGGTGTGCTCGCCCAGGCGGGGGGCCGGCACCGGTCGTTGGCGGGGCACCTCGCTGAACGCCAGCGGTGAGCCCGGCACCAGCACCCGACCCACCCCGGGCTGATCGACCTTGGTGAACATGGGGTTGGCGATGGAGCAGCGGGGATCGTCGCTCACCAGCTGCGTGAAGGTCTGATACGGCCCCCAACACACCCCGTGGGCGTCGAAAATCTCGCGAAGCTCGGTGAGGCTGTGGCGGGCGATGAAGGGAGCGATGAACGCCGCGATGGCGTCACGGGCACCGAAACGGTCCCCTTCCTTGCGCAGATCAACGCCCAGGGCCCGTTCGATGGCGCCCAGGTGCTCGGTGATACCGGTGGCGTCGGCCAGGCACTGCCATTGTTTGAGGCTGATGGCCACCACCATCACCCGCCGCCCGTCGCTGGTGGGGAAGTCCCGCCCGAACGCGCCGTAGAGGTCATTGCCGATCTGGGTCCGGTCAGCGTGGGTCAGCTGCGCCTGGGCCAGGTAGCCGAGGTTGGCCACCATGGCGAAGGCCACGTCGGTGAGGGACACCTTGACCAACTGGCCTTCCCCGAAACGGGTGCGATAGCGCTCTGCACCCAACAACCCCACAGCGGCGGTGAGCCCGGTGGCGGTGTCCCATGCCGGCAGCACGTGGTTGGTGGGCATCATCGAGCCCGACGGACCGGTGGCGTAGGCGAAACCCGAGGACGGGTTCACGGTGTAATCGACCGCGGTGGATTCATCGGGGTTGCCGATGATGTTCACGTAGATCAGATCCGGTCGGCGGGCCCGCAGCGCGGCGTCACCCAACCAGCCGCCTTCAGGAAAGTTGGACAGGAAGATGCCCGCTTCATCGCCGGGGGCGGTGATGATGTCCGCGATCAGGTCCCGACCCTCGGGCCGGCGCAGATCAACCTGGATGGACCGCTTGCCCTTGTTGAGCCCGGACCAGAAAAGGCTTACACCCTCTTCGGTGACCGGCCAACGGTTGAAGTCCAGCCCGCCACCGATGGCGTCGAAGCGGATGACGTCGGCGCCGAGTTGCGCCAGGGTCATGCCGCCAAGTGGTGCGGCCACGAAAGCTGAGCCTTCGACAATGCGCAGACCGGACAGAACTGGGGTCATGGCGGCGCTCCTGTGAAACGATCGGGCGGTACGTTGCGTGCCCGCAGGACGATAGCCCTCTCAACCCCGCCGCGACGCCGGTATCGGTCCCGTTGCCGGCTTCGTTGGGCCCGGTCAGGCCTGGGCGGGTGCCGGTGTCGGGGATTCAATGGTAACCGTGGCCCCGAGCGCCGGCGGTCGGGCATCGGAGGTCATCCGCAGCACTTCGGGATGTCGCACCAACCACAGCACCGAAAGGGCGGCCCCGAGGCTGCAGGACACCGTTATGGCGGTGGCGGTGCCGTAGGCCTCGGCGAGCTCACCCAGACCCAACATACCGAGGGGTAGGACACCGATGGCGGTGGACAACAAACCCAGGGCCCGACCCCGAACCTCGATGGGCACGCTGGTCATCACCAAGGTGGACTGGGTCGAGCCGAAGAACCCGGTGCCGATCCCCGCCGCCAGCAGCGACACCAACGCCAACGGGTAACTGTTGGCCTGCGCCGCCACGATGAGGAAGGCAAAAGCGAACATCGATCCCACGCAGTACGCCCGGCCCCGGCCCGTGATGCGGCCGCGTCCGATGATGAGCGAGCTGATCATCATTCCGGTGCCGGTCATGGCGGCCAGCACGCCCACCCGGCTGGCCCCGGCGCCGAGTTGCTTGCCGATGACCTGCACCAGCGGAACGTGCGCGAAGTAGAAGAAGTTCACGGTGGCGGTGATGCCCAGGATGGACACCAACCCCGGATAGCGGCCCAACAAGCCGAAACCGTCACGCATCTGGGCCAGTGCGACGCGGGCGCTGGTGCGTTCAGCGGAGTCGGCCCGGACGGGGGCGTGGATGGCGGCGCTGGCAGGGACCCGCGAGAACAGCAGCAGGGACAACAACAGCAACCCGCCCACGCCCAGAAACGCTGATCCCACGCCGATGGCCTCGATGGCGGAACCACCGAAGAGCGTGCCGCTGATCATGCCGATGGCCATGCCGAACGATTCCAGCGCCATGGCGTTGTCGATGCGCTCCGGGCCCACCAGATCAAAGATGTAGGCCCGGCGGCTGGTCATGTCCACCACCCAGCCGATGCCCACGAAGACCATGAACGGATAGATCATCCACAGTCGCATCTGGTCCAGGTGCACCAGGATGCCCACCAGGAACACCAACGGGATCAGCCCGGTGAGTTGCACCAAGAGCGTGCGTCGACGATCGAAGCGGTCC
Organism: Acidimicrobiales bacterium; assembly: GCA_046155365.1. Classification (GTDB taxonomy): domain Bacteria; phylum Actinomycetota; class Acidimicrobiia; order Acidimicrobiales; family CAIXPF01; genus CAIXPF01. Next base: position 17,053 of record JBJXFH010000042.1, on the reverse strand, counting down.
GACACCACACCGCCCAGTACGCCGCCCAACAGCAACGGCATCCACATGGCCACCCCGGTGAGTTGCACCAGCCGGGGTGATTCGCTGAGCGATCGGGCAAAGTACGCCGCCAGGAATGCCATACCCCATCGGCTGGTGTGCCACAGCGCGCCCGATACCCACATATACGGGTAACGGGGCAGCCGCAGCGCCGCGGTGAAACCCACCGCGGGTGTCCCACTCATGCCAGTACCGAGGGCTGGTGCTGCCGAGTGCGCCGTACTATGAGGTATGTGGCGGCGGTGCCGAGGACCAACAGCACCCCGAAGCCCGCGTTGCCGGCGTTGACCCCGCCGTAGCCCAGCAGCGTGTACAGCAGCCCGGAGAACACCCCGGCAAAGGCCCCCGAGCCGATCATGGCCAGATCACCCACCCCTTGCACGCCGACGCGTTGCTCGATGGGGAACTCCGACACCAGCAGGGATGAGGCGGCGATGACCCCGAAGCACCAGCCCAGCCCGATGAGGAAGTTGCCCATGAACACCCCGACCAGGCCCGCGGGTGGTGTGATGGCGGCCCAGCCGGCCCCGGCGGTGCACAAGGCTCCAGCGATGTACAGCATCGGGTACTGACCCAATTTGTCGGTGAGGGACCCGATGACCGGGGAGAGCAGGTACATGCCCCAGATGTGGAAGGCCATCATCCAGCCGATCACTGATTGGGCTTGCAGCCCCTCTTTCATGTGCAGCGGGGTGAGGGACATGACGCCCACCATGGTCACCTGGCTCACGATCATGGCGCCCACGGCCAAACGAGCGGCAGGCTTGGCCATGATGAAGGACAGGGACTCCCGGATGCTCGGCTTGGACGAGGTGGGGCTGGAGGAACCGAGGCCGCCCGACAGTGCCAGCGGGTCCGGCCGGAGGCGGGTTTCCACGATCGCCGCGGCCAGCAGGAACATCAGGCACGACAGCAGGTAAGACCCGCCGTAGACCGGCAGGCCCAGGTCCAGGCCCACGTCGCTGGCGGTGCCGGACACCACGGCGCCGGTGGTGGAGCCGATGGTGGTGGACCACACGATGAGGCTGATGGTGCGGGCCCGGGTCGCTTCGGGCGCCAGGTCCGAGGCGGCGTAGCGGGTGGCCAAGTTGGCGGCGTTGCCGACCCCGGCGCCGAGCACCCCCAGGCACAGCAGCGGGTAGGACCGGGTGATGGCGGCCAGTACCGCGATCAATGCCCCGGTGGCACCGAGCATGTAGCCGGTGCGCAGCCCGATCCGACGACCCTTGTTGCTCATGATCCTGGCCAACGGGAACGACGCGGTGGCCGCCCCGATGGACAAGCACGCCGCGGCCACCGTGGCCAGCACCTTCGAACCGGTGATGTCCAAGGCCAGCACGGCGGTGACGATGTAGGTCGCAACCAACCCCACGCCCCCCGTGGCCTGGCTGAACAGCAGCGTGATCACGGTGCGTTTCTGCACCGCCGGAATGTTGTAACCGGCGCCACTCGCGTCCTGTGCCCCGTGCGAGGCGTCCCCCAAAGTCTGCATGCCATCAGTCTGCCCGATAGCGCTATCCATGGTGTACCCAAGCTGAATAGCCCACCGGACCTCACAGGTTGCCGCGGGTGGGCCTTACCCATTTCTGACCGGAAAATTGATCGTGTGAGACCGCGGGCGGTGGGCGAGTCTGGCAGAGCGCGGGGGTGGACGTTCCCTTCGGCGGGGCCGTTGGGAGCGCTACGGTCCGGCCATGGCCCGCACCCCTGCAGAGCACCGAGACTGGTTGGCGCAGACCGTCGAGGAGCCCCTCGAACCCGAGCTGGCAATCGTGGATCCCCACCATCATCTGTGGACCCACATCGACCCGCCCTACCTGCTCGATGAGCTGCTGGCGGACACCGGCGCCGGCCACCACGTCACCGACACGGTGTTCATCGAGTGTGGCTGGGGCTGGGACCGCGCCGCCGCTGATCCGGTGATGATCCCCCTGCCGGAGGTGGTCAAGGTCACGGAGTTGGCCGAGGAGAGCGACCGCCGGGCCGTGGCATCCGGCAGCGCCCGCATCGCCCGCATCGTGGGCCACGCCGACCTGCGGCACGGGGCGGACGCCGGGCGGGCCCTCGACGCGCTGGCCGAGGCCGGTGGATCGCGCTTCGTGGGCATCCGCCACGCCCCGGCCTGGGACGCGGATCCGGCCATCCCCAACCACCGCACCGATCCTGCTCCCGGCCTGCTCGGCAGCGACGCCTTCCGGGCCGGTTTCGCCGAACTGGCCCGTCGGGACCTGACCTATGACGCCTGGCTGTACCACCCCCAGATCCCCGAGCTGACCGCTCTGGCCAGGGCTTTTCCCGACACCACCATCGTGTGCGACCACCTCGGCGGTCCGCTGGGGGTCCGTTCCTATCGTGATCGGCACGATGAGGTGCTCGCCGCCACTCGGGGGGCGTTGGCTGAGCTGGCCACCTGCCCCAACGTGTCGCTCAAGCTGGGCGGCATCGGGATGACCATCCTCGGTGGGGGTTGGCACCGCCAGGATCGACCGCCGGGCTCCGAGCAGCTGGCGGCGTACTGGGGGCCGTTCATCCGATGGTGCATCGAGACCTTCGGGCCGGAACGGGCGATGTTCGAATCCAACTTCCCCGTCGACGGCGAATCATGCTCCTACCTGGTGTTATGGAACGCCTTCAAGCGGATGGTGCCCGATGCCAGCGCCTCGGAGAAGGCCGCGCTGTTCTCCGGCACCGCCCGTCGGGTGTACCGGCTGTAGGTCGCGCCGGCGGCCGCGGTAGGGTTGACGCCATCGTCAGGTTCACGCGTCGGAGCGTGCACTGCTGTGACCAAGCGAGGGCAACATTCGTGGCTGACACGACGACCATGACCGCACAGGATGAGCAGGCTTTCACCGAGGCGGTGGCCATCGCCAACATCCCCACCTTGCTGATGGTGCTGGTGCAGCTCACCGGGGAGGAGCACTGGCTGGAGCCGCCGTATCGGCCGGGCCGCCAGTCCGGCATGGGGGACAACGACTCCGGCGGCTTGGACCCCGACCATCAGCGTGAGGTGCGCGAGTCGGCGCTGGAAGCCATCTTGGCCTGGCGCAACGGTCGTCCGGTGGCCATGCCCGAACCGTCCGAGACCATGCTGACCCATATGTTGTCCGTGGCCATGGCGGAGCGGGTGCCGGAGGAGTACGGCGCCTTTACCGCAGCCCAGTTGGGCCAGGCCTCCTTCTTGGCGCCCGAGCCCATCGCCGCGCCGGCGGGTTTCAAGGTGCTGATCATCGGGGCCGGGGTATCGGGGCTGTGTGCCGCCATCAACTTGCAGGCCGCCGGGGTGGCATTCGAGATCGTGGAGCGTCACCCCACCGTGGGCGGCGTGTGGTGGGAGAACAAGTATCCCGGCGCCGGGGTCGACACCCCCAATCACCTGTACTCGTTCTCGTTCTCTTCCTATGACTGGAAGAAATACTTCTGCCTGCGTGACGAGCTGCACGGTTACCTCGAGCACGTGTCTGAAGAGTTCGATCTGCGTAAGCACATCAGCTTCAACACCTCGGTGCAGCGCATCGAATACGTCAATGACACCCAGTCCTGGCGGATCTTCACCCGTGATGCCCAGGGCAACGTGGAAGAGCGCGAAGCCAATGTGGTGATCAGCGCTGCCGGTTTGTTCAATCCGCCGGTTGAGCCCAACATCGCCGGTCTGGATACCTGGAGCGGCGAGAAGTGGCACACCGCCCGTTGGCCCGATGATGCCACGGTGGCCGGCAAGCGGGTAGCCATCATCGGCAACGGGGCCAGCTGCATGCAGACCGCCCCGGAGATCCAGCACGACGTGGCGTCCATGACCATCTATCAGCGCTCCAACCATTGGGCGGCACCGTTCGAGCAGTTCCGCAAGGAGGTGCCGGAGCCGTTGCGGTTCCTGTTCAAGGAGTGCCCGCTGTATCGCAACTGGTACCGGGTGCGGCTGGGTTGGACGTTCAATGACCGCATCCACTCGGCGTTGCACAAAGATCCCAACTGGGAACATCCGGAGCGTTCCCTCAACGCCCAGAACGATGCGCATCGGGCGTATTTCACCAAGTACGTGGTGGACGAGCTGGGCGACAAGGCCGAAGAGCTGCTGCCCAAGGTGCTGCCCACGTACCCGCCCTTCGGCAAGCGCATGCTGATGGACAACGGCTGGTATCGCATGTTGCGTAATCCCAACGTGGAGCTGGTTGACACCAGCATCGAGCGCATTGAGGGCAACAAGGTCATCACCGCTGACGGCACCGCCCGTGAGGCCGACGTGTTGGTGTTGGCCACCGGTTTCGATGTGTTGCGGCTCATCAACACCTATGACGTGGTCGGGAAATCAGGCCAGACCCTGCGGGAAGCCTGGGAGGACGACAACGCCCAGGCCTATATGGGCACGGTGGTGCCGGACTTCCCGAACTACTTCATGCTGTACGGGCCAAACCTGCAGCCCGGCCACGGCGGCAGCCTCATCTTCGTGGTGGAGATGCAGGTTCGTTACATCATGGACATGCTCTCCAAGATGATCCGTAACGGACTCGGCGAGGTGGACGTCAAGTCCGAGGTGCACGCCCAGTACAACGCCAACGTGGACGCCGAGCACGAGAACATGGTTTGGACTCACCCCGGCATGTCCACCTACTATCGCAACGACCGCGGGCGCATCGTCATCAACTCGCCCTACCGGAACGTCGATTTCTTCGAGATGACCCGCCAGGTCAACCTCGATGAGTACAACACTGAGCCATTGAAGCAATCGGAGCTCGTGGCCGACTGATCAAGTTCACCAACGGGGGACCATGCGAAACGGTACGGCGACGACGGTCGCCGTACCGTTTCCGCGCTGGGGCAGGTAGGTCTCTACACTCGTTGGCGTGACCCAAGGCGCAGACAACGACGGTCCCTACTACGACGAGTTCAGCCGGGGAATGGCTATCCCCACGCTGCCGCCGGTGACGGTGACCCAAGCGGACAACCTGGCGTATCGGATGATCACCGGGGACCAGCACCTGGCGTCGGCGGACCGCACGCTTGCTGCTCGGCTGACCGGTAGCGACGCCGGTCTGGTGTACCCCTCGCTGGTCATGCAGTACTCGATCGGGCAGACCACCAACGCCACCCGTCGGGCCATCGCCAACCTCTACTACCGCTCGGTGCGGATCCTGCGGGCGGTCGAGGTGGGCGAGACGCTGCGCACCACCGCCACCGTGTTGGGCCTGGCCGACGGCAAACCTCGTGACGGGCAGCACCGGGGCAAGGTGTGGTTGGGCATTGAGACCGTCGGTGACGCCGGCCCGGTGGCTCGTTACGAGCGGTGCGCGTTGGTGGCCAGCCGCAGCGGTTCACCGGGACACGCCGATGAGATCCCCGGCCCGTCGGACCCGGTCCCGCTGTCCGATGTGGCCACGTTGGCCCCGCAGTGGGATCTCCGCGTGCTGCCCCGCACCGAGTGGGCGGTGGGGGAGACCCGGGCCGACGCCATGCGGGACCACATCGACCTGGCCCCGTCATTGGCCCGGATGACGTTCAACCAGGCCTTCGTGCACCGTGACGGCACCCGCAGCATCTACAACAAGCGCCTGGTGTACGGCGGTCACGTGCAGGGGTTGGCCCAGTCCTCGCTCAGTCGCGTACTGCCCGGTATTGCGGCGGTGGTGGCCTGGGACGGTTGCGATCACGTGGGCCCGGCCTTCGAGGGCGATTTGCTGGCGTTTCGTCACACGCTGGTGGAGGAGGCCCCCGCCGGTAGCGGCCGGTTGTTGCGCTTCGAGATCCGCGGCGCCACGGTCGACGCCGAGGGCCAAGCCGGGGCCGACATCCTGGTCTGGACCCCGGTGGTCTTCGCTCCCTGACGCTGCACGTTGCCGACTTGTGCCCTACACCCGGCAGGCGCCGTCTAGAGGGAACGTCAGTACTTTTCAGTCAAGTTCGGCCCGCACTTGGGCGGCGCCGGCCACCATGGCGGCGAGCTTGGCCCGCGCCACGCGGCGGGGCAGGAACTTCATGCCACAGTCGGGGGCTGCGACGAGACGCTCGGCAGGGAGAACCCGCAGCGCGGCCCGCAGCCGCCGGGCGATCACCTCGGCCGGCTCGACGTCCTCGGTGGACAGATCCACCACCCCCAGGACCACGGTCTTGTCCCCGAGTTGGCTCAGCACCTCGGGGGTCAGTGCGGGTTGGGCGTACTCTATGGAGAGCTGGTCGGCGTTGCAGGCAGCTAACTCAGCCAGAAACGGATACCCGCCCCGCTTGTCCTTGACGTACACCGCGTACCCGTAGCAGGTGTGCAGCACGGTGGTGACGGTGATGCCCTGCAGGGCCCGGTTGATGGCTTCGATGGCGAATTCCCGAGCGGCGTCGGCGTTGGCCTGCAGGTAGGGCTCGTCGATCTGCACCACGTTGATGCCGGCGGCCACCAGGTCTGCCAGCTCAGCGTTGACCGCCTCGGCGTAGGCCATGGCCAGGCTGCGCTGGTCCGGGTACTGCTCGTTCTGCGCCAGTTGGCTGAGGGTGAACGGGCCCGGCACGGTGACTTTGACGGCGCGGTCGGTGGCGGCGCGCAGGAACCGGGCGGCGTCCAGTTCCACCGGGGCGGTGCGTACGATGGGGCCGTTCACCAGCGGCACCAGGGATCGGCCGCCGACGCGGTTGACGCCCTCACCGGGTCGGGTCTGATCCACACCGGACAGGGCGTTGGCGAAGTGGTTGAAGTAACTCTCCCGCCGGATCTCGCCGTCAGTGATGATGTGGATCCCGGCCTCGGTCTGATCGTGGATGGCCAGCAGCGTGGCGGCATCAAGGGCCTCGGCCAGCTCGTCGCCGCCCAAACGCCAGACGTCCGCGGCCGGGGTGCGAGGGACCCCTTTGCGCACCAGCAGCGCCCCATCGACCAGCCACGATGGCTGCGGGTAACTACCGACCACGGTGGTGGGAATCAGAGCGGGAAGTACCGGGGAAGCCATGTTCGGAGCCTCCCACAGCAGCGGCGAATCTACGCACCGCCCGGTGGGGGACAGGGGCCCATGATCAGCGTTCGCAACGGCAACCCGTCGGCGGCTTCACCGGCGGCATGGAGAAACGGTGGGGCCCGCCAGGACCAGACGCGGCCGGGGTCGGCGTCGATATCGGTGGGATCGCCGTTCCAGCACTGCGTCGATCGCAGGTACACCCCCGGCAACTGCACGGCGACGCTCACCGCGGCCAGTACCCCCACCATGATCCGCCACCGGCCGGGCTGGCGGACCCGATCCACCAGGTCCAGGCCGAGGTAGGCCATGAGCGGGGTGACCTCGGTGAAAAACCGGGCGCCGTAGGAGTGCCCGGCCCACCAACCGAACGAACCGGCGGAGATCACCAGCCAATGCACCACCAGGCCGGCCAGGCAGGCGAGGCGGAGCGGATTGGCGGCGGGCGCGGGGGCTCGACGGATCGCCAGGATGGCTGCCACCACCGCCGCCGCCAACAACGGCACCGAGATCAACACACCCCGGGCCGGGCTAACCAGGTTGGCGGCCAGCGCTTCCAGGTACTGGTCGTGCACCGCCAGGCGATTGGCCGAGTACGACGTGGGCAGCGCCGCGCCGAACACGGAAATGTTCAGCACCAAGAACGGCACCATCACCGTTCCCGCGCCAACGCCGGCCCACAGCGGCCCGCGCCCCAGCCGTGCCACGCGCCGACCCAAATTCGGACTCCCGCCCTGCCCCACCCCGGCGAACCCCGGCACACCAGGATCACCGAGGACGCCCGTACCGTCGGGGTCGGTGGGGGTCTGAATCGGTGAACCGCGGCGGAGAGGGGCGGCGCTGGAGAGGAGGCCCCACAGCACGGCCGCGGCGATGGCGGCGCCAGCCACGGCGGCGGTGGGGCGCATCACCATGGCCAGGGCCAGCCAGGCGCCGAAGCGGAACCACGTCGTGCTCGCCGTCGGTGTCGCTCCGGCCCCTCGCAATTCGCTCAACAGCCGCTGTGCATCCAGCAGTGCCAAGGCCACGAACAGCGCCGCCGGGCCGTGCTGCCACAACGCCCGCGAGCCGGTGGACCACATGGTGGTGGCCAACACGAACAACAGACCTGTCAACGCCGCGGTCCGGGCCGCCAGCCGTCCACCAAAGCGCTCAAACGCCACCATGGCCATCACCATGGCGGCCAGGGCGGTGATGAACGACGCCGTGATCAGTTGCATCAGGTCCATGGTGTTGTCCCGGATCAGCTGATCCACACCGGGCCACAACCCCAACGCGGCGCCGGCCTGGGTGAGTGCCACCACGGGCAGCGCCAACATCGCTACCGGCCAGGGGTAAAAGTCGTACGCGCGAGCATCGACGGACACGTAGCCGTGGTGGTTGCGAATCTCCGGAACCTCGTACTCGTCGAGGTCCAGATCACCGTGGCGAAGGACGCTCCAGGCCACCGGCACCGCCAGATAGGAGTCGTAATTGGTGACGTTGGGTCCGCTGAGACAGGCCAACAGCGCCACCACGAACACCGCCAGCCGGTACCGACGAGACATGCTGATTGGTATGGTCAGCGGGCGGTGCGGGCGCTGCGGCAGTTGTCGAGAAACGTGATGATGGCGGCGGCGAAGGTGTCGTTGTCGTCCCCGGCGACCATGTGTCCGGCGTTGCGCACGTCGACGTAGTCGCTGTGGGGCACCGCCGCTTGGAACTCGGCCACGGCGTCATCGGTGACCAGGTCGCTCAGGGCGCCGCGGACCAGCAACGCCGGTTGGGTGATGGTGGCGGCCGCACGCAGCATCTGGGTGGCCATCTCATCCATGCGGGCTTCGGCGGCTTCGCGGGAGCTGCGCATCAGTTCCGCTTTGGAGGACATGAACGCCGGGTCCCAGCGCCAACGCCACCGGCCGTCCTCCCCCTGGCGCAAAACCTTGGTCAATCCGCCGGTGTTGGCCGAGCGGGGGCGGTGCGGGTTGTAGGCCGCGATGGCATCGGCCGCCTGATCAAGGGAATCGAACCCGCCGGGGTTGGCGGTCATGAAATCCATGATGCGGGTGGCGCCGTCAAGGTCCATGCGGGGCGTCACATCCACCAGCGTCACCGAGGAGAACAGCTGCCGGGGTGCCACCATGCCCTGGGCCCACAACGCCGCCATCCCGCCCATGGAGGCGCCCACCATGGCCGGCGGGCGGCCCAGCCGATCAGCCAGCTCCAGGAGATCGCGGGCCATATCCTCCATGTCGTAGCGCTCAAGCCGGTCCCACTCCGAGTCCCCGTGACCCCGGGCGTCGACCGTGACCACGAAGAAATCGGCGACCACCAACTTGCGGGCGGTGGCCGCCCAGGCATGGCGGTTCTGCCCGCCGCCATGCAGCAGCAACACCGGTTCATGGGCGGGGTCGCCCCAGTGGTCACCCACGATGGCCAGCCCGTCCGAGACCACCCAGCGTTGGGGGTCAGGCCGGGCATCCTCGGCGGGCATTTGGGTTGGGGCGACGGTCACGCGGATCTCCGGAACTGGTTGGGGGGGCGGGCCGAGCGGCGAATCACATGCCGTTGACCAGGATCCCGAAGCCCTCGGTAGCGGCGAAACGCTTGCCGATCACCGCCTGGTACTCGGGGGAGTCGTACCACTTCCGGAAGTCCTCCTTGGAGGCGAACTTGAGCAGGACGGTGCGGCTGCCTGCGGGGGTGCCCTCGATGACCTCGGACTCGTTGTCCATGGCGCACAACTCCAGCGGCACCACGCCGAGGCTGGCCCCGGCGCCGGCGATGTACTCCTCCAGCAGGGCCTGGTCCTTGATGGTGCAGTTCACGACGAAATAGGCGGACATGGCCTGCAGCTTTGCAGGTTTGGCGGGGCGAACCGGTGTGACGGTCGGCATCGCCCCCGGGGGTCCGGTGATCAGCCCAGGGCGCCGGCGGCGGCGATGTCGGCGATGCGGTCCTCGTCGTACCCCAACAAACCGCTGAGTATGTCGAAGCTGTGTTGGCCGTAGCTGGGTCCCGGTCCGGTGATCCGTCCAGGGGTGCGTGACAACTTGGCCCTCGGTCCCTCCACCGGCACCGGTCCCACGTAGGGGTGTTGCACTGTGACGTAATGGCCGCGATGGGCCAACTGGGGATCGGCCAGGCATTCGGCGGAGTTGGTCACGTTGTGTGCCGCCACCCCGATCGCCTGCAAGCGGGCGTCGGCGTCCTCGAAGGGCAGCGTCTGGGTCCAAGCCGCCACCACGTCGTCCAGTTCGGCCCGGCGGGTGAGCCGTTCGGCGACGGGTAAGCCGGCCAGGTCGGCGCGACCGGCGGCGGTGGCCAGCGCCAACCAGGCGGTGTCGCTGTCACAGGCCAACGCCACCCAACGGTCCTGGCCCTGTACCGGGTACACCCCGTGGGGCGCCATGGCTATATCGCCATTTCCCAATGAAATGTATTCGTTGCCGTTTAACTCCACATCGAGCAGTGCCGGCGCCAGGAACTGCAACGATGCCTCGGCCTGGGAAAGATCAAGGTATTGGCCTTCACCGGTGCGGCGGCGGTGATCGATGGCCGCCAGCAGCGCCGAGAGGGAAAAGCGGGGCGACACGGTGTCGGTGTACGCCCCGAACGGCCCAGCGGCGGGGCGGTCCGGCCAGCGGGTGGTCCAATGAAAGCCGAACAACGCCGAGGCCAGGTTGCCGTAACCGGGAAGGTCCAGTGAGCCGGTCTGTCCGGGCAGACAACTCGACAACAGAATCACTGAAGGATTCACCGCTTTGACGCGCTCGTACCCGAAACCCATTCGTTCAAAGGCCCCGGCGGAAAAGCTCTCCAGCACCACATCGGCCCAGCGCAACAGGTCCCACAACACCTCACGGCCGGCGTCGGTGCCGAGATCCAGCTCGATGCCCAACTTGCCGGCGTTGGAGTTGGCGAACAACCCACCACACTCCATGGGATGTTGGGCGTTAAGGGGGTGCAGCGGCATCACGGTCCGGGTCACATCCACCCGTTGCTGGGTTTCCACCTTGACCACGGTGGCGCCGAAATCCGCCAGTCCCCGTCCCACGTAGGGCCCAGCGATCGACCAGGTGAGATCAAGCACCTTCAGCCCATCCAGTGGCCGGGCGTCGGGGGAGTCCGCTCCGGGTGAGCTGGTGACGGGCCCCCCGGCTCCCTCCGCGGCCAGCTTCCCGAGGACCCGTTCGGTGTCCGCTCCCAGCGTCGGTGCCGGTCCCCTGCTCACCAGCGGCGTACCGGACGCCACGATGAAACGACCGACCTGACGAATCGGATCACCGCCGGGCTGCACCGCTTGGCGCTCCCACACCTGGCGCTCCTCCAGGTGATCCAGCTCCATCACTTCGGCCAAGGTGGCGACGGGGGCCATCAACACCCGGCGGCGGCGGGCCTGCTCCAACAGCTCGGCCTTGGTGTAGCGGGAGGTGAGGGCGGCCACGATGTCCGCCAAGCGGTACAGCTCCGAGAGGGGTTCACGGCCGTCGAGCAGCCGGACGATGAGGTCCTCCCATGGCTTGTCCCGGGTGGCTTCGTCGCACAGGCCCTCTTCGAAAGCCCAGCGAAACAGATTCGGGGCGAATTCCTTGAACGCCGCGCCGAATAGGAACGTGACGCTGACCTCGCCGTCGGAGGCGGGGTAGCCCCAACGCAACATGAACGGGCCCACGTTGATGCCCTCGCCGGAACGGCCCAGCGGTGGGTTCTCCCAGGCCTCGTTGAGGGCGTAGGCGAAGCTGGACTGCAGATAGGCGGTCTGCGCCGACACGTCCACGATCTGGCCCCGACCGGAGCGGCCCCGTTCGGCCAGCGCATACAGCACGCCCACCGCCAGATCCCCCGAGCCGTGGGCGTATCCCTGCGGCACCCCGCAACGCAAAGGCGGCCGGTCGGTGTCCCCGGTGAGGGCCAGCTGGCAGGCGGAGGCGCACACGGTCAGATCGCTGTCCCGCCAGTGGGACTTGGGACCGTCCAGGCCGAAGGCGCTGAGCAACCCGATGATGAGGGTCGGGTGGCGGGCCTGCAATTCGGCGGGGTCGAAGGGCAGCTCGGAAGGGTGACCGGACCACAGCAGGATGTCGGCGCCGGCGCAAAGGGTGTCAAAGTTGGCCCGGGCCTGTTCGTCGTGGGCGTCGTGCAGGTCGAGCACCACGGAGGCCTTGCCCCGGTTGTAGGCGACGTGCCAAAGGGACGGACCGGTTTCGACGCTGCCGCCGGCGAAAGGCGGGCGCCGGCGTGCCGGTGACCCCTGCGGTGGCTCGATCAGGATCACCTCCGCGCCCAGCTGCGCCAACATCGAGCCGGCCAGATGACCCCGGTGGTCGGTGCAGTCGAGAACTCGGTACGGGCTCAGCATCAGGAGCATCCTCGTCAGGTCAGGGGTGATCCCTGTCATATCACCGATTCGACGTTGATTCGCTGCGCACCGCCGGCCTCCTCGATTCGACGTTGATTCGCTGCTCCGGTGCCGATTTGGCGGGCTTCGGCGGTGACCTGACGTGCTTCGGCGGCGATTCGATGGGATTCGACCGGGCCTCGACAGGGGCTTCGGCGGGGATCGGAGGGGTGTCGAAGGGGTGTCGGAGGGGTGCCGAGGGGGCTTCGGCGGCGATCGAAGGGTGTCGAAGGGGTCCCGACGGGCCTTCGGCGGTGATTCGACGGGATTCGACGGGGCGATCACACTGGCCGTCGACATCGGGGGTGACATCGGGGGTGAGCTCGGCGGGGATTCGGCGGGGATTCGGCCTGGAACGCGGACCGGATTTGCCGGGCTTTCCGCAGCGGCACGGCGGCTTTCGCGGCGGGCCTGGTGACGCCGTGATTCGATGGGCTTCGGTCGGTGCGATCACACTGGTCGTTGACATTCGCCCCGAGATTCGGCCTGAGTTCGGCGGGGTCGCCCCGATTCGGCGGGGTCGGCAGATTCGGCGGGATTCGGCAGATTCGCCGAGGTGATGGGCCGGATTCGGCGGATTCGGCGGGATTCGGCGGACGGGGGTCGTCAGCCGGCGGATTCGGCACGTCGGGGGGATTCGATCGGGCTGGGTGGAGTCGATGGATTGGCGGGGATTCGATGGATTCGGCGGGATTTCGCGGGATTTGGCGGGATTAGGCGCGGATTCGGCGGGCCTCGGCGGGATTCGACTTCGGGTTGTACGGATTGAGTCGGCGATTCGGCCGGGATTCGGTGGATTCGGCGATTCGGCGGGGCTACCAGGGGTTGCCGTGGCGGTGGCGGGTTTCGCTGAGGACTTGTTCACGAACCCAGCGGAGGAGTTCAACACCGCCTTCGGACACGACCGGGTCATCCGACAGGGGCACCCAGGCTTGGCGGGCGGCTCGGCGCAGGTCTTCGCTGGCGGCTCCGGGGCCGATCATCCGGATGCGGGCCACCGGGTCAGCATCGGCGCGGCCCAGACGGTCGGCCAACTCGGTCTGGCTTTCCACGACGACGTCCAACACCGCCCACCGGCCCGGCCGTAACCATGACGGGGCCGCACCGGCGCTCACGATGACCCCGGTGCCGGTGACCGTGGCCGCCAGCAATGCCCGGGCGAGGTCCGCCGTTGGGTCCCGCGCCGGGTCCCGCATCGGGTCTGGCGAATCCGGGCCGGATTCCAGCCGAAGCAGGCACGGGCCATCGAGGGGGCGGTATCGGAACCGGTTGCGTTCGGCGCGCAAGCCTGACGGATCGTGCTCGAGGGCCACGTGATGGGCCCACCATGACCGGTAACTGGCCTCGGTGGCCACGAGCACCGCATCCCAGGCCGGCAACGCTCGGCGGAGCGCTGACAACGCTTGTCCCGAGGCGCGGTCGCGGTCGCCGTCGGGTCCGGGGTCGTAGGCGGCGGGGAAGGCGCCGGTGGGGGCGGGGTTGAGGATGGAGGCGGCGAGGGGGTCCTGCTCCTGCCAGTGGCCAAGGGAGGCGACGTAGTTGGGGCCGCCGGCTTTGGCGCCGGGACCCACCACGGAACGTTTCCAGCCGCCGAAGGGCTGGCGGTTCACGACGGCCCCGGTGGTGGACCGGTTGACGTAGGCGTTGCCCACCTCTACCCGGTCCACCCACCAGGCGATCTCTTCCTCGGACAGGCTGTGAAGCCCGCCGGTGAGCCCGAACGCCACCTGGTTCTGCCAGGCCGTGGCCTCCGCCAACGATCCGGCCCGCATGATGCCCAGCACCGGGCCGAAACACTCGGTGCGGTGGAACCACGAACCGGGGGCCACTCCCAGCCGCACCCCGGGGCTCCACCGCGGGCACTGGCGGGCCGGCACGGTGCGGTCCAGGGGGCGTGGTTGCACCAGCCACGATTCGCCGGGGTCCACGGTGGTGAGCGCCCGCCACAACTCCTCACCGGGTGGGCCGATGAGGGGTCCCATCGCGCTGGTGGGGTCCGCCGCCGGGCCCACCGGCAGGCTGGTCACCGCGTCGCGCAGTTGGCGCAGAAACGGGCCCCGCTCGCCCTGATCGAGCAACGGGGCCTCGACGATGGCCAGGCTGGCGGCGGAGCACTTCTGGCCGGCATGACCGAAGGCGCTGCGCAGGAGATCCCGCACCGCCAGATCAACATCGGCGGTGGCGGTGATGACCATGGCGTTCTTCCCGCTGGTTTCGGCGTGCAGACGAAGCTCGGGACGCCAGCCGGTGAACAGCTCGGCGGTGGCCGCGGAGCCCGTCAGCACCACGCCGCCGATGTCGGGATGGGTGACCAACCGTTGCCCACGCTCGTCCTCGGGGGCGTGCACCACCTGCACCAAACCTTGCGGTATGCCCGCCTGGTGGAGCTGTTCCACCAGCAATTGGCCCAACCCCGCCGTTTGGGGCGCCGGTTTGAGGATCACCGCGTTGCCCGCCGCCAGCGCCGCCAGCACCCCACCGGCCGCTATGGCGTAAGGGAAGTTCCACGGGGAGACCACCAGTACCACACCGTATGGTATGTGTCGCAGGCCGGGATGGCGGTTGAGCGAGGCGGCCGAGAAGGCGTAGTAGCTGGCGAAGTCCACCGCTTCGGAAACCTCGGCGTCCGCTTCGGTGGCCACCTTGGCGGCGTCGTGGACCATGGCGGCGATGGTGCGGCCCCGCTGGGCTTCGAGATGCGACGCCACCCCCAGCAGGAGCGTTCGGCGTGCATCGGGCGTGGCCTCCGCCCAACGTCGGGATGCCTGATGGGCTGCGGCAACTGCGGCGTCGATGTCGGCGCTGCGGGCCGGCGGGTCCGACATCCGTACCGGTATGTATGTGGCCAGCGCCTGGTGCAGCGACTGCCGGTTGGCCGGGACGGTGAAGTCAGTATCTGCAGCATTGAAGAACGCAGCAGGAGCGGCCCCGATGGATGGCGGCACCGTGGCGGGGGGCGCGCTGCGACGTGAGCCCCTTGCTGGCTGATCACGATCGCCAACCGCTTGGAGAAACTGCTCCCGTTCCTGGCGACGCGCTGCGGGGTCCGACGCCAACCGGTGCAGCTGGGCCAGATAGTTCTGCGGCGCGGTGTTCTCGTCGAGGCGTCGGGCCAGGTAGCTCAGCGCCGAGGAGAACTCCCGAGAGCGGGCGATGGGGGTGTACAGCACCATCCGGCGAGCCTGTTCGGCCACCGCTTCCACCTGGGCGTTGGCCATACCCTCCAGCATCTCGATGTCCAGTTGGGACTCCACACCTCGACGCCGGGCCAAAAGCACGGCAAAAGCCACATCGAACAGGTTGTGCGATCCCACCCCCACTCGAAGCGCCGTCCCGTGATCGGCTCGCAGGGCCCGCTCCACCAGCCGTTTGTAGTTGGCATCCACCTCGGCCTTGGTGTCATAGGGCGCGGGGTTCCAGCCGGTGAGCTCGGCCTCGACCCGTTCCATGGCCAAGTTGGCCCCTTTGACCAGCCGCACCTTGATCGGCGCCCCGCCGTCCTGTTGGCGAGCCAGCGCGAAACCGATCAACTCCTCCAGGGCGTCCAATGAGTCCGGTAGGTAGGCCTGCAGCACGATGCCGGCCTCCAGGCGCTGCAAACCGGGCCGACCCAGGGACCGTTGAAAGGCCGCCATGGTGAGCGCCAGATCACGGTATTCCTCCATGTCGACGTTAACGAAGGTGGGCGGCGAGGCCCCGGCGGCGGCCCGCAGCACCCGCTCCAATCGTTCGGTCAGGCGGTCCACGGTGGCGTCGAAGGACAGCACCGACAAGTTGGCGGCCACCGCGGACAGCTTCACCGATACATAGCCCACGTCGGTCCGGCCCCGGGGTCCCCTCACCAGGGCCTCAATGCGGGCCAGGCGGTCAGCGGCCTCGGCCTCACCCAGGATGGCCTCGCCCAACACATTGATGTTGCTGACGATGCCCTGCGCACCGCGTCGGCGAAGGTGGCGGCCCAGTCGGCCCCGGCCGGGATCGATCACCACCGAGCGGCTGGCCTGGCGCAAACGGGCCTGCACCAACGGCATGATCACCTTGGGGCTAAGCCTGACCCCGATCCCGGCCAACCGCAGCGCCAGCCTCTCCCCAGCGGGCAAACCGGCTGGTATGCCATCGGCGTCCAGTACGGCCCGGAACTGGCGGGCGGCAGTGGCGGGATCGGGGCATCGCAACACCCGATCGGTGAGATGAAACACGAATCGGCGCGCCCCCGCATCGCTCACCAGTTGGGTCAGCAACCGTTCTTGGCGACGATCGGCGGCGTTGCGCGGAATGGCCGCCGCCGCCGCCAGCAACGATTCGGCCAGATCCGCAGCCTCGATGGCGAGCGCTTCGAGAGACACCGCGCTGTGAGACCCACCGCTGTGAGACCCACCGCTGTGAGACGCACCGCTGTCAGACGCACCGCTGTCAGATGCACCGGGGTGTGGCGTCATCGGCTGTTGGCTGGAATCTGCGGGCATCTCGCCCTCCTCGGTGGACCCAATAACTGCTCGTACCCGGAGCATTCACCACTGGCCGGCCCGGCAAACCTCCCACCGCCGGCGGGACATCGCAGCGAGCCATTTGGGCGGGTCGGGCCCATTCAGCGCACCGACAGCACCTCGGGTCGGCGCCACAGCCACAGGACCAACCCGCTCAGGCCGGCAATGTTGAACACCACCAGCGCGGCGGGGGCACCGAAGGCCTGGGCCAGTTC
>JBJXFH010000041.1:0-17613 GCA_046155365.1 Acidimicrobiales bacterium | reverse complement strand
ACTAACCGTGGGTCTGGGACAGATCCGGCGCCACCGGAACCGGTTCCGAGCGGACCAACAGCGTGGGGCGACGCAGGCGTTCGGTGAGGGCCAACTCCTCCAGCCGGGCCCAACCGGCGTCCACCCGGTCCTGTTGCGCCGCCACCGGCACCTCCTCCAGGGCTACCGCGGGGACACCGGGCAGCCCGGCCAAGCGACGGTGCAGGTGCAAATCGTCGTGCAACACGGTGTGGAGATGGCGATAGAACGCCGAGCTGAACGTGCCCCGGAACATCATGTCCAGATCGGCGGAATCCTCCCAGTTCACCTTGTCCGCCAACTGATCCGCGACCATGGTGTGGAACCGGGTGCCGGGCAGCGGGTAACTGACGCTGACCCCGATGTTGTCCGGCAAGGTCTCCCGCAAAAGCTCGATGGTGGCCCTGATGTCCACCAGATCCTCCCCGGGATACCCGAACTGCACGAAGAACGATGCCCGGATGCCGGCCTCGCCCAAGCGCCGGCGGGCCGTGCGGATGTCCTGCACGGTGATGCCTTTGTCCATGGCATCCAACACCCGCTGGCTCCCGCTTTCCGCCCCCAGCCACACCTCGGCGCACCCGGCCCGGTGCAGCGCCGCCACCGCGCCTGCAGACATCAGATCACAACGGCTTTGCATACTAAATGGTATGACGGCGTCCTGGCGTTGGATCTCCGCCGCGAACTCCTCCAGCCACGCCTCGCGCAACCCGAAGATGTCATCCGCGAACCACAGTTCGTCGGGCTGGAACCGGGATTTGAGATCCGCCACCTCCGCCGCCACATCGGCCGCGCTGCGCATGGCGTAACGCTGGCCCCAGATCGGTTTGGCGCACCAGTTGCAATGGAAGGGACAGCCCCGGGTGGACACGATGTTGAGCGTGAAGCGGCCGTGGTGGTCCCGCCAGAGTTGCCGATAGGCGTCCATGTCCACCAGGTCCCGGGCCGGATGGGGAAACACGTCGGGGTGTCGCTCGTTGCGCCGTGCCCCAGTGATGGTGCCCGTGGGACCGCCAACCACGCCCGGGATACGACCTGGTATGTCACCGGTGCCGCCGGATTGCCGCCACTCGACGAGCTCCAGCACGGTGTGATCGCCCTCACCAACCGCCACCGCATGCGCCCCGGCCGCGAGATACTGCTGCGGATGGTCCGTCATGTCAGGACCGGAGACCACCACCCACGCCCCCGCGGCGCGCGCCGAACGGCACATGCGCAACGCCGCGTCACGCATCCGGGTGAGGCACATCTTCGACAGGAAATTGAAGTTGTCGTCATACAGCACCACGACCCGGGGCTGCCAGCGTTCCAGCGCCGCTTCGAAGCCGCCCTCGGCCCGGGCCAACATGGCGTCAAAGAACACCACCGGATGGCCGGCGGCGCGCAACCCCGCCGCCACGTACAGGGTGGCCAGCGGCGGGAAGGGCCGCATCTTGCGGACTTGTTTGGGGTCCAGCTCCAGGTAATACGTCGACGCGACGAGGATTGGTTGCATATGCAAGTGGGGACTCTATCGCCCGAGGATCGGGCCGGGCTCAACCGCCACGGTAGGCCGCCATGAGCTGATTGCAAACTTGTTCCCAGCTCAACTCGCGCTCGAATCGACGACGGTGCGCTGCTCGAACCCCTGGTTCGGATGCCCGCTGGGCGGCCCGGTCCAGCGCCTGGGCCGCCGCCGCCGCATCACCGGGGCGGAAGTAGGCGCCGTCGGAGCCGGCGATCACCCGGTGGGAGGGCAGATCGGTCACCGCTGGGGTGCAGCCGCAGCCGATGGCCTCGATCAGGGCGTACCCCGAGCCCTCATGCCAGCTGGTTGAAAAGATCACGTCGGCCCGCTCGTACCAACCGGCCAGCACGGCTTGGGTGAACGGACCAACCAAGCAGGCCCGGGCACCGAGGCGACCGGCCACCGCGTCCCGGAGCGGTCCGGACCCCGTACCAACCATCCACAGGCGCGCCCGGGGATTGGTGGCCGCGAAGCGATCGAAGGCCTCCACCGCGGTGAGGGGGTCCTTCCCGGGGAGCAACCGGCCGATCCACAGCACGTTGGGGCCGTCAGCGGACGCCGCGGGGGCATTGAACGGAAGGTCGCTGGACGCCTCGAGCACCTCGAACAGGGGCGTGTGGGGCGCCAACACCCGGGCCCGCCGCCACGGCTCGGCCTGCCCGGGCAGCCCGCAGAACAGGTACCCGTCAACCAGCCGGCGGGCCAGCCGCTGGGCCCACAACGACCGGGCCGATCCGGGCACCTCGCCATGGTGCTGCAGCACCAACCGCCCCGACTTCCGGCGAGACCCACCCAGCAGGGCCAGGCGCAGGGCCATTACCAGCCGCGGGAACACCAGGCCGTTGACGTGCACCACGTCGGGAGCGAGTTGGCGCACGGTGCGCACCAGCTGCGGGGTGAAGTGATGGGTAACACCGTCTTGGGCGATGGTGGCCCGATGGGTGCTGCTCCACACGGCATGGGCCCCCACCCCGTGACGGGCCACCAGGGTGCCCAACATGCGCTGATTGTGGGGGAAGCGCTCCAATTGCTCCGAGGGTGGCTCAGGCCGCCGATCGAGTGGCAGCACGTAGGCCAACCTCATCGCCCGGTACCGCGGCGGGTGGCCCGAACCAGCCGATCAGCCTGGGATCCCAACAACGTGCCGGTGCCGTCCGCTCCCCGCTCGCCGGAGGGGGGAATCGCCCATTGGCGCAACACCTTGGCCCGTTCGTTCCACGTCCTGGTGAAGGACAGCCGCCACGCCAGATTCCGGCGCTGGGTGGGGTCCCGCAGCACCGCCCAGCGGGCCGCAGCATCGAGCTGACGGCGCGTCCCCGGCAGGTCGGGCCAGCGGCTTGCCAAGGCGGGGTCATAGCGGTCCACCAGCCACAACCCGGGATAAACCAAACGGGGATCAAGCCGCGCCGCCAACGCCCGGAACGACCCGACAGAACCGGAGCCCGCGGCGTGGGCAACCTCGGCGGCGTCCAGCGCGTCTCCGGCGTTCGGGTCCGGCGTGAGCGCTCGCAGGCACAGCACCGCATCGAGGACGTTGAGCGGTCGGACCTCGCCGCGCACCACGCACGCCGACAGGTGACCGACCACCTGCAGCGCCCCGGCGGCGGGGCTCAGGGTCAGCGCCGGGGCCCCCAGCACCGTGCCCGGTCGGGCCTCGCCCAGCAGCACGCCACCGTCGGACAGCAGGTAGTGGTGCAGGCGTTCCACCCATCCGGGGTGGACCTCCACCTTGCCGTTGTGCTCGGGCGATTCGCCGTCCATCCGGCCCACCGTGCCGTCACCCCACGCCAGGTAGGTGTCCTCCCAGGCGGCACTGGCGCCGCGTCGCAGTCCGCTGCGCACCAACGCCTCCCCGGCCCGGGCCCGGTCCGCGGGGTTCACCACCACATCAAGGTCCGACATCGGCCGCCACGCCGCATCGGGCCACACCGCGTCCGCCACCACCAGGCCCTTGACCGGCAGCGCAGCCACCGCGGCCTCATCCAGCGCCACCAACACCTCCGGCAGCAACGCCCGGAAACGACGTTGCCGTTCGGCCACCGCGCCCACCTGTTCCGCGGCGTAGGCCCGCCAGGCCGGGGGTAGGTCCAACCCGCGGCGCGCCGCCAACGATGCCAACACCGCGGTGAGACCCGACGCGAACGCCGCCCGCCGGAAACGCGCACCGTCAGCGATCATCGCCGCGGGGCACCACATGGCCCACCCCGAGGAGTCATCCCATTGCCCGGCGTCCCCGCCGTCCCCGCCGTCCAGCAACGCCAGGGTCGCTTCCAGCAGACCATCCTGATCTCGGGCCAACATCCGCCCCCACACTACGGCCGCCAACATCCGCCAACATCCGCCAACGACTGTCAACGGCTGTCAACGGCTGTCAACGGCCGCCAGCGCACGAACGATGATCAGCCCGGGCGTGATCGTGGAACCCGATGCCGGCTGGGCCATGCTGGTTCGGTGCACGTGGTGATGGTGGTCCCCGGAGGCGTGGACCGCGGCGGCGAGGAACGGGTGATCCCGGCCCTGCTGAGCTTGATCGAGGGATTGGCCGCTCGGCATCAGGTCACGGTGGTGGCCCTCGGTCAGGAGCCGGTGGCCAGTCGCTACCCGCTGCTCGGTGCCACCGTGCACAACGTGGCCCCCGAACAACGCGGCCCCCATCGCTTGGCTCGGCTGGCAGGTCGGGCCGTGATGGCCGCCGGACGCGACGGCCGACCTGACGTGATCTGGGGCATGTGGGCCTCCGTCAGCGGGTTGGTGGCGGTGTTGGCCGGTCGGCGCTACCGGGTGCCCTCCGCGGTGCACGTTGCCGGCGGGGAGTTGGTGGCCATGGCCGACATCGGCTACGGCGGCGGGCTGGGTCGCGGTGGCCGGATCATCTCCTCCTTCACGTTGCATCGGGCCGATGCGGTGACCACCGCCAGCCACTGGATGGCCCGCCACGTTCGCCAGCACGGCCACCGCGTGGATCAGATCATACCGCTGGGTGTGGATACCGATCGGTTTGTCCCGCCGCCATCGGTCCGTCGATCCACCTCACCATTCCAGCTGGTATGTCTCGCCGATCTCAACCCGGTCAAGGACCACGCCACCTTGCTGGCCGCGCTCGATGAGCTGCGCCGTCTGCGGCCCGAACTGCGCTTCGAGCTGGATCTGATCGGCACCGACACCCTCCACGGCGCGGTCCAACAACGGGCCGCGGAACGCGGTCTGGTGGTTCGGGCCCACGGGTTCCTGCCGTCATCGCAACTGCCGGCGCTGCTGCAACGGGCCGACCTGCACGTGATGAGCGCCCGCCACGATGCCGGTCCGGTGGCGGCCCTGGAAGCCGCGGCGTGCGGTCTGGCCACCGTGGGGACCGACGTGGGCCACCTCGCCGATTGGGCCCGGGCCGATCCACCCGCCGCGCTCACCGTTCCCCCCCGCCGAGCAGACCTGCTGGGCCCTGCCATCGGCGAGGTGCTGTCCGATGGGGCGCGCCGGTCCGCGCTGGCCGCCGCCGCTCGGGCCTTCGCCAAACGCCATGACCGCCACGCCACCGTGGACGCCTTCGATGAGCTGTTCACCCGTTTGCGTCGCACCCGCTGACTGACTGACTGGCTGACTGACTGACTGGCTGACTGGCTGACTGGCTGACTGCGCCCGTGCCGTGGCCTGCTCAGGGGAAGGTGGCGACGGCCTGTTGGAGCAGACGGGCGGCGGCGTCAGGGTCCCGGCCACGGTTGAGCCGATAGGTGGGACGCTGCAGCAAGGCCTCCACCCACGCCTCGGGTAGACCGGTGCGCTCGGTGGGCAGGGCGCAATCCCAAAAGCGCTGGCGGGCTTCGGTCACATCAATCGGTTGGAGATCGAGCACCGGATCGGGATCGAGGAACACCACGGCGTCCACCGGCAAGGACCGGCGGCGGCGACTGACGGGCGGGACCACCGGTACCTTCAACCGATCCGCCCCCGGATGCAGCACCGCCGCCACCCCGGCCAACTCCGGGAACCTGGCCACCGCCTCGGGCACCAGGAACAGCCGCCAGGGGTAACCCCACAATCGCAACCCGCCACCCTTCTGGGCGTCCCCCGGCACGGCGTAGGTCCAGTCGTCCGACGCCACCGTGCTGCCGGCCCGCAACAAGGCGTAGGTCAGCGTGGACTTGCCGGCCCCGGAGGCACCGCGCAGCACCAGGCCCCGCCGCTGATGGCCCACCAAACCGGCATGCATGGCATGGAGCAATCCGCCGTTGATGGCCAACGCCGAAAAGGCCCCTTCCACCACCATTCGCACCGCATCCTCAATGGCCAACAGGCTGGGTGGCAGCACCGCCTCGGCCCGGGCCTCGCCCACCCAGGCCGACAGTCGACCGCTGCCGCAACGCAGTTCCAGTCCCTCCCCGTCAAAGGTCACCGTGGTGTGGGGCCACGCCGGGTCAGCGGCAGCGTCGGTGCCGGTTCGGACCGAAAGCTGCAACTCGCCGCGGCCCCCGGCCCGGGAGGGGTAGCGGGCCAAGGCCAGGGCTAGGGCCGCCAGGACCCGGGCATCGTCCGCATCAACGGTAAACCCGATGCCGAAGGGGGCCAGCCTGCGTCGCACCCCCGAACGGTACCGGAGCCAACGGCGCGCCCCACCACCAGCGCGCCCTCGATGGCTACCCCGAACGTAAGCTGCTGACCATGGCCGACATTGTGCTGACCCACGGGTACTTTCTCTGGGAGGACCCCAACGAAGCCAAGGTCATGAAGCCCTACCCGCCACTCGGCCTGCTGTACCTGGCGGCCTACGCACGGCGGGCGGGTTTGATCCCCGAGGTGCTCGACACCACGTTCATGGACCGCTCCGAGGTACTGGCCCGGCTGGACGCCACCCCCGGGGCCACCATGGGGATCTATACCAATCTGATGACCCGGGCCAACGTGGTGTGGCTGATGGGTGAGGCCCGGGCCCGGGACTGGACGGTCATCGTGGGCGGCCCCGAAAGCGCCAACTATCCCAGCGAGTACCTTCGCCACGGGGCCCAGGCGGTGGTGCTCGGCGAAGGTGAGGAGACCCTGGTCCACCTGCTCGAGGTGCTTTCCCGGGGCAATCCCCACCAACTCCATGAGGTTGCAGGCGTGGTGTTCCGTGACCACCGCGGCCGCCAGATCACCAACGACGCCCGACCGCAGCTGCGGGACCTTGACAGCCTGCCGTGGCCCGAGCGGGACGCCATCGATACTCAACGGTATGTGGATGTGTGGCGCACCCATCACGGCATGGGCTCGGTCAACCTCATCACCGCCCGGGGTTGTCCCTACAAGTGCAACTGGTGCTCCCACGCCACCTACGGGCACACCCACCGCCGCCGCAGCCCCGCCGATTGCGCCGAAGAGGTGGCCCACATCATGGATCGCTACCGGCCCGATCAGGTGTGGTACGCCGACGATGTTTTCACCATCAGCCACAAGTGGTTGTTTGATTACGCCGCCGAGCTGGCACAACGAAAGCTCCATGTGCCGTTCGAAACCATCAGCCGGGCGGACCGGATGGCCAAAGAAGAGGTGTTCCGCACCTTGGCCGACATGGGCTGCTACCGGATATGGATCGGCTCCGAGTCCGGCAGCCAACGCATCCTGGACGCCATGCAGCGTGGGGTGACAGTGGAGCAGGTTCGCTGGGCCTGTCGCACCGCCAAGCGCTACGGCATCGAGGTGGGCATGTTCTTGATGTGGGGTTACGAAGGCGAAGAGCTCAGTGACATCGAAGCCACCATTGATCATGTCAAAGAGGCCAACCCCGATATCTATTTCACCACCGTGTCCTATCCCATCAAGGGAACGGGCTATTTCAACAAGGTGGCGGACAAGCTGGCGGTACAAGAGGACTGGGCCAGCAGCACGGACCGGGATCTCACCATTCAGGGCCGCCATTCCCGGGCCTATTACGGTCACGCCGACGCCTGGCTGCACGCCGAGGTTGATGCCCACCGTCTGGCGGAAACGGACCCCACGGCCTCAGCGGAGCGTCGCCGCCAGGCCGCGGACAGCCGCCGGGCCCTACTGGCCGCCGCCCACGAGGTCGAGTCCTGAACCCACCTGACGGTTCGCGGCCCCAGGGCGGCAGCTTCGAGGCCCTGGCCGACACCTACGATGACACCTTCACCCACACCATGCTGGGCGGTATGTACCGGCAGGTGGTGTGGGACCGGTTGGAGCACCTGCTGGGCGGCGGCGAATCGGTGCTGGAGCTCAACTGCGGAACCGGCGCCGACGCGCTGTGGTTGGCCCGGCGTGGTCATCGGGTCCACGCCACAGACCTGTCCCCTGCCATGGTGGCCCAGACCCGGGCCGCCGCCGAACGGGCTGGGCTACGTGAACTGGTCAGCACCGAGGTGGTGGCGCTGGAGGACTTGGAGCGGTTGGTCGAGCGGGGAGAACGCTATGACGCCATCCTGTCCGATTTCGGTGGGCTCAACTGCGTCGCGGAGCTTCGGCCGGTGCTGCAAGCCATGGCCCGGCTCCTGGGACCAGGTGGGCGGGCGTTGCTGGTGATCATGGGCCCGATAGTGCCGTGGGAGTGGGCCTGGTTCGTGGCCCACCGCCAACCACGGCAGGCGGTGCGGCGTCTGGTGCGCCAACCCCGCTGGCGCAACCAACCGTTGTGCTATCCCCGAGTCGGGGCCTTGCGCCGGGCGGCGGGGCCGGCGTTGCGGCCGGTGCGCATCGACGCGCTGGGGGCACTGCTACCGCCGCCATACTGCGAGGAATGGGCCCGGCGCCACCAGGGCCTGCTGGGTGTGCTCAACCGGGCCGAGCGCCGCTGGTCCACCAACGCCGCGCTGGTACGGACGGCGGACCACTACGTGATGGAACTGCGCCGCTCATGAACGAATGGGCCCTGCACTGCGTGACCTGCCGGGCCGCGTTGGGCATCGCCGCCACGCTGAACAGCGCCACGATCACCGGCACCGCCAGCAACCACGTCACCAGCAACCGCGTCACCAGCAACCGCGCCGGTGGCCCGGCCGACGCCACCTGCGAGCAGTGCGGGGCCGGCTACCCCGGCAACGGTGGAATCTGGTCCATGTTGCGTGCTGAGGACCGCCCCCGAGTCGACCGGTTCCTGGTTGACTACACCCACATTCGTCAGGCCGAGGGGCGCGGCTCCCAGGACCCCGAGTACTACCGTGCCCTGCCCGCCACCGCGCCCGATGATCCGCTGGCCTGGCAGTGGGCCATCAGGGCTCGGAGTTGGGCCCACGCCCACCAGCGTCTGTTCGGCCGCCACTACCGCGGCCGGGCCCCGGGACCGCTGCGGGTGGTGGATGTGGGGGCCGGCGTGGGATGGTTGAGCAACCAACTGGCGGCCGCCGGTCACGCCGCCATCGCGGTGGACCTCTCCCTTGATGGCCTGGACGGCCTGAGCGCCGCCGGCCATTACCGGTCCCATTTCGCCGTGGTGCAGGCCCATTTCGACCATCTGCCGTTGGCCTCGGGGCAAGCGGACATGGTGCTGTTCAACGCCAGCTTTCATTACAGCGTGGACTACGCGGTGACGGTGGCCGAAGCGCTGCGGGTGCTGGCCCCCGGCGGTCGGCTGGTGGTGCTCGACTCGCCGATCTATCGCCACGACCATTCCGGACGCCAGATGGTGCTCGAACGCCACGCCGATTTCGAGGCGCGCTTCGGTACACGATCCGATTCGGTGCCCTCCAAGCAGTACCTCACGCCCTCGGTGTTGGATGAGCTGGCCGAACGCTTCGGGCTGCAATGGCAGCGGTCCCGGGCCTACTACGGCTGGCGATGGGCGGCGCGGCCCCTGGTGGCGCGGGTCCGTCGCCGCCGAGAGCCATCCCGCTTCGAGCTCCTGGTAGCCGCCACGTGAGCCCCGCCGACCCTGACCCCGCCGACCCCGACCCCGCCGACCCTGACCCCGCCGACCCTGACCCCGCCGACCCTGACCCCGCCGAACGCGCCGGCGCCGACCCGGACCCCGCGGTGATCGACCTTGATGTCATCGACCCGGTGGCCCGACTGCGACGGACGTGGCCGCAGCGGCTGGTGCTCACGGTGTCGGTGTTAACGGCGCTGGCCGCTTTTGCCGCCGCCGGGGTGGTCACCGCGGTGCACGGCAAGGCCGATCGGGTGCGGCGTTTGGAGTTGGGCTCGGTGCTCGGTCCCCCGGCCACCGTGCTGGCCCTCACCGCCACCGACCACGCCGACGCCGCCTCCAATCCACCGCCGGCCTCGGACATCGGGGCGTTCAACATCGTGGTGGTGGGGGTCGACAATGCGGACACCCTGGCCGGGGATGATCGTCGACGCGTGGGCCGGGGGGCCAGCTTGCGCTCGGACACCATCATGCTGGTGCGGGTGGAGCCCGATGCCGGCCGGGTGGCGTTGCTGTCTTTCCCCCGTGACACCTGGCTGCCCCTGGGCGGTGATCTGGGCCACGATCGGCTCAACGCGGCGTTGCCACTGGGCGGTCCCGAGTTGCTCATCCGCACCATCAGCGAGAACTTTTCGGTACCGGTGGACCATTACGCCCAGGTGGATTTCGCCCAGTTCGAGGCACTGGTGGACGCCATTGGCGGGGTGCCGTTCCCTTTCGACGCGCCGGTGCGTGATATCTACAGCGGGTTGTACGTGGCCGAGCCCGGTTGCGTCACGCTCGATGGGCCGGCGGCGTTGGATTATGTGCGGGCCCGTTATCTGGAACGGCAGGTGGAAGGAGTGTGGGAATCGGACCCCTCCGCCGACCTGTCCCGCATCCGACGCCAACAGGACTTCCTTCGACGGGCCGCCACCCGGGCCAAGGCCAAGGGACTGTCCAACCCGCTGCGGCTCAACGACATGATCAACGCCATGTTGGGCGCGGTCACCGTGGACGAAGGATTCAACGCCGAGCTGATGGTGCAACTGGCGCTGCGGTTCCGGGGCCTGAATCCCGCGGCGGTACCGACCTACGCCCTGCCGGTGGATGATCGCACCACCTCAGGCGGCGCCGCGGTGCTCGACGTGCGTTGGGAGGTTGCCGAGCCGTTGCTCCAGGTGTTCCGGGGCATCAACCCCGACGATCCCGCCAACGTCACGGTGCAACTGGGTGCAACAACCGCCGCCACCGCAGCCTCGTTGAGCGCGGGCCTGACTACGGCCGGCTTCGAGGTGACCGATCCGGAGGGGCCAACAGCGGACGAGCCCGCCGCCGGGGAACCGCGCCTCAGCACCATCTTTTACGCCGAGGGCTCCCGCTACCTGGCGGAGCTGTTGGCCCGTTGGCTGGACGGAACGGTGGAGCTGCGGGTGGCCGAGCTTGACGAGCAGGCGCCCACCAGCGCGGTGGTCACCCTGCAGGCCGACGGACCGTTGGTAGTGCGCTCCACGCCTCGTGACGAGGTTCCATCGTGGGTGTCCTCAGCCACTCCCGCCGCCGGGATCCTGCCCGCCGGGGTGCAGGACTGCTGAGCGCGTCAGACGTTCATCGCGGCAACTCGAAGCCCACGGAGGCGCCACCGCCGGCACGGTTGGCGGCCCACACCGAACCACCGTGGTGGGACACGATCTGCTGGACGATGGCCAGACCCAAACCCGAACCGGGGCTGTTGCGGGCGGCGCCGGATCGGTAGAACCGTTCGAACACGTGGGGTAGATCCACGTCAGCAAACCCCGGACCGCGATCAAGCACCTCGATCCGGTAGCCGTCCACCACTACCTCGATCTCCGTATCGCTGTATTTCATGGCGTTGAGCACGAGGTTCCACACCGCCCGCTCCAACGCCGAGGCCACCCCCATCACGGGGGGCTGATCCGCCGACCCCCCACTGTCATGCCCGCCACTGTCATGCCTGTTGGTACGGTCCGGGGTGGGGCGGTGGAGCACGGTCAGGGTGAGCGGGCGATCACTGCGCCGGCGGGCCCGGGCCACCACGCTGGCGGCCACATCGGCCAGGCGCACCGGCTCGAAGGCGTCGGTGGGGACGGATCGATCGGTGGCCAACTCCACCAGCTCGCTGACCAACTCGGTGAGCTCATGCAACTCCAGCCGCACATCCGCCAGCAGCTCGTGACGCTGATCGGACGGCAGGTTGTCCGCCCGCTGCAATAGCTCCACGTTGGTGCGCAAGCTGGTAAGCGGGGTGCGCAGCTCGTGGCTGGCGTCGGCCACCAAACGGCTCTGCTGCTCCCGGGAGGTGGCCAGGTTGCCCATCATGGCGGTGAAGCTGGCGGCCAGGCTGCCCACCTCACCGGGTCCCGACGCCGGCACCGGCGTGGTCAGGTCCCCGGTGCGCGCGATGCGTTGGGCCGCAGCCCGCAATCGCTCCAACGGCCGCACGATGCGCCCGGCGAAGAACCAGCCGGCGGCGGCAGCACCGAACACCGCCGCCGCCACCAACGCCCCCAAACGCCAGCGCAGCCCTTCCAACACCTGTCGGCCTTCGCTCAGACCCCGCGCCGCCTGGATGATCCCGCCGTGATGCCACCCCACCGATACCATACGGTATGGTCTGTCGTTCAGCTGCACCGTGCGGAGGCGGGATCCGCCACCGGTGCGGGCCAGGGCCAGATCCACATCGTCGACCGGCAGCACCAGACCGTTCTCGTAACAGGCCACCACGTCCCCGGTGGGACGAACCCATTGCGCCGCCGCTGAGGGCTGCACCTCCGCTGTCGGGCACTCCCGGTTGAACGGCTCCAGCGGTGCCAACGGATTCAGCGGGTCCACACCCCCGAACGACGCGCCAACATCGGGACCACCGTTACCGACGTCCTCCGCCCCGCGGGAACCCGAGCGAGGGTCACGCCCGCCAACACCGGGGCGTCCGGAATCGCCGGGAAACAACCCACCCCGCCGGCCGCCATCCCCGGGCTCAGGGGCGTTGATGCGCTCGTCGATGGCCAACAAGGACTGGTCCAGCTCGGCCCGGATCTGCCGGGAGGTGGTGACGTAGGCGCCGGCGGCGGCGGTGCTGACCGCCACCGCGGCGATGGCGGCCAGGGCCAAAGCGATACGCCAACGCAGGCTCACGGGCGCGCCCACCGGGACGCGGCACGCACCGCTCGGTCAGGTTCGCAGCACATAGCCGACCCCACGCACGGTGTGCAGCACCCGCGGCTCGCCACCGGCTTCGGTCTTGCGCCGCAGATAGCCGACGTAGACATCGAGCGAACGGGAGTTGGTCTCGAAATCGAAGCCCCAGATGCGGTCATAGAGGGTGTCGCGTTGCAACACGATGCCCACGTTGTGCATCAGCAACTCCAGCAGGTCGAACTCGGTCTTGGTGAGCTCGAGATCCCGTGCTCCGCGCGCCGCCAGCCGACGCTTGGGATCCAAGGTCAGGTCCCCGACCTGTAGCGCACTGCCGTCCTCCAGGCTGGTGCGGCGCAGCAGGGCCCGCAGCCGGGCCAGCAGCTCATCAAGGGCAAACGGCTTGACCAGGTAGTCGTCGGCGCCGGCGTCCAGACCGGCCACCCGATCACGCACCTCGTGGCGGGCGGTCAACATCAGGATCGGCAAGTGGCGGAACCGCTCCCGCATCCGGCGACAGGCGGCCAACCCGTCCACGTGGGGCATCATCACGTCCAGCACCACCACGTCGGGCAGGTGCTCCGAGACCGCCGCCAACGCCTCCGCGCCATCGGCCACCGCAGTGACGGTGAAGCCCTCGAAACGCAGTGCCCGCACCAGCGCCTCGCGCACCGCCCGATCATCTTCCGCCAACAGCACGGTGGCTCCCGCAGGTGCGCTTCGGGGTTCCTCGGGAGCCATAACGCCAACGCTAGGACGCAGTTGGCTCACCACAACGTCGCTTCGGCCCCGTGACCGGCACTTCTTACCCAGGCCTTCCCGGCGACCTCGCAACGGCCGCGATCGATCCCACGCGGCGCTGCGGTGTGCCACGATCGGGCCCATGCTGCTGGAAGCCAAGACCGCAATCGTGACCGGAGCCGGCTCAGGGATCGGGGCGGCATCAGCCCGCCGGTTCGCTGCTGAGGGTGCGGCGGTGGTGTGCGCCGACATCCGCCTGCACCGGGCCCAAGAAACCGCGGACGCCATCATCGCCGCGGGTGGGCGGGCGGTGGCCTGTGAGGTGGATGTACGCCAAGCGGCGGGCAACGAGGCCATGGTGGATCTGGCGGTGCGCCATTTCGGTGGCGTCCAGGTGGCCTTCTTCAACGCCGGCACCATCCGTCCGGGTAACGCCGTGACCCTGTCGGAGGAGGACTGGGACGTGGTGATGGACACCAACGTGAAGTCCATCTTCCTGGGCGCCAAGTTCGTGGTACCGGTCATGGCCGACGGTGGGGGCGGGTCCATCATCAACACCGCGTCGGTGTCGGGCCTGCGGGGGGACAGCGCCAGCATCGTGTATGGGGCGTCCAAGGCGGCGGTGATCAACCTCACCCGCTGCCTGGCCACGGACCACGCCCGGGCCGCCATCAGGGTGAACTGCATTTGTCCGGGGGCTATTGACACCCCACCGATCCAGCGCATGTTGGCGGATCCCGCGGCCCGTGAAAGCGCCGGACGGAACCATCTGCTGGGCCGCATCGGCCGGCCGGAGGAAATCGCCGCCACCGCCGCGTGGTTGGCCTCGGAGGAGTCTTCCTTCATCACCGGGGAGGCCATCGTGGTGGACGGCGGCCTCACCGCCAGGTCCGCGCCGATGCGCATGGGCGATCCCCGACCCGGCCAAACCGGTCGAACCGTGTAAACCGGCTGACCGGGACCGCCCCGCTCAGGCCTCGGGTGAGACCTGGGCTTCGGGCTGGGCCAGCAGCTCCTCCAACAAGGCGGTCTCAGCCCCGATGGTGGTGGATTCGCCGTGACCGGTGTGCACCACGGTGTGAGCCGGCAGGCACAGCAAACGGCTGCGGATGGAGCTCATGATGGTGGGGTAATCGCTGTAGCTGCGGCCGGTGGCGCCGGGGCCACCACAAAACAGCGTGTCCCCCGAAAACACCACGTCACCGCCACCGACGCCAGAGCCGGGGGCGTGGAAGCAGCAGCAGCCGGGGCTGTGACCGGGGGTGTGCAAGGTCACCAGCTTGTACCCGCCCACCCGGAAGGTGTTGCCGTGGACCAGTGACCGATCCGGCTTGGTGCCCGGATACAGCTCCTGCCACAGCATCAGATCATCGGGGTGCAGATACACCGGGGCGTCCGTGGCGTCGCTAAGGGCCATGGCCGCGTTGATGTGGTCATTGTGTCCGTGGGTGGCCAGGATGGCCCGCACGTGACGGCCGTTGACGGCGGCGATGATGGGCTCATGATCATGGGCGGCATCAATGATGGCCACCTCGCTGTCATTCCCGATCAGCCAGATGTTGTTGGTGACCTCCCACTCGCCGCCATCGAGGGCGAAAAGTCCCGTCGTTGTCACCAGCTCGATCATCGCCGTTCACACTACCCAGGCATCAACGACCGTCCGGGGCCGTTAGTTCGCGCTCACCGGTGCGGACGCCGCATCAGCCCCCCCGGCGGACCCGGTGGACGGCGCGGCGCGCACCCCGCTGCCGCCCAACGCCGAGGTGGTCCGCAACGGCCTTTCCCGCACGAACAACGCCAGCACGAAGATGCCCAGCATGATCGGTACCACCCAGCGGATGACGGAGGTCACCGAGCGGGTCACGGCCTCGATCACCGCTTCGTGCAGGTCTTCGGGCAGCTCACGCACCGATCGGGGGCTGCGGATGAGGCCCTCGGCGCCGCCCACCTCGGACAGCCGATCCGCCGCCACCAGCTCCTTCAGCGCACCATCGAGACGACGGTTCAGCAGCGACCCCATCACCGCCGCCCCGAACGTGGCGCCCATGCTGCGGAAAAAGTTGGAGGTGGAGGTGGCCACCCCCAGATCGGTCATCTCCACCGCGTTCTGCACGGCGATGGTCAGGTTCGGGAACGTGAGACCCATGCCGAAACCCAACACCACCAGATACGGGGCCAACCCCAGCGCGGTGGTGTCCCGATCAATGGTGCTCAACGCCAAGATCCCGGCGGTGGCGATGAGCGGGCCGCCCAGCAGCGTCCACTTGTAACGCCCGAAGCGGCTGACCAAGAACCCCGACAAGGTGGCGGTACCGCTGATGGCGAAGCTCTGGGGCACCATCCGCAGACCCGACCCGGTGGCCGAGGCCCCCGTCGCCACCTGCAGGAACAACGGCAGGAAGGTGGAGATGGCGATCACCCCGAACATGAGCCCGAAGTTCATGGCGAACAGCGAACCCACCGTGCGGTCCCGGAACAGCCGCAGCGGCAGGATGGGCTCTTCCGCCCGTCGCTCCTGAAGCACCAGCAGCACGGTGAACACCACCCCGATGGCGGCCACCCCCAGCAGCGGGCCCGAGGTCCAACCGTAGGTATCGCCACCCCAGATCGGCACCAGCAGCAGCGCCACCGAGGCCGCCACCAGCAGGCCCGCACCCAGCCAGTCGATGGGTCTTTTCCGCACGATGAACGGCAGCCGCAACCCCACCGTGGAGATGGCCAGCGCCCCCAGGCCCAGCGGGATCATCACCAGGAAGATCCAGCGCCAGCCGACGGTGTCCACCAGCAACCCGCCCCACAGCGGACCGGTCACCGCGGAGAAGGCGAACACCCCGGTGAACACCCCCATGTACCGGCCCCGTTCGCGGGGGGAGAGCACGTCACCCAAGATCACGAAGGCCAGGGACATCAGCCCTCCCCCGCCGGCCCCTTGCACCGCCCGGGCCGCCACCAGCTGGTTCATGGTCTGCGCCAACCCGCACAGCGCCGAGCCCACGATGAACGCCGCGATGGCCCCTTGGTACACCACCCGTCGGCCCAGCAGGTCCGACAACTTGCCGTAGAGCGGGGTGACCACGGTGGAGGTGAGCAGGTAGGAGGAGACCACCCAGGACAACTTGGAGGCGCCGCCGAGGTCACCGGCCATGGTGGGCAGGGCGGTGGCGATGACGGATTGTTCGGTGGCGGACAGGAACAGTCCCACCATCAGCCCTGCCAGCAACCACCGGAGCTGACGTCGGGTGACCCCGTCAGACACGGGCGCGGTGCTCGGGGTCAGGGGCGTCGACGGAGCGGTCGGCGGCGGGGTGGCGGCAATCGGCGGCGGGGTGGGCGGGGCGGGTTCGGTGGGGGTGGTCACGCGGCGGTGAGGGCGGCGATGCGGGCGTCGTAGGCGGCGCGGGCATCGGCCCGTAGCGGCGGCGGTTGCAGGCAGATCGAGTCCGCCACCTCCCACAACGGTTGCAGTTGCTGACGGACCTGGTCGGGCGTACCGCACAGTACGAAGGTGCGGGCCATCTCGTCGGGTATCAACTCGGCGGTGTTGCGTTGGCGTTCGGCCACCGCCGTTTGGAGTTTGCGGGCCACCTCACCGAAGCCGTGGGCCGCGAAATACGGCTCGTATTGGGCGATGGAGGCGTAGTTGGCCACGTGGGATTTGGCGTCGTGCACCGATTCGGCCACGTCAGGGTTGGGCGCCACCACTGACCACAGGTTGACCTCCACCTGATCTCGTTGGCGGCCCGAGGCGGCCAGGGCCTCGGCGTAGGGCCCGTTCACCTGTTGCACGGTCCACGGCACCGACCATGAGGGATGGCCGATGAGTCCGTCGGCGCACCGCCCGGCCAAGCGCACCAGCGGGGTTCGCAGGGCCGCTACCCATACCGGAAGGTTTGGTCGGAACGGGGGCTTGTGGGCCAAGGTGGTCAGGTCCACATGGTAGAAGTCCCCGTCGAAGCGTCCCAGCGTGCGGCCCTGCCCTGACAGCACGGCCTTGATCAACGTGATGGCCTCCTCCAGGCGGGCCACCGGTTGCTCGTAACCGACGCCGTAGTGGTCCTCGTTGGCCCGGCGCACGCTGGTGCCCAGACCCAACGTGAAACGACCCTCGCTGAGGTGATCGGCGTCGAGGGCGGCGAAGGCGGTTTCCACCGGGGAGCGGGTGAAGCCCAGGGCGATGCCGGTGGCTACTCGCAAGGTGGAGGTGGCCAACGCCGCGGGCCCCAGCGGCAGCCAGGGGTTGGAGGCCAACTGAATGGAAAACACCCCCTCCAGGCCCTGCTCTTCGGCGCGTCGGGCCACGGCCGCGGTGTCCTTCGCCGAGCGCGAGGCGGGCAACATCATCCAGTAGCGGGGCTCAGCCATA
>JBJXFH010000011.1:0-81937 GCA_046155365.1 Acidimicrobiales bacterium | reverse complement strand
GTGCAAGCCAGGTGCGCTGGCGTAACGTCCATGGGCGATGGTGCCGATCTGGGCTGCGAGCACGTGAACGATCCCTTTGTCATCTACGAAACCGTGCATGGGAGCAACGCTTACGGGCTGGCGCGTGGACCCGGCCCGAGGACCAGCCGATGTCTCACCGAACTTCATCGAGGTGCTCAACCGCGTGAAGCGCTACAAGTCAGCGCAGGCTCAATGGCGTCAGTACGGGGACTGGCTGCAGCATCGGAACCCGGCGAGGTCAGACCTCGAGGCCCGATTCGGGTACGACACCAAACACGGCATGCACCTCGTTCGGCTTCAACGCATGGCCCTTGAGATACTCCAGACCGGCATCGTGAACGTGTTCCGGCCCGACCGCGAAGAACTCCTCGCCATCCGCGACGGCGCCTGGAGTTTCGACGAACTCGAAGTGCAAACCACCGACCTTGCCGCCAAGATCCATCGTGCGGAGCGCGTCAGTCAGCTCCCGGCGCGGCCTGACGAAGCTGCCCTCGAGCGCCTGTGTACCACCCTCGTCGCCGAGCACCTCGGCTGCTGACAGGGTTCAGCGGAGGGAGGCGCCGCTGGCGATGAGTAGGGAGGTGGCGATGAGGGCGACGCACAACGTCAGGGGCCAGGCAATGCGGGTGGCGCGCCGTTGGCCGGCCACGATCACCGCGATGACGAGGACCATGGCCACCCCAAAGAGCACGCCCGCTACCGGGGTGGTTCCGCCGGACGGTGCGAATGTCTCCAGAGCAACGGCGACGATCATCAGGCTCGCTCCAACAGCGAGGGATCGGGTTGCTCCGATGCGTTGAGGCAGCCCGTTCACGCCGAGGCGACGATCTTCCTCAATGTCGTTCAATGTGTTGATGAAATGTGCACCGCACCCCAAGCTGGCCGCGGCGCCAACGGCCCAGAGCGGCGGCCAGGGGTGGCCAGCCATACCGAGGGTGACGAACGCCGGGACCATCCCGAACGCCACGGCGTAGGGAATGGGGCTGGCGACGGTGCATTTCAACTTCACGTTGTAGGCAAATGCGATTGCTACAGCTACGAGGTGAAGGCCTCCGGCGCGCCATCCTGACAAGAACGAAAGCGGCACGCACGCCATGGTGGCCACCACCGCGGCGTTTCGAACGGCCCGGCCCGATACCTCGCCGGTGACGATGGGTTTGTCGCAGCGCCCGGCCGCGCGATCGCGGAACCGGTCGATGAAATCGTTGCTCCACCCCACGGCCAACTGGCCCGACCCAACCGCGGCAACCACTGAAACGACGCCCCAACCCCGCCCGACCGCCGCCGCGAGCGCACCAGCAATGGCGATGACCACGATGGTGGGCGGGAGGTGACAGGACCTGACGAGGCCACTGACTGGTCCTCGCCGATGTCCCCGACGAGCCACGTTGCGGACACGAACCCTCAGGTCAACACCGTTCAGGCTCATTAGAAGCGATCGTACCGACTGTCCGCCGCTGTTCGCCGCGCGATGGCCGGGTGTGGGTCCTGCCCGACGCCGTTGAATTTCATGGTGCAACCCGTTTCGCCCAGGCTCTGGTTGGGTACCAGCAGCCCATGTTGACGAGCGCGCCATGAACCGCGGGCGACGCGTCCGATCTGGGGCGCCGGCTGCAGGCCATCGGGCGGCGAACGACCCCGGGCTGTACGAGGATCTCGCCGACGAGTGGTGGAAGCCTCGCGGTGCCTTCGCTCCGTTGCACTGGCTGGCGGACTCCCGGGCCGCACTGGTCCCGATTGCCACCCGCTCGGGGTCGCGCCTGTTGGATCTGGCCTGCGGCGGTGGCCTGCTCGCTCCGAGGGTGCAGTCCAAAGGCCACGCGCACATCGGCATAGATATCGGACGCTCAGCCACCCGGCTGTCCCGTGAACACGGCATAACCGCGGTCCTGGGCGACGTGGTCCATCTGCCCTTTCCCGCGGCGTCGTTCGATGTGGTGGTGGCCGGAGAGATGCTGGAGCATGTCACCGATCTGCCCGGCACGGTGGCGGAGATCGGACGGGTGCTCCGGCTGGGCGGGGTGTTGGTATGTGACACCCTGGCCGACAGCCGCCGGTGCGCGTTCTGGATGGTGGCGGTGGGCGAGCGGATCGGCGTGGTGCCCTGCGGCGTGCACGATCCCGCATTGTTCGTCAACCCGCAGCGCCTGCAGGGTCTTTGTGCCGCCGTCGGCATCGACCTACGGGTGCAAGGGCTGCGGCCGTCGGTTCCGAACGTCATGGCCTGGCTGCTCAAACGACGCGAGGACGTGACCATGGTTTCCACCGGATCGGTCAAGATGGTGTTTCAAGGTACCGGATCGAAGGTTCGTAGTTGATTGATCCAATGGAGTTGACTCGTGAAGTGTCAGCAAGGATTGCGTTGCGGGCCGAGGAACACGATCGCAGTGGCCAGTTCCCCGTGCAGGACATCGCTGATCTGCGCCACGCCGGCCTGCTGGGGCTGTTGGTCCCTGAGCCGCTCACGGGTATGGGAGCCTCATTCCGTACGTACGCCGCCGTCGCTCGTGAGCTGGCCGCAGCCAGTGGCGCCACCGCGCTTGCGTTCAACATGCATGCCTCCGTCACTGGAGCATTGGCCGGCGTGCCCGAGGACCTGGCCCGCGCACTGGGCGCTGATGATGCGTTCTTCGCCATGCGTGACGCGGCGTTACGCTCGGCCGCGGAAGGGTCCTTGTTCCAAGTCGCCATGAGTGAACGCGCCGCAGGGTCCCGCTTTTCGGAGATGTCCACAACGTATTCCCTCCAGCCCAATGGGAACTGGCGCATTCGCGGGCGGAAGTCCTTCTGCACCGGGGCCGGGCACGCCGATGTGTACCTGGTGGTGGCCCGGTCGGCCGAGGGCGATCGTTTCAGTCAGTTCCTGGTGCCGCGCGGTCCCGGGATCGTGGTCGAACCAACCTGGGATGGGCTGGGCATGCGAGCCACGGCCAGCCACGATCTGTTGCTCGACGTGGAGGTGGAGGCCGATGCGCTGCTGGGCGGCGTCGAGGGTCTCGCGCTGTTGGTCGCCCGGGCCATGCCCCACTGGCTGGTCTCCTCCTACGCCGCGATCTACGTCGGGGTGGCCGACGCGTCGCTGCGCGCCGCCGCCGAAGATCTCACCAGTCGCTCGTTGTCAAGACTTCCCGCCGTACGCGCCCGCCTCGGTCGCGCCGATACCGCCATTGCCGCGGCGTGGCTCGTCGTGGACGAGGCTGCACGACGCGTTGATACCGAGCCGGGCACCCTCGAGACCAATCGCTGGGTGCACCGCGCCAAGCTGATCGCCGGAGACACCGCCATGTTGGTGGCCAGTTCCATGGTTGAGGCCTGTGGCGCCTCGGCAACCCGGCGCGGCCACCCGCTTGAGCGCCTCTTTCGTGACGCTCGCTGCGGCGCGTTGCATCCCGCCACCAGCGATGTGTGCGCGGACTGGCTCGGCTCGGTGCAGCTCGGCCTTGACCCGGACCTCGACAGCACGGAGCCGAGATGGTGAACACGGCGAACGCGCCTAACGCCGATGTCGTTGCCATTTCGGCGGCGACCCTGCCGTGGACCATCGACCAACGGGCCATCTGGGACGAACACTTCAGTGCTCGATATCGCTGCATCCCCGGGGCGGCGAAGATCTGGAACTCGGCGGGAATCGACCAGCGTCACGCGGTTATCGATCCCCGGACGGAGGATGTAAGTGAGTGGTCCACCGGCGAGCGGATGGAGCGATACCAAGCAGAATGTCGCCCGCTGGGCCTCCAGGCGATCACCGGAGCGTTGGCGTTGGCGAAGCTGACCCCACAGGACATCGATCTGCTGGTGGTGGTGTCCTGCACGGGGTACTCCACCCCTGGTCTCGATCTGATCCTGGCCGATGACGCCGGGATGTCCAGTGACGTGCAACGGCTGTGCATCGGTCACATGGGCTGTTACGCATCACTTCCGGCGCTGGCAACGGTGTCTGATGCCGTGGTGGCCCGGGGCATGACGGCGATCATGCTTTCGGCGGAGTTGTCCAGCTTGCACGCGCAGCCGGCCTGCCGAAGCCTGGAGCAACTCGTGGCCCACGCCTTGTTCAGCGACGCCGTTGTGGCCTCGGTGGTGCGCCCGGGCACCGGCGGTCTGCGGCTCCTCGACACCTCGGCGCGCACCGACTCCTCACATCAGGACGCCATGACCTGGCGGATCACCGACCACGGGTTCCGCATGACGTTGTCCGCACGCGTGCCTGCCATCCTGGCCCGCCACGTCCGCCCGGTGGTGGAGGAGTTGCTGGCCCGGCACGGCTTGGCGATCCCCGACGTGGCCGGCTGGGCTGTGCACCCCGGCGGCCCGAAGATCCTGGACGTATGCCAGGACGCCTTGGGCCTCCAAGACAGTCACATGAGCGCTTCTGTAGAGACCCTGCGTCAGCACGGAAACTGTTCCTCCGCCACCGTCCTGCTGGTACTTGAGCGGATGCTGAGCACACAGTCGCTGGCCCCGGGAGATCACGTGGTGGCGTTGGCCTTCGGTCCCGGGCTGACGTTGTATGCGTCATTGTTCGTCTTCGGCGGTGAATGGCCCACCTC
Organism: Acidimicrobiales bacterium; assembly: GCA_046155365.1. Classification (GTDB taxonomy): domain Bacteria; phylum Actinomycetota; class Acidimicrobiia; order Acidimicrobiales; family CAIXPF01; genus CAIXPF01. The sequence continues at coordinate 77,369 of JBJXFH010000011.1, read as the reverse complement.
CGCACCCTGAGCACCTGCCGAGGAGGCCCGATCCCAACCCGAAGAACGATGCGGCTCAGGAACGTTTCGTGGGGTCGGTTTGGGAGCTGCCGGGTGGAGCGATATTGACACCGAGCCGGCGGGCCTCGCTGCGCACGAACGCTTCAGCTGCGGCCTGCAGCGAGTGCCGAAGCGACATGGCCGTCACGTCCCCCGCCAACGGCGCCAGCGTCTCGAGCGTTTGCAGCAGGGGTGGGATCTGAGCGGCCGGCATGCCCCGTTTGACGAACGGTTTCCACATGTGGCGGCGGAACAGCTCCGTGAATCGGCGAGCGATCTCGTCGGTCTGGGTCCGCAGGTGCTCGTATTCATCGAGGATCTCATCCGCCGGCACGCCCAACGCCGCCAGCTCACTGCCGATCCCCAGGAACGACGGACTGTGCACGATCACCGCGGTCCCATCCGGTGCGAACTCCACCAGGCCGAGCGCAATCACCCGCTGCACGACCGCCGGCGTGAACTCCACCGTGGGAAGGTGACCCACGAGTTCGGCCAACGACATCCGCTGCGGTATCTCGGCGGACCAGATCGATGCCTGACGGCCCAGGCCCAGCACCGACCGGAGGCTGTCCCCGGTCTCCATGCCGTCGAACAGTTCTTTGATGCCCGCGAGTGAGAAGCCGCGGGCTTGGAGCTGGGCGATAGCCGCAAGCCGCTCGAGGTGGGCTTCGTCGTAGTACCCGACCCGACCCCGCTTGGTGGGCGGCGGGATCAGACCCTTGTTCTGGTACAGCCGAACGGTGGACACCACCAGCCCAGCCCGTTGCGCCAACTCATCGATCGTCAACCCATCCTCGGCGATACCAGACTCGTCGCTAACATTTACCTTGCGAGCATTCACTCGTATAGTATACGCTGGCGAGGGTGATGATGCAACCTCCCGAGAAGAAGCTGCGCCGGTTCTCAACAGCGCAGATCCGCCTGGTCTCTTTCATCGTGTTGGTTGCGGTGCTCAACGTCGCCTATCGCCTGCCGCTGATGCTCTTCAGCCTCGAAGGTGTGGTCGGCTCGCCGTTCGAGGCCCGCGACGCGGTGGAGTCCTCCGTTGTGCTCAACGCCAGCGCCACAGAAGTGATCGCCGCGCTCGGGACCACCCCCAGATTCCACGGAGCACTGCCCACGTTCCCGACCATCGGGTTCAACCGACCGGTGTCAGCGACGGGGTCGGGCACTGCTCCCGGCGACGAGCGGCGCATCATCTTCAACGGGGGAACCCATGACGACCACCCGTTGCGGCTGTTCGGGCTGACCGATGAACGCAGCGTGGATCATCACTCGCACATGCGGCTCATCGTGGCCGAGTCCACCGAGGACCGCCTGGTGTTCTCCGTTGAAGAAGACACCACCATGCTCGCTCGCTGGGCGGACCTCGACCGAGCGGTGGTGACCTGGGAACCCATCGATGAGCACCGCACCAGGGTCACCTGGCGCCTCGAGTATCGGCGGCTGCTGTCGCCAACGCTGTATTTCGCGCCACTCCAGCGCTTCGGGATGGGCGAGGCGGCGGACTACCTGCTCGAACAGGTCGTCGTGGCGCAGTTGCCGTGAGGTCCCCGACATCGGAGCTCATCGTTCGGGCCGCCGCGCTGTACCTGCCCATCACGTTGGCAATGGCGCTCGTGCTGCACCGACGGCCTGACCGCCGGCGCAGTGCAGCAGCGGTGGTCGCCGTGGTCTGGAACTTGGTGGCCCTACTGGCACTGAACATCCTCGCCCAACGTGTCCGGTGGTGGACGTTCACCACAAACACCGCCGTGGTGGCCGACATCCCCGTTGATCTGTGGATCGGATGGGCCCTGCTGTGGGGCGCGGTCCCGCTCCTTGCTTCCTCCGACCGGTTGATGCTCATCGGCGTCGCCCTGTTCGCCGCGGATCTCGTGCTGATGCCGCTGGCCGCTCCGGTGGTAACACTCCAATCGACGTGGCTCATCGGTGAGTTGTGCTTTGTCGCCACCTGCCTCGTACCCGGGCTGACGCTGGGCCGCTGGACCGCGCAGGACACCCACGTTCGGGGCCGGGCATCGCTACAACTTGTGGCGTTTGGCGGGCTCCTGCTGTTCGTGTTGCCCACGCTGATCTTCACCATCACCGGTGAGGACTGGGCGGCGCTCACGGCGCGGCCGCGTTGGCAGTTCGTGGTTGCTGCGGTCATCGCCGCCCCGGCCGGTGCCATGGCGATACAAGCAGTTCGCGAGTTCGCCGTGTCGGGACATGGCACCCCATTGCCGCTCGATCCACCACGTCGACTGGTGATCACCGGGCCGTACGCCTACGTGGCCAACCCGATGCAGGTCGGCGGGACCTTCATCCTGGCCGGATGGGGCGTACTCGTTGACAGCATGGCCGTGGTCGCGGCGGCGGTCATGGGAGCCGTATTCTCCATTGGCGTGGCGGCTTGGAGTGAGGGCGGTGAATTGTCCCAGCGTTATGACCAGGATTGGACTCGCTACCGGGCCGGGGTGCGCCTGTGGTTGCCCCGCTGGCGCCCGTACACGGACACCCGCGCCATCGCGACCGTGTTTGTGGGCACGACGTGTGAGCCGTGCCGTGATGTCGGGCGGTTCCTCAGCCAACGCCGTGCGCAGGGACTGGTCATCGCTGCCGCTGAGGGGTCCCCCGAGGAGTTGATGCGGATCACCTATCGGGCCGATGGTGTGGAACCAGCGACCGGTCTCGCCGCGGTGGGTCGCAGCCTCGAACACGTCAACCTTGCCTGGGCCGTCGGCAGTTGGATCGTGCGGCTGCCGCTCCTCGGGCCGCTCCTACAACTGGTGGCGGACGCCGTTGGAGCAGGCCCACGTCGGCTGTCAGTACACCACAGCCGCTATTGGCTCGAGGATGCGCCGGACGACGCGCCATCCTCCATCAGACGGTAGAGCGGGACACCGGCCACCACGGTCTCCAACCGGTAACGGCGCTCGAAGGCCGCAACAATGGCTTCGGACCCCGGCATGGCGTCCGCTTCGCCGTATCGGGCAACGTAACGGGGCGCGTCGGGACCGTTGAACACGCGGGCCAGGTCCTCAACGGCGGCGGGAACCTGGGCCACGGTCAGCCACCAAAGGTACGGGCTGGCCGGTCTGCGCTCAGCCGCGAAGTACAGCCCAGCGTTGGCGTACATGGCGTAGATGCTGTCCGTTTCAGTGGTGTGGGCTCGGATGTAGGCCGCCACCTCATCGACGCTAACCACCCGGACATCCGCAGTGGAACGCAACGAGCGCACATCAGGGTCGCGTGCGGTCATGGACGGCCACGCCGAGACGAGACACAGCGTCACCGCCACCGCACCCGCCGTTGCCGCCACCGGCACCGCTCGGGTCCACGCCGCATCCAGCGAGCACCCGGCCAACACCGCCATCACTGCTGCCAGGCCGATGACGTAATGGGGGTGAAACAGCCCACCGAACGCGAAACCGGCCAGCGATGCCACAGCCCACGCGGCGATGAGCACGCGATCCCCAGCCGCCGCGACGGCCGGTGCCGTCTGGTTCACCGGGGCCGCCGAGTTCCGCGTCGCCGAGTTCCGCGCCGCCGAACCGCGCCCCGACCGCCGCGTCCAGTGAACCAGCCCGGTCCCCAAGCGAGCGGCGGGTCCGGCGGCGAGGACCACCACCACGGCAACCAACACCGGTCCCAGGATGGTGGCGAAGCGCCCGAAGCGTTCCGCCCGGAGCCCCAGGTCCCCGCTCCAGAGACTCTCGCTGCCGCTGCGTTGGCCCACCACCGCGAACCACCAGTCCCCCAAACCCAGGGACATACCATGCAGTACTGTAGGCAACACCACGACAGCCGCCCCCGCCGCCAGCAAGCCCAGTGCCCGGACAACGTCCGCACCGCGACCCCAGCGCCGCACACCAGCGACCACCAGCAAGGTCACCACCGCCACCGCTCCATCGAAGCCCGATTGCTTCATGAGCACCGCCGTCGCCCCACTGATCCCCGCCGCCAGCAGCAACCATGGCGAACTGATCGGTATGGCGCGGCGCCGCCCGCCGGGCAGCAGTGGGCTGGCCCGCAACAGCAACGCCACACAGCCCACAGAGGGCACCACGGCCAAGAGCTCACCGTTGGCGGCGAACCCCTCCGCTCTCGGGGTGGCGGACAACACCGCGAACACCATGGCGGCGAGCGCCGCGGCCCGGGAGCCACGCAGGGCCCGGGCCACGTCGGCCACCGCCACCACCCCAATGGCGGCCCACAACGCGATCACGGCCCGCACCGCCCAGGCGTGGGGACCGAGCACAGCGAAGACCAGCCGATAGAACACCATCGGGCCCTGCGGCCGGTCCACCCACACGTCGTGGTAGAGCCGCGCCCCCGCAGCCCACTGCGACACGATGGTGGCGTACCCGCCCTCGTCCACACCCAACGGGGTCGTAAGAAACGGTACCCGCAACAGCAGGGTGAACATCCCTGCCAGCGCCACCCAACACCGCAGCCCCGGGGACCAAGGGCCAACTCTGGCCTCAGCCCCACCGTTCATGGGCGCAACCTACCTGACCGCTGCTGTGCCGTCGGCGCATGCCCGGCCATCGCCATCGCCATCGCCATCGCCATCCCGGCTCGTTCAGCCTGCGAGGGCAGCCCGGGCGGAATTAGCGTGGTCAGATCGAACCGATAGGGGGATCTGAGATGGCACAATCGCTGTACGACGAGTTGCAGGTGATCGACAGTGACACCCACTGGTCCGAACCGGAGGATCTGTGGACCTCCCGGGCCCCTGCGGCGTACCGGGACCTCGTGCCCCAGGTGAAGGTCATCGGCGGCAAACGTCGCTGGGTGGTGGACGGCGACACCGTTATCGGGCCGGCCCACGCCACCAGCGCCATCGCCCCCGACGGGGCCAAGATCTACGGTCTGGACTTTCTGGGCTACACCAACGCCGAGGTCCACCAGGCCTGTCTGGACGTGGACGCCCGCTTGAAGATGATGGATTCGCTGGGGATCCACGCGGCCACCATCTATCCCAACGTGGCCGGTTTCGGCAGCCAGAACTTCATGAAGGTCAGCGACGAAGGTCTGCGGGTGGCCTGCGTGGAGATCTACAACGACTACATGGCGGAGATCCAGGCCTCCTCAGGCAACCGATTGCTGCCCATGGCCATGGTGCCGTGGTGGAACCCCACCGCCACCGCGGCGGAGATGCACCGCGCTAAGGATCTGGGCCTGCGAGGCATTGTCACCTGTTCCAACCCGCACGACTCTGGTCTTCCCGATTACGCGCAGCCGCAGTGGAAGCCGGTCTGGGAAACCGCCGAGGGGTTGGACCTGCCCATCAACTTCCACATCGGTGCCAGCCAGGGCGACCTGGACTGGTTCGGCCGGGTGCCGTACCCCACGTGGCCCGGTGAGCTCAAGATCACCATCGGCGGCACCAGCTTGTTCCTGGGCAACGCCCGTTGGATGGCGAACCTGCTGTTCACCGACATCTTCGAGCGTCACCCCGGCCTGCGGGTGGTCTCCGTTGAGTCCGGCGTGGGCTGGATCCCGTTCTTCTTGGAATCGCTCGACTATCAAGCAGGCGAGACCGCCCCCGAGTTCCTCAAGAAGCTCCCCCTCAAGCCGTCGGAATACTTCAAACGCCAGATTTACTCCACGTTCTGGTTCGAGTCCGCCATGCTGGCCCCCGCCATTGACTACCTCGGCGCGGACCGGGTGATGTGGGAAACCGATTTCCCCCACCCCACCTGCCTGTACCCCGATAGCGGCACCCGCACCAAGGAGAAGCTGGCCACCCTCCCGCCGGACGTGCAACGCAAGATCCTTCACGACAATGCCGCCACCCTCTACAAGATCGGCACCTGACCCGGGCGCGCTCTGGCGGTTCAAACCCCCTCCGGAGACCGACGTTCCATCAGACGTTGCGGTCGTTCCTGTCCTGCGGGCTGGCGGAGCGGGCCGGCCGGCCAAGCGCAACGCGGGTCTGGGCCCGGATGGCCCTCACCGTCGAGCGCATGCCGGCTAACTGTTGGCGCGCCATCAGCCGCAGCCGGGACGCGGTTCTCGCTTGGACTCGAACAACGCCGGTCACACGACGCCGAGCCAACCGCGCCGGGCGGGCACTGGCGCGCAGCCATCCCCCGACCATGCCCCAAAGCGCACGGGCCGCCCGCCGCGACATACCAACTGGTCTGGCCAGGACGCGACCCACTGAGGATATGAATCGCCGGGCGGTGGTCATCAACCGGGACAGCAGCGCCCATGTACCTCGCGCTGCCCGCCTGAGAGCGCCCGCGGCAAGGACCACAGCTCTGGTGAGCCGGCGTGCCGCGTGGATCATCGGAGCCCACACGGCACGGGCCATCGCCACCGCCCGGCGACCCAACGTACCTACCACATGGTATGCCCGGCGTATCATCGAGCTGGCCACGGCAACGATCCGACGTACCGATGTCACCAGTTGCCGCGTAACCCCGTGGAGCAGCCGGAGGACAAAACGCAGCCCTCGCGCCACCGCCAAGCTCACCCGCCGAACGGTGGCCACCACGGGACCCACCAACCGACCCACCGCACCGGCCAGGGCCCGCCATGCCCGCGCTGCGGCCTGCCAGAACCCACGCAGCACCCGGCGCAGCGCGCTGAGGGCCCGAACCACGGCTCGTGTCAACATCCGCAGCGAACCGAGGAAACGCCGCGCCAGACGCAACGCCACGCCGAACAATCGTCGCAGCGGCACCAGCGCCCGCCGCAACGCAGCCCGCACGGCCACCACCGCGGTCCGAACCGCGGCCCGCACCGTGACCGACAGCCGCCGCCAAAATCCGCCGATGGCAACCAGCCCGGCGCGCACAACGACACGCACCGCCACCAGCATACGTCGCAGTATGGCCCAGGCGGCCCGGATGAACTGGCGGACCGAGACCAGCATCGCTCGTACGGCCGCCCGTAGTGCCACCCCAACCCGCCTTCCCAGTGCGACAGCCGCCCGTGCCAACTGGCGCACCGTCCGGCCCACGAGCCGACCCAACGACCGTGCCAGCAGCGCGAAACGCCGCAGCAGGGCCAGGACCGGCCGGGTCACCGCACGCCAGACGGCTGCGAGCAACCGGGCGATGTGACGCCCGACCGCCCCCACCGCGGCCCGAACCGGCCCCATCGCGTCGAGCACCGTCCTTCCGATCCGGCGCAGGGAGGACAACAGCGCCCGCACCACGTTGCGCAGGACCCGCAGGACCACACGCCAAGGGCCCACGACCAACCGGCGCAGTGCCGTTGCCAACCAGCGCACGGCGCGTTGCACGGTCCGGATGGGGACCAACACCACGGACCGCAATGCCGACAGCAGACGCCGCGCTGCTCGGAGCGCGGCGGGAAGGGTGCGGGTCACCAGCGCCCGCCCGCTGTCCCACGCCAACACGAACGGCACCAGGGGAAGGGTCAAGATCCTGGCGATCGGCCCGATGGTCGCGGGCAGGGCGGGCCCGACCGAGCCCCCTTGGACGCGATCCTCCGTCGGGTCCGGCTGATCTGACCCCGCGCCGGTCTCATCGGGAACGCTGGCGGGGGTCCGCTCAGCGGTCATCGGTGTAACCCAACTGGCGGGCCAGGTCCGCGGCGTCCGTCAGCGATGATCGGCCGCTGACCTCTTCCACCTCCCGGCGGGCTTCAACCACGGCGTGACGGCGGTCCGCCTCACCATCAGAAACTCCCGGAGCGCCCACCACATGGCATAACTCCACCAGCGCGCTGGTACGGGCGGAGACGTAGTCCAGTTCGGCTTGGGTCTGGGGCAACCGGCCGTCGAGCAGCGAGGCCACCTCCCGAAGCGCGCTGTGGGCCACCGCCGCAACGCGCGCCTTCGGCTCGGACGCCAAGTGGCGGGCCAGGTCCGACAACTGTTCATGGGCCATCACCAGCGCTTTGAGGTGCGCATGATCGGTCCGCAGCAGCACCCCATCGCCGAGGCGCACCTGTAGCCGACGCGACCTTCGAGCGGACTCCACCCGCCGCCACAACGATCGCAGCGGCAATATCGCGCCCAGTGCCATCGCGGCCGCTCCGCCCACGCTGACCAGGACCGGGAGCGACCCCACCTGGCCAGCGGCCACGCCCGCGGCGCCGCCCACGAACAACAAGGCGTCCACCGGGCCCGGACCACGATCGTCCGGTTCGCCGAACAACACGTCAAGCGCAACGTCGATCTCGTCTCGGCCGCGTTGTAGTTCGCTCAGCGCAACCAACGGCCCCGGGCGCGCCGGCACTACCACCACCACGTTCGGGTCCATGGCTAGTGTCCCCTCACTCACCTGGTCAATATATTTGGAGCTGTTGGCTTTCGACGCCCACGAGCCCACATCGAGGACAATCTCCCAGGCCCTGGCGGGGAGACGGAGATGGCAAGTACGGGCTCAGCCGGCCGGGCGGTGTCGGCGGGCCCGGCGCCGCGATAGCCCGGCGGGGATGTGATCGAGCGTCACACCAAGCGGCCGGGGAACGGACCGGTCAACTGGTCGTCGCGCACCACCACCGTACCGTTCACGCTGGTGGCGACATACCCTGCGGCATCTTGTATCAGACGCCGGCCGCCAGCGGGCAGGTTATGCACCATGCGCGGGCGACGCAAGGCCAGCCGTTGACGGTCGATCACGTCAAGATCGGCCCGCCAACCCGCTTGCACCCGGCCCCTCCCTTCCAGCCCGACCACGAAAGAAAGGTCCAGTTTGGGGCCGCGTGAACGATCCCGCACCCAGTGGGTCAGCGTCGACGTGGGGACGCTGGCGTCACAGATGGTACCCCATCCGGGGCGCCCGGGCACTCGAGGTCGGCAGTGTCAAGCTGACCGGTGTTCCGAAAGGCGGGCGACCGAATGCTCCGCGCCTGGCCATACCCCCTGGCCCCAGCAGCGACCCGCCGCCCGTGTGGTCGTGGCCCTCCTCCCCTCACCAGTGGCACCCGCACCTCCTCCAACTTGGACCCGGGTAGTGGAGATAACGTGAACCGGCAGGTTGATGCAACCGTTCAGCTGAACACTCCAATGGGCATCTGGCGCGGCCCGGGTTCGTCCAGCTCGCCACCGTCAGGCACCGAGAGGTCGCCCCAAACGCCATGAGCGACGTGGAGCTTGCCCCACCATCTACCGCCCTCGGGATGCTTCAGCGCGGTCGCGGCGCCGGCTGGCTCGAGATTGGGTCATGAGCGACGACGGTCGAGCACGTATCGCGGCGCAACTGATGGCGATGCACGGCGAGAGCCAAGACGTCCCGGCGATCCGGGCTGCACTCCGCCGCGCCTGGGACCTCGAGTGGATGTACGACCTCTGCGGCCTGGTCGACACCCTGGGCCGCCACCCCGAACACGGGCCATTTCCTGAACTACGGCAGATTTTCACAGACGTCTCGTACTCCTACGCCAGACGCCGGGCGGCACACGCCATGTCCCGCGTGGATCCAGATTCTTGACGACGTTCGCCAGCGAGTGTCTGTGGGACTGCGAGGCCGCGACCCGCCAGATCGGCGCCGCCGAGTCGGACCTCACTGATCCACTCACTCGGGCACGGATCAACGCCCTTGCCGCCAGCGAGGCTGAGGATCAGGCCGTTCGCACCGCGTCCATCGCACGACTGTCCGATTGACCAAAGCGCGATCGGCCGTTCAATCGTCCATACTTTTTTTGGACACCTCGGCGGGGTCATGAGCGGCCAGGGCTGGAAGTACGAGGATTCGCTGCGGATACGTCTTTCAGGTAGCGACGACGTGTGGCTCATAAGCGGCAATGCCCACACCCATCAGGGTCGAATGGACGCCGTCAACCGCGAGACCGGGCTGGTGCTCTGCTTCTCCCTGTCCGAGGTCCCGAGGCCACCGACACGGTCCGAGCCTGGATCGCCGGGTTCCTTGCCGGGAGCGAGCCCACTGCCGAGTCCATGTTCGGCCTGCAGATGCTCGACGCCTGGGACGATGACCCCCGGTGGTCTCGGTGGCGGTCCGCTCTGGCTGGTTACCGGCAAACGGGTGATTGGCCCCACGAGCCATGGGATCACCTGTTGCCGATTCCGGACGGCGTGGACCTTCCACCGTACGTTTGGACCGTTCGTGGCGATGAGGTCTGGCGCTGGCAAGACGGCAGCTGGGCCGTAGCCGACCCGCAGCCGGCACGATCGTTCGCGGTGCTCGACGGTACAGGTTGCGCCGAAAGCGGCCGCCACTCCCTCGTGTCGCTCTCCACTGCGCACTACATCTGCGAGCTTTGCGGCAGCGTTGCCCAGACCATTCCGGATGGCATGACCCGCGAGGCGTTCGCCCGCCTGCAGTTCACCTACAGTCCGACACCTACGACTGGAGACTGAACTCGCTGCGGTGGACCGTTCAGCTGAACGCAGCCGCCGACAATAGGGATGCTGAGCTCCAACCCGCCCGGCTGTTACGGGGTAACGGCGAAGGTCAAACCAGCTGGCCCGAGCACGCGCCAGTCGGTTGATCATGACGTGCCACCACCGTACCGTTCACGATGGTGGCGACGTACCCCTCGGCATCTTGAACCAGGCGCTTGCCGCCACCGGGCAGGTCGTACACCATCCGGGGGCGACGCAGGGTCAGCCGATCGTGGTCGATGACGTTGAGGTCCGCCTGCCAACCCGCCGCCACCCGGCCCCGGGCCTCCAAGCCGAACAGCTCGGCGGGTTCGGCGGTGAGGCGGCGCACCACGAACGGCAGGTCCATTTTCGGGCCCCGCCAACGGTCCCGGGTCCAGTGGGTCAGCATCGAGGTGGGGGCGCTGGCATCACAGATGATGGTGCTGTGGGCGCCGGCGTCACCCAGCCCCCACACCGCCCCGTCGAAACAGGCCATGGTCCGGGCCGCCTCCAGATCACCATCGCTGTAGTTGCCGCTGGCCTGCAGGATGGCACCGTGGCCCCCGTCGGCCATGAGCAGGTCGTAGGTCAACTCGGCGGTATGGCAGCCCTGCTCCTCGGCCAGCACCGCCACCGAGTTCTCCGGGCCCGGCTCGTAATCCGGCGGATCGCCCAACGGAAACTGCAACGCCGGCAGCTGGGACATACGGCTGGGTTTGGTCGCTTCCAACTCGATGGTCTCGGCCAGGATGGCGCCGCGCACCTCGGGTCGGGCCAGCGCCACCACCCGCTCGGCAAGTGGCAGGTGCGATACCGTCCGGTACGTGGGGCTGCGCACGAAGCGGTGGAAGCTGCACTCCCAGGTGATGATTCCACCGGTGGGGCGGGCCAGCACCTGCGGACGGACATCGACGCCCTCGTCACGGGCCGCCGCGGTCAGCTCCAACAGCTGCTGCCAGCCCTCTGGATGATTGTTGGATTGCTTCAGTGAGTACACGATGGGCACGCCGCTGGAGCGACCCACCCGTATGAGCATGGCCAACTCCTGCGCCGCCAGCGGGAAGCGGTTGAACTCCGGCGCCACCTGGAACACGCCGCGCCCGGCTTGGGCCATACCATCGGCGATGGCGGCCAACTCGGCCTCATCCGCCCAGCGCGACGGGGCCGGCACCCCCGCCAGGGTCGCCTGGGCCAGCAGCCGGGTGGAGCCGACCCCGGCCGCTCCCCCACGGACGGCCTCCGCCACCAGGTCGGTCATCATGGCCCGCTCGGTGGCGTTGGCCGGCTCACCGTTGCCGGCCCGCTCCCCCATCACGAACAACCGCAGCGACGAATGCGGCACCAACCCCGTGATGTTCATATCGAAGCGGCGGCCGGCGAGAAAGTCCCGATAGGCCGGATAGCTTTCCCAGGCCCAGGGCAAACCCTGATCCAGCACACTGGCTGGTATGTCCTCGATGCCTTCCATAAGGGCCACCGTGAAGGCCCGATCCGCGGGCCGGCACGGTGCGAAGCCCACCCCGCAGTTGCCCATGATGGTGGTGGTCACCCCATGACCCGAGCTCGGCGCCAACCGCTGCTCCCAGGTGACGTTGCCGTCGAGGTGCGAGTGGGTATCGATGAACCCCGGGGTCACCACCATCCCGGCGGCGTCGATCTCGTCCCGGCCGGTGGCAGCCACGCCCACGGCTCGGTTGACCTCGGTGATCCGATCCCCGTCGATCGCCACATCGGCCACGAACGGCACCCCGCCGCTGCCGTCCACCACGGTCCCGCCCCGCAGCACCAGATCGTGCATCGCTCACCCCGTGCTCCCGTGGCACCCCTGCAAGATGGCGGCGCCTCTCCCCACACCGTACGCCGCCGCCACCACCCCACGCGCCGCCACCACCACCGCAGCAGGCAAGAGGGCGGGCGGGCGGCGGGCGGTGGGTGGGGCGCCGATGTGCGATGCTGGCCGCGTTGTTGCTCGGATTTGTTGGTCGGATTTGTTGCTCGGACTTGGAGGTAACGGCGTGGCCGTGTTGGTGATCGGTGGTGCCGGCTTCATCGGGGCCGAGGTGGTGCGGTTGCTCGTGGAGCGGGACGAGCCGGTGCACGTGGCGTATCGCAGCGGCGCCCTTCAACGGCTGCACGGCGTCACCGACCGCATCACGCTGCATCCGTTGGACCTCGCCGATGAGGCCTCCATCCACGAGTTGGTGCAGCAGGTGAAACCCCGGGCCATCCACCACTTCGGGGCCATCCTGTCCGGCCCGGCGGAAGGCGACCCCCAGGCTGCCATCCGGGCCAACGCCTACGGCACCCACGCCCTGCTCGAAGCGGCCCGCCTGAACGACGTCGAGCAGTTCCTCTTCGCCAGCAGCCTGGGGGTGTACGGCGGCGCCGAGCAGCCCAAGGGTCCCGTGACAGACCACACCCTGCAGCGGCCGGATCTCATCTACGGCGTCACCAAGGTCTTCGGTGAGCTGCTGGGTCGCTATTACCGCAAGGCTTACGGGATGGACTTCCGGGGCATCCGCTACCCCTCCATCGTCGGGCCCGGGGTCACCACCAAAAGCCTGGCGCAGTTCACCAGTTGGGTCATCGAGCGGCCGGCCCGGGGTGAGCCGTTCACGGTGTGGGTGGGCCCCGAGGTGGTGTTCCCGATCGTGTATTTCAAGGAGGCCGGCCGGGCCATGGTGGAGTTGGCCGACGCCCCCCGGGAAAACATCCGCACCGTCAACTACAACCTGGGAGGCATTCAGCCGGTCCCGAACGCCGGGCAGTTGGCCGAGGCGGTCCGCGCCGCGCTGCCCGACGCCCGTATCGACTTCGATCCCGATCCGATGGTGGCCCGCCTGTTCGCCGAGGAACACCCCGTCGATGACTCCTGCGCCCGCGCCGAATGGGGCTGGTTGCCCGCCTTTGACCATCACGCCATGGTGGCGGATTTCCTGGCCGAGCTTCGCGACCATCCCGAACGGTATGGCTGAAGCTGGCTGAGCCCGGTCGGGCCGAATCGACGTCGATTCGCCGAACATACCGTACGGTACTGTAGGCGGGGGTGGCGGTGGTTCGGACCCGGGCGGGCGGTGAGGGTGGGACCCCGGCGACGGTGGCTCAGCCCGCCAACAGCGGCATGACGTCGGCGGCAAAGGCCTCCATGCGATCCAACATGGCCGGCAACTCAGTGGCGGTGACATTCACCATGAGGGTGCTCACGCCGGCGGCGGCGAACTCCCTGATGTCCTGCGCCCGCTGCTCGGCGCTACCGGTGAATGCCAACCGGCCGCCATCGATGCGCTCCCGCTGGGTTTCGCTGTGGAAAGCGCAGTTGTAGGTCAGCGTGATCGTGGCAGGGTCCCGTCCGGCCGCCTCGGCCAACTCGAACAGCTTGTCCCGCCGGGCGACGAAGGCGTCGACGCGGTCCATGCGGAACTTGGGGTTGGTGCCGAAAGGATACCAACCGTCCGCCAACGCCACCGTGCGGCGCAACGCGGCCATGCTCTCGCCTCCCACCCATATCGGCGGATGGGGTTGCTGGAGGGGCTTGGGGTCCGCCGCTATGTCGGCGAAACGGAAAAACTCACCGTCATGGCTGGCCCAGTGATGGGTCCACAGCTTCTTCATGATGGTGACGTATTCGTCCGTCACCCGGCCCCTGGCGTTGAAGTCGGGCAGGTTGAGGCCCTCGAACTCCTCGCGCATCCAGCCGGCGCCGATGCCCACGATGACCCGGCCCTCCGACAACACGTCGGTGGTGGCCAACGATTTGGCCATGAACACCGGGTTGCGGTGGGGAACCACGATCACCGAGGTCAACAGCCGGACCCGTTCAGTGACCGCCGCCAGCCACGACAGCAACGTGAACTGCTCCATGCAGTCGGTGCTGCCGTCGGCGCTCCAGGCGAACTCCCCGCTGTCGCTGTAGGGGTAGTGGGGGCTCACCCGCCGAGGTACCAGCAAGTGGTCCGACACCGACAGCACACCGTAACCCAAGCGCTCCGCCGCCTCGGCGATGGTGCGGATCGCGCCCGGGGTGGCCAGCGGCCCCCGGAATGGTGCACTGAAACCGAATTCCACAATCAAGCTCCCGAACTCGTGGCCGTGCCGGGAACCCTAACCCACGCTCATGGCGTCCCGCGCCGGCCGCTTGATCGGCCCCGGAACCGAACCGCCGCATTGAGCCCGCCGCTCCATACCCTGCGGTTGGGTACGGCCAGGTACGGTCTCCGTGGCGGGGGGGAACATGCCCCGTGGTATGGTGGCGGACCTCTGCCGGCTACTGGCTAGATTCGCCAGCAGGGGTCCCGCCACCACCGCAAGATGACCTCAGCTGGAGGCTTTCGGGGCCTCGCTCAGGCCTTGATCAGAGCGAACGGCGCGGTGCAACCGGCCGTGGACCCGTACGCGTGGTTGGGCATGTAGCAATAGCAGAACTCGCCCACGCCATGGGCCACCAGACCGTCGGAGATGACGCCCTCCCCGATGCGGATGCCGTAGTGGGTGATGAGCTCGTTGTGCACCGGGAAGGCCAGCCCGCCGACGGCGTTGATGGGATTGCCCAGCACCTCCAGCGCCCAGGAGTCCGACGCCACCAGGGCCGGGCGGTGATCGGCCAGCCACTTGGCCTCACGGACGTAGATGCCCGGCTCGGTGCCGAGGTACTGGGCGGCCAGATCCGCCCCTTCCTTGGTCTTGATGCCAGCGTCGAGGGCGGCCTCGGCCAGCTGATGCCAGCCGGTACGGATGACCACCGCGTCGCCCGGCTCGAGACGCTTCACGCCCCGGCGGCGCATGCACTCCTCGATGTCCTCGATGGTGATGCGATAGGACTTGGACAACATGGTCTTGCCAGCGATGGTCTGCAGGTCACCCGCAGCCTTCTTCTCCATCTTCATGGACAGCACATCGATCAGCACACCGCGGGTGACGATCGGGCCGACCTGCTCGTTGCCGATCTTGGTCACCGCCGTGGGGGTGGCGAAGTCCGTTGCCTTCCAGCCGTTGTAGAACACCTCCTTGACCCCGATGTGGGACAGCCCGTCGAACTGGGTGGCGATCTGATAGGTGCCGCCCTCGGGGAAGCGCTCCTCATGGCCTGACAGTTGGTTAGTGCCGAATGGGGTGCCGCCCTGGTTCCAGCCCAACGGCCCGCGTTCGCGGTCGGCCTTGCGCCACTCGTCCTCACCGGCGAGGCCCGTCGTGGTGGTGGTGAACCACTTGGTGGGGTCCTTGGGCGCGTAGCCCAGCATTGTGAGGCGCTGGTCGAAACGGCGCTGCGGCGCACCGATGAACGCCGGGAAGCCGTTGCGCAGCATGTGACCCATGATCACGGTCTTGGTGCGCTTGCCCGCAGCCAGGCCCAGGGCGGCGGCGGTCTTTTGGTGGGTGATCTCGTTGATGCTGCCCCGCTGGTCGTCTTTGCCGTAGCGAGCGGCGCTGTCCTTGGCCCAGGTCCCGTCGAGGGCCCCGGCGGTGGAGTACGAGTCGTCGTATTTCTTGTTGTGGCCACCGTCATGGGGGCCGGTGTGGTCATCCCAGTCGCGGTCGTCATCGTCATCGTCATCGCTGGCACCAGCCACACCTGACAGCAGCGTGCCGCTGAGCGCGGCGACCGCGGTTCCTGCAGCGCCGGCTTTGAGCAGATCCCGCCGTGACAGGTGACCATGACCGTGTTGCTGCTGATGCTGCAGGTGGTGCTGCAGGAAATCGAAACGCATGTGTCCTCCGTGAAGCTCATTTGGCCGCGGTGGACCTCTCCCTTTTGCCCACCGCCTTACGAAGACGTGACCATAGTCACTAGCTCCGGCTTTGTTACGGCAATCGCGCCGATCGGTGACAACGATGAACGCTACGTTTCGGATGTGAGCAGCGACGCGACGTTCCCGACCATCACCCCCAGTGCCGAGCCCATCCTTGACCCGGAGGTCCCGATCTGCGATGCCCACCACCATCTGTGGCTGGGGCGGGGCCACACCGGCACGCCGTACACCCTCGATGACCTGCGGTCGGACACCGACACCGGGCACAACGTATTGCGGACGGTGTTCGTGGAGTGTCACGCCGAGTACCGCAAGGACGGGCCAGCGGAACTACGACCCGTGGGGGAAGTGGAGTTCGTGGCCGCATCGGCCGAGCTCAGCGAGCGCACCGCCGGACCGCCCATCGCAGGCATCGTCGGTCACGCCGACCTCACGTTGGGTGATGCAGTTGCGCCAGTGCTGGCGGCGTTGGAGGAGGCCGGCGGTGGACGATTCCGGGGGATCCGCCACAGCACCGCGTGGGACGCGGCCCCGATGGGCAACAACGCCCCGCGCCCGGGGTTGATGGCCGAGGCGGGGTTCCGGGCCGGTTTGGCCCAGCTGGCCGAACGGGGTCACAGCCTGGACGCCATGATCTACCACACCCAGATCCCCGAGCTGGTGGAGCTGGCCCGGGCCGTGCCCCAGGCCACCATCGTGGCCAACCACCTGTGTGTGCCCATCGCCGGCGGCCCCTACCGTGGTCGCGCCGAGGAGACCAGGGCCTTGTGGCGCACCCACCTTCCGGCCCTCGCCGCCTGTGACAACGTGGTGCTGAAGATCGGCGCCCTCATCCGGCCGCTGTCGGGGGAACGGTGGGACAAGCGGGACACCAAGGCCACCTCGGAGGAGATCGCCACCGCCTGGGGCCAGGAGATCAACTTCGCCATCGACACCTTCGGGCCGTCACGCTGCCTGTTCGAATCCAACTTCCCCGTGGACAAGGCCTGCTTCGGTTACGTGGAGATCTGGAACGCCTTCAAACGCCTGTCGGCCGGGTTCAGCTGGGACGAAAAGGTGGACCTGTTCCATAACACCGCCGCCCGGGCCTACCGCCTCCCCACCGTCGCCAGCGCGTGACGCTTTGGGGCGTCGGGCCCCCAAAGCCCAAATCCGAGCTTGAAACACCTCCTCCCCACCCCGCATGGGACCCCATCACCCCGGACGAGCCGACGCCGCGCGTACCAGCGACGCCCCTCCCGCCATCCGGCGTTTGAAAGAGATCGAAATATGTTGTCAGGAAATCCATTGGGCGGATTTGGTCCATCGGATCCCCGAGCAACCCGAAAAAGATCAACACATCGCGGCCACCCAACCACCGAACGTCGAGAAATCCCGACTCGTACCCCCCCGACGTGGACCAAAACCGCCCAATGACCCGATCGAGCCCATGTCGCGCCCCAGCGACGCTCGGGGCGACCGTGCTGGGGCCGGCGGGGCGGGGGCCCACAGCGCCCGCTCCTGCGCCGGGGCACCGTGCCGAGAACGGAATTTCGTCACCGGACAAACCCCGAGGGCACCCGCGACCAGCACCCGGCCCACCCCGTGACCCGGACCAACCGGGCACGGTCGCGGACCGGGCGATCCCGACCATTTCGTCACCGGACAAACCCCGAGGCGGTACGGATAAGAACCTGGCCTGGCGCCCCGACGGTCCTGGCCGCCGCCGCATTCGGACCACCCTCGGGTGAACCGGGGCAGCCGGTCCACGGTTCAGCGTGCGGTCAGCGCCATTCGCCGAGGGCCAGGCGGCAGGGCTGCTCGCCGATGTTGGTGAGCGACAGCGTGATGGGGCCCGGCTGCCAGATGACGTCACCGGGGTTGTGCAGCACGCTGCGCTCGGTGCCGCCGGCGGGCCGAACCAGCACCGAGGCCACCGTCAGGAACACGCTCAATCCGAAGAAGCGGTAGTCAACCTCACCGGTGCTCTCCCCCGGGGCCAACTCCAGGTGGTAGGCCCGCAGCCGGTCACGTTCCACGCTCAGGGAAAGGCCGGGGGCAACCAGGGCGGCGTCCGCCAGCACCGGGGCGGTGGCCTTGATCTCGGCCCCGATCAGACGCATGTCGCCCTGGCCGACGTTGGTCACCTGGTGGATCAGTGGCTTGTGTCGGTGGGGCCGGCACAACAGGGACCCCGCCAGCGCGGTGCCGGTGCGTTCGCCCTCCACCCCGAAGGTTCGGTCACACACCGTGGCCTCGTTGACCGCGATGTAGAACGTGTCCTCGGTGTGGCGGTGGTAGAGCGTGGTGTCCCCTGGCGGAACCGACACGTCGTACACCCGGACCAACGCGTTCTCGAAGCGCCGGCGGTGGCGGGGCTCGTCACGGACCTCGACCCAACCCGGATCAGCCATCAGATGGCCAGATCTTTGGTGTTGTAATCCCGGATCACCCGCTCGAAGGTCTCCTCGCCGAAGCGGAAGTCGTCCTCCAGGCCGGCAAAGGGCTGGTAGTGGTAGCGGTCCTCGCCGGGCCGGTGCTGGTGGCGGGCGTCGATGGCCACCGCGATGACCGCCGAACGGTCAAACACCCGCTCCTCGTCGTAGACCGGGCCGGCACCCCAGCGCAGATCGTCACCCTTGAGGGCCAGCTTGCCCTGAACCCCGAGCACCGCCGAGCGCCGGTGGAACCCGAACGTGATCGACACCCGCAGATCATCGGAGGTGTTGGCGAAGGAACCGTGCAGGGTCTGGCGGTTGACGATGGTGACGTCGCCCGGCTTGCACACCAGAGGCACGGCGTCTGCCAGGGTGTCCCGGCCGTTGTTGGCCGCGACCTTGGCCTTGATGTCCACCCGGCCGGTGGCGTGGGTGCCGGGCACCACCCACAGCCCGTTGGCGGCGGTGGCGTCATACAGCTGCACCTGGAAGTTGACCCCGTGGATGCCCATGTCCCAATCCGGGTTGTCCCAGTGGGTGACCCCGTCCTGATGCCACGCCACCGACCCGCCCAGACCGGGTTGCTTGACGAAGATGCCGTCGTTGTAGGGCACGAAGTCCGCCCCGTTGACGGCCTCGGCGATGGCCAGGATCTGGGGGTGGCCGTACACCCGCAGGGCGGAGGGCATGGCCATGCACATGCCGAACATGAGATACGGCACCTGCTCCGGAACCGCACCCTCCGGCGCCGGCTCGGTCATCTTGGAGGGGTGACGACCGGCCAGTTTGTCGGTGCCGCCCCACGGGTCACTCAGCGGCTCGACCATGAGATAGGGCTCGATCTTGTAGCCACGGCCCAACGCCGGGCGGCCCTGGGCGTCCACCGCGGCGCCGCGGCGGACCGGGGCCCGTTCGATCATGTCCTGGGCGTCGATCCGTAACTCGGCGATCTCGGCGGCGTCGACCACGCCCTCGAACACGTAGAACCCATGGGTCCAGTAGGCGGCCACGATGTCGGGGTGGAGCTTGCCGTGCTCGTCCAGGCGCACCGGGCCCCGGTTGCCCAACGCTGCAGCCCGAGCCTGACCTTCCCGCAGGTAGTCCGCCATGGACGCCTGATGCTGGCTGCGACTGGGCCGCGTCACCTGCTCGGTCACCGTTGCTGTGTCAGCCATGTGCAGTCCCCCGGATCGTGCCTGGCGTGCGCTGTCTGGTGTGGAGCGTAGTGGCGGCGCGCCCGGCCCGGCGTCAGCTCAGGTTGGTCCAGGCCTCGGCGGTCTGTTGGGCGGCAGCCAGCAGCTCGGGGAAGGCGGTGGCGTCGGGGGCGGCGGCCGCGTCTGGGTGCACGTGGATGTCGGCGCCGTCGACGTACCAGACCTCGCCCACTGCCATCCCGGTGCGGTCCATGACCTCCCGGTAGTGGGACAGCTTGACGGCCATGTCCTCCCGGGGGGACCGGATCTCCACGGCGATCATGACCTCGAGCAGGGCTGACCCATGGCGTTGCGGCGCCGCCAACACCAGCAGGTCCGACACCACGTACCAGCGCTGGCCGGGCTCACCCAGCCGCCCCAGGTTGGTGGATCCGGAAACCAGCAGCTCCGGCGCCGCCAACGCCATGGCCATGATCAAACGACCATTCAATCCGCCGTGGTTCGGCGTCGGGCTCGGAGCCACGATGTAGCGCTCCCCGAGCTCGTAGTCGTAGAGGCCACCGTCCCCGATCAGGCGAGCAAAGGTTTCGTCATCACAGATGACCGAACGCATGACACCCACCCTAGAACGGGCTCCGGGCACGCACCGCCAGCTTCAGCGGAAGTCGCCCATGACGTGTTTGGCGAAGCGTTCGCAGGTGGGGATGACCAGCTCCGGGGGCATGCCACCCTGGGCCACCTCCAACAGCAGGCCGTCGGGCTGGTAGAAGTCCTTCACCCATTGCAGCTTCTCCCGTACCCGCTCCGGATCACCGATGAGGGCCAGGTTCTGGGCGTCGAACTGCTCGAAGGTGAGATCGCCCATGGTACGACCGGAGCGGCTGCGGTAGTTGCGATAGTCGTTGGAATCGTGGGGGTTGCGAGTGTCCAGGCCCGAGAAGAACTCGAGATAGTTCTTGGTGAACGTCCAGCCCCGGGTGGCGGCGTCTTCGTTGGTTTCTGCGCAGTACATCTGGATCACGCCCAGCACCTCCCGGCTGGCAGGGTCATGCCCGGCCGCCGACAATGCGGCGCGGTACTGCACGATGGCGTCACGCACGAAGTCCCGGCGGGGCAGGAAGAACGCGGTGGCCAGATCCAGGCCCCGCTCCCCGGCCCAGACATAGTTCTCCAGCGTGGCCGCACCTGAGGCGTACAGCGGGGGCCGTGACTGCACGATCGGCGGGAAGCACTCGGCGCCGTGCAGCTTCCAGAACTCGCCCTCGAAGTCGAACGCCCCACCGGCGGCACCCCACGCCGCCAGGATGACCTCGATGCCCTCCCGGTAGCGGCGGTTGGACTCCTCGGTATCGATACCGAACAGGTCATAGGCGGTCTTGAGGAACCCACGGCCGCATCCATACTCCAGCCGCCCGCCCGACAGCACGTCCAACATGGCGTACTCCTCGGCCAGGCGCAGCGGATGGTGCAACGGCACCAAGCTCACCCCCGTACCAACCCGTATGGTCTTGGTGCGGGCAGCGGCGGCCATGGCGATGGTGGCCGGAGACCCGAAGGAGTACTGCGCGTAATGGTGCTCGCCGAACCAGACGGAGTCGTAACCCAGCTCTTCCAGCGCCACCACCTGATCCAGGATGGCGCCGTAATACCGGGAGGCGCTGCCGTGGATCTCCTGGTGGTAATCGATGTTGTAGAGCACCCCGAATCGCATGGTCCGGCAGGTTAGGGGACGCCGGACGCGGCCGGGCCGCCGCCCCGAGGAGGAGCAGCGGCCCGGTTCACAACCAGTGAGGTTGGGCTTAGCGAAGCGTGACGCCCGGGAGCTCGTCGGTGGCCCGCCATTCGTCCAACAGCTTGAAGAACTTGATGGGCCCCTCGATGTAGGTGCCGGACAGGAAGCCGATGGGGTTACCCAGCTTGCCCTCGCTGTTGTAGTAACCGGGGGTGCATTCCCGGTAGAAGCGGGTGCCCAGGGTGGCGGCCCGGCGGATGTCCTCCACCCAGGCGTCTTCGGCCTCGATGGTGGCCTCGATGGTCTCACAGCCCTGCTCGCGGGCTTTTTCCATCATGTAGGTGACGTGGCGGGCCTGCTCGTTCAGCGCCATGGGCACGCTGACGGTCACCGCGGTCTGGGTGAAGCCCAAGAAGAAACAGTTGGGGAACCCGTTGGACTGCAGCCCGTGGAAGGTGCGCAGACCCTCCGACCACTTCTGGGACAAGGTCATGCCGTCACGGCCCACGATGTCATAGCCGGCCCGGCGGGTGTACGTGGTGCCGACCTCGAACCCGGTGGCGAAGATCAGGCAGTCCACCTTGTACTCGGTGCCGTCCACCACCACCCCGTCCTCGGTGAGACGCTCCACGCCCATGCCGTTGGTGTCCACCAGGGTCACGTTGGGCCGGTTGTAGGTCTGGAGGTATTCGTCGTTGAAGCAGGGCCGCTTACAGAACTGGCGGTACCAGGGCTTGAGGGCCTCGGCGGTGGCGGCGTCCCGCACGACCTCATCCACCCGGGCCCGGACCTGGTTCATCTTCTGATAGTCGGCCAACTCCATCAGCTGCCCCCGCTCCTGGGGGGTGAGACGGCGGCCCAGCTTCTGGGAGGCCTGCTTGGCCACCTTGCCGGTGAGGTTGCGGAAGATGTCCGTCCAACCGTCCGCCACCATGTCCACTTCAACGTCGCCGCCTTCCACGCAGACGTTGAAGTTTTCCATCCGTTCCTGCTGCCAGCCCGGCTGAAGTGACGCCACCCATTTGGGGTCGGTGGGGGTGTTGTTGCGGATGTCCACCGAGGACGGGGTGCGCTGGAACACGTAGAGGTGCTTGGCCGAGGCGCCCAGGTGGGGGATGCACTGGATGGCGGTGGCGCCGGTGCCGATGATGCCCACCACCTTGTCGCCCAGCTTGTCCAGGTTGCCCATGGCGTCCCCGCCGGTGTAGCCGTAATCCCAGCGGCTGGTGTGGAACGTGTAGCCCTTGAACTCGTTGATGCCGGGGATGCCGGGCAGCTTGGGGCGATTCAGCGGACCGTTGGCCATGGCCACGTACTGGGTGCGGAACTCATCGCCCCGGTCAGTCTTCACAATCCACCGATTTGAGGATTCCTCCCAGCGCAGCTCGTCGATCCCGGTTTGGAAAAGGGCGTCCTCGTAGAGGTTGAAGTGCCGGGCGATGCGCCGGGAATGCTCCAGAATCTCCGGGGCGAAGGGGTACTTGGTGGAGGGCAGGATGTTGCCCATCTCCTCCAGCAAGGGCAGGTAGACGTAGGACTCCACGTCACAGGCGGCGCCGGGGTAGCGGTTCCAGTACCAGGTGCCGCCCACGTCACCGGCCTTGTCGATCAGCCGGATCGAGCTGTAGCCGGCCTCGCGCAGCCGGGCCCCCATCAACAGCCCGCCGAAGCCGGTGCCGATGATGGTGACCTGCACGTCGCTGGTGATGGGGTCCCGGGTGAAGCCGGGGTCCACGTAGGGGTCATCGATGTAATGGGAGAACTCGGCGGTGACCTCGATGTACTGCTCGTTGGCGTCGTCGCGCAGGCGGCGGTCACGCTCCGAGAGGTATTTGTCTTTCAGCTCGGCGGGGTCGAAACCCAGCTCATCGGGGGTGTACCCGAGCTTGCCGACCAGCTCTGCGCCCACATCGGTCGCTACCACGCCATCTCCTTGGTGCCGGTTCGGGGGCGCCACACGGCCCGCGAACTTGATCGTGGGGTCAACAATAGTTCGGGAGTGGCAACGCCGTCACCAGGCGCCCTCGGCCCGCAACGCTTCGAGGTCCTCCCAGCTGAAGCCGGCCTCCAGCAGCACCTCCTCGGTGTGCTGACCCAACTCCGGTGCCACCACCCCGGCCACGGTGGGAGTCTCGCTCATGCGGATGGGGTGGCCCACCACCAAACAGCGACCACGCTCGGGATGGTCCACCTCCACGAAGTAGCCGTTCTCCCGGGCGCCGGGGTCCGCCGCCACCTCGGGGTAGTGGCGCACCGCCGAGTACCGCTGCCCGGTGGCGGCCAGGCGCTCACACCATTCGGCGGTGGTGCGGGTGGGGAAGATGGCATCGACCAGGGCGCACAGCTCGATCAGGTCGGCAGGGGCGTAGAGCAGGGTGTTGAAGCGGGGGTCATCCACCAGGTCGTCGCGACCGATGCAACGGGCGAAACCGGGCCACAGGTGCTGGGGCACACCGACGAGCTGGATGTAGCCGTCCGCGGTGGGGACCATGCGCAGCAGCCCCTTGAGCAGGGCATGACCGTTGTTGGAGCGGCCGTACTCGTTGTACAGCAGGTAGTGGGTGTACTCCGACGCCTGGGCCCAGATCTGGCCGCCCAGGAGCGACACCTCCACCTTTTGGCCCCGACCGCTGGTGTGACGATGGTGCAGCGCCGCCAGGATGCCCGCCACCATGTTGAGCGAGCCGATGTGGTCCGCCACCACCGCTCCCACCGGGGTGGGCGCCTCGCCGTCACGGCCGGTAGTGGAGATCAGCCCGCCGGCGGCTTGTCCCAGGGTGTCCGCCCCTTCCCGGGTGGCGTCTGGACCCAACGGACCGAACGTGGACCCGCTGGCGAAGATCAGGCGGGGGTTGATCTCCACCAGCGTCTCGTAGGCCAGGCCCCACTGCTCCATGGTGCCCGGCACGAAGTTGTGGATCAGCACGTCGGCCCGCTCCACCAGCTTGAACAGAGCTCGTTTGCCGCCGGGTTGGCGCAAATCCAGCGTCACCGATCGCTTGTCACGGTTGCAGCCCTCGAAGAACGCTCCCGCCGTTTGGGTGGGGGCGGTCCGAAGCCAGCGGGCCAGATCCCCCACCACCGGGAGCTCGATCTTGATGACGTCGGCCCCCATACCGCCCAGCAAGGCTGCCGCTTGGGGGCCCTGCACCAAAATGGCCAGGTCCAACACGGTGATGCCGTCAAGCGCTCCCACGATGGTGTTCTCCTTCAGGTGACAGCTGGATTGTTGGACGTGCAGCCTCGCGCACACCGGCCCGGCGCCGTTCGCTGGGCAGCACCCGGGACCGGCGGCATCACCGTCGGTGAACGTTGCGCCACCTAATCTCGGGGATCGCATGATGCTTCAGGTCCGCGGCGGTGTCGCAGCCCTCACCCGCCACGCCCGCCACGCCCGGCTCCGGGCAACCCGGCGGTGACCGGCAACCTCAGCCGGATGGTGAAACTGCTGGTCGTGGCGCTGGTCGTGCACCTGTTCGTCATTCCTCAGCTCGGCGGGGCCCGTAAGGCGCTCAGCCTGCTCCGTTCGGTCAACCCGCTGCTGGTGCTGGCGGCGCTGTGCCTGGTGATCGCCGCCCTGGTGGCCTACGGACGGTTGACCCAGGTGCTGCTGCCGGACTCCCATCGACCCAGCCTCGGAGTGTGCACCGCGGTGGTGGTGGCCTCCAACGGCATCAACCATGTGGTGCCCGGCGGCGCCGCCACCACCGCCGCGGTGAACGCCCGTCTGCTTGACCGGTTGGGCGTGCCGGGACCCGACATCGCCTTTGTGCTGGCCACCCAGGGTCTGGGCTCCGCGGTGGTGCTCAACGTCATCTTGTGGTTGGCGTTGGTGATCTCCATCCCGACCCGGGGTTTCGACCCCCTTTACGGCACCGCCGCGGCCGCCGCGGCCCTGCTGCTGGTGCTGGTGGTGTTGCTGGTGGTGGGCCTTCGCCACGGCACCGACGTGGTGGTTCGACTGGTCCACAAGCTGGTGGGCTGGCTCCCCCGGGTGGACCCCGATCGGGCCGAAACCGCGGTGCGTCGATTCGCTGAACACTTGGCGGTCCTGGCACGGGACCGCCACCGGTTGCGGATGGCAGCGGTGTGGGCCACGGCCAACTGGCTGCTGGACGCCTCGGCACTGTGGGTGATGCTGGTGGCGTTCGGGCACCGGCCCGGGTTCGACGGGCTCATGGTGGCCTACGGGTTGGCCAACGTGATGGCGGTGGTGCCCATCACCCCCGGCGGCCTGGGCATCGTAGAGGCGGTGCTGATTCCCACGCTGGTGGGGTTCGGCACGCCGTACTCAGTGGCCGCGGTAGGGGTCATCGCATACCGGCTGATCAACTTCTGGCTGCCGATTCCCGTGGGCGGGTTGTGTTACGTGGCGGTGCAGCGCCGAGCCCGCTCCGCCAGCGGTTCGTTCAGTTGGCGGGGCGATCTCAACGAGCTGGCCACCGGCCCCAACCCTGGTCCATCAGGCTCCGAGCCAGGGTAACCGGGCGGTGACCGCGGTCATCACGTCAGCATGGATGTGGGCCGCTGATCGCGAACCTGGTGTCTGGTCGGCGACCTGCGCCGGGATAACCACCAGGTCAGCCACCTTGTGGGCGGCGTCGAGGTAACGCTGCCGGGCCCGAGCCAGCAGCACCTTCGAGCGCTCGTACAGATCGGGTTCCTCGGCCCGGCCACCAGCGTCCGCCACCCGATGGGACCGCTCATGGGACAACTCGATGTCCACGTCCAGCACCACCGTCAGCGCAGGTCGGGGCAGGCCCAGATGACCGTGTTCCAGCTCCAGCACCCAATCGAACACCGCATCGGCCTCCGCGGGATCAGCGTCTTCCACCCGGGCGGACTGGTACACCGCATTGGACAACGTGAACCGGTTGACCAACACGACCCCGGCCGGGGGGGGCCTGACCGAGCCCGGCGCCTGACGCTCCCGGAAGGCATCAAAGCGGTCCAGGGCGTACCACAGGGCCATGGAACGGGGATCAACGGTGGCGGCGGAGGTGGGACCCAAACCATCCAGCAAACCCCGGATGGTGCGACCAAAAAAGGCGTCGTACCGGGGAAATGAGAGCATCTCCACCGCATGGCCGGCAGCTTCCAGCGCCCGTCGCAGCAGCTCGGTCTGAGTGGTCTTTCCGGCCCGGTCGATGCCCTCGATGGCGATCAGCTCGGGTCGGCCGGGGGCCGAGAAGGGGTCTGCGCCGGTCACGTGCCGCTCCATTCTCGTGTGGTCCGTTCCTGGTCTCACCGTCGGTGGTTGTCGGGGGGAGTGGGTGGTGTCAGGACGACCGTAGGGGCGAATCGACGTCGATTCGACCTTGCTGGGGCGGGGGCACTTTACGGGACGCGGCCCGACCCCGAAAGCGCAGGCCCGGCGGCCCTCATACCGGACCCGGGGGCGGCGAGACTATCGCCGACGCCGCGGCGGGTAGCGTCACGGTCCATGAGACTGCAGGGTGAGTACGGGCCGTCGCCGGTGGGTTGGGTACGCGAGCAGGCCGAGGCCTACGAATCGTCGAGCGGGCAGCAGGCGGCCACGCTGCGTGACACCGGCATCCCGGTGATCGTGGTGTCCATGCGGGGTCGCAGCTCCGGCAAGATCCGCAAGGTGCCGCTGATGAAGGTGGAGCACAACGGTGAGTACGCCCTGGTCGGCTCCCGTGGCGGTGCGCCCACCGACCCGCTGTGGGTGGCCAACCTCGACGCCAACCCCCAGGAGGTCACGGTGCAGGACGGGCCGGAACCGTTCGCGGTCACCGTGCGACGGGCGGAGGGCGCCGAACGGGCCGAGTGGTGGGAGCGTTCGGTGGCGGCGTTCCCGAACTACGCCGAGTACCAGGCCAAAACCGACCGGATCATCCCGCTGTTCATCGCCAGCCCCACCGCCGACTGACTTCCCGTTTAACCGCAGGTCAACGCATAGATATCCCGGCCACCGTCGGGTAAGGGATACGGCGCCCAGGTCTTGCCACCATCCACGGTGGCGAACGCGTCGCCCCGGCGGGTGGCGCACCACAGCTCGTCGGGATCAGCGGGGCTCGGCGCCACCTGCATCATGGTCGACACCACCGTCGGTTCGATGTTGTCGTAACGGCGCCACGTTCCGCCCAGATCGTCGCTGCGGTAGATCGAGCCCGCCCGCCCCACCGATTCGTCACTCAGCGCGGCGTACAACACGTTGGGGTCATGCGGTGAGACCCGCACGTCCCGGCAGTAGGTGAGCGGCGAAAATCGGCCGACCTCCACGTCCTGCCAGCTCGCGCCCCCATCGTCGCTGCGGAACACGCCCATCCGCAGGGCGATGAAGGCGCTGCGGGGAGCGGCCGGACTGACCGTGACCCGGTGCACGTCCAGCATGCCCTCGGCGTCGGTGTCGCTGAGCAACCGGCTCTGGTAGCGGGCCTGCACGGCCAGGGCCTCCAGCCCGTCGGTCACATCGGTCCAGCTCAGACCGCCATCGGTGCTGTGCATCATCCCGCCCACCTCCACCCCGGCCCACACCTCAGCGGGATCGACGGGGTTGTGGGCCAGCGAGATCAGCCGGGTGGGGAAGCCCATGTCCAACCGCTCGGGGATGGCGGCGCGTTCCAGCAGCTGCCAGCGCACCGCAGCGGTGGCCGAGACCGTGACGTTGGGCATCGACCGGTACAGCGCCGCCGGGGCCGTGCCGACCAGCAGGGGTGATCCTTCGCCGCCGGGGGCCGCGGGTTCGAACCCCATCGACCACACGGTGGCAGAGGGTCCGGGTAGGGCCATGAGCGCCCAGGTGTCGCCACCGTCAAGGGAGCGGTAGGGGCCCTCCTCGGTGCCGCACCAGACCACATCGGCGTTGCCCGGCTCCACCACAACCGCCCTGACCTGGGCCAATTCCGGCAAACCGCCGGCCAGCCGCTCCCATTCAACCTCTCCCGGAGCCAACCGGAACAAGCCGCCGCAGTGACCGGCGTCGCGGCCGGACCCGAAACGTGAGGCCCCGGCGAAGACCCGTGTGTGGCTCCCGGCAATGGTGTCGGCCCCAGCGGCCATGGCGAACCCCCTTTGTGCGGCGCCCAACCACCAACGTTGGCGCAACCCAAGCCTCCCACGGCGAGGGTGACGCTGCCGGTGACGCGGGGAGCGCTCAGGCAGGCGCCGACCCGGCATGTACCACGGAGGGAAAGTGAGACATCACCCTTAGCGTTCCAAGGTATGGGATGGCGGCGTGCGGGCGTAGCGGTGTTGGGGGCTGGGGCCCTGTTGGGTGCGGTCATGGTGAGCCAGTGGTCAGGAGGTTGCGCCGAGGCCCAGGCCGCCGCCGGACCGATTCGGATCATGCCCTTGGGGGACTCGATCACGGCCGGTGGTGGCCCTGAACACAGCTACCGCGGACCGTTGCAGCAGCACCTCAATGCCGCCGGCGTGAGCTTCGATCTGGTCGGGTCCTACGGCAACATCGTGCCCGCCGGTGGTGAGGCGACCTGGGCCTGGGCCGAGGACAGCCAAACCAACTACAACGGCCCCTTGGACAAGGACTTCGAGGGTCACGGCGGCTTCCAGGCCGGTCAGCCGGTGAGCGTGGTCGGCTACCAGGACCACATGCTGGCCCAGATGGTGCCGACGGACATTCCGCTGTTCCAACCGGACGTGGTGCTGCTGCACATCGGCACCAACGACTACCTGGGCGGTTGGACCACTCACGGACCGTGGCATGGGCCGGCGGGGCCGGAGGATCAGCGGGCGGCGTACTCGGCCCGCAACGTGATCGACCTCATCGATGCCATCCACAGTGTGCGACCACAGGCGTGGATCGTTGTTTCGCCCGTCGGTCGAGCCGGGCTGAACGGCGTTCTCAACGGGTTGAGCGAACTGTCGGCCCTGGTCAGCGTGGCCGTGGCCGAACGGGCGGCAGCGGGACGCAACATCCGTTTCGTCGGCACCATGTATGACAATCTGACCCTCGCCGACCTGGCCGATGCCGTGCACCCGAACGAATCCGGCAACGCCAAGATGGCTCTGAGCTGGTACAACGCGCTGATGCCGGTACTGGGCCAGCTGGGTGTGCCCGGCGCCCCACCCGTCCCAAGCCCCCCTGCGCCCATCACGGTGACCGCCGCGCCCACCCCGGCCGCACCGTCGCCCGGCAGCGCTGACGCCACTGCGCCGACCCAAGACCAGCCCGCCCCGCCCAAGGAGGCAGGGGGCGCCACGTTGGGATCGGCGCCGAACTCCACCGGCGACGCCGCGCCCGATGCCACCACGACCGCGGGCGATGACGGCGCTGGCCCGAACCCGCCCGGTGGGCCGACCCGCCCTCTTAAGGAGGTTGAACCGCTGGATCTGGCTGACCTGGAACACCTCGATGCCCTCGATGCCCGGGGCGCGGCGCATGGGGCCACGCTGAGCGGCGAGCGCACCGCGTCGGCCCGACGCCCGCTCACCGCACCGGCAGCGGCGGCGCCGGGCACGGGACAACGCCGGGACGCGTGCCGAAGCTGACCTCTCCAAGAAGGCCGAGTTCGCCTGGCCGTCGGGAGCGCCGCGATCGCTGGGAAGGCCCCACCGGTGCCGAGCGGTCCCAGCCCACCCATGGGTGGTGGCCGGCGGCACGAACGCTGGATCAGACCAACGCTGCGGCCAACGGCTCCAACAACCGCACCTCGTAGGGGCCCCGCATCGAGAAGATGACCAGGTCAACGCCGGCCTCCCCGTAGGCCGCGGCCTCCGCCGCCAGCCGGGCCGGGTCCGCATCGACCTGCCACATGACGTGCACCGATCGGCGGATCTCGGCGGGGTTTCGACCAACGTCGGCGCAATGGGCCCGCAGCGTGGCGTCAGCGGCGAGCCATTGCTCCACCCCCGCGGCGCCCACCATGTCCCAATGGTCCGCCCAGCGCGCCACCGCCCGCAGCGTGCGACGGGGACCGCTGCCACCCACGG
Source organism: Acidimicrobiales bacterium (assembly GCA_046155365.1). Taxonomy (GTDB): domain Bacteria; phylum Actinomycetota; class Acidimicrobiia; order Acidimicrobiales; family CAIXPF01; genus CAIXPF01. The sequence continues at coordinate 47,073 of JBJXFH010000011.1, read as the reverse complement.
CAATCGGCAGCTTGGCCTGCACCGGTTTGGGCTCACAGCGGGCGCCTTTGAGCTGGTAATAGCGGCCATCGAAGTCCGTGGTGTCCTGGTCGAGCAGACCCCGGATGACCTGCAAGCCTTCATCGAATCGATCGAAGCGCTGCTGCAAGGTCCCCAACTCGATGCCGTAGGCGCGCGATTCGGTCTGGTACCACCCGGCGCCCATGCCCAGAATGAACCGGCCCCCCGAGATGTGGTCGATGGTGGCGGCCATGTTGGCGGTCACCGCCGGATGCCGGTAGTGCATGCCGTTGACCATGCACCCCAAACGCAGCCGGCGGGTGGCCTGGGCCATGGCCGCCAGAAACGTCCAGCTCTCCAGGTGCGGACCCTCAATGGGCGGCGTCAGCGGATAGAAGTGGTCCATGGTCCACGCCGACTCGAACACCTCGATGTCATCCGCGGCCCGCCACACCTCCAGGAACTCCGGCCAGGTTCCGTGCTGCGGTGGGGTCTTGATTGCGTAGGCGACCATTCCCGGACCGTACTGGCTGGGCCGTTCCCGGCGTGGCGCCGCCGCCGGACCTCACAAATCCGCAACCGCCGGCGTTGACCTGATGTGCTCACCCGATCACTATCCCGATCCCTATCCCGAGACCAGCCCGCGGCGGCGGCCCGGGCGCCCACGCCGGTGACCCCTTCCCCGTCCCCCGCTGCGACGTTGGCGCCGTTCGAGGCGGTCGTTCGCGCCGAAAGCCAGCTGGTATGGCGAGTGTGTCGGGCGTTGCTGAGCGCCGCGGACGCTGAGGACGCCTGGGCCGAGACCTTCCTGGCGGCGTTGCGGGCCTACCCCGACCTGCCGCCGGGCAGCAACGTGCGGGGCTGGCTGGTGACCATCGCCCATCGTAAGGCCCTCGATCAGCTCCGCGCCGCCCGACGCCGCCCCGAACCCCGCGCCGATCCCACCGCGGACCCTCGACAGCGCAACGAGCCACCCGCCACCCGGCCCTACAGCGGTGCTGACCAGGCGCTGGACCAGCTCGAGGACGACGAGTTGCGAGCCCGGGTGGCAGCACTGCCCGACAAAGCCCGCCGGGCGGTCATCTACCGGTACCTGGCAGACCTGCCCTACGCCGAGGTGGCCGCGCTACTGGGCGTCTCCCCCGCCGCAGCCCGCCGCAACGCCGCCGACGGCATCGCCCGCTTGCGCCGACCGCCCCCCCTTCCCGCGCCGGCCCTGCCCGCCGAATGACCGGCGAATCCGCCCACCGAACCCGGCGAACCCGCCCAGCGAATCGCCACCGAATCCGGCGAATCGCCACCGAAGCGGCGCTTGGCCACACCCCAGCTGCCTCCACCCGACCCCAGGAGACCAACCATGAAGCCCGCCACCTCCACTGCCACTGCCACTGCCACTGCCACCGCCAACGTCTCGACCGACCGCGGCACGGGGGTCCCGGCCACGAGCACCAGCACCGATACCCTCATGGCGGTGCTACCCGTTCCGGAGCTGACTGCGTCGACGCTCGCACGGCTGCGCCAACGGCTGGGGGCGGAAGCGCTCACCGAAGGGCTGATCGATGTGGCCTACCGGTCCATCGACTCCCCCGTCGGTCCCCTGCTGCTGGCCGCCACACCCCGGGGCCTGGTCCGCCTGGCGTTCGAGGTGGAAGATCACGACCTGGTGCTGGAGCAACTGGCCGAGCTCAGCCCTCGGGTGCTGCACGCTCCGGCCCGCTTGGACGGTCCGGCCAAACAGCTCGATGAGTACTTCAGCGGACGCCGCACCCGCTTTGAGCTGGACCTGGATCTGGCCCGGGTGGGCGGGTTCCGGCGCAGCGTGTTGGATCAGCTGTTGACCATCGATTTCGGGCGAACGGCCAGCTACCGCAGCATCGCCGCCGCCGCCGGTAGCCCGGCCGCGGTCCGCGCCGCTGGCAGCGCCTGCGCCCGCAACCCACTGCCGGTGGTGGTCCCCTGTCATCGGGTGGTCCGCTCCGACGGCACCATCGGGCAGTACCTCGGCGGCACCGAAGCCAAACGTACGTTGTTAGCCTTCGAGCGCCAGGTCGCGGGCCTGTGACCTCGGACGGAACGGGGGTGGACCCCGCGGTCGGCGAACTGGATTGGGCCAACGCCGCCGGCGAGCTTGACGAGGTCGGGGTGGCCCGCCTGGGACCATTGCTGAGCCCGGCCCAATGTGAGGGGCTGAAGGGCCTCTACCCCGACGACGGGCGGTTCCGCAGCACCGTGGACATGGCCCAACACCGATTCGGGCAGGGCCAGTACCGCTACTTCGACTACCCGCTCCCGGACCTGGTGGAACAGCTCCGCCGGGCGTTGTGGCCCCACCTGCTACCCCTCGCCCGTAGCTTCGCCGCCCGATTGGACCGCCCCTCCCCCTGGCCCGATGATCTGCAGCAGTGGCTGGCGAGTTGCCATCAGGCCGGCCAAACCAAACCCACCCCGCTGCTGCTGCGCTACGGCCCCGGAGACTGGAACGCGCTGCATCGGGACCTCTACGGCGAGTTGGTGTTCCCGCTACAGGTCATCGTGGGGCTTGACCGCCCCGGCCAGGACTATGACGGCGGTGAGCTGATGGTGGTGGAGCAGCGGCCCCGGGCCCAGTCTCGGGCCACCGCGATCAGCATCGGGTTCGGTGAAGCAGTGGTGGTGACCACGGCCGAGCACCCCATCAACACCCCCCGGGGCTGGTCAGCGGCTCCCGTCCGTCACGGGGTGAGCGTGGTCCGCCGAGGCCGCCGCCACACCCTGGGCCTGCTGTTCCACGACGCCACCTGACCGAACGGGATCCGCTGGCGCGCCACGCCGCTGGGTTAGGACTTCTGACCCACAAAGCACGGCCGACGCGGGGACGATGACTGGCTGCGCCCTTACCTAGGTCGGGTGTCCTAATGGTTTCGCATCCCGTCGGTACCCGATCCATGTCGATCATGCAGCGCCCGTGCTGGAGGCTTTCTTGCTCACATTTCTGCTACAGCTTCGCGACACGTTCCAACACCAGCGAATTTATCTTTTCACGATCTTTGCGCTGCTCACCTGGTCGGTGTGGCTTTGGAAACTGAAGTTGAGCTATCGCTATCGACCACATACCGATGAGTATGCAACGACCACCTCGGTGGTGATCCCGGTGGTGGACGAACCCGAGGACCTGTTCCGAGACGTGCTGCGCCGGATCATGGCCCAGCAGCCCACCGAGGTCCACGTGATCATCAACGGTCCCCGCAACCCCACCCTTGAGGGTATTTGCGAGGAGTTCTGCGGGGTCCGTTGGAGCTGGACCGAAGTGGCCGGCAAGCGCAACGCGGTGCGGGTGGGGGTGGAGGCATCCACCAGCGACATCGTGGTGTTGGTGGACTCCGACACCATCTGGATGCCCGACTGCCTCCCGGAGCTGGTCAAGCCGTTCAAGGACCCGACCATCGGTGGGGTCACCACCCACCAACGCATCTTGGATCCCGACCGCCACGTGCTGACCCGCTGGGCAGACTGGATGGAATCGGTCCGCAACGAATACTCCATGCCGGCCATGAGCGCGTTGGGCACGGTGGGGTGCCTCCCGGGCCGCACCATTGCCTTTCGCCGCCAGGTGTTGGTTGACGCCATGGACAACTTCTTGAAAGCCCGTTTCCTGGGCGTGTTCCTCGAGGTTTCCGACGACCGCACCCTCACCAACGAAACCCTCAAACAGGGCTACCGCACCGTCTACCAGTCCACCTCTAAGGTGTACACCGACGCCCCCACGAACTGGCGCAAGATGGCCCGCCAGCAACTGCGCTGGGCTCGGGGAAGTCAATACAACACGCTCCGAATGTTCCCCTGGATGGTGCGCAACACCAAACCCCTGGCGTTCTTCTACCTCTGCGACATCCTGCTGCCGTTCCTGTTGTTGGGCGCCGCCAGCGGTTGGTTGTGGCGCTACTTCAACGGCACCAAGGTGGACCTGTATGCGGGCATCGTCGGTCAGTACGGCGAGGTGCGGGGCTCGATTCTGGCGGCGGTCATCACCCTCACCATGACCCTGGCGTCCTCGGCCTTGCGTCAGGCCCGCCACCTGCGCCACAAGCCGTCGGACCTGATCCGCATCCCCACGTTTCTGATGATCAACACCCTCATGCTGATGCCGGTGCGGCTGTTGGGCTTCGTGCGCATGGCCCACAACAGCGGGTGGGGGACCCGAGCAGGGGGCTTCGCCGGTCAGACATCCCGCAACTGGCTGGCGTCGGTCCCCTACCTGGTGGCGCTCACCCTCCTCATCGGCGGGGTCGCCGTCCAACAATGACGCAAGACCATACCGATCAGCACGATACCGATACGTACCATACCCATCAGCACGATTCCAATAAGCACGACGCCAATAAGCATGGAGGACAAGTCTTGTCGAGCACTGCTCCGGAGGCCGGCGAGCCCGAAGCGAAAGCAGGCCGCGGATCTCAGATCAGAGGATTTTTCGCGGTGGGGGGTCCGGCGTTCAACGTTGGCCTCATCGGTGTGTTGGGGGCCCTCTCGGCTTTCATCGTGGCGGCCCCGGTGCGGGCCGATGACCAAGCCGCCTCGGCCGAACAACAGGTCGACTGGCTGGGCTTGTCCGGCGGCAACGGGCCAGTGGGATCGGGAGTCTTCGCCAGCAGCGGTGCATCGGCAGGCGGCGGCGGCGTCAACTTTGTTCGAAGCGCCAACTCCTCCGGCGTGCTGGGGTTGATCACCTATGGGGTGCAACGCGCCGCCGACCGGGCCGCAGCAGACCTGGAATCAGCGAAAGAAGCTCCGGTGCTGGGATCAGTGGCGGCTCCCACGGCCCCCCAGAACGGCATCGCCCCCGCCGTCAGCCTGAGCCGCAAACAGCTCCAACCCACCGGCTGCGATGATTTCACCACGTGGCAGGAGGCCCAAACCGCGCTTGAGAGCTCGCCCGGGGAAATGGTGGCGCTGGACGGGGATGGTGACGGCCGGGCCTGCGAGGGCCTGCCGGGCACCCCGCCGGAAGGCCCCAGCGAGTCCGGGGTAACCGATCCGGGTCCGGCACCGGCACCCAGCCCCACCGAGACCGTGAAGATCTGGTACTGCAGCGACTTCCCCACCCAGCCCGAAGCCCAGGTGGCCTACGATCGTGACCCCATCGGCTTCGCCCGCCTCGACGGTGATGGGGACGGCCGGGCCTGCGAGGGCTTACCCGGCACCCCGTCCGAGACGGAGACGGACCCGTTCGTGGTCCCGTCACGGGCCGAGGTGATCAGCCCGGCAGTGGACTACTTCGGGTTGCACACCGCGGAGGCCCCGTGGTGGTTCGGTGAGGTTGACGAGCTCAAGACCCAGTTGGGCAAGACCCCCTCTTCGGTGCTGTTCTTCCAGAAGTTCAACCAGCCGTTCCCCCACCAGGCGGTGAGCTTGGCCTGGAAGCGCCATGCGCTACCGATCATCACCTGGGAGCCGGTCATCCCCGGCAGTGGCATCACCCAACCCAAACTGTCCGACCTCTACGGTGGGGCCTGGGACGGCTACATCGACGCTTGGGCTCACGCCGCCCGGGACCAGGGCCAACCGGTGGTCATCCGTTTCGCCCCGGAAATGAACGGCAGCTGGTACAACTGGTCCGAGAACCGATTCGGTAACGCTCCTGGTGACTACATCAAGGCCTGGCGCTATCTCCATGATCGCTTCAGTGCCGCCGGTGCCAGCAACGTGATCTGGCTGTGGAGCCCCAACCGGGTGGATCAGCAGCCCACCCCGCTGTCCGCGGTGTACCCCGGTGACGCCTACGTGGATTGGGTCGGCATGTCCGCTTACTACCGCTCCACCACCGGCGCCCCGGACTTCGACAACACCTTCGGGCGGACCCTCACCGCCTTGCGGGCCGTGGCCGCCAAGCCCATCTTCATCTCCGAAACCAGCGCCGACTCGGGCAACCTGGCCAACGATCAACTCTGGATCCAGAATATGTTCGCCGGTCTGGCAGCACAGCCCGACGTGGTGGGCTTCAGCTGGTTCAACGAGGCCAAGTCCAACAACAACTGGCTCATGCAACGGGCGCCTGAAATCATCGCCCAGGTTGCTGCCGGTCTGGCCACCTATAGCTACACGGGCGGGAAATAGCCACCCTGACGGGGGGCGGGATCAGCGCAACCGTTGGTCCCGCCAACCGTCGAGGTCGTAGCCGTCGAGGCACTGCTGCACCAGGGCCCGGAAGCGGTCGGCGTCACCACGGCGCTGGGCCCAGGTCAGCGGATCCAGACGCTGCTGTTCCTGGTTTCCGGCGTAATTGCGTTCATACAGGGCGTGGCGACCGGCGAACTCGCTGTACAGGGCGTCCCAGGCCAACTTGAACAACTTGATCCGATCGTGGGCGTCGAGACCCGATCCACGGAAATACCGGTCGATGGTGGGCCGCAGCTCGGGGTTGGTGAGATCGGCCGGGCTGGACACGGTGTAGATCGGGGCCCCGGCCAACTGGGTTTCGAAGATCTCCCGGACACGGGCCCAGGCATTGGTGGCGTAGAGACGTGCTGCACCCGCGGTTTGCAGGCGGGGCACAACGGTGCCGCCAATGCCTGGCTCGGGTTCGGACACCATGGCGATCGTCAAGGACCACAACAACTCCCGCATGGCCACCAGCTCTCCAATGGCGGCCTGCACCCCCCGGAACTCCGAGGTGCCGCTGGCGTCGGTGCACGCCATCAGCAGCCCGGCGGCGAACTCGAACTTGATCGCCAGTCGGGTGGTGGAATGAAGGTTGTATCGATTGAAGAAACCCGAATCGGCATAAAAGCCCTGGGCCCGTTCGACGTCTCGATACACGAACACGTTCTCCCACGGGATGAAGGCATCATCGAAGACCACCACCGCATCGTTCTCGTCGAAGCGTGACGCCAACGGGGCTTCCCACGGGTGGCGGGCCGCAGCCTCATAGGACGGGCGGCAGATGAGTTTCAGGCCGGGGGTGTCCATGGCCGCCATGAACACCAGCGCCATGTCCTCGTCCCGCCCCGGCTGCAAGCGAGCGGCCACCGCGCTGTTGACGGCCACAAAGGTGGCGTGGGTCAACGCCGAGCCGGTGGCCACCATCTTGGCGCCGCTGACATAGATGCCCCGATCGTCCTCCCGGGTGGCGGTGACGAAGGTGTCACGAAGCTCGATGCGGTCCCGGTTGCGGTCGATGGGCGGGTCGATCAGCACGTGGTTGAGGTATTGCACCTGCGAGGCGCTGCGGTGGTACCAGGCCAGAGCGTTGGCGGCGTAAGGCCCGTAAAAGCCGTGACCCTCCGCCAGTTGGGCCATGAAGCTGGCCTTGTAATCAGGGGTGCGGCCCATCCATCCGAACGTCATGCGCTGCCACACGGCGATGGCGTCACGGCCACCGCGCAGATCCGCAGCCGTGTAGGCCGGCGCGAAGAACCGGTGGGTACGGTGCCCGAACCGGTCAACGGTGGTCAACGTGTCCCGCTGGGCCGGATCGTGCAGGGCGTCATAGAGCCCCGCCAACACCCGGGCGTTGGTGCGAAACGCCGGATGATTGACCACATCGGTCACCCGCTGCCCGTCGTACCAAACCTCCCGCCCATCATCCAGGCTCGCAAGGAACGCATCCCCGTTCAGCATCTGGTCCGTTTCAACCGGCGCTGCTTGGTCGGTGGGGTCGGGCACGGCGACGATCCTGAACCTCCTGGCAACGCGGGCGCCAATCCCTCGGTACACGCTCCGGTCCGGCCGGGCGGGTAGAACACCCGACGTGACCCGACGACTTGAGTTTCGAAGCGACAACGCCGCCGGGGTGGCACCGGAGATCATGGCGGCGGTGGTGGCGGCCAACAGCGGCTCGGCGCTGGCCTATGGGGCGGATCCCTGGACCGAACAGCTACGGGAGCGGGTGGCGGAGGTGTTCGAGTTCCCTGAGGTGGCGGTGTTCCCGGTGTCGAGCGGCACCGCGGCCAACGCCCTGGGCCTGTCGGCGCTGTGCCCGCCGTGGGGTGCGGTGCTGTGTCACGACAGTGCCCACATCGTGCGCAGTGAGGGCGGGGCCACCTCGCTCTTCGGCGGCGGGGCGGTGATGGTGGGCCTGCCCGGCGAGGGTTCCAAGGTGGCTCCGGCGGCGGTGCAGGCGGCCCTCGACGCCACCAACTGGGGGGATCCGCACCACTCCCAGCCCTCGGTGCTGTCTCTCACCGTGCCCACCGACCGAGGTGCGCTGTACCGCCCGGCCGAGGTTGACGCGCTGGCCACGGTGGCCGCCTCCAAGGGCCTACGAACCCACATCGACGGCGCCCGCCTAGCCAACGTGGTGGCCGCCTTGAGCTGCAGTCCGGCCGATCTGACCTGGCGGGCGGGGGTGTCCATGCTGTCGTTGGGGGCCACCAAGAACGGGGCCATGAGCACCGACGCCATCATCTGTTTCGACCCCGAGGCCGCCGAGCAGTTGGTCTACCGCACCAAACGGGCCGGACAGGTGGCGTCCAAGATGCGCTTCCAGTCCGTACAACTCGACGCCTACCTGACCGACGGGTTGTGGCTGAGCCTGGCATCGGTGGCCAATGCCGCCATGGCCCGGTTGGCCGCCGGCCTGGTCGGCCTGGGCCTGGAGCTGGTGGTCCCGCCCGAGGTCAACATGGTCTTCGTCAGAGTGGCGGACCCCGTCGCCGTGGCGGTGCAAACGGCGGGCCTGGATTGCTATCGGATGGGCCCCGGCGTGATCCGGCTGGTCACCAGCTTCCAGACCACCGACGCCGACATCGACCTTGCACTCCAGCTCCTGGCCGACGCCCTCGAAGTCGCCCACAAATAGCGCTCCGACCAGGACATATACCCTGTCGCCGCCCCGTAGGGACGAATGGACGCCGATTCGCCGTAACCGGGGAGGGTGGTAGAACGGGCACTCTTCGTGAGGGCGCCGGGCAGGACGGCGGGTCACCAGGGACGGTTCCAGCGGGTCCAGTCGAAGGGCTCGATGCCGTGGTCGGTGATCTGTTTGATGGAGGCCGTGGGGACGCCGTCCGCGATGTCGATGAACCCGATGGTGCCGAACTGGTAGTTCAGGTTGTGCGGGAACGTGGGCGATCCGGGATTGACGCAGAGGATGCCGTTGACCTCCCGGATGTCCTCCACGTGGGTGTCGCCGTGGACCACGATGTCCGGCACCACCTCACCGAAGTATCGCTGGCAGGCGCCGGCCAGGTTCATGAGGTTCGGCAACTCCGGCACCGGCGCCCAATGAGCCAGCCCGATGGTGAGCCCACCCAAGGACACCACCCAGCTCTCGCGCAGGGTGGGGTGATCGCCCTGGCGGGGCCGGCCACCGGAGCCGTCATCGCCGTTTCCCCGGCAGGCGTAGAGCGGGGCGATCTCGGCCAGGCGGTCCAGCACCGATAGCTCGTAGATGTCACCGGCGTGCAGGATGGCGTCACAGCCCACAAAGGCGTCCCAAACCTGCGGCCACACCTCCTTGGCCTCGGGAATGTGGGTGTCCGAGAGCAGTCCGATGCGCATCACACGTTCTCCAGGAAGGACAGCAGGGCGGCGTTGTAGGCCTCGGGATCTTCGAAGTAGGGCGAATGGCCGGCCCCGTCGAGCTGAACGAATCGGGCCCCGAGCTGTTGCGCCAACTCGGCGAGCAGGCCGGGCGGGAAGATCTGATCCTCCTCGCCGGCAATCACCAGCAGGGGCCGGCCCAGCGCTTTGAGATCGGCAACCGGCGTCGAGGTCCGACCGAGAACCTTGACGATCTCGCCCAACGGCGGCTCATGAAAGCTGCCCAGCTGCTGGTAGAGGAACGTCATGGTGGGGTTGGTTCGTTGCGTGGTTTCACCCAGGGCAGTGTGGCGGCCCACCACGTCCGAACGCAACGTCCCACCACCGGCGCGAAAGGTACGGAAGTGCTCCTGCAGGGCCGGGGTCCAAACGCCGCCCGGGGTGTCGGACAACGTCAGGGACAACACCCGCCCGGGAGTGGCCAGCGCGAAGGCCACCACCCACCAGCCGCCCATGGACTGGCCCACCAGGTGCACCGGCTCGGGGGCGTCCACGGCGACAGCGGACAAGATCGCGTCGAGGTCTCGGGCGGACTGCGCGGCGTCAACCGTGCCGGCGTTGCAGGTGCTGTTGCCGAAACCCCGGCTGTCCCAGGTCAGCACCCGGTAGTGCTCGGCCAACGTCGGGACCTGGGCGTACCAGGCGGCGTGGCTCCCGCCGGCGCCGTGGGTCAGCACCACCACCGGCCGGCGATCCCCGTCACCGCGGTGGGACCATTCGTAGTAGATGACATCGCCCTCGAGCTCCAGGCGACCCCGCTGCCAAAGCGTTGCTTCCACCCGCTCCCCCTTCGTCGCCGCACACACTGACACACACCGGAAACCCATCCCACCGTTCGGCCTCCCCGCCAGCGGCCCCGGGCGCGCCTCCCCGCCAGCACCCGACCAGCCCAGGCAACCCCTGAGGCCCCCCAGGACAGAGTGAAATGCACTGAAATATGTCGTCGCGCAAGTCATTGGGCTGATTTCGACCATGACGGGCATGCAACGGGGGCAGAAGTTCGACGAAGGGCGGGCGAGTCGCCGCTCGGCGTTGAGATTCTGGGCGACTCGGGAGGCCGCCGTGGGCCAAATCAGCCCAATGGGATGACGCGGCCATGCCACGCCTCGCCCGGCGGGCGCGACGAGTTCCCCCACGACGAGCGGAGGCACCACCCACAGCGCGGAACAGCGTTGGAGCCGGCCGGGTTAGCGTCATCGACCATGGAGATCTCTGTGGGACTCGACTACGTACGGGCCAATCATCAGGCGGTGCTGCACACGTTTCGCAAAGACGGGAGGCCCCAGCTGTCGCCGGTGACGGTGGCGGTGGATGAGGACGATCAGGTCGTGATCTCCTGTCGGGAAACGGCGATGAAGGTGCACAACCTGCGGCGCGATCCCCGAGCCACCCTGTGCGTGTTTCCGGACAAGTGGCTGGGCCGTTGGGTGCAGATCGAGGGCCGGGCCGAGATCCAGTCCCTGCCCGACGCCATGGAAGGGCTGGTCAGCTACTTCCGGGGCCTGCGGGGCGAGCATTCCGACTGGGACGAATATCGCGCCGCCATGGTCGCTGACCGGCGCCTGCTGATCCGCATCGCGGTGGACCGGGTAGGGCCCGACCGACAGGGCTGACCACACGCAGTGGTGAGATCACCACGGCGACTTGCAGGGCCGATTTCACCGAATCGACGTCGATTCGGCGGAGCCCCGGGGATCACCCGCCATACCACAGGGTACGGTCAGGGTGGGAATCGGGACCGGCGCGGTCGGGCTCGGTAGCGTTGGGGCCCGATCGACCTTGCCGCACCACGGAAGCAGCCATGACTGACAGCACCGCCAAGATCATCTACACCTACACCGACGAGGCGCCGGCGCTGGCCACCTACTCGTTCTTGCCGATCATCGAGGCCTTCGCCGCGGCCTGCAGTGTGGCCGTCGAGACCCGGGACATCTCCCTGGCGGGACGCATCATCGCCCTGTTCCCGGACCGTCTGCGGCCCGAGCAACGTATCGGCGACGCCCTTTTGGAACTCGGTGAGCTGTGCCTGCGCCCGGAGGCCAACATCATCAAGCTGCCCAACATCAGCGCCTCCATTCCCCAGCTTCAGGCCACCGTCAAGGAGCTGCAGGCCAAGGGGTACAACCTGCCGGACTACCCCGCTGACCCCCAGACCGACGAGGAGCGCGACGCCCGCGCCCGCTACGACAAGGTCAAGGGCAGCGCGGTGAACCCGGTGCTGCGGGAGGGCAACTCGGACCGGCGGGCCCCGGCATCGGTCAAGCAGTTCGCCAAGAAGAACCCGCATTCCATGGGCGCCTGGTCCAAGGATTCCAAGACCCACGTCGCCACCATGGGCCAGGACGATTTCCGCTCCAACGAACGCTCGGTCACCTTGGGCCAAGCCGGCTCCGTGAAGATCCAGCTGGTCGCCACCGATGGCACCACAACCGTGTTGAAAGCGGCCACCGCGGTCCAAGCCGGTGAGGTCATCGACGCCACCGTCATGCGCAAGGCGGCACTGACCACGTTCCTGGCTGAGCAGATCGCTGACGCCAAGGCCCAGGGGGTGCTGTTCTCGTTGCACCTCAAGGCCACCATGATGAAGGTGTCGGACCCCATCATCTTCGGCCATGCCGTACGGGTGTTCTTCGCCGATGTGTTCGCCAAACACGGCGCCACCTTCGAGCGTTTGGGGGCCAGCGCCAACGACGGTTGGAGCGCGGTGCTCGACGCCATCGCCACCCTGCCCGAGGCCGAGCGGGCCCCCATCGAAGCGGACATCGCCGCCGCCATGGCCAACGGGCCGGAGCTGGCCATGGTGGACTCGGACCGGGGCATCACCAACCTCCATGTGCCCAGCGACATCATCGTGGACGCCTCCATGCCGGCCATGATCCGCATCTCGGGCCACATGTACGCCCCCAACGGCGACGAGCGGGACACCAAGGCCGTCATCCCGGACTCCAGCTACGCCAGCGTGTACCAGGCCACCATCGAGTTCTGCCGGGCTCACGGCGCCTTCGATCCCGCCACCATGGGCAGCGTCCCCAACGTGGGGCTCATGGCCCAAGCAGCGGAGGAGTACGGCTCCCACGACAAGACCTTCGAGATCCCCACCGCGGGGACCGTGCAGGTGCTCGATGACGCCGGCACTGTGCTGTTGACCCATGACGTGCAGCCGGGGGATATCTGGCGGATGTGCCAGACCAAAGACGCCCCCATCCGCAACTGGGTGGAGCTGGCGGTGGGTCGGGCCCGCGCCAGCGGTGCGCCGGCGGTGTTCTGGCTGGACGAGGGACGCGCCCACGACGCCCAGCTCATCGCCAAGGTCCGCACCTACCTGGCGGAGTTGGATACCAGCGGGCTGCAGATCGAGATCATGGCCCCGGTGGACGCCACCCGGTTCTCCCTCGAGCGCATCGTGGGGGGCGAGGACACCATCTCCGTCACCGGCAACGTGCTGCGGGATTACCTGACGGACCTGTTCCCCATCCTGGAGTTGGGCACCAGCGCCAAGATGTTGTCGATCGTGCCGCTGATGAACGGCGGTGGCCTGTTCGAGACCGGCGCCGGCGGGTCCGCCCCCAAGCACGTGCAGCAGTTCGAACGGGAGAACCACCTGCGCTGGGATTCCCTCGGTGAGTTCCTGGCGTTGGCGGTGTCCTTCGAGCATCTGGCCCAGCGATTCGACAACCCCGGGGCCCAGCTGCTGGCGGACGCCCTGGACAAGGCCACCGGGGCGTTGTTGGAGAACAACAAGTCACCATCACGCAAGGTGCACGAACTCGACAACCGCGGCAGCCATTTCTACATCGCCATGTATTGGGCTCAAGCGTTGGCCGAGCAGACCACCGATGTGGCCATGGCCGCTCGTTTCGCCCCACTGGCGGAGCTGCTGGCTGCCAACGAGGCCAAGATCCTCGAGGAACTCCTCGCGGTGCAGGGCCAACGCATGGACATCGGCGGCTATTACTCGCCGGATCCGGCTTTGGCCACCGCGGCCATGCGTCCCAGCCCCACGTTCAACGCGGTGCTCGCCACCCTCAGGTAGGTTGCCGCCCGACGTCGATGGCTGGCGTTGAGGGTGAGCGGTGCCGGCACCATGCTTGGTCACCAGGAAAGGACAGCGATGAAGCTCGGGTTCGTAGGGCTGGGCAACATGGGCCGCTACATGGCCACCAACGTGGCCAAGGCCGGTCATGAGCTGACGGTGAACGACTTGCGTCGTGAGGCCGCGGATCCCGTGATCGAGGCCGGCGCCTCGTGGGCTGACTCCCCGGTGGCGGTGGCCCGCGGCGCTGAGGCGGTGCTGATGTCCCTGCCCGGCCCCAAGGACGTGGAAGAGGTGGTCACCGCGGCCAACGGGGTGCTGGCGGGGATGAGCGAGGGCTCCACCATCATCGATTTGTCCACCAATTCGCCGTCGATGGTCCGCAAGCTGCGGGACCTGGCCGCGGAGCGCAACGTCGGGTTCCTTGACGCCCCGGTTTCCGGCGGCACCCGCGGCGCCCGGGAGGCCACGCTGGCGGTCATGGTGGGCGGTCGAGCCGAGCTGTTCAGCCAGTTCGAGCCCATGCTCAAGGCCATCGGACCGAACGTGTTCCACACCGGGGACGTGGGCACCGGCAACGTGGCCAAGCTGATCAACAACCAGTTGGCGTTCATCAACATCCTGGCCATGGAAGAAGCCCTGCTGATGGGGGCCAAGGCCGGCATGGACCTGCAGTTGCTGCGGGACATCGTGCAGGCGTCCTCGGGAGACAGCTTCGCCTGGAAGGGCGGGGCCATCGCCGTGCTGAAGGACCGGTTGCCGCCCCGCTTCACCACCACGCTGGCCTGCAAGGACATCGGCCTGGCCCAGGACCTGGCCAAAGAAACCGAGGTGGCCACCCCGTTCGGCACGGTCGCTCATCAGCTGTTGGAGCACTACAAGGCCAACGGGTACGCCGAGGAAGATGTCATCGCCACCATCCGCGCTGCCGAGGAGCAGGCCGGCATCGTCATCCGGGGCACCTGGCACGACTGATCCGGCCGGGGGTCGGGGTGCGCCACATATCTGTTTCTCCGGTGACGCAATGCCACACGATGAGCGGCGACAACTTCACCATCAGCGGTCGTACCGTCCGGTAAGACGCAGCGGCCGCCGTCCCGTGCCTTTCGTCACCGGCTTGACCCCCTATGGCCCAGCAACTCGCCAAGACTCGTCATCAGACGCCGACGACCCGCCCGCTGGACCGAGCGCGTCACCGGACACCCACAAGCCGGCCGATCGACGAAGGTTCGGGACCGGACAAGCCCCCGCGCCCAGGTCACAGCCAGCCGACATTCGTCACCGGACAAACGTTCATGGCCGGGCCGAGACGGATCGAGTTTCGTCACCGGAGGAATTGGTATGGGCGCCGGCCTGACCCTCTGGGCCTGGTCACGGGCAGTGGTCGGCGTTGGATCCGGTGCCGGGCGGGGCCGGGCTCAACGTTGGGGCCGAGGCGGACCGCCATTTCGTCACCGGAGGAATTGGTATGGGCGCCGGCCTGACCTTCCGGGCCTGGTCAGCGGCAGCGGTCGGATTCGGATCCGGTGCCGGGCGGGGCCGGGCTCAACGTTGGGGCCGGAGCCGCCGCAGACGAGGTGGGCGCGGGCTGGGTCACGGTGGTGGTGGGTGGGCTGACGGCCAGGGCGGCCGGTCCGGGCTCGTCCGACACGCCCTCGTAGTCGAGGCCGGTGATCACCTCGACCAGCCCATCGCTCAGATCGGGATCCTCCACCAGATCGGCGCCAGCCAGCAGATGGCGGGCCACCAGCTCGGCACCGGCACGTTGCTCGGGACCGAATCGGACCACGGTCCGGGGGGCCCCTTGAACCTCGGCATCGCCCACCGCACCCACGTCGAAGCCAACCTCGGCCAGGGCATCCCCGGTGTCGGCGCCTTCGTCGGGGCGGCCGGTTCCGTTAAGCACCCGGACGCCCACATCAGCCGGGTCGGGCCCGACCACCGCGTCGCCCCGGAACACGGCCAGCACCGCCTCGGCCTCCGGGCGCAGGCGCAGCACCGACACCTCGCCCTCCCAGCCAAAGCTGACGTTTAGCTCGTAGCTCTCCAGCGTGTTGGGATCGAAGGATCGGAACTGCATGGCCAGCCCCACCAGCTGCTCGGCCCGCAACCCGTCGTCCAGCTGCACCGAATCCAGACCGGCGTCCACCAAGCGGTTGAGCGTGAAGGGGTTTCGGGCCCCCTTGGCCACCGCCCGGCCCAGCGCGTCCCGGATGAACTGCTGCTGGCGCACGATGCGACCCAGGTCCGAAGCGGCTTCCGGTACCCACGCCTCCTCCTCGGCGTCATAGCGCTCGTAGTGACGAGATCGGGCGTAGGCCAGCGCTTGAGCTCCACGCAAGGTCACACAGCCGGGCTCGGGTATCTCCAAACCGGTCCACACATCACGAACCGGCGCATCGAAATACACCTTCACGCCATCCACGATGTCCACCAGGGACCCGAACTGGGCGAAGTCCACCTGGGCGTAATGGTGCAGCGGGATGCCGAAGTTCTCCTCGATGGTGGCGATAAGCAACTCCGGCCCGCCGTAGTACATGGCGGCGTTGATCTTGTCGTAATGGAAGCCGGCCAATTGCACCCACAGATCACGGGGAAAGGACGTCACCGCCACCCGACCCTCGGCGGGCATGAGCCGCACCACCATCATGGTGTCGGACCGGCCGCCGCCGATGTCCTCCTCCTCGCGTTGGACCCGCAGCGGATCGTCCTCGGCCAAACCGTCCGCCGAATCAACCCCGACCAGCAAGATGTTGATCGGCTCGCCGGGGGCGGGTCCATCAGCGCCGGCGGCACCTGCGATGTTGCCGCTGCGGCCCGGGCCGTCCAGCACATGGGACAGTCTCAGATGCTGGATGGAGGTGGCCTTGTCCTTCAGGTAGAACAGTCCGGCGGCCACCACAAAACAGGACAGGCACAGCGCGATGTTGCACGTCAGGAACAATCGCTGCGGCCACGTCCGGCGCAGCTTTACGCCGTTCGGCAGCGATGCCACGGGAGCAGAAGCTAGTGCACTGGCCCCGGGCATCGAACCACGCCATGTTCCGACCAGACGACGATGTTGTTATCGGGGATAGTTCGGCTCGTTGTCCCAGATGTGATCGCCCCTGGTGATGGCAATGTGGGTGGCGTCGTGGCCGGGCATGGCCCCGTGGATGTGGCGCGTACCGGGCGGTACGTGCACGATGTCACCAGGGGAGCACTCGAAGACCGGGCCGTCATGGTTCTGCGCCATGCCCTTGCCGGCCACGAAGTACAGGACCTGATCCCCGGTGTGCAGGTGCCAGTTGGTATGGGCACCGTCGTGGAAATGCACCCGACCGTGCGCCGTCTTGGATTCCTTGTCGGCGAACACCGCCTCGATCTCCACGTGGCCCGTGAACCACTCGGTTGGCGCCTGGCGCTTCTCGCGCTCCAACCGCCGGATCGGCTGCTCCTCGGCCATGATGATCGCCCTCGCTCCCCCATGAATGCGGGCCGCGTCGTGGACCCGCCGGAGCGTTCACCCTAGTTGTCCGGGCTCAGCCTGACAGCCAGGGCGTTGCCTTGGTCCACCGAGCGCAACCGCGCCGATCACTCGTCGGTTTGTTCCACCACCGTGATGGGCAGGGTGGTGTGGCGGGCCAGGCGCCGGGGCAGATCCAAGTGCAGCCAACGAGACACCGCGGCGGGCAGGGTGGACACGATGATCTCGTCGAAGCTGGCTCGTTCCAGCACATCGAGGGTGGCGTGGAGCGGATCGTTGGGCCGCAATTCGCCAGTGGCCACCGCGCCCAAACTCCAGAGTTGTTCGAGTTGGGCCTGCAGACGTTCCTCGGCCGCGGACCACGCGAAGTTGGTGTCGGTGGCTGCTTCGGCGTCAACGGTACCCACATAACCGGAAAAGGGGTCTCCCCATACCGATGCCGATGCCAGACCGGGCATGATCACCGGCACCACCACGTGGAACTCGGTGGGACCGCCCCCGACGCGGGTCCGTAGCGCCTCTAGCAACTGCGGTCCGGCCGCGGTGCGGTTGGCCACCAGCAGGATGCGGCGCACCATGGCCACCTCGCCACCGGCCATCACCCGGCGACGGTCCACCCGGTAGGACACGGACAACTTGATCCGGTACCGCTCCGTGCCGTCCCCGAGAATGGCCACGTCCTGCTCGATCACCCGGGCCACCCGCAGATCGGGGATGGTGCGGGCCAAATCAGCAATGGCCACCCGGGCGGCGTCCTCCCAGCTGTCGGAGTGGGTGGAGACCACCTGCAACACCCGGTACACGCTGTGGGGATCGGGCCGGTTCTGCACCCGGTCACCTGCGCTGGCCGTCACCGCGTCAGTTCCTGTAGCAGTTGACGATGCCATGACGTTCAGCTCCCGTCGCCGTCGGGACGGCCATCGCCCAATGCGGATTTGAACGACAAGCGCACCTTGGAGCGGAAGGCGAACACCTGCCCTCCCTCAATCAGGATGTCCTGCTCGATGACCTCGGCGATGCGCAGATCATCACTGATGGTCCGCGCCGCTTCCCGTATGGCGTTGGCGGCGGCCTCCTCCCACGAGACGTCGCTGGCGCCAATGAGTTCAACCACCGAGTACACGCTTCCAGCCATGGAATCTCCTCCTCTTGCAGCGCACCATAACTTAGCGACCGCTAGCTAAACAACCCATACCCCGAAGTTTGTCCGGCTCAATCATGCGGGTACTGTTAGCCAGCGATGGCTTCCTCGAGCGCCTCCCGTGGTGACACCAAGGAACGGTTGAAGTCGGAGTCACTGGCGCGCTTTTTGGAGCACGGGTACCGGGGCGTGTCGGTGCGGGACATCGCGGACGCCCTGGGGGTGACCGTGCCGGTGTTGTACTACCACTTCGATAGCAAGGACGGGTTGCTGGCCGCGATCGTGGAACCGTTCGCCCATGACGGCGAGGCGCTGCTGACCACCTTGTCCGCCGCCCCGCCGCTGGGTCGCCGCCGTTTCGTGACCCGGGCCCTGGCTGGTTATTACGACGTGCTGGTGGCGCACCTCGACGTGTTCCGGTTCGTGGCCGCGGACCTTACCGTTCGCCATCATCCGGTGGCCGGTCATCGTCTCGCCGCGCAGGCCGCCCGCTTTTTGGACCTGCTGGCGGACCCGGAGGCGGGACGGGAAGGCCGGTTGTACGCCGCCGCCGCCATGGGGGCCATCCGCCGTCCGTTGCGTGCCGCGGACGCTGATCCGGTGGCGGATCGGCCCCACGTGCTGGCCGCCGCGGTGGCCGCGTGTTGTGTCCACCCGCCGCGATCCGCGAACGGACGAAACGGGCGGACCTGAAGGACCTAGGCTTGATCGGCGATGCACCTGAACGAGTTCGCCGACAGCCTCTCCCCCCGCGACATGACCGGTTCGGCCGAGTTCGACTCGCTGCTGAGCAGTGCCGCTGACCTGGGGATCGCCCACGACCGCCAGGTTCGTTACCTGTCCCGGCACACCGTGATCCGCTCCCAGCGCTTCCACTTCTCCGAATGGGGTGAGCCGGGCCGGCCCCAGATCCTGCTGTTGCATGGCGGGAACCAGTCCTCCCATTCGTGGGACCTGGTCAGTCTCCACCTGGCCGATCGTTACCACGTGTTCGCCCTCGATCAGCGCGGCCATGGCGATTCGGAATGGGCTCCGGATCTGGATTACTCCATTGACGCCATGGTGGGTGACGCCGCCGCCTTCAGTGCCGCCGCGGGTCTGCAGCGCCCGATCGTGTTCGGTCACTCCATGGGTGGACGCAACACGCTGAGCCTGGCATTGGCGCATCGTGATCTGGCCCGGGCACTGGTCATCGTGGACGTGGGCCCCGAGATCTCCAAGGACGGTGCCCAGACCATCCAGAACTTCGTGATCCGCAACATCGAGTTCGACGATCTGGAGGTCTTCTTGGACAACGTGGTGGCCTATGACCCCTTCCGCAGCCGCGAGCACATCGAACGTACCGTGAAGTACAACGTGTTGCGCCGGGTGGACGGGAAGTACGTGTCCAAGGTGGATCATCGCCGCATCCCCCAACGCAACGCCGATCTCACCCTGGACCAGATGCGCACGCTGGACCTGCCGGTGCTGGTGGTGCGCGGCGCCGAATCCAACATCTTGACGCCCGACGCCGCCGAACGGTTCGTGGCCGCGCTCCCCCAGGGGCAGTTGGTGACGGTGCCCAAGACCGGCCACAACGTGCATTCCGGTAACACCGCGGGGTTCCTGGAGGCTATCGCCCCGTTCCTCGCCGGCCTCGAGGGATAGCTACAGAGACACCTACAGGATGGCCACCGCGTTCCCGGGGGACCCCAGACCGTTCGGTACCTTGAGCGGGGCGGCCACGAAGAAGAACTCGTATCGGCCCAAAGCCCCGCAGCGCTGCGCCAGCGTGTCGAAATCGAACATCTCGCCCAGCGCCATACCCAGCGTGGGCAGCAATCGACGATGCAGCGATCCCACCGAGGCGTCACCGGGCACCACCTCCACCGCGGGGTTATCGGCACAGAGCGCAGCCGGATGGGCGTTCCAGATGAACCGGGCCTCGTCCTGCCCGGCGCGCAAACCGGCGAAGGTCGGGCCCTCGGCGTAAGCCACCCGACCAGCAGCGTCCAGACCGCGATACGCCGTGGTCCAACCGAAACGCAGACACAGGATGTCACCCGGCAGCAGCGTGGTGCCCTGCGCATCAAGGGCGGCCTGTACATCAGCGGCGCTGAAGGCATGCGGTTGCAGTGCGTCATAGCCGCCCTCAGCGCCGGCTGAGCGCAGCCCGGCCCGCCAGGCGTCCAGATCGATGAGCACCCCCCGGCCGGCGATGCCGTGCTCCGCCCAGCGGTCGATGCCCAACCCGTTGGGGCCCTCGGTGGGATCTTGGTGGCGGCCCCCCCAATAGCCGTGCTCCCGGGCCCGCACGTGGCATAACGCATCCCATTGGGTGGAGGCTTGGAGGTGGAAGCCGTCGAGGCGGTCATCCATCTCGTTGCGGTTGAGGGCGAAAACATGGTGTTCGTAGGCCTTGCGACCGAACAGCGGCGGGTTCGGTTGGTCCAGTGGCAGATCGAGAGAGATCACTTCACCGGTACGAACCAGCGTCGCCGCCCGGGCCACCCTGGACGGGGTGACCAGGTTGATCGAACCCAGTTCGTCGTCGCGTCCCCACACATCCCAGGCGTGACGGACACCGATATTCTCCAGTTCGGGTAACTCATCAAAGCTCGGCAGGCCGTCATGGTGGGCGTCGGTGGTCACGGGGACTCCTGGGGATTGGGGCGGGTGGCCAATGCGTGCCACAAACGCTCTGGGGTGATGGGTAACTGGTCGATCTCAATACCGAGGGCGTCTCGCACCGCGCCGGCCAGCACCGCGGCGGGGCCCAGGGTGCCGCCCTCCCCCACGCCGCGCACACCGGTGGGGTTATCGGCGCGGTGACAGACGTGGCCCAACTCGAGATCGGGGATGTCCCCTGCGGTGGGCATGAGGTAATCCAGCAACGTGGTGGTCTGGAGATTGCCGATATCGTCATACACCAGGTGCTCGAGCAACGCCCCGCCGATGCCCTGGGCGATGGAACCCGCCACCTGCCCGGTGACGATCTGGTGATTGATGATGTGGCCGGGATCCTCCACGCACACCCAGCGCAACACCCGCAGCTCGGCGGTGTGGGGGTCAATCTCGATCACCGCGGCCTGGGCCCCGGCGGCGAAGGCCCCCATCACCGGATCATAGAAGCGGGTGGCTTCCAGGCCGGGGTCGATGCCCTGGGGGAGCCGGTTGGTTTCCAGGTAGGCGATGCGGGCCAACTCGGCCACGCTGGCGAGCGGCTCTGGGGAACCGGTCACGTAGAGGCTGGCTTCGCGAACCTCAACGTCGTCGGGGTTGGCCTCGTGCAGTTCAGCGGCCAGCCGGCGGAGTTGGTCTCTGACGGCCAGCGCCGCCTGATGCGCCGCGCCTCCACCGATGACGGCCTGGCGGGAGGAGAACGCACCGAAACCCCACAGCGATTCGTTGGTGTCCCCGAAACGGACATCCACGTGTTCGTAGGGCACACCAACGGCGTCCGCCACCACCTGGGCCAGCGTGGTCTCCAGCCCCTGGCCTTGGGAGGTGACCCCCGCCAGCACCGTAAGCCGGCCGTCGGGG
Source organism: Acidimicrobiales bacterium (assembly GCA_046155365.1). GTDB lineage: Bacteria > Actinomycetota > Acidimicrobiia > Acidimicrobiales > CAIXPF01 > CAIXPF01. Next base: position 25,392 of record JBJXFH010000011.1, on the reverse strand, counting down.
TTGATCCGCACCGTGGCCGCCTCATGCCCGGTACGAAACGGCATCCTGGGCCCGGCGGACGCGGCCCGGCCCAGCCCGGTGAGCTCGTTGTACACCGCGAAGCCCACGCCGAGGGGGGCCGCAGTGGGGTCTTGGGCTCGGCGGCGTTGTTCGGCGCGGATGGCGGGCAGGTCCAGCGTCTCGAGGACGGCTTCCAGGCACTCGGCGTAGTGACCGGTGTCGTCCACCAGGTTGGTGGCCATACGGTATGGTACGTCGGCGGGCCCGATGAGGTTGATGCGGCGGATGTCCACCGGATCCATGCCCAACGCCGCCGCGCCCGAATCGAGCAGGGACTCCATCACGAACACCGTGGCCGGGCGGGCTACCCCTCGGTATGGTCCCGACGGTGCGGTGTTGGTGGCCACGCCGCGCACGGTGCAGTCGTAGTTCGCCAACTTGTACGGCCCCGGCAGCAACCCGCCGGCCATCAACGGCTCGATGCCGGCGGTCCACGGATACACCGAGTACGCGCCCACGTTGCAGTCCACCTCGGCCCGGATGGCCAGCAGCTTGCCGTCCCCGTCGAACCCGGCGGTGCAGCGGTAACGGTGGTCCCGGGCGTGGGTGGCGGCCCGCAGATGCTCGCTGCGATCCTCGACCCACTTGATCGGCGTGCCAACCATGGTGCGCGCCGCCAGGCACAGCGCCACGTCTTCGGGGTACAGCACCGCCTTCACGCCGAATCCGCCGCCCACGTCCGGGGCGATGACCCGCACGTGGGATTCGGGCAGGCCCAACAGCTCGGCCAACAGGTTGCGCACCAGGTGAGGGACCTGGGTGCCCGACCACAGGGTGAGGCGGGCCTCGTCCTCCCACAGCACCACCGTGGCCCGGCCTTCGAGGGGGTTGCCGCCGTGACGGTTGGTGATCAACGTGCGGCGGATGACAACGGCGCTGTCGTTAAGCGCCGTGTCGACGTCACCCGCCTGGAACCGGCGTTGCAGCAGCACGTTGTCGGGGGCGCCGGCGTGCAGCGGGGTCGGGCCTCCAGTAGGCGCGACCCAGGCCCGCACGGTGACCGGCAGCGGATCAACGTCCACCACGATCGTCTCGGCAGCGTCCTCCGCGAGGTAACGATCCGCCGCAACCACCAGCGCGATCGGCTCGCCTGCGAAGCGCACCCGGTCCCGGGCCAGCACCGGCTGGGTGGTCTCGATGTAGCCCGGCAGCGCCGAACGGGCCACCAAACCGAGATCGAACCCGGGCGAGGTGGCGGTGAACACGTCGATCTCCGCGGCGGGGTCGGCGTCGGGGTTGGCGTCGGGCTTGGGGTCGGCGCTGGCGTCAACCGCGGGTGGCCCGGCCGGTCCCACGCCGAGCAGCACCCCGTGGGCCCACTCGCTACGCACGAAGGCCGCGTGACGCATGCCGGGCAGGCTCAGGTCGGACACGAAACGCCCGCGGCCGCGCAACAGGCGGGGGTCTTCCTTGCGGCGGGGGGAGTTCGGCACCGGAGCGGCAGGGTAGCCGGACCGACCTGCGACCTGCCGGGAAGGTCGAGGATCAGCGAAGGCCAGACCCGCCGACACCCGTCGCGATCGCCCCATGCCTCCGCCGAAATAGCCCCTGAGCAGGACCTACACCCGGCGAAAACCCTCTCGGCCGACCGTAGGGCCGAATCGACGTCGATTCGACCCTACGCAAGAAAATGTGGTGCTGTAACCGCTCAGCGTGGGGGAAGGCGGATGCCGCCGTCGACCCGGATGGTCTCACCGTTCATGTAGGGGTTGGTCAGGCACTCGATGACCATGGACGCCAGTTCGTCGGCGTAACCCAGCCGCTTGGGGAACAGCACCGATTCGCCCAGGTGGGCCTTGAACTTGTCGGCCTGCTCACCGGTGCCGTAGATCGGGGTGTCGATCAGGCCCGGGGCGATGGTGTTGACCCGGATCCCGGCGGCGGACAGGTCCCGGGCGATGGGCAGGGTCATACCCACCACCGCTCCCTTGGATGCCGAGTACGCCGCCTGCCCGATCTGCCCGTCGAACGCCGCCACCGATGCCATGTTGACGATGGCGCCGCGCTGGCCGTCGGTGTCCAAAGGCTCGGTCTTGCCCATGGCCGACGCCGCCAGCCGCAGCATGTTGAACGTGCCCAGCAGGTTGATCTTGATCACGAAGTCGAAGTCGGACTGCTTCATGGGCTCGTTGTTGCGGTCAATGGTGCGCCCGGCCCGGCCCAGCCCGGCGGAGTTCACCAGCGCCCGCAACGGCCCCATGTCCGACGCCGCCGCCACCGCCGCCAGGCCGTCCTCCTCGCTGGACACATCGCAACGCACGAACAGCCCGCCCAGCTCTTTGGCCACCTCGGTGCCGCGAGCCTCGGCGAGGTCAGCGATGACCACCCGGGCCCCCAACGCCGCCAGCAGCCGGGCCGACGCCTCGCCGATGCCGCTGGCGCCCCCGGTCACGATGGCCGATGCGCCGTTGAAGTTCATCCTGGGCATTTGGGTCTCTCCGATTCGTGCTGGTCCGCGTGGGTCCCTGAACGTTGCAGTCTCGCCGATGCGTCACCTCGATGCTCAACTGGCCACGGGACGCGGCGAACACTGTGCAGTTTTCGCGCTGGTTCAGCCCGGCAGGTCCTTGAAGGGCACGTCGCGGTCGACCTTCGGTTCGGGGGGCAAGCCCAGGACGTTCTCGCCCAGGGCATTGCGTTGGATCTCGTCGGTGCCACCGGCAATGGACAACGCCGGAGTCGACAGCGCGAAATAGCTGAACGCCTCCGAGGGCGAATCGGACCCCGCCAGCATCCCCGCTGCTCCTTGCACCGACAGGCCCAGATCGCGCTGGCCCCGGGACAACTCGGAGACGGTGAGCTTTGAAACCGGACCCTCCCAACCGGGGCGACGAGCGCCGCGCAGACGGTTGTTGGTGGCGTTCATGGTCTGGCGCATGGTGTGCAGCCGGACGTAGCGCTGCCGTACCACGGGGTCTGTTGCTGCGCCGGACTCGCTCAGCATGGTCCGCAGCACCGAGCCGATACCCCGACCCTGCGCCGAGTTGGACGCCCGGCCCGACTCGTGGGTCTGCACCTCACCGGCTGGCCGTTCAAGCGGCACCCGGCCGAACGGGCCGCCCTCATGGGAGCCGGGGTTGTAACTGTTCTTCTCATGGGCCAGGAACGTCCGGGTCACCGGCCACCCTCCTTCGACATCACCCAGGCGGTCAGCGTCGCCCACCTTGGCGCCGTCGAAGAAGACCTGGTTGAAGCGCGAGTCCCCCGTCATCTGTCGCAACGGCTGCACGGTCACCCCTGGCTGGCGAATGGGCAGCAGGAAGAACGTGAGGCCGCGATGTTTGGGCCGATTCACGTCGGTGCGGGCCAGCAGCATGCCGTAATCGCACAGCTCAGCGTTGGAGGTCCACACCTTCGAACCGGTGATGATCCACTCATCGCCGTCACGCTCGGCGCGTACCCGGCTCGACGCCAGGTCGCTGCCAGCGTCGGGTTCGGACAGCATCTGGCAGCACAACCAGCCCTCCACCGCCAGGCCCCACAGGAACCGCTGGCATTGCTCGTCGGTGCCATGCTCGAACAGCATCGGCGCCAGCAACGTGGGACCGATGCCCGACGGTGGCCCCAACGCCCCCACCCGGCGACGCTCCTCCCGCACCACCCGGGCCGATGACACCGCCAAGCCCCGGCCGCCATGCAGCACCGGCCAGGTGGGATACGCCCAGCGCGCCTCATGCATCAGCCGGAACCACTCACCGGTTGGTCGGTCCGGGTCCCAGGACTGCTCGTACCAGTCCCGGGCCTCCGCCCGCAGCGCCTCGAGATCGCCGTTTCGGTCTTCGTTCATCGTCCCTACGCGTTCCCGTCGAGCAGCTCCGGCCCAAACATGCGCGAAACCTACCAACGACACGATCCAGGTGCCGGCGCGCTGGACCCCGCTGAGGTCCTCCGCCGCACCCCGATCGGACCTAACGTTGCGCACCACCCCAGCCATGCACCCGCGATTTGTTCCGAAAGGACCTCCATGAGCGAACCCACCTCCGTCGCTACCGGCAGCGAGGCCGCCCGCTATCGGAAGGCCGGCTGGTGGCGGGACCGCACCTACCTCGAGGACTTCGACGATGCGGTCGCCGCCTATCCCGACAAGGTGGCCATCGTCGGGCACCGTCAGGGCCAACCCGACCCGCTGTCGGTGCTCACCTACCGGCAACTGGCCCGTTACGTGGACCGCTTCGCCGGGGCCCTGCTGGAGTTGGGGGTGCAACCGTCCCAGGTGGTGTCGGTGCAGTTGCCGAACGAGTGGACCTTTGCCGCGCTGACGTTGGCCTGTGCTCGCATCGGGGCGGTCATCAACCCGCTGGTGCCCATCTTCCGGGAGCGGGAGCTGAGCTTCATCCTGGGCCGCACCGAGTCACCGGTGGTCATCACCACGGCCACCTTCCGGGGCTATGACCACGCCGCCATGCTGGACCGGGTCCTGGCTGACCTACCGCCCGGTATCCACGGCTTCTCCGTCGGCCTTGACGTACCCGATGGTACGTTCGGTAGGGTACGGTCCTTCGGGGCTCATTTCCTGGAGCGACGTTGGGAAGAGGAAACCCCGCCCCAACGGTTGCAGCAGCACCGCATCGGGCCCGATCAGGTGTGCGAGTTGCAGTTCACCTCGGGCACCACCGGTGAACCCAAAGGCGTCATGCACACGCCGAACACGTTGTACGCCGGCGCCAGGGTGTTCGCCGATGTGGTGGGGCTGACACCACAAGACAGCATCATCATGCCCTCCACGCTGGCCCATCAGACCGGCTTCCTGTTGGGCATCGTGCTGCCGTTGAGCCGGGGCATGAAGGCGCTGTACCAAGACGTGTGGGACGTGGACACGTTCTGCACGCTGGTCCAGGACGAGCAGATCACGTTCTCCGCCGGAGCCACGCCGTTCCTGGCGGACATCGTGGGCTGCTGCGAGCGGCGGGACCAACGGCTCGATTCGATGCGCACCTACCTCTGCGCCGGGGCACCGATCCCCTCCCCGCTGGTGGAACGGACCCTCAGCGGGGTGTGCGACAACCTCATCGCCCTGTGGGGCATGACCGAGAACGGCGGTGTCACCCTCACCCGCATCGGCGATCCGCCCGAACTGGTGGCTGACTCCGACGGCACCCCGGTGGACTGGATGGAGATCCGGGTGGTGGACCCGGACGGCCAGCCGGTGGGCGTGGGCGAGGTGGGCCGCCTGTTGACGCGCGGCGCCAGCCAGACCGTGGGGTACTTCAAGCGCGCCGATCTGTACCAGGAGCAGTTGACCGCGGCTGAGGACGGTGGCGCGGCGTGGTTCGACACCGGCGATCTGGCCCGGTTGCGTCCCGACGGCGGCATCCGCATCGCCGGGCGCACCAAGGATCTGGTCATCCGGGGCGGGGAGAACATCCCGGTGGTGGAGGTGGAAGCGGTGCTGTTCGGTCACCCCGAGGTGCGGGAGGTGGCCGTGATCGGGCTTCCCGACGAACGTCTCGGCGAGCGGGCCTGCGCGGTGGTGGTACCGGAGCACCCCGACCAGGCCGCGGCGTTGACCCTGGCCGGGTTGGTGGCCTGGTGTGAGCAGGCCGGGATGGCCAAGCAGTTCTGGCCCGAGCGGTTGGAGCTCATCGACGCCTTTCCCCGCACCCCATCGGGAAAGATCCAGAAGTTTCAACTACGGGAGCGTTTCCAATGAGTACCGATCCGGTCATCATCGAGTGCGCCATCAACGGCGCCACCCGCAAGCAGCGCAACCCCAACGTGCCCCGCAGCCCCGAGGAGATCCACGCCGACGTGCTGGCCTGCCTCGACGCCGGGGCCGGGATCATCCACGCCCACAACGCTGACATCCGCCTGGTGGGCCAACAAGCCGCCGATGATTACCTGGCCGCCTGGCGCCCCTTGCTGCGGGAACGCCCCAATACCGTTTGGTATGCCACCGGGGTCACGGCGCGCTCCATCGAGGACCGGTTGGCGCACCTGGAGATTCTTTCGGACGAACTGGGCCCGGCCATGCCCATGGCCTATGTCGATCCCGGCTCCACCAACGTGGCCTGGCTCGGCGAAGACGGTCTGCCCACCGGGTACAGCTACGTGCACAGCTTCGATGACATCAAGGCGTTTTTCGCCATGTGCGAGCAACGCAAGATGGGAGCTTCGGTGGCGGTGTACGAGCCGGGATGGCTACAGACCACCTTGCACTATCAGCGGGCCGATCGGCTGCCGGCGGGAACGATGATCAAGCTGTACTTCTGCGGGCCCTACGACATCTTCGGGCGGGGCCGGGCCGCCAGTTACGGCTTGCCGCCCACCACCGCGGCGTTGGAGGCCTACCTCGGCATGCTGCAGGGTACGGGGCTGCCGTGGTCGGTGTCGGTGTGGGGTGGGGACCTGATGGAAACCCCCATCGCCCGCCTGGCCTTGGAGCGCGGCGGGCACCTGCACGTGGGCATCGAGGAGTACGCCGGGGAGCGTCAACCCACCAATGTGGAGCTCATCGAGGAGTGCGTGGCGCTGGCGGCGGAGGTGGGACGCCCCGTAGCCACCACCACCCAGACCCGCCAGATTCTCGGCCTGGGTTGAGGCCCAGCTGAGCGGCGCGGCCGGGAAGGCCGACCAGGCAGTACGGTGCCGGATCGTGGAATCGTTGGCACACCTTCATGTCGAAACCGTCGGCGAGGGCCCGCTGGTGCTGTTCACCCACGGCGGCGGGGACCAAGCCGATGGCTGGCGGGCCCAGATCGAGGCGCTGGCACCGCAGGGGTTCCGGTGCCGGAGCTGGGATCTGCGGGGCCACGGCTCCTCCCACTCCCCCGATGATCCGGCCTACTACAGCCGCGAGCTCGCTCTCGAGGACATCGGCGCGCTGCTGGCCGGGGAAGCGGCGGTGCTGGTGGGCCATTCTCTGGGCGGGTACCTGTCAATGGCGTACACCTTGCGCCACCCCGATCGGGTCCGGGCCCTGGTGTTGGTGGCCACCGGGCCGGGCTTTCGTGACCAGACCGGCCGCGACGCCTGGAACCGCCGGGCCGACAAGTCCATGCCGGCCATGGGTCGACCCGCGGCCAGCGCCGGGATCTTGCGCCAGCACGACAGTTGGGTGATCGACAACCTGAGCGAGATCCGCTGCCCGGTGCTGCAGGTGGTAGGCGAAAAGGACGAGATGTTCCTGCGTTCCACCAACTACATGGCCACCAAGCTGCCCGGTCCGGTGACCACGGTGGTGGTGGCCGGCGCCGGTCATCAGGTCCACGCCCGCTCCAAGGCCGGCGAGGTGGCCACCGCCATCAGCGAGTTCCTGGCGGCGCTGGCACTGCACCCCGGGGCGGTCAATTAGGGTCGGGGCATGCACGTCGGTGTCGTCCCCATCAACTCCGCAGCCTTCATCGAACCGGCCTTCCTGACCCAGTTCGTCCAACGCCTCGAAGCGCTGGGCTACGAGTCGGTTTGGACCTTCGAGCACGTCATCCTGCCCGACGTGTACGAATCGAAGTATCCCTACAACCCCAGCGGCAAGATCGCCCTGTCCGGCACCAACGCCTTCGTGGACCCCCTCATCGCCCTGACCTGGATCGCGGCCTGCACCGAACGGCTGCGGCTGGGCACCGGGGTCAACATCTTGTCCCAGGTCAACCCGCTGTATTTCGCCAAGTGGGCCTCCTCAATCGATCATCTCTCCAATGGTCGATTGATGTTGGGACTGGGGGTGGGCTGGTTGCGTGAAGAGTTCGACGCCATCGGTGTGCCGTTCGACGATCGGGGACCGCGGGCGGACGAGTACATCGATGCCATGACCGCGGCGTGGACCGGAGAAACCGTCACGTTCAAAGGTCAGTTCGTGGATTGGCACGATTTCCGCATGCTGCCCACCCCGGTACAGCAACCCCGGGTGCCCATCATCGTGGGTGGCACCTCCGCCCCCGCCATCCGCCGGGTGGTGGCCCGCGGCGACGGTTGGTACGTCATCCATCGGGATCTGGACCATTTCAAAGAGCTGATGGGAAAGCTCCATGCCGAGTGTGATCGCCAGGGCCGTGACCCCGCCGAGCTGGAGATCACCGCCTACTGGAACTACACCCGGGAAGGGCTGGAAGGCGCCGCGGCATACAAAGAAGCCGGGGTCCAGCGTCTGTTGGTCAACACCGCGGCGTTGCGCATGGGCAAACCGCTCGAAGCCATTGAACGCTTCGCCGAGGAGGCCCTGAGCCAACTGGGCTGACCGGCTGGGGCGAGACCTCCGTTACAGCCCGGTCCGGTGATCCGGATGGGCCACCGCTCGCAGCGCGTCCCGGCGTTGTTCGGGGGTGCGACCCTTGAGTTGCGCCACCCCGTACTCGGTGACCACCCGGTCCACCAGGTAGCGCGACACCGTGGTGGGGCTGGTGGGCGGCAGGGTATTGACGATGCGGGACACCTTGCCCCCAGCCGCCGTGGCGCGCAGGGTCAACAGTGAGATCCCGCCGGGGGCCAGGCTGGCACCGATGGCGAAGTCCGGTTGGCCGCCGGGCCCGGAGATGACCCGGGTGCCGGCCACCTCGGCGTTGACCGAACCGTCGCAGGCCACCTCAATGGCGGAGTTGATGGCCGTGAAGCGTTCCTGGCGGGCCAGCACGGTGACCCCGTGGCTGTAACGGGAATCCACCAGGTACACGTCGGGGTTGCGGTCCACCCAGGCGAAGGCCTTGGCGGTGCCCACCACGCCGGCGCTGCAATGGAATCCGGGGTCCAGGCTCTTGCGGGCACCGGTGAGCGCCCCCGAGGCGGCCAGATCCACCACCGCGTCGCTGATCATGCCACCGTGCAGACCCAGATCAGCCCGACCGTGCAGCGCCGCCAACACCGCCTCGGGAATGGCCCCGATGCCGAACTCCAAGGTGGCGCCGTCGGATACCTGGGAGGCGGCGTGGGCCCCGATGGCCAACGCGATGTCATCGCCCGCGGGCACCGCCAACTCGATCAGCGGGTGCTCTACTTCCACCAGGAAATCGAAGTCGTGCCGCTCACACTCCGAGGCCCCGAAGGTGTAGGGCATGGCCGGGTTGATCTCGGCGATCACCAACGGCGCCCTTCGCACCAGGTCCGCGGTGACCCCGGCCCCCACGCCCAGGCTGAAACGACCCTCCGGGCCCGGCGGGCTGACCTGGACCAGCACCGCGTCCACCGCGATCGGCCCTCCGGGTTCTAGCAGCTGGGCGAACTGCCCGTAACTGGCGGACACGGTGCTCAGGGCCCCCGCGGCCCGCATGGCGTCAGTGGCCGGCGTGGGCTGCAGGCTCAACAGGTGGAATGGCGCACCGGCGTGGCGGAACGGTGCCACCGGTTCAATCAGATAGTCGGTGCACAGCGTGAGTGCACGCCAACGGTCGTGCTGATCGGCCATGGTGTCCATCAGCGTGGTGGGCACCGAGCAGATGGGCGCGAAGTACACCCGCATACCGTCACGTATGGCATCGAGCGCTTCACTGATCGCCACCACCCGGCCGGCGCGGCGAGGACCGGGCGCGGGCAGGGCGGCAGCGGCGTCGGAAGGGCTTGAGGTCGACATCTCGTTCATGCTGACACATCGGGACCGACCTGCACCGGAAGGCAGCAGGCCCCGCAGGTGCTGCTGAGCGGAGATCCGGGCTGGCGACCCTCTGTGGTGATCGACCCCGCCTCAGGTTGCCTGGCCGAGCCTGCGGCGTTGGCGGTTCGGTTGCGTGACGTCTATGACCAGTGCTGCCAGGCGGCCGGCGAGGTGGCCTCCGCCGTGCACCTCAGCCATCCCCCGATGTGGGACGACGAGCAGCGCCGGGCCCTGCTGACAGCCGCCGCATCGGCCGAGATCCCGGGCCCGGAACTGGTGGCGGCACCGGTGGCCGCGGCCCGGTTTCTCCACCGCACCCAGCCCGTGCCGTTGGATGCCCACGTGCTGGTGGTGGATGTCCGGGCCGCCGCGGTGACCGCCACCGTAGTACGCGCCGCCGGCGACGGGTTCGTGGTCCTGGGCCGGCCCCAACGCGATACGCAGCTCGGCGGGGACGCCTGGGACCGGGCGCTGGCGGCCCACCTGTGCGCCACCCACCTGCCCCCGCACATCACTCAATCGCTGGCCGCGCCACCGGACCCGGCCTGGCAACACGCGGCCCAACAGTTCGATACGGAGATTCGCAACGCCAAACATCGGCTCGCTGGCTCAGCCCGAGCTGAGTTCGTGCTGTCCACACCACACGGTACGGGCTCCATCGGCATCGAACGGGACGGGGCGTTCACCGTACTGACGCCGCTGCTACAGGCGGCGGTGCAGTTGGCCGAGCGGGCGCTGGTCTCTGCCGGGATCGCCTCGACGGCGGTGGTGGCGGTGCTCGTGACCGGTGGAGCCGGCCGCTTCCCGCTGGTGGCGTCACTGCTAGGGCAGCGCTTCGGCCCCCACCTGTTGCAGGTCCCAGCGGACCATCGCACGATCGAGGCCGCCGGTGCGGCGATGGACTCAGCGATGGACGCAGCGATGGACGCAGCGATGGCCGGGTCGACGGACCCGACGTCGGCGGTACCCCCTTCGTCGTTGCCGCTCCACCTGGCACCGCCCGCTGCCCCGGCCGCTCCCCCGCCCACGGCGCTGTCCGCCCTGCCGCCACCCGGGTCCACCGCCACGCCAGCCTGGTCGCTGCACGCAGCCTCCGCCCCAGCGCCGCCACCAACCTCGGCCACGGCACCACCGTCCTCAGGCCCGATTGGCGCCACCGGGGGTGCCGCCTTGGCGCCCATCGCCGGTAGCGCCATCGGCCCGAGCTGGGGCCCGCCCCTTCCGCTGGGCAGCCCCGCGGCGGACGCGTCATCGTTGGCGTCGCCGCCGGACGCCAACCCACCCGCCGGCGGGTCCCCACCGGGACGCGGCCGGATCAACCCGGCCCGCCGTCGTACCGTGGCGTTGGCCGTGGCCGCCGTGTTCGTGTTGCTCACCGGCGTGGGGGTGGTGGTGTTGGCCACCCGAGATGCCAACCCGTCGACAGACCGGGCCTCGGCCTCGGCAACGGCGTCAACCACCACCCGGCCGCGCCAGGCCGAGCGGGTCACCACGTTGCCATCGAGCACCTCTACCTCCACCTCAGCCGCGCCGGCAACCACTGTCGCCCCGACCACGGCGCCGCCCACCACTGCGGCGGCACCGCCCGTCACCTTCACGCCCCAGGGCCTCACCGGCCGCCCCAATCCCACCTCGATGGAGCAATGGGAAAGCCTGTGGGCGACGGAGCGGGCGGCCATGGTGGCCAAGATCAAAGCCGGCGGGTTCGGCATCTCCGCCGACGGGCGCAGCGCGCTCCTGGCTGCGGACTACGCCATCGATCTCTCCACCTGCCCGGCCGGATGGAATAATACAGAGGGTCTGGACAATAACCAGATCGTGATTGGTCATACCACCGCGCAGTCCGGCACCCTGGCGCTGTACGGACAGATCGCCGCCGGCATACAGCTGTATCTGGCCGAGGTGAACAACGCCGGTGGCATCACCGACGCTGCCGGGGTCACCCGCACCTTCAATCTCCGGGTGAGAGACGACGGTTACGATTCCGCACGCACCATCCCTTTGGTGGATGAGTTCATCAACTCCAAACAGGTGTTCTCATTGGTCACGTTGGGATCACCCAACACCATGCGGACCTACGACAAGGTGAACCGCAGCTGCATACCGCAACCGTTGTCCATGACCGGCCATCCCGCCTGGGGTGATCCGATCAACCACCCCTGGACCTCGGGCGAACAGATGGCGTACACCACCGAGGCGCAGCTGTGGGGCCGCTTTCTGGAAAACCACTCCGCTGAGTTGCTGGCCCGCGACGGCAAGATCACCGTGGCCGCAGTGGTGATGAACAACGACTTCGGCCGGGCCTATCGCGACGGTTTCCATAGCTGGATGAGCGGGTCCCCCATCGCAGCCGATGTGGAGTTCGTCCCGAAGTTGATCGAACCCAGCGTCAACGCCGCCGGCATGACCACGCCCATGGCCGACCTTGCCGCCGCCAACCCGGAGGTCTTCATCGCCATGACCGCCGGCACCTCCTGCACCGAGGCCATCGTCAACGCCGGGCGCAACGGCCTGAAAGCCACTGCGAATTATCTCTTTCAACCGTCAGTGTGCAAGTCCAATGCGTTCCTCGGGCGGGACAAGGTGGGCGGAGACGGCGCCGCCTCGGACGGATGGTGGGTGGTGGGCGGCGGTGTCAAGGCTCTGGAAGTGGCGGGATACGACAGCGACCCGTGGGCGCAGAAGACCCGGGCCATGCTGTCCGGCGCCGGGGTGGACTGGGCCACCAACCCCACCCATTTCGTAGGCGCGGCCCGTTGGGGTTGGAGCCTCGAACAACTCTTCAAGGTGGCCGCCCAGCTCGATGGGGGCCTCAGCCGGGTGAATTTGATGGTGGCATTGCGCAACATGGACATGACGGCACCGTTCCTGATGGAGGGGCTGCGTTTCAACCTCAATGGCAGCGCCGACGCCTTCCTGACCGAGGGCTCGGAGTTCGCCCAGTACGAATCGGCCCGGCAGTCCCTTGTACAACGCGACCAGCTCATCGACCTTTCCGGCAGCACCCCCAGCTGCGCCTGGATCGCTGCCGCGGCCGAGTGCGGCTGACCACCCCCACCGGCCCGGTCCCGTCAGGGCTAATCTCCGAGCGGTTTCGGCACTGGAGAACGGCCGTTGCCTGACCAAGGGGAAGACACCCACATGCGGACCTGCACCATCGGACACGTCGCGATCGACGCCATCGTGAATCGGGTGTTCCGATGACCGCGCCGGCCTACCCCGCTGACCCCATCGCCGCCGCCGCGGCCATCGGCCCGCTCGTGGAGGCCCACCGGGCCCAGATGGACGCCGAGCGCCGCCTGCCCCGACCGGTGGTGGACGCCATGGTGGCCACCGGCATCTTCCGCGCTGCGGTGCCCCCGCACCTCGGCGGTCCCGCCTATGACCCGGTGACCCAGGTGCGCATGGTGGAGGAGTTTTCCCGCATCGACGGGTCCGTGGGCTGGTGCGCCATGATCGCCTCCGCCGGCAGCTACGTGGCCGGGTTCCTGTCCCCCGACGCCGCCCAGCGGTGGTTCGGGCCGGCCGACGCCTGTTTGGCCGGACAGCTGGCCCCCGTCGGTCGGGCCCAGCGGGTGCCGGGCGGCTACCGGGCCACCGGACGGTTCCGCTTCGGTAGCGGCAGTGGGCACGCCACGGTGATGATCGCCGGGTGTCTGGTGTACGAGGGCGACGAGCTGGCCCGACACTCTTCGGGCCGGCCGGAGATGCGCTCGATGATCTTCACCCCCGCCCAGTGCCAAATCATCGACACCTGGCACACCACCGGGCTGTGGGGCACCGGCAGCAACGATTACGTGATCGAGGATCTCTTCGTCCCCGATGAGGACAGCTGGGACCCCGCCGGAAAGATGGCACTCACCGAACCCCTGTACCGGTATCCGCCAATGTTCCTGTCCCCCCACACCGGCGTACCGTTGGGTATTGCCAGGGCCGCCATCGACACCCTTATCGATCTGGCAGGGGACAAGGAGTTGTATCCCGGTGCGGCCCGGGTGGCCGGCGCCCGTACCTTGCGGGATGATGCGGCGGCGCAAGAAGCGTTGGCGGTGGCGGAGGCCAAGCTGGGCGCCTGCCGGGCCTTCGCCTACGAGACCATCGGGGACCTGTGGGCTCAGATGCAGGCCGGCGAACGCATCTCCAGCCGGGGTCGGGCCATGTACCGGATCATGATGACCTGGATCCATCAGGTGGGCAAAGAGGTGGTCGAGTCCATGTACGACACCGCCGCCGGTTCGGCCATCTATCGGGACAATCCCCTGGAACGGGCCATGCGCGATCTGCTCACCGGCGCCCAACATCGCATGGTGCACCCCAAGATCTACCGTCCCGCCGGCCGTTTGCTGTTCGGTTTGGAGTCCGGCGATCCCATGGTGTGAGACGCGATTAGTGTCCCGCACAACGGAACAGTGGAGGTGTTGTGATGGCCGATCCGATGATCGTGGGCGAGCTTCGCATCGATGGGGTGATCGACGGCGGCGGTCGCTTCCGTCCCGACAAGACCTTCCGGGGCACCACCCCGGAGATGTGGGCCGCCCACAAGGATCTGCTCGACGAGGACGGCATGTTGGCACTCACCATGGGCGGGTACCTGGTGCGGGGCAAGGGCCGCACGGTGCTGATCGACGCCGGGTTGGGGCCGGCCTCGCTCATGGGCCTGGTGGGTGGGGCCATGATGGACAACCTGCGGGCGTTGGGCGTGACCGCAGCGGAGATCACCGACGTGATCTTCACCCACCTCCACATCGATCACATCGGTTGGGCCACCCAGTCGGGCAACATCACGTTCCCCAATGCCACCTACCGTTGCTCGCAGTTGGACTGGCAGCATTTCATGATCGATCACAAGGACACCCCCGACGGCTATCCCGGGGCCGAGAACGTGCCGGTGAACCCCCACGCGGTGCTGGTGCACGCCACCAAGCTGTTCACCACCTACGACGGATCCGGCAACATACTGCCCGGTGTGGACATTCTGGCGGCGCCGGGTCACACCCCCGGCAGCTCGGTGGTGGTGCTCTCCAGCGGCAACGACCGGGCCATGTTGTTGGGTGACAGCGTGCACTGCCCGGTGCAGCTCATCGAAACCGAGTGGGAGGGCATGATGGACGTGGACCCGGCGTTGGCCAAACGCACCCGGGAAGCCCTGGCCCGCGAGATCGAGGGCCAAGACATCCCCGTGGCAGCAGCGCATTTTCCCAACCTGCGCTTCGGCCGACTACTCAAAGCCGAAGGCACCCGCCGCTTCGTGTTCTGACCTGATCGGGCCAGGCGGATCAATCCGAACGACTGATCCGATCGCTCATTGGAAACTCCGGCCGGTGAACGCAGCCAGACGGTCGAGCGGGGTGGCGGCGGGGGGTTCGGTCTGTTCCGGCCCATAGAAGCCGGCGGCGCGAAGCTCCGGAACCACCGACACCCGGAACGTCTGGAGGGCAACGTCCACCACTGCGTCATCGATCTGCACCGGCACACCCGCGGCTCGACCCAAATCCCAGGCGTGGGTGACGTGATCGGCGATGAGTACGTTCAGGGCGAACGAAGCGGGCATCTCACCCCAGGGCATGGTGACGTTGCCGTCGAGCACACCCGGTGCGCCGTAGGCCGCTACGACACGCTCGACCCCATTGCGGTAGGCGGTAACGGGGTCGTTACCAAGCAAGTCCTCCATGGAGGACCAGTCGGGGAAGGACATGGTTTCTCCGCGTGCCGGGCCAGCGAAGAGGTCGGCGGCACCGACCATGTGGTTGAGCACGTCACGCCCGTTCCACCCGGCACACGGCGAGGCGTTGAGCAGGACGTCGGGCCCGGCCCGGGTGACCAGGTCGGCAATGACGTTGACGACGTTCTGGAGTTTGGTTATCTCGGTGTGCTGCACAATTGGTCCTTCCTTGTCGAATTGATGGTCTGGAGGTATTTTCGGACGTAAATCAATCAGTACGTCGTGGAGAGGACCGGCTCCGCGATGTGGATGTCGGGGATCCCGATCACACCAGCAGCCTGCATTGCTTCGGCAAGCGCCGGGTTGTTGAGAAAGCCCTGCGCCGCTGCCGCATCGGGGAAGTCGAGCTGCACGAAAACCTCGGTGGCACCCTCGGTCGCGGCGGCGCGGCTCACCGAGGCAGACGTGCAGCCGGCGGCGCGGCGGGCCGGTTCGTGGGCGTCATAGCCGGACTTCCACGCATCGAAGTTGGCAACCGTGTGGCGGATCATGGCAATGGTCATGGTGATGGCTCCTGTGTGGCGCAAGTCCCCGTGTAGGGCGCCATCACCGTACGAAGGAGCCAGGGTCAGCGTCTCCTAGGCAAACCCTCTTTGTTCACTACTTTTCGCCCGCGGTGGGATCCGGGTGACCTACGCCAGCGTCGGCAGGTTTCGGGGATCAACACGGATCAGCGCCAGCGGCTGTTCGACCCGGAGCTCGAGCTGACCACGCCCGACCCGTTCCAGGGCGATGGGGTCACCGCGCTCGGCGAGGCGTCGACGCAGCGACACCAGCCGGGCATCAAGGTTGTCGTTGCCGGCGGGAAGCCCGAGCTCGCGGTTCATCCGCAGCTCACGGTTGGAGAATCGGACCCGACCCGAACGTTGATGCTCGCTCAGCATGGCGAAGAGGATGCGCCCAGCGACCCCGCGGATCACGTAGTCGCCATCGATCAACAGGGTGCCATCGTGTTGGTTGAACGAGATGGACCGCGTCGGTCCCCTACCTGGCGCAGCGGCTGTCTGATGATCAGTGACGATCTCCTCGATGTCCTGGTTCAACAGATCCAACCGCATGCCCAGATGGTGAGCGATCACCTCAAGCAGCTCTCCGTCCGCGCTGCCGAAACGCCCGGGCTCGGCGCTGTCGACATAGAGCACCCCGAGCAGGTGGCCACCGCGCATGATGGGCGTCGCCACCAAGCTCTGTGCGTGCTCAATACCGGGGAGCCCGATCTCGTGGGGATCCACCGACCGTGATTGCGCCGCGGCCCTGTTCATGGTCCGAGCCCGGCCCACATGCGGAATCAGTATCTGCTGGCGGCGCTCGGCCGCAACCCCGATCACGCCCTCGCCCACCGCGATCTCCGCGGCGGCACCGGAGGCCGAACCATGGTGGGCGACAACGAACAGACTGCGCTCGCCGTCGTCGGTGAACAGCAGCACCGAAGAACTCATCCCACACACCCGATGGAGCAGTTCGAGCGCGGTCTCAGTGAGATCAGCGAGGTCGCGGCACTCGTCGAGACTTCGCATGAAGATCCTGATCGCTTCGACCCCGGCTGCTGCTGGCTTGTGCTTCGAGGGCCGGCCGACCGATCCCTCGACCAAGCAACAGTCCTCAACCCGGAGCACCTCGACGGAGCGCAACCGGAAGATCCCGCTCATGCCGGTCAACTCGGCGATGGCATCGACCTGAGCCCGCATCGAGTCGAACAGCTCCCCGGTACGTTCTGAGCGGAGCCACGTCGCTCCCAGGTCGTACTCCAGCAGCGAGTCAGGCTCCACGACGCGGACACTGAGCGACGGGTTGGCGGCGAGGTTGTCAACCGTCTTGGCGAGGAACTGATTCGAGATCGCCACCCGTTCATCGTCGAGGAGGCGCACCACAGAGACGTAGGTGACATTCGGCGTCCCGTCAGAGGACACCGTTGCCACCGGTGAGGGGATCACCCCCTGGAACGCCGAGAGAATCGACCGCAGCGGCACGCCGATGTCCTTCACCTCAGCGCCTTTCCGGCATTCACCCCTGGCGTCTGGTCATAGCCGTCGGAGAGCGTGAACTCCAACGCCAGCAGGCTTTCAAGCAGGAAGCATTCGCCGCCAGGGATGCCGACAACGTCCAACAACTCGGAAAACCGGCCGACGTGGGCGGCGACGCGACAGCGATCGTCCTCGTTCATCTCCCGCACAATGTCCACCGTGCCCTTCACCTGGGCGGAGCGATAGTTCGTGGGATCAACCATGGTCATCGCGATGCGCCGGCGCGTCCTGTCGCTGTCCCACACCGGGGATCCGCTCGACGCGGCGATGCACACCGTCACCCGGCCGCCCGGCGAGACCTCCACCCCCCAGCCTCGGGTGATGGCCGGGCGGCCGGACGGGTCAAGGGCCGAGACCACGATCGCCGCACCCTTGGCACACAGAGCAACGACCGATTCGGTGATCGCCCCGTCCACCGCTCGAGCCTCACTACCGGGTGGCGGACGGGAGATGTCCGATGTCGTGCCGTTCACACCCGGGCCAGCGGAGTGGGCACGCCCGTCACGCCGGGGCGGCATTTGTAGATACCACCCTTGCGATCGGGTTGCTCCATATCATCAGCGGTGACCAGATACATATCGCCCCAGTCCGGCCCGCCGAAGGCCACACTGGTCACCCATTTGGCCGGCACCGCGATGGCGTCAAGCTCCTCGCCGGTGGGGGAAAGCTTCACGGCCCGCCGGCCACCCACATGGGCCACCCACAGATTCCCGTCGGTATCCACACACATACCGTCAGGTATCCCGCGTTCGAAGGCGGCTCGGCCGATGTGACGCCGGTTGGACACGCTGCCATCCGCGGCCATGTCGTGGGCGTAGATCCCCTTGGACGTGGAATCCACGTGGTACAGCACGCTGCCATCGGGTGAGAAACCGATGCCGTTGGTGACCTCGATGCCGCCGTAGAGCTCCTCCACCGACCCGTCGAGGTTGATGCGGTAGCACTCCCCCGGCACCTTGGGACCCTTGAGATCCTCCAGATCGCTGCGGATGGACCCGGCGTAAATGCGACCCTGGCTATCGGCGTGGATGTCGTTGAAGGCCTTCACCCCGTCCACCTTTAACAGATCACGCACCTCGCCGTCTTTCCAGTGGGCCACCGTGGGACCGGACATCACGAACCCACCGTCAGCGTGCAGCACCAACCCGCCGATGCTGTGACGGCCCGACACCAACTGCTCGATGGTGCCGTCCGGGGACCGCTTGAACACGCCCCGGCCGGGGATGTCGGTGAAGTACAAGTTGTTATCGGCGTCGGTGCGCGGTCCCTCGACCAGACCGTACCCAAAGCACAGCAGCTCCAGTTGCAGTTCCATGAGCGTTCCCCCTTGTATCGGCGCGGTTCAATTCCGTTCGTTGCCGCGTGCGGCTCGGGTACCGTAACCGCTGCGGCCCGCGGGTGGGCGCTGTTGTCGGTCTGCGGTAGTACGTTGCCGCCATGAACGTGCTCGTTATCGGAGGAACGGGGCCCACCGGTCCCCATGTGGTCAACGGTCTGCTGTCACGGGGCCACCAGGTGTCGATCCTGCACACCGGCAACCATGAGGTGGACACCATCCCCGCGGACCTCGAACACATCCACACCAACCCCTTCCGCATCGCCGAGGTGGCCGACGCCCTGGGCGATCGCACCTTCGACCTGGTGTACGCCATGTACGGTCGACTGCGGGATCTGGCGCCGTGGTGGAAGGGCCGTTGCGGGCAGTTCATCGCCGTGGGTGGGGTGCCGGCGTACCGGGGTTTCGCCCGCCCCCAGGAGCTGTGGCCCACCGGCATGTTGAGCCCGGTGCGTGAAAGCGCCGCCCGGGCCGTGGACGATGAGAACGACAAGGTGGCCAAGATCGTGGCCACCGAGGACATCGTGTTCGACGCCCACCCCGACGCCACCCTGTTCCGCTACCCACTGATCTACGGGCCCGGTCAGATCAATCCGCGTGAGTGGCTGATCGTGCGGCGAATCCTGGATGGTCGCCAGCGGGTCATCGTGGCCGACGGCGGGCTGACCTTACGTACCGCAGGGTATGGCGAGAACGTGGCCCACGCGTTGGTGCTGGCGGCGGGCAACCCCAACGCCGCCGGGAAGTTCTACAACGTGGGCGACGAGCAGATTCTCACCGCCCGCCAAACCATCGAGGTGCTGGCCGCGGCGCTCGATCATGAGCTGGAGATCGTCAGCCTGCCCGCGGAGTTGGCCACCCCGGCCCGCCCGTTCCTCAGCGGCGAACGGACCCTGCACCACTGCACCACCGTGGATGCCATCATGACCGACCTCGGCTACCGGGACCTGGTGGGTTCGGTGGACGCCCTCACTGCCACCGCCCGCTACCTGCGTGACAACCCCGTACCGCGCGGTTCGGAGACGGAGATGCGCCTGCAGGACCCGTTTGATTACCGCGCCGAGGACGCCCTGATCGACGCCTACCGCGCCGCCATCGTCGGGCCCCAGCAGCTGGCCGACGCCTTTGACCCCGACTTCCGCGACCGTTACGCCCCCGGTTCCTCCGACTGGCGCCTGGTTCCCGCCCGCAGCTGACCCGCTCAGCCCGCGCTGGCCGCAACTACTCCGAATCCAATGCGTCCTGCACCCGTTGCACCACCATTCTCGGTGACCGGGTGACCTGGCGGTAGGTGAACATCAGAACCGTGTAACCCGCCGCCGCCAGGGCCGACCACAGGTCATGGTCCTGCTCGAACGGATGGAACTCCTCGCCATCGAATTCCACGATCACCCGCCGCCCGAGCAGGAGATCAACCCGCTTCATATGGCGACCGCGGCGACTGTGGATGGGGACCTGGCGCTGGCCGCGGTCGACGCCGCCATTGCGCAACACCTGCACACCGCGCGTTTCGAGATAACTCTCCGTCGGCGGCGCACCGAACGGGCGACTCTCGAGCACCGTCTCCAACATCTTGGCCCCTGGTTTGGCCCAGCCGCAGCTGGCCAGCAGAGCCAACAACCCGTCCTCATCGATCACGCCCTCACGCAGGGCACACTCCACGGCCAGCTCCACCAATTCGTCAGGGCGTACCGGGCGGGGATCGTTGCGCGCCGCCCGGCGGGCTTCCAAACCGGCACCCAGTTCCACCAGGGTCTGGCCGACTCCGGTGACCCCGAGGCCCTCGAGGACCACCGGGGGGTTCCAGGGGCTTGACCCGGTGGACATGGTTACCCCGATGCCGGCTGCGGCGCGGCAGGTTGAGGCTGATCGGGGTGGGCGGTTCGAAGCCGTCAACACGCCACATCGAGGCGGCGGCGCTGCGGGAGACCACTGCGTCCGACCCGCCCAGCGCAGCTGCCGCCCTCACATCCCAATGCCAACGCCCCCGTACATCAGTTGGCGGCGGACCGACGGAGTACAAACCACGAGCCACCCGGACCAGGGCCCCCTGCGCCAGCAAACGATCCCGCTCCCGCCGGCTCAGCTGGGTTCGGCGTGCGCGGCAGCGGCGCGAGCTGGCCGGCGGGGCGGTTCGACGGCGGCAGCGGGCGCGGCGGGCAGCTGAAGCAAGGGGC
Organism: Acidimicrobiales bacterium; assembly: GCA_046155365.1. Lineage (GTDB taxonomy): Bacteria > Actinomycetota > Acidimicrobiia > Acidimicrobiales > CAIXPF01 > CAIXPF01. The sequence continues at coordinate 4,553 of JBJXFH010000011.1, read as the reverse complement.
AGCAGCGGGCGCGGCAGCGGCAACCGCCGGAACATGACCAGCAACGGCCCGGGTCGGCGGGGTGGAGCGGACGGTTCGAGGGCGGCGGCCGTTCGGCGCAGGCGCAACGGGACGGACCCGAGGATTCAACGGGCGGCGGCGGCAACCGCAGGCGGCGGGACCGCACGGGTACGCTGCGCGTCCGTGCCGGACAACGTGTTCACCCATGACGAGCTGATCGAGTGGTCCCGGGCCATGATCCCCAAGCTGGCCGAACGGGCAACCGAAGGCGAGCGGCTGCGGGCCATACCGCCGGCCACGTTGGCGGATTGCGACGCCGTCGACCTGTGGTCGCTGATCGTGCCGCGCAACCTGGGCGGGCACGGGCTGGGGCTCCGGTCGCTGTGTCAGATGGCCGCCAACCTGGCCCATGGCGACGCTTCCACGGCCTGGACGGTGTCGTTCCTGACGCTGCACAACTGGTTCGTGTTGCGGGCCCCGGCGCCGGTGCAGGAGGCGATCTTCAACGGCAAGGTCGCCGTGCGCATGGCCACCCCACTGGCGCCCGCCGGGGAGGCCGTCCCGGTGGAGGGCGGTTACCGCCTGGACGGTCAGTGGCAATGGGCCACCGGCATCCTGCACGCCGACTGGGTGGCGGTCATGGCCTTCGTGACCAGCGAGGATCGGCCCCGGGCGCCGCGGGTGTTCTTCATGCCGGTAGAGGACGTGGAGCTGGTCGACACCTGGCACACCTCGGGCATGCGGGCCACCGGCAGCCTGGACGTGGCCGCCCACCAACTGTTCGTGCCCGATGTCCACTCCATGGACGTGGACCATCTCCGAGGGGAGGACCCGCCCGGCTTCGAGCTGCACGGGGACCGGTTCCTGCGCTACCCGATGTCCGCGGTGTTGTGCCTGTACTCCGCCGCCACCGTGGTGGGCGCGGCGGAGGCTGCGGTGGACCACTTCCGTGATCTGATGCGGGACCGGACCTTGGCCCACACGCCCGGGGATCGGCAAATGGACGAGGCCACCAGCCAGGCTCGCTTGGCTGAGGCCCGGGCCACGGTGCGGGCGGCCCGGCTGGTGTGGCAGGACGCCATCAACACCCTCTGCACCACCTACGACGCCGGTGGGCAGATCCCCCGATCCGAGCGGGGTCCGTTCCGGTTGGCGGTGGCCCATACCGTGCGATTGGCCCGCCAGGCCGTGGAGATCTGCAGCGTGGGCATCGGCGCCGGGCCGTACTTCACCCACCAGCCGTTCCAGCGCATCGAACGGGACCTCAACATGCTCAAGGGCCACGTGGTCTACGACTGGGACCGGGTCACACAGCTGGCCGGCCGGCTCGAATTGGGTCTCCCCCCGGGCCCCACCGACATGCTCTGAGCAGCGGCCCGCACCACTCACCCGTACCACCCACACGCAGCGGCCGGCACCGGCACGCACCCACCTGCGGGCCGGCGCCGTGGCCGATCACATCAGCGGGTGGCCTCGGCGGCGGCTTTCATGCGGGTGAGGGTGACGCCGATGCTCTCCTTGGCGTTGGACACCCGCTTGTCCACCTCTGCTTGACCGTGCTCGATCATGATCGGGGACAGGTTGCGCAGCTCCCACTGCTCGCTCAGACGGGTGCCGTCACCGTCCGGTTCCAGCTGGTAACGCCAGTGCACATAGTTGCCAGCGGACCCGCCGGTGATGAAGGCGAAGGAACGCTGCTCCTGGCGCTCCACGATCTCCACCAGCGCCTTCCACTCCACCCCGTCGCGCCGGTTGATCCCCACGAACTCATCGCCCACTACGCCGGTACCGGGCTCACCGTTGGCCCCTTTGCGCCAATACCCGCCGGTATTCTCCGAGGACCATTCGCCGTAACGGTCCATGGCCGTCACCAGCTCCCACACCACCGCGGGCGGGGCGGCGATGGTCACGCTCTCGGCGTACTGGTACAACGGACCGGACTCAGAACTCGGGGTGCTGCTCACGGCCGCAGTCTGTCACGCGCCCCAGCATCAAATCACCAGCACCGAATCACCAGCATCAAATCACCAGCACCGAATCACCGACGTCGCAGAATGGCCCCCACCGACACCAACGTGATCGCCGCCCCGACCAGCTGGATGGTGCCCGGTGCCTCGTGATGGATGGGCCAGGCGGCAACGATGGAGATCGCGGTGGACCCCAACAGGATCATGGCGGTGAGGGACACCGGCACGAAGCGGACCGCCCAACCCATCAGCAGCTGCCCGCCCACCCCTGGCCCGATCAGCATCACACCCAACCAGAACCAGTCCGAGGGGCCGATCTGGTCCAGATGCCCGAGCCCGCCGCCGATGGCCACCACCGGGGTCACCAACAGCGAGGCCCAGATCATGACCCCCATCACGTAGTCCCCGGCGCTGAGGGAGGACCGGGCCCGCTTGGAGGCCAAGAAGTACGCCCCCATGCACAGCAGTGACCCCACCGAGCACAACACCCCCAGGGCGTTGGTGTGCACCGCGGCGCCGGCCCCCAACACCGCCACCGCCGCGCCGCCGATGGCCACCGCGGTCCACAGCACGAACGAGCGGGTGATCTTCTCGCCGAACAACTTGGAGGCGCCGATCATGACCACCGCCGGTTGCAGCGAGGCGACGATGGTGATGGTGGCGATCGAGGCGTTCGACAGGGCGTAGAAGAACGCCAGCGAGTTGATCCCGAAGGCCACCCCGCCGCCCAGGGACAGCCGCATGAGCCGGGCGGTGGGACGGCTGTGTTGCACCGCCTGCATAGCCACCATCGCCAGCGAGCTGGTCCACAGCCGGGTGAAGCTGGCGGTGAGCGGCGGGGCGCTGATGAGCTTGGAGATCGGCGGGCCGAACCCCCACAGCACCATCACCACCCCCAGCCCGAGAAAGGGCAGGATGGCCGGTCCCCGATGCCCCACCGCCAGTGCCGGGGCCGCTCGGTCCGCCGCCGGCGCCCGCTCCGCTCGCGCCGCCCTGGCCGTCCCGGGTGTCCGACCCGTGGAAGCGCTGGCGGGCGCAGCGGGCCCGGTCGACACGGCAGGCCCGGTCGACACGGCAGGCCCGGTCGACACAGTGGGCCCGGTCGTCCCCGCCGGGACCGTCGCAGCGGTGCTGGCCACGGAGGCTCCCCGTGCGTCGGCGGGGTTGCTGGCGTCGCGGCACGGGGCGGGTCGATCAGCCTTCCGCAGCGGCCTTGATCCCGGTGAGGGTGGCCCGGATGGAGGCCACGTTGGCGGTGATGCGCTCGTCCATAGCGGCCTGACCGCCCTCGAGCATCTGGGGCGGCTGGGTGCGCAGCTCGTAGGACTCCGTCAGCCGGCATCCCCCCTCAGTGGGCTCGATCTGGTAGCGCCACAGGGCGATGTTCATCTCCACCCCGCCGGTCACGAAGGCGAAGGCCCGGGGCGGATCAACCTCGATGATCTCCACCGCAGCCTTCCATTCCCGCTCGCCCTGGCGGTTCACGCCCACGAACTGATCGCCCACTTTGCCGGTGCCGGGGACCCCGTCTGCACCTTTGCGCCAGTACCCTCCTGTGTTCTCACTGGACCATTCGCCGTAGCGTTCCATGGACGTGACCAGGGCAAACACCGCCTCCGGGGACGCGGCGATGGCGACGGAATCCTGCAGAGTTCGGATGGGGGCGGTCACAGCGTCACGTCCAGTAGCTCCAGTGGCTCGATCAAATGAACCGCCCGACGCTAGCCGCACGGCCTCTTCGGGGTGCGCCGCGGCCCGAGCAGTTGCCCGATGAGCGCCGGGCCACGACCCACCGCTGGGCCGAAGGGGTCCATCAGCCCAGCTAAGTTGAGCTGCTGATGGACCTGCGGCGCCTATCGACTCCGAGGTCGGGCAGACGGTGACGATGACCGGCGAACGTATCGGACCGCGGCCCGCCCGGCCCGGTGAACGCGTCGAGGCCAGCGTGGGGCTGCTACTCACCACGTACAACTCGGCGCCGTTCATCGATCAGGCGCTGGCCTCCATCGCCACCCAGACCCGGCTGCCGGACCACATCGTGCTGGTGGATGACGCCTCCACCGACCAAACGGTGTGCCGGGCCCGGGCTTGGCAAACCCGGCTGCCGCTCGAGGTGGTGGTGCTGCCCACCAACGGCGGCGTCTCCCGGGCCCGCAACGCCGGCGCCAAGCTGCTGGGCACAGACCTCATCGCCATCCTCGACGGCGATGACGTGGTGCTGCCGGACCACGTGGAGTTGCTGGCCGATCGGCACCGTCAACGCGGCGGCATCGTGTCCCCCAAGGCGTACTTCTGGGTTCCCGGGCGTCGCTGCACCCCCTACCAACGGCGCCTGCGGGGACTCAACCTGCCCCGAACCGGGCAGCTGCGGCGTTTGGTGCGCAAGAACTACGTGTTCGTGGCCTCGATGGTCTCACGGCGCGACTTCGAGCTGGTGGGCGGCTACACCGAGGGTCCCCCGCACCAGGACATGACCTCGGACTGGGATCTGTGGTTGCGCATGGTGGCCGCCGGAAACCGGGTGAGCCAGGCTCCGTTCGCCACCGTGCTCTACCGCGTCGTACCAGGCAGTATGGCCGATGACAC
>JBJXFH010000003.1:0-4680 GCA_046155365.1 Acidimicrobiales bacterium | reverse complement strand
GCATCGGTTAGGGCTTGGACGTGCTGCAACCGGGGCGGGGTCCGAACACCAGCTGGGTGCAGACATCGGCGAACTGATCGGGGTCATCGCGGCCGGGGACGTACCACTTGTGCAGCCAGCTGGTCATACCGAGCAACGCCTGGGCCGCCATGCGAGGCTCAATCGGGCCGAGGTTCCCGCCTTCGCTGGCGGCTTTGACCGCTTCGATGAGGTAGCGCAACAAGCGCCGTTCTTTGGCCCGGATATCGGATTCGTAGCGTTCGTCAAGCGCCGGGCGGTCACCGAAGAAGACCATGAACAGACCGGGGTTGGCGGCAATGGTGTGGACCTGCTGACGGATCAGCGCCCGGAGTCGCTCGCCGGGGTCGGGAATGGCCGCCAGTCCGGCCATGGTGTGCAGCGTGGTGCTGATGGCCCGGTCAAAGATCAGGTACAGCAGATGGGCCTTGGACGGGACGTAGTGGTACAGGCTGGCCCGACCGGTGCCCAGCGACGCCGCCACGTCATCGAGGGTGCCCTGATCGAAGCCGCGGGTCTTGAACACCTCGATGGCCACGTCGATGATCTCCGCCTGCTTGGCCAGATAGGCCGCGGACGGTTGGTCCTGTCGGGGTCGGCCCCGCCGCTTTGGTTCCGACCCGCCATCGGTCCCTGGCGGCATCGTGTCAGCATCGGTTGAGGTACCCAACGGTACGGACATCAGTGCAGGTTGGGCAGTGGTGTCCGGATGGTGAAGGGGTCCGGCTCATCAACCAGGCCCTCCTCAGGGAACAATTCGTCATTGTGGCCGCAGTACCCCAACGCCAGGAACAGGTAGGCATCGGCCAATCGCAGGGCGTGGGCCACGCCGGGGGTGGGCGCCGCCTGCCGCTGACGCAACAGCTCCGCCCGCAACGCCAACAGATCTTCGCGGGTTTGCTGCAGGGCCGGGGGATGGGGGAAAGCGGCGCCGGTGGGGTCGGTCATCGGGCGGCCTCGCGGGTGTCGAAGATGCGTTTGGTCTTCAGCTCATAGCGCGGGAGGGAGCCGGGCTGGAGGATCTCCACGCCCAGCCGCACGCCCAGGTTGCGCCGGAAATGCTCGTCGAGTTGGGTGGCCAACGCGCCGTGGTTGGCGCCCGCGGTGGCCGCTTCCACCTTGACCGTCATCTCGTCGAACGTGGCCGGGCGGGCGATGTGCAACTCGTAATGGTTGGAAAGCCCGTCCACGCCGCCGATGAGGTTCTCCACTGCGGTGGGATAGACGTTGGTGCCGCGGATGGTGACCATGAAATCGGCCCGGCCCAGCACCACACCGGGAAGATGGGACCAGGTCCAGCCGCAGCCGTGGTCGGGGTGGTCGTCGCGCTGCACCAGATCATGACTGCGATATTTAATAAAGGGTTGGGAGAAGTGGGTGTAACTGGTAATGATGTTCTCGCCAATTTGACCGTCCAACAACGGCTCGCCGCTGTCGGGATCCGCGGTGTAGCTGTGCGCCACATCCTCAATGGTATGGACCCCGCCGCCCCAATCGGCGCAGCTTTGGGCCACGTGCATGGTTTCGCCGATGCCGTACCCGTCTATGACCTGCTCCAGACCCCAACCGTCCATCAGGCTCTGACGGGTGACGGGCACCGAGAATCCGGGCTCACCCCCGCCGAAGAGGGCCTGCACCCCGGCTTCACGCAGATCGTGACCTTCCGATCGGGCCACCTCCACCAGGTGCAGCAGGTAGGTGGGGGTGCCGACCACGATGGTGGGCCGGTGCTGCAGGATGTGACGTACCCGTTCAATGCTGGTGGATCCGCCCCCGGCCAGAATACGCAAGTTCAGGTTCCGGGCACCCCAATAAATGCTCCAGAGACCGATCCACATGCCGAAGTTGAAGCACAGGTACATGGAGTCACCGGGACGGATGCCGTGGTCCCACAGCGAGTAGCAATACTGGGTGGCGCTGCGTTGCATCTCGAACTGGGTGAAACCCTCGTTCAGGAACCGCCCGGTGGTGCCGGTGGTGTGGAAGTACATCTGGATCTGGTCCGCCGGCAGTGCCAGACCCCCGAAACCGGAAGGGTGCTGTTCCTGGTCCGCCAAGAAGTCCGGCTTGTCGGTGAACGGCAAACGATGGTGGAAATCGTCCCAGGTTTTGATGTCTTCCGGCTTTATCCCGGCGTCATCGTAAATCCGCCGGTACAGCGGGGAGTTCCGGTAGGACCAGCCGATGAGATGTTGGATGCGCTCGAGGTGCCAGGCGTCAAGCACCTCGCGGGGCGCGGTCTGGGTGGGCTTGTTCCAGTAACGGTCCTCGCCGAGGGGGCGGGTGGGGGTGGCCATCAGCGGCTCTGCCACTCGGGCGGGCGGCGGGCCAGGAACGCCGCCGTGCCCTCGGCGTGATCGGCGGTGGTCTTCAACACGCTTTGGCCCAACCGCTCCAGGCGCCGGCCGGTTTCGTGATCCACGTCGGTGCAGGTGTTCAACACCAACTTGGCCATGCCCAACGCCAAGGGGGCGAAGGCCGTCATCTCCTGGGCCAATGCCACCGCCGCTTCCACCACATCACCCGGTTCGCTCAGCGCGGTGGCCAATCCCAACGACACGGCGTCGGTGGCGCTGATGGGCCGGCCCAGCATCACCAGTTCCTTGGCCCGGCCCAACCCCACGTAGCTCACCAACCGGGAGCAGCCACCGGAGCCGGGGATGAGACCTACCTTGGCCTCGGGCATCACGAAACGGGCGCCGGCGTCCACCACCCGAAAGTCACAGGACAGGGCCAGCTCGAACCCGCCCCCGGCCGCCACCCCGTTGACGGCGGCGATCACGGGCACCTCGATGGACTCCACCAGATCGAACACCGAGTGGATGCCCCGGGCCACGGCACGAAAGCCCCGGGTGCCCAAGGCGGTGAGATCGCCCATCTCGGACACGTCCTCGCCGGCGGAGAAGGCCTTGCCGGCACCGGTGAAGATGAGCACCCGCACCGAGGGGTCCATGGCCACCGCTTCCACCGCGTCGCGCAGTTCACCGCGCATCTTGGCGTTCCAGGAGTTGAACTTCTCCGGCCGGTTGAGGGTGATGATGCGGATGCCGCCCTCACGATCCTCCGCCAGCAGATGTTCGTAGGTCACCTGGTCTGCGCTCATGCGTCATCGTCCCCCGTGAGAATGGTCACCCCGGTGGCTACCACGGTGCCGGATTGGTTCAGTACGTCCACGCCATAGAGCGCGGGATGAATGCTCAGCGTGTCCCCCGGGAACACCGGTCCCCGCAGGCGCAAATCCAGGTTCAACAATGCCTCGGCGCCGAGTTGGGCGATCAACTGGTCGATCACGATGGTGGCGGTGAATGGCCCGTGCACCACCGTGTCGGGCAGTCCGGCGGCCTGGGCGAAGGACACATCGAAGTGCACCGGGTTGTGGTCACCCACCGCGTCCCCGTAGTCCGCGATGCGCTCCCGGGTGATGGGCGCCGAGGTGGCTTCCGTCAACGGCGGATGGGTCATGACTGGGCCGCCGCCGGCAGGGCCCGCTCGATGAACGACGTGCGTTGTCGCTGGATCAACGCGCCGTCCTGGTCACGGAACTCGGCCAGAACTGTAGCTAAATGCAGCGTGGTCTTATCGAGGATGTCTTCGATGGTGACCGTGAGCCGCACCCGTTCACCCACCCGGAAGGAGCGATGCCACTCATAGGACTGACCGCCCTGTAACGCCCGGCTGAGATCCATCTGCAGCGGGCCCACCACGGAGTCCTGCCCGGCGGCGGTGGGTCCGAAGAACGGGGCCCGCAGCGCGCTGTCCCGCCCGGTAGCGGTGCCGATGGCCCGGGCCAGCTGCTCTATCCGGGCTTCTTCCACCACCAACTCGGTGTCCACCACCACCTGACCCAACAAGGAAAGGTTCATCAGAGGAACCGACGGTTGAGACGGTTGGAGGGCACGGTGATACCCAGTTCCTCCAGCAACGGGCGGGTGTCATTGATGTACTGGCGGCGCAGATCGGCATTGGAGAGTTGCCGAAGCCCCCAACGCACATAGGCATCAGAGAAGGCGGAATCGGAACGCCCGAACATGTCCAGCGCCGCCGGCCACCACTTGTGGATGAGCTCGTTGGCTTGGGTCAGGCCCTCAGGGGTGGAGCAGACCAGCCGCAGGTTGCGCAGCCCCAACGTGGCGTGGAATACCTCATCTTTGTGGAGTTGGGGCGCCACGGCCATGAGCGGTTCGTAGGGGACACCCTCCCAGGTTTCTCCGATGTAGCAACCCACCCGGTCGATCAGGCCGTGGAAGTACGCCAGATCGCAGAAGGTGTCGATGGGCAGGCGAAAGGCGTACTGCTCGATCGGTCGATCCACGGCGTGCACGCCCAGGCCGGCCAGCAGGCGAGCGGTGATCTTGCCGTGCTCCACCTCTTGGTCCATGAGCTTCACCAGCGCCGCTGCGGTTCCCTCGTCAGGGGCGAAACGCCGGCAGCGGTCCCACAGCATGTCCATCAGCTCGTTGAAGTGGGGGTTGGTGCTGTTTTCGATGTGGTAGCTCAGCATCCGTACCAACAGTTCCCGCAGCTCCTCGGGAAGGTCGGGGTCCCCCTCGGCCCAGGATTTGCCCTGCGGTTCCACGGTCGCGGTGCTCATGAGCCAACCACCTTTCCTGGTCCGCCGATCGCGGACTTTGTTCGACGAGCTCGTCGGAGTAAATATGTTCC
>JBJXFH010000213.1:0-7378 GCA_046155365.1 Acidimicrobiales bacterium | reverse complement strand
CGAGGCCCATCAATCACCCTCCGAACAGCCTGCTCCTTGAACTCCGCCGAATACTTCTTACGGCCCATGACCACCCCTTCAACCAGGCACCCTACCCACCCTGTCCGGAAACCTCAGAGCACCCCAGTCACCGCCCGCCTCAACGTGCGCTAAGGACGGTAATGGTGAAGTGTCCCCGTGCCAACCTTGCACACATTCATAGCGCGGTGACCTGCGCAAACGCTCGGCGCATGGCTGCCAGAGCGACTGATGTCGACCGCTGAGCGCGCACCCACCGGCGCTCATCGTGATGGGTGACGCCAATCGCTCCCCCACCTCGCCGCCCAAAGCTTTGGGACCTCATCTGAGATCATCGCCCAACGCGGGGCCGAACAGACCGAATCAATCAGCGCGTCGGACCAGTCGCTGGGTATCGTCCTGGGGTCAGTTGCGCTGTGCGAGATAGCGGAGGACGGTCTCGGTCTTCGACTGAGCGGCTCGGTCGACTGGCAGGCCTCTGTTTGTGACCGCGGCGAGCAGTGCAGCGGACCGCGCGGCGGCGACGCTAAGATCACCTTCTTTCATGGATAGCTCCACGAAGTCCAACGGTCCGACTGACCAGCGCTCGACGTCCACCTTCAGCCCGTCTAGCTTCACGTCCTTCCACAGCAACGTCTCGACAGGTCCGAGCAAAGCGAGCTCCTCGATGTTCACCGGCATGCCGGTGCATTCCCGCAAGAAGGCTGCCTGGTGCTCGTCGAACAGCTCGGTCAACCGCGTTGTTCCTGCGAACGCGTTCTCAAGTGCATCCTTGGGCTTGGCCGCCTTCAACGCCGCGGCGACCACCACCCGATGTAACCCCCAGTCCTGCTCCAGGGTAACCGCCGACACGTCCGGCAACCAGCGCGCTCCCAGCGCGGAACGCCGCACCGGCCGCAGCTTCACCGTCGACTCCATCGTTCCGTCGCCTGGCTTCACCCGCAACCGCAGGATCAGCCCGGCTGCGAACAGAGGCAGATTCGCTCCGATCGTTAGATCCTCCAGGAACGCCACAGAACCGGCTTTGCGGGGCGACGAGAGCCCAAGCAGCTCCAGCGCAGTCCGAACCTCACCACTGGAAAGTGACACTTTGAGCTCGGCACGTTGCTCCGGCTTCGACCAGCTGACCATGGGCAACCCTCCCTTGCCTTGTCGCAAAGGTCGCACCGTCGATCGTGTTCGCAGTGCGCGCAGTTACGCTTGGACGGGGCCGCAACCGCCTACTGGGTGGCGCGTTGTTCGAACACCGCTTGCGTCGACCCTAACACGGGACCCAAGCACCACGTCCAGTGACTGGGCCTCAGGCCTGTAGCGCGCTTCGCCCTGAACAGCCGTTGGGTGGCCGAACGCACTTTGGCCCTCGGCCAGGATGGACCCGTCGGCCCTGACGTCCGTGGCCCTGTCGACGTACGACCAACTGTTCCTGACTGCCGCTGCATTCACCCTGAGCGGTGTCCGAACTGCAGCGCGCCGAATCGCTCCCTCGAACAACCTACGCGCCCCTGGAGGAACGCGAATACCATCCGTCACTACCCCTTCGACACGACTTCTTCGCGAATCCAGGGCTAGCGTCCGCGGAGCCACATGTAGCGCCATGGAGGATGGTACCAAAATGCCCTGCAACGTCGTTCACGACCGATTCCTGCACACATCCGCCGACGGTCTCCAGGTCCAGAGGTAACCAACGATGGCGCCCAGATCGGTGACCGAACTCGACCTTACCGCCATCCCCCACGCAGTGAGCCCGTCACCCGAAGCATGGGAGGACGAGGTTCTGTACTTCCTGATGCTCGACCGGTTCTCTGACGGCAACGAGCATGGCTACATCGCAAACAACGGCACGCAAGCGTTAGGCACAACCCCCAAACTCGTTGACGCCGATCGTCATAGCTCCGCCATAGACACCTGGTCGAAAGCCGGAGGTGAGTTCGTCGGCGGCACGCTTAAAGGCCTGACGTCCAAAATGGGCTACCTCGAACACCTCGGCGTCACCGCCGTCTGGGTCAGCCCCGTGTTCCGCCAGCCGGCGTGGGACAAGGGCAGCTACCACGGCTACGGCATCCAGCACTTCCTCGACGTCGATCCGCACTTCGGCACGATCGACGATCTCAAGGAGATGGTCAAGACCGCCCATGACCACGGGATACGGGTCGTGCTCGACGTCATCTTGAATCACACCGCCGACGTGTTCCGCTACGTGGACGACCCCCACCGCTACCCGAAGCTCGATGAGCACGGGAACGTGAAGCACGACGAGTACGGCAACCTGATCATGGATCCCCGCTGGGATGGGGCGCCCTACCCCGTAGCCGGGTTCAACGACCACGACGGACACCCAACAATCGCTTTCACCCCAGTCGACCTCGCCGCGAACCCCGACGACAAAGCCGGCGTCTGGCCATCCGAGCTGTACTCGCCCGGCACGTTCACCCAACGGGGACGTATCACCAACTGGGACAACCCCCAGGAATACCGAGAAGGTGACTTCCTCTCGTTGAAAGACGTCCACCTCGGAACCGGTGACCTCGACCACTACCAGCCGTCCCCCGCCCTCATCGCGCTCACCCGTGCCTACCGGTACTGGCTCACCGAACTCGATCTTGACGGCTACCGGGTCGACACCGTCAAACACATGGACATCGGCGCTGCCCGGTACTTCGCCTCCGCGATCCACGAGCACGCCGTCAGCATCGGCAAAGAACACTTCTACCTAATCGCCGAGATCACAGGTGGCCGCCGCAACGCGTTCACCACCTTGGACCTCACCGGCATGGACGCCGCCCTCGGTATCGACGATATCCCCGACAAGATCGAGTACGTCGTCAAGGGCTACCGCCAACCAGAGGAATACTTCAACCTTTTCCGGAACTCGGAGTTCGAAGGCAGAGACTCCCACCGCTGGCTCCGAAATCGCGTCGTGACGCTCTACGACGACCACGACCAAGTACGCAAAGGCAAAGACAAAGCCCGGTTCTGCGCCGACAACGACGGGCCCGCACTTGCTGTTGCCGCCTTCGCCCTCAACACCTGCACCCTCGGTATCCCCTGCATCTACTACGGCACCGAGCAACTCCTCGACGGCCACGGCGACAACGACCGCTTCCTTCGAGAAGCCCTCTTCGGCGGCAGCTTCGGCCCGTTCCAAAGCACCGGCAAGCACCTGTTCGACCACACCTCTCCCACCTACACTACATTCCGCGACATCCTTGCGGCCCGCGCCGAGCTAGCCCCGCTCCGACGCGGCCGGCAATACCTCCGACAGATCTCCGACGACGGAAACAGGTTCGGCTATCCACAACGCATCGGCGACACCCGCATGCTCAGCGTCCTACCCTGGTCACGCATCCTCTCGGACGAAGAAGTCCTCGCCGCCATCAACACCGATCCCCACAGGGCGCGAACGGTATGGGTCACCGTCGACGCCGGCATCCACCCACCCGGCACCAGCATGCGTTGCTACTACTCCACCGACCCTGGCCAGACCGCAGCCACAACATCCGTCGAAGCCCGCAACGGCAGCGCGCTACGGATCACGGTCCCCCCAGGCGGGTTCATCATCTACCACTAACTTCCACGACTACCAGGACAACTCGAGCTTCCGTGCCGTCGGAGCAAGGCTATGCGGATGTTGCTGCACCGATCGCTCGGACAACGCGCACCAGCGTCCAGTGACGCTGTTTGGCCACACGTGTTCGATGACACGGACCGTGCGGTTCTCGGTGTGCTGAACCCGCCTCAACGCCCAAATGGCGACCACGAAGCACCCGGGCGCCGCACGCCCGCCTGACCTCCCCCAACGCCACCCCGTTGAGCTTCGCGTTGAGGTCACTGCGCGCCTCAACGAGTTCATCAACGTCGGCGAAGGTCGGCAACGGTGAAGCGCCCCCGTGCCAACCTTGCACACATTCATACGGGGGTGACCTGCGCAAACGCGCGTCGCATGGCTGCCAGAGCGCAGATTCCGACCGCCGAGCGCGCACCCACCGGCGCTCATCGTGATGGGGAACGCCAATCGCTCCCCCAGCTCGCCGCCCAAGACTTTGGGACCCGTGTGAGATCATCGCCCAACCCTGGGGCCGCACCGACCGAAGTGAACGCGCCCGCTCATCTGACACGTGATGCCTGTGCATGTCCACGGGCGCAGCCGCCGCAGCCCCGATGGGTCCCGCCCAATCTCCATTGCGCTCCCGCCAATGTTGGCGCCACCACCATCGTTAGTTGTGCGGCCCGCACTCGTGGAGCGTCCTCGGCAGGGCGTTCGGAGATCGGAGCTTCGCGCAGAGTTGTGGCTTGGGGTCCGATTCCTGCGCATGACGAACAAGCAGCCCACCGCCCTCCACCTCGACCACCACGTTCGGATCCCACGCCGATCCCGGGTCCCGGACTTGCTCCCGGAGTTCGAGCTCCCGGACCCAGGACCCGATCCTCACCCCGGTCGGGGCGGCTGTGACAGACCCTGCGATCGCGTGTCGGGCTGCGATTTATTGCAGGGTGTCCACCGACGAACAAGCCGATCGTGGCACCAGCCTGACCGGTCAAGCCTCACGGTGCGCCGACTACGCCACACGCCAAGGCTGGCCCATCGTTGCCCGATACATCGACGACGGCGTGTCCGGAGCGACGATCACCCGACCCGCCCTCTCCCAACTGCTGGCCGACGCCGCAGCCCGCAGGTTCAACCGGGTGATTGTCACGGACGCCGACCGCCTGTCCCGCGATCTTGTCGATGAGCTCGTTATCGACGCGCCTTCAACCCCGTCATGCGCCGCCTGCTCGAGAAGCGGGTCCACCAGTTCATCTCCCGGGACGATCGCCTGGTCAAAGCCGGCCTCGAGATGGCCCTCACCGCCCACCGCCGCCGTAACGCCCGGGACAGCTGACCTCGGCACACCCCCCCCCGGAGCATCGTTCACTTGGACATCGCATGTGATGTCCAAGTGAACAATGCTCGGCTGGTGGCGGTTCAGCGTTCGCAGCTGGTGCGGGTGTCGTTGCCGGGGTTGGTGATGCAGCGGTCGGTGCCTGATCCGCCGTCGAGGATGTCGGTGTCCGCCCCGCCGGTCAGGATGTCGTTGCCGTTGCTGCCATTCAGGATGTCGGTGCCGGCTCCTCCGTCGGAGGCGTCGTTGCCGTCGCCGGCTTCGACGCGGTCGTTGCCGTTGCCGGCGGTGATGATGTCATCGCCGGTGCCGGCGCAGATGATGTCGTCGCCGCCGAGGCTGACAATGACGTCGGTGCCCCCTCCGGCGTAGATGACGTCGGGCCCGTTGGTCCCGATGATCAAGTTGGGTCCGTTGGTGCCGGTGTGGGTGGGTACCCGTCCTTGGCAGAGCAGCCGGGCGGGGCCGGGGTTGAGCACGACCGGCCCCGTGGGGGTGTTGAGGGTGACGTTGCCGCCGGTGGCGGTGACCGAGGCTTCGCCGTCAGCCCTGATCTCTGCGGTGGCGGTGACCCCGGCCGGGACAACCAGTGTGGTGCCCCCGCCGAGATCGACGGTGGCTTGGCCGGTGGTGACCACGACGTTGATCGACCCGCAGGTGATCGTGACATCGGCTCGCGGGGCGAGGTCAACCGGGAACCCGCAGGTTCGCAGTTCTACCGCGTCGGCGCTGGTCTCTACGCGCACTCCTGCAGGGCCGGGCAGGTCGGTCACTACGAAGCCGCCGCCGTCGATCCACCTCCCGTAGGTGGTTCCGCCGAGGTGCTGATCGGTGAAGTTGTCAGAGTTGCCCCTGCTTTCATCCGTGAATGCCGTTCCGTCCCAAATCCCGTCGATCGTCGGGCGATCCCGTCTCGGTCGGCGATGGTGAGGACGTGGTAGGTGTGGGTTGTGGTTGCGGTGTTACCGGCGCCGTCGCTAGCGCTGGCGGTGAACGTGTACGAGCCGGGTGTCGAGGTGTCGATCGGCGAGAACGTGGCGAGGTCACCCTCACAGGTCGCCAAGCCCGACCCGCCCGAATCGGTGCACGAATAGAGAGCTTGCACCGAGTCCGCGGTGCTGGTTGTAGTGCTCGAGGTAGTCCACGACGAGCCGGCGGGCTGTGGCTCGTTCCAGCGCCATGCGAATCACCAGCGTGCGGATCTCGCGTGCGGTCGATGGCCTACCCGGTGGTGGGGGCGGCTGGGTGGGGTCCATCGTCTGGCACTGAGCCGACGGTGCCAGCGCAGCAACGTGTCCGGCGTGACCAGCCACCCCTGGCGGCGGGAACACGGAAGCACGTGAGCGATAGCGGCCAACAGCGACCGGGCGCGGTCATTCAGCCTTGGCAGCTTCGCTGTGCGTTTAAGCACGGCGAGCTGGTGGCGGAGCACGACGATCTCGAGGTCCTTCGAGCGTCCGGAACGGGCGGCGAGCACCACAAGCGCGACGAGCAAACGGTAGAACAAACCGCACACCCCGCCGATTCTCGCGCCGAGAACCTCCAGTTCATCGACCACGATCGGATAAATGGCACCCACAGGGCACGCAGTCAACTCTACGGTCGACAACGACGTTGCTGGCGGCTGTCGGCGCCAAGAACGCAAGCTGCTGCGACCTCGCGGCGCCGCTCCCGACAGGACCGGGTCAAGTCCCAATTGGTGGTGTAACGAGGTGTCGTGTTCGACATCAATCTCGTCAACCTGGAGCTGATTCGACGTGTTGTCTCTCTGCTCTGTCGGTGAATGTTTAGCATGAAAGGTGCGGGGTGCGCAAGGCCCATGCGGTGAACTTTTCGGGGCGCGTGGAACCGGCCGGGTGACAGCGCGTTGCTGCCCGGATTGTCGTGCCGTCAGGCGGCGACGGTGGTGGATGAACGGGTTTGCGGGTTGTTGTTAGGCGGTGAGCTCGCCGCCGGCGGCGTCCATCGCCGGTCGGGGGTCAAGGGGGGAGGGCTGGTCCGCCCGGCGTGTCTTGAGCGTCTCGGCGGACATGTAGCGTTTCCCAACGGCCCATTCGTCGGTCTGTTCCGCCAACAAGGCGCCGACCAGACGGATGACGGCTTTGCGGTTCGGAAAGATCCCCACGACGTCGGTGCGCCGGCGGATCTCCTTGTTCAACCGTTCCTGAGGGTTGTTCGAACGGATCTTGGACCAGTGCTCAACAGGGAAATCGGCGAAGGCCAGTTGAGTCCCGGGGGGTGGTGTATCGGGGGGATCCGCGTGGGTGACGGTCATCGCGATCAGCCTTGGGGAGCTATTCGACGGCTTCCTTGAGGAGGAATCACGATGACCGTCCCTTCGATGATTGACGCGGGCGGCTGGTTGGGCAAGTTCCTGACTGGACCGGAGGCGGATGGAGATGTGGCCCGCCAGATGTTGCAGGCGTTCGCGGAGGTGTTGATGTCCGCGGAGGCGTCGATGCAGTGCCAGGCCGCCTACG
>JBJXFH010000174.1:0-17358 GCA_046155365.1 Acidimicrobiales bacterium | reverse complement strand
GCCGTGCTCGGCGAAACCGTATGCAACCAGATGCGCTGCCACCGGCGCCGCCGTGGAACCCGCTGACACCGTGACCCAGGCATCGCTCACCCACCGGGTTGATGTTGGAGCGCGTCGGCGGCGGCCCAGCCTGACAGGAATGCGCCCTCGACCTTGGGCCCGGCGAACCCATCGCCGCCGATGAGCAGACCTGGCGCCACCGTGGCCACCGCCTCGGGCCAGGGCCGCAGCGGACCTGAGTGCGGCCAGCGGATCAACTCGACAACACTGGGCTGGTGGCCCCCCAACCAGGGTTCGGCCCATGCCAACAGGCGGGCCTGCAGGGACCCGTTCTCGTCATCCCAGTGCTGGGCCGACAAGGCGTGCGTGGTGTGCAACGTCACCACCACCCCGTCGGACACCCCCTTTTGGCGGTTGTCGGCCACGAAGCTGAACGGCCCGTCCTCCAGTTGGCGGGCGCCGGGATCGGGCACTGAGGAGGGTCCGTCCAAACCAACCAACAACGCCAACACCCGGTGGTATGCCATCGACGCCAACTCCGGGTTCAGCGCAATCGCCCCCGCGGCCAGCAGCGGCAGCAGCAACGGAACCGGCGGGGTCAGCAGCACCCGTTCCGATTCCAGCCAGCCACCATCAGCCAACCCGATCCGGTAGCCATGCCCGCCGTCAGCTTGCCCGCCGTCGCCCGCTGAGCCGCTACGCAAGACGGCTTCAACGGCCACCCCGCAACGCACATTGAGCCCCTCGGCCAGGTACAACGCCAGGCGGTCCATGCCACCTTCCACCCGGTAGCGGGGGTAACCGTCCACCTCGTTGAAACCCCGGCACCACTCCGACACCACACCGGCGTGAACCAACCGTTGCACGAAGGCCTCGAAGGTGGGGGACCGCACCGTGAAGAACTGCGCGCCGTGGTCCGCGACCAGCGATCCGTGCCGCCACGTTGCCAGCCTTCCGCCCACAACGGGAGCGGCCTCGAGCACGATGACCTCCCTCCCGGCGTCCGCCAGCCGGCGCGCCGCCACGAGCCCTGCCAGTCCTGCTCCTACGATCACAGTCGGGTTGGCCACGCGCCTGACCCTACGCTGGCGCGCCGTCCGTGCGCTTCGATCGGTTGCCGCCGTCCCGAGCCCGCTCGATTTGAACGTGAAGGAACCTTGCTGCCATGGCCCGGATTTTGGTCACCGAGGAGATCGCCGAATCCGGCCTGGCCCGGCTTCGTGCCGCCGGTCATGACGTGGATGTGCGTCTCGCTCCCACCCCCGAGGAGCTGGCGGAGCTCATCGTCGGCGCCAACGCCCTGATCATCCGCTCCGCCACTCAGGTTGACGCCGCCCTGCTGGAACGGGCGGACCAGCTGGTGGTGGTGGGCCGGGCCGGCATCGGGCTGGACAACGTGCAGGTGGATGCGGCCACCGCCCGGGGGGTGATGGTGGTCAACGCCCCCGAATCCAACATCCTCTCCGCCGCTGAGCACACCATGGCCCTGCTGCTGGCCCAGGCCCGCAACGTGCCCGCAGCCCACGCCGCGCTGGTGGCCGGTCGTTGGGAACGATCGAAGTGGGAAGGCGTGGAGCTGGCCGACAAGACGCTGGGGGTGATCGGGCTGGGCCGCATCGGGCGGTTGGTGGCGCATCGGGCGGCGGCGTTCGGCATGCGGGTGGTGGCCCACGATCCTTACGTGTCCGCCGATCGGGCCCGCCAGCTGTCCATCGAGCTGCTGGACCTCGACGAGCTGCTGGCCCAGTCCGACTTCGTGACCTTGCACGTGGCCCGCACCCCCGAAACCATCGGCCTGCTCAACGCTGACCGCCTGGCCCGGGCGAAAGCCGGGGTGCGGATCATCAACGTGGCCCGCGGTGGGCTCATCGATGAGGCCGCGCTGGCGGACGCCATCCGCTCCGGTCACGTGGCCGGCGCGGCCATCGACGTGTTCGCCACCGAACCCACCACCGAATCGCCGCTGTTCGGCTTGGAGCAGGTGGTGGTCACCCCGCATCTGGGGGCGTCCACCAGGGAAGCCCAGGACAAAGCCGGTGAGACCATCGCCGAGATGGTGGCGTTGGCGTTGGACAACGAGTTCGTGCCCTACGCCGTCAACGTCTCCGCCGGTGAGGTGTCCGAGACCACCAAACCGTTCCTGGCGCTGGCGGAGCGGCTGGGGGCGCTGTTCGTAGCCCTCAACGACGGGGTGCCGCCGGTGCTGGAGGTCAGCTTCCAGGGCCAGATCGCCGCCGGTGACACCCGCATCCTCACGGTGGCGGTGCTCAAGGGCATGTTCGCCCGGGGCAGTGACGCCCCCGTGTCGTTCGTCAACGCCCCGCTCATGGCCGCGGACCGTGGGGTGGAGGTCCGGGAGCAGCGCAGCACCACCGCGGTGGACTTCGTGAACCTGCTCACGGTGCGGGGCGGGCACCATTCGCTGGCGGCCACCACCGTGGGTCTGCGGGGCGAGCAGCGCCTGGCCCGCATCGACGACAACATCGTGGACATCCCGCCGTCCCCGCACATGCTCTACGTCCGCAACGAGGATCGTCCGGGCATGATCGGCAAGGTCGGCACCATCCTGGGCGAAAGCGGCGTCAACATCGACGACATGGACGTGGGCCGCGATCCCAACGGTGAGCCCTCCACCATGTTGGTGGCCACCAACCGGCCCATCCCGGCCGAGGTCATCGAGCGGTTACGGCGCACCGAGGGCATCGTCAGCGTGCATGTCATGAGCGCCTGAGCCCGAAGCAGTCCCAGATCCCGCGCCCGCCCTGTCCGCCCTGTCCGTCCTGTCCGCCCGTTCCGTCCCGGTGAGGTCCACCAGGGACGTGCCCCCGGGCCAGGAGGGTCCGGTCCGGGTGGCGGCCAGCAGGGAGTGGGGGTCCCCCGAGAGCTCCGTGGGCAGCAGGATCTTCGTTGATGGTGACGTGGCCAGCTCCCGCAACGCCTCCAGGTAGGTCAGCATCAACCCGTCCCGACCCAGGTTGCGGGCGCTGCTGCCCTTGGCCCGCGATTGCAGCTCGCCCACCGTCAGCACCCCCACCCGCTGGCAGTACACCTCCACCAGCTCGATGCCGCGCTGCTGCTGCAAGCCCCACAGCCGCTGGCGCACGGCCAGGGCGTAGCGCTCGCCGTCCTCTTGGGGATCCCAACGCCGGGTCAGGGCCAGGGCCCGTACCGCGGTGCGGACGTGGGAGGCCAACCACTCATCGATGTCATCGGAGAGGCGCAGCACGGCCACCATGTCGATGGGTCGGTACACCACCGCCATCTCCAGGAAGAACCGCTGGCGTTCGGGCGGGGCGGCGTCATCCACCGGCGGTGTCATGGCGTAGACGGGGTCCACGGTGACATCGAGGCGCTGGTCGGTGATGTCGTACACGCCGAGCAGGTTGCGTCCCTGGCGGCGGGAGAGTTGGCGGGGACCGTTGAGTTGCACGGTGGTCCCACCCTGCACGATCAGCGCCGCCTGGTGGGTTTCGATCAATCGACCGGGCGCTGCGGTCAACACCGCCCGGTAACCGGCCACACCCAGCACGATGCCCGCCACCAGCCACAGCATGTTGGTGCCTCCCACGCTCACCTCCCACGGCTCGGTGCGCCGAGCGACCAGACGAACGCGCTCCGTGCCGACTGCCATCATCGCAGCCGGCACGGACCAAAAGGGGGTTCTCCCGAAACGGAGTCCCTTGCTCAGTAGCTCAGAACAGGTTGGCCTGGCCGAGCGGGCTCAGATCGCTGATGTCGCTGGCGGACACGAAACCCTCACCGATGCCGTAGACCACGTCGTCCACCACCACCGAGCGGGAGATGAACCCGCCATACCAGTTACAACCACCGAACCCGGGGGAGGACGATGCCACGTCGGGTTCGGTGGCGCCGCTGCTGCCGTCAGAGCCGCCGCTGCCGCCATCGCTCACCGCGGGCGCGGGCGTGGCGCAGTTGTCCTGGGCCGGGGTAGCGGAGATCCGGCCCCGCTCGGCCAGCGTGGTGTCACCCACGTTGATGCCGATGACCCCGCTGAAGAACTGGCCCTGGTCCCCGTAGGTGTTGGCCGGCAGCAGGACCAGGTTCTCCGGTGCCCACCACAGGAACGCCTTGTAGTCGAACTCGGCGTTGAGTTGGCCGGTGCCGATGCTGTGCTGGGCGATGCGCTGGGGGTTGGTGGGGTCCGACACGTCGAAGAGCGACACCTGGCCGCCGGTGACCCGGCCCTCCTCGCTGGCGTCCTGGCCGATGCCCAGCAGCCGTCCGTCACCGACAGGGTGCAGGTACGCCGAGTAGCCCGGGATCTTCAGTTCGCCGGTGACCGTGGGTTGGGCCGGGTCGGTCAGGTTGACCACGTACAGCGGGTCGGTCTGGCGGAAGGTGACCACGTAGCCGTTGGTGCCGATGAACCGCACGGCGTAAATCCGCTCGCCTTTCCCGAGCCCGCCCACCCGGCCCACCTCGGCCAACTCGCCGTCGGTTTCCCGCAGCGTGGTCACGAAGCTCTCCGAGTTGGGACCCATCCCCCAGAACCACGGGGCGCCGGCGGTGGTGGCCACCCGCAGCACGCCGTCGTGTTCGGACATCGAGAAATCGTTCATCAGGCTGCCGGTGACCTCGCCGGTGGCGGTGTAGGCCGAGGACCCACTGTCGTAGCTGAAGCGGTGGATGGCGGTGGTGACCCGGTCCTGGTCCTCAGGGTTGGTCGCCCCGTCCTCGACCATGATGCCGGGGTCCTGCCAGGCGCCGATGGCCACGTACAGGTGGTCCTTGGAGGAGTAGATCTGCTGCCCGTCGGCCAGGACCGAGGCGCCGTTGGGTTCGCTGAGGCCCCTGGACAGGTCCACGCTCAGCACGGTGGTGGTGGAAAAACCGTGGAAGGTCGGCGGGCGGGCCACCGAGGTGCAGCCGGCCAGCATGCCCTCGCTGATGGTCTCACCGCCGGCGTCGCGCAGTTCGTACCCGCCGATCCAGTCCTCGATCTTGGATTCCTCGATGATCTCCCGGTTGGTCTTTTCGGCCCGGTCCTCACCACTGGGGCCGGCCGGGTACACGAACGGCAGCGCCTGGGGGCTGGATTGCACCACTACCCGGGCCACCTCACCGGTCAGTCGGGCGCCGATGATGGTGCCGTCAACGATGAGCTGGCGTTGCAGTTTCGGGCTGCCGGGGTTGGCCACATCGACCTGCCACAACGCCTGCTGCATGATCCCGGGCACGGGCATGCTCAGGCCGTCGCGGGCCCCCCGTTCGCCCTCGCCGGCGGGTTGCACGTACTCGGGCTGGCCCAGCACCAACAGGGTGTTGCCCACCTTGAGCAACTGGCTGGCGAAGCCCGGCAGCGCCAGTGAGGCCAGCTTCTGTGGTTGCCCGCCGTTGGTGGCCACCACCTGCAACTGGCCCTGGGAGATCAGGTAGAGGTGGGTGCCGTCGGTCTTGACCACGTCCGCTTCGTCGATGCCGGCCTCCACGGTGTTGGTGGAGGAGAACGTGGGGCCCGCACCCTCGCCGCTGGAGACCGCATCGACGACGGCAGTGGGGGCGCCCGACGCGGGGACCGTGGTGGCGTTGAGCGCCTCCGTGCGTACCGCCATACCGTCTTCCATGATCGCCGGACCGCCGAAGTACCCCCCGGTGCCGGCCAAGCCGTAAGCGGTGACCCGGTCGGCGCCCTCTTTGTGCAGGTAGTCGAGCAGATCGTCGCACGCGGTAAATGGCTGCAGCGCCGACGCCAGCGTCAGCTGACGGGTGAAGCTTTTCCCGGTGGTAGCGGAGGGCAGCCCGGATTGGTCGCTGTTGCCGCTGGTGCAGGCCCCACCCACCAGCGCCGCCAGGCTCAACATGGCGGCGGTGCGCACGGCGATGGGTCGGCGGGAGCGACGGCGGGCGCGGGCGGGGGTGCTGTTGGGGTTGGCGGGGCGGGAGGTGGGGGTGGGAGCGGGGGAGGCAGGCATGGCGGTTCCTCAGGGCTGCGGAGATCTGTTGTCGATACTGACGCTGCCGGGGCCGCAATGAGTTCCCTCAACGAGGAGATTTCCCCGATTCCTGTCAGCGTCGCCTCCTACGCTCGACGTGGTGAGGACCCTGCACTTCGCCGATGAACTGGACCGCGACGCCGAAGCCCTCATCGCCCGTCGCGCCGCCCGTGGCGATGACCGCTACGACTATGAGCTGGGAGATCGGTACGTCCTGAACCCCCCGCCCAGGGTGGCCCATCAGGAAAAGCTCGACACCATTCGGGACCTGCTGCGGCCCCTGGCGCCCGGGCGGGTGTTGTCTGGCGGCGGGTTCGGTCAGGTCACCGAGCGGGGCTGGTACGTGATCCGCGTCAGGTGGTGACGTTGGGCAGGAAGGCGGCCCGGCGGGACTCGAAGGCGCCGATGTCCCCGTCGAGTTGCAGGGTGATGCCGATCTCATCGAGGCCGTTGAGGAACCGGTGCTGGGTGGTGCGGTCCATGGCAAAGGACGCCTCGATCCCCAATGAGGGGGCGGACACGGTCAGTCGTTCCACGTCCACGGTGATCTCCACGCTGGGGTCAGCGTCCACCGCGGCCATCAGCTGGCGCACCACGGCGGCATCGATCTGTGCGGTGATCAGCCCGTTCTTGCCGGAATTGTTCTTGAAGATATCGCCGAAGCGGGGGGAGATCACCGCCGTGAACCCGTAGTCCATGATGGCCCACACCGCGTGCTCCCGGGAGGACCCGGTGCCGAAGTTGGCGCCTGCCAGCAGGATGGTGGCCCCCTCGAAACGCTCCTCGTTGAGCACGAAGTTGCGATCATCACGCCACGCCGAAAACAGGCCCACCCCGAACCCGGTGCGCTCCACCCGCTTCAGCCAGGCGGCGGGAATGATCTGGTCGGTGTCAACATCGGACCGGTCCAGGGGGACGGCGGTACCGGTGACCACACGAACTGCTTCCATGGTGAACGTTTCCTTCTTCGTGCCAGGGCGGGGTCAGGCGGGAGGGGCGGCGGGTTCAGGTCAGGCGAGATCGGGTCAGGCGAGATCGGCGGGGGTGGCGAATCGACCCACGATGGCGGTGGCGGCGGCGATGGTGGGGGACACCAGGTGGGTGCGGGCCCCGGGACCCTGACGGCCCTCGAAGTTGCGGTTGGAGGTGGACGCCGAACGCTTGCCGGGCGGGATCTTGTCGGGGTTCATGGCCAAACACGCGGAGCAACCCGGCTCCCGCCACTCGAACCCGGCGGCCCGGAAGATCTCGTGCAGCCCTTCGGATTCGGCCTCCATTTTTACGGCGAACGATCCCGGGACCACCCACCCCGTCACCCCGGCGGCGATGGTGTGGCCCTGCGCCACCGCCGCGGCGGCCCGGAGATCCTCGATGCGGGAGTTGGTGCAGGAACCGATGAACACGTAGTCCACGGCGATGTCACGGATCGGGGTGCCGCCCTGCAGCCCCATGTACTCCAGCGCCCGTGCGCAGGCGTCTCGGCCGGCGGGGTCCTCCAGGTCCTCCGGGCGGGGCACCGAATCGTTGATGTCGGTGACCTGGGCGGGGTTGGTGCCCCAGGTGACCTGCGGCAGGATCTGGGCTGCGTCGAGGGTCACCTCCTTGTCGAAGGTGGCCCCGGCGTCGGTTTGCAGGGTCTTCCAGTAGGCCAGGGCCTTGTCCCAGTCCGCGCCGGTGGGAGCGTGGGCCCGCCCCGCCACGTAGTCGAACGTGGTCTGATCGGGCGCCACCAGGCCGGCCTTGGCGCCAGCTTCGATGGACATGTTGCACAGCGTGAGCCGGCCCTCCATGGACAGCGCCCGGATGGCGGACCCCCGGTACTCGATCACGTAGCCCATGCCGCCGCCGGTGCCCACCCGCCCGATGATGGCCAGGGCGATGTCCTTGGCCGAACTGCCGGGCGGCAGGGTGCCCTCCACGTTGACGGCCATCTGCTGGGGGCGGGTCTGGCCCAGCGTCTGGGTGGCCAGCACGTGTTCCACCTCGGAGGTGCCGATGCCGAACGCCAACGCCCCGAAGGCCCCGTGGGTGGAGGTGTGGGAGTCACCGCAGACGATGGTCATGCCGGGCTGGGTCAAGCCCTGCTCGGGCCCGATGACGTGCACGATGCCCTGGCCGGGCGCCCCCATCGGGTGCAGCGTGAAGCCGAACTCGGCGGCGTTTTGGCGCATGACCTCAACCTGGCGGGCCGAGATGGGGTCCTCGATGGGTCCGCTGATGTCATGGGTGGGGACGTTGTGATCCTCGGTGGCCACCGTCAGATCCGGCCGGCGGACCTTGCGGTTGTTGATCCGCAGCCCGTCGAAGGCCTGGGGGCTGGTGACCTCGTGCACCAGGTGCAGGTCGATGTAGAGCAGGTCGGCCTCACCGGCGGTGCCGGCGGTGACCACGTGATCGTCCCAGATCTTCTGGGCCAGGGTGCGGGCTTCGGTCATGCGGGGGACCTCGGGGTGCCGGGGGTGGTGCGGGGGACGCCGGGGCGAACACCATCAACATAGACCGGCGCCGCCCGAGGCCCCGAAGCGCCCACGTGGGCCAAGGCGTCGAGCAGGACCGGGACGTAGCGGTCGGGTTGGCGGGGACAGACGTGATGGTCCCCGTCCACTTCGAACACCGCGGCACCGGGGATGGCCGCGGCCAACTTGCGTTGCCGGCGCGGCGGGATCTTGGTGTCAGCGCTGCTCACCACCACCGCGGTGGGCACGTCGATGGCGCCCGCCCAGTCATGGGAGCTGAAGCGGCCGATCGCCGCGCCGGCCTCCAGCACCAACTGAAAATCGTGGCGGGCCAACTCCTTCAGGCCCCACTCGCTCAGATCCAAGGCGGCCATGCGGCTGTCCAGGAAACGGGACAGCAAACGGGCCCGCATCGGCGGCGGCGCCAATCGGCCAGCCCGGGCCATGGCCGACACCCCGTTGAAGTACACCTGATCGCCGGGAGTGCCCCGGAAGTTTCGGGTGGTGCTGCACAACACCAGGCCGGCCACCAGGTCACGGTGCCGTCGCCAGGTCAGCTGCGCCACCAGACCGCCCATCGAATACCCCACGGGCACCACTGCGGGCAGGTCCAGGGCCCCCGCCAGCGCCGCCACGTCATCGGCGCAGCCCTCCAACGTAAAGCGGTCCGGGCGCGGTCCCCGTCCGTGTCCCCGCAGGTCAAAGGCCACCACGTGATGGTCTCGGGACAGCGGCTGGTACAGCGGGAAGAAGTTCAGATCGGCGGTGGCGGTCCAACCGTGCAGCAACACCACGGTGGGTTGGCCGGGGCGACGGACCCCGCTCTCGCGCACCCATAGTTGCCGACCGTCGCCCAACGTGACGGTACGGTCCTCCGGTAACGGCGGCTGACCGCCCGGTTCGGCGTCCCGGGGGGCCGTGTCAGGCCTCGATCTCAACGACCTCGACCCGGAGTTTGCCTCCCGGGGCGTCATAGGTGACCGTCTCACCGCGCTTGGTGCCGATGAGGGACTGACCCAGCGGGGAGCCGGGGGACAGCACCGGATGCTGCCCGCCGCGTTCCTCGATGGAGCCCACCAGGTACCGCTCGATGTCGGTGTCACCCTCATAACGCAGCCCGACCACGCAGCCGACCCGCACCTCGTTGGCGTCCAACTCGCCTTCTTCGACCACCTTGGAGTTTTTGAGGATGACGGAGAGCCGGCCGATGCGGCCCTCCATCTTGCCCTGCTCCTCCTTGGCGGCGTGGTAGTCGCCGTTCTCGGAGAGGTCCCCCATCTCACGGGCGGTCTCGATGCGCCGGGCGATGTCGACCCGACCCCGGGTTTTCAGATCGTCGAATTCCGCCTTCAGTCGGTCATAGGCAGCGCGCGACAACACGTGGACTTCGCTCACCGCGCCAGTGTAGGTCGGGGCGCCCGGTTCGCTCGTTCGGATTGCGGGGACCGGCGCAATTGACGGCGCGTAGGGGACCGAATAAGACTGGAGCGCAATGAGCGCAGTCGGGCCCTGCCGCCGCATCAGCGTCATCATCATTCCGTAGCGCACGCGAGCCCTCGCGTGCGCCGACCCGACCGTCCACCCTGGTGGGCGGTTTTTCATTTGCCGAGTCAGCCGAAATGCACGAAAGCACCAAACCTCACAAGCAAGAACAGGACGCAATCATGAGTGGATACCGGGTGGGGATCGTGGCCGGGGACGGCATCGGGCCCGAGGTCATCGGCGAGGGGCTCAAGGTCATCGCCGCCGCGGGCGTGAAGCTGGAATGCGTGGACTACGACCTCGGTGGCAGCCGCTTCCTGAAAGACGGCACCATCCTGCCGGACTCGGTGCTGCAGGAGTGGCGGGGTCTTGATGCCATCTACCTCGGAGCGGTGGGCACCCCCGCCGTACCCCCCGGTGTGATCGAGCGGGGCCTGCTGCTCAAGATGCGCTTCGAGTTGGACCTGTTCGTGAACCAGCGTCCGTTCCAGGACCGGGCCAAGGGCGTGGATTTCATCGTGATCCGGGAGAACACCGAGGGCACCTACGCCGGTGAGGGCGGGTTCATGCGCAAGGGCACCCCCCATGAGATCGCCACCCAGGGTTCGGTCAACACCCGCATGGGGGTGGAGCGTTGCGTGCGCTACGCCTTTGATCTGGCCCGCAGCGCCGCCCGCCGTCAGCACCTGACCATGGTGCACAAGACCAACGTGCTGACCTTCTCCGGTGACCTGTGGGAGCGGGCCTTCAACGAGGTCCATGCCGATGGGTATGGTGACATCGGCACGGCGTACAACCACGTGGACGCGGCCTGCATCTACTTCGTGGAGAATCCCCAGCGTTATGACGTGATCGTCACCGACAACCTCTTCGGTGACATCCTCACCGATCTTGGCGGCGCGGTGTGCGGCGGCATCGGTTTCGCGGCGTCGGCCAACCTGAACCCGGCCCGCACCGGCCCCTCCATGTTCGAACCGGTGCACGGCTCAGCGCCGGACATCGCCGGGCAGAACAAGGCCAACCCCACCGCCGCCATCCTCTCCGGCGCCATGATGTTGGATTTCCTGGGCGAGCGCGACGCCGCGGATCGCATCCGTCGTGCCTGCCAGGGTTCCGTTGACGGGGAGATCACCGGTTCCACCACCGAGGTCGGCGACGGCATCGCGGCCAGGGTCTGAAGGAGCACGCCGTGACTGACGTCAATACCAGCGACCCCAGCGAAGATCCCATGGCCCCCGTGGACCGTACCCCAAGGTATGATCCGTCGTGGCCGCGGTCGGTGGAGATCTTCGATACCACCTTGCGCGACGGGGCCCAGTTCGAGGGCATCTCCCTCACCGTGGAGGACAAGCTGGGCGTGGCCCGGGCCCTTGACGAGTTGGGCGTGCACTGGATCGAAGGTGGGTACCCCGGTGCCAACCCCAAAGATGAAGAGTTCTTTCGGCGGGCCCAGAGCGAGCTGAAGCTGGATACCGCCAAGCTGGTGGCGTTCGGTTCCACCCGCAAACCCCTGGGCCGCAGCGACGACGATCCCACCTTGCGCACGTTGGTCAATGCCGGGGTGTCCACCGCCTGCATCGTGGGCAAAGGCTGGGATTATCACGTGTTGGAGGCCCTGCGCACCACCCTTGATGAGGGCGAGGCCATGGTGGGGGAGTCGGTGGCGTTTCTCAAGTCCGCCGGGTTGCGGGTGTTCTTCGATTGTGAACACTTCTTCGATGGCTACAAACGCAACCCCGAGTTCACGTTGCGGGTTTTGGAAGCAGCCGCCACCAACGGCGCTGATTGCCTGGTGTTGTGTGACACCAACGGCGGTTCGTTGCCCCATGAGGTGGAGCCCATCGTGGCCGACGTGGTGCGGCACTTCGGCGGGCTCTCCATCGGCATCCACACCCAGAACGACACCGGTTGCGCGGTGCCCAACGCCATCGCCGCGGTGATCGGCGGGGCCACCCAGGTGCAGGTCACCATGAACGGGTACGGCGAGCGCACCGGTAATTGCGACCTGGTGCAGATGGTGCCCAACCTCACGCTCAAGATGGGCATCCAAACGTTGCCGCCCGATCGGCTGGAGCGGCTCACCGAGATCAGTCGCCGGGTGGCGGAGCTGGTCAACCTGCCCCACCAGAACCAACTGCCCTATGTGGGCCAGTCCGCCTTCGCCCACAAGGCGGGGCTGCACACCTCTGCCATCGCCCGCCGGCCCGATTCCTATGAGCACATCGATCCCGCCCAGGTGGGGAACGGCACCCGCTTCTTGGTGTCGGACCTGTCGGGTCGGGCCACCATGGAGTTCAAGGCCAAGGAGTGGGGCATCGAGCTGGAGCCCAAACAGCTGGGCACGGTGCTGGAGCAGCTCAAGCAACTGGAGTCCGCCGGGTACCACTTCGAAACCGCCGACGCCTCGCTGGAACTGCTGTTGCGGCGGGCCACCGGTTGGCGTCCGGAGGCGTTCGAGCTGGAATCGTTCCGGGTCACGGTGGAGCACCGCCCCGGCGCCCGCACCGAGCTGATCGAGAACCCGTTGGGTCACGCCCAGGGCATCGAAACCGAGTGCACCATCAAGCTGCGCATCAACGACGAGCGCCTCATCGCCACCGGTGAGGGCAACGGCCCCGTCAACGCGCTCGACGCCGCCTTCCGGGCCGCGGTGGGTGACCGGTTCCCGGCGCTGGCCCGGCTCAGCCTCACCGATTACAAGGTGCGGGTGCTGAACACCGACGGGGGCAGCGGGGCGGTGGTGCGGGTGCTGATCGAATCCACCGACGGGCACCGCAAGTGGACCACGATGGGGGTGTCGGAGAACATCATCGAGGCTTCCTGGCAGGCGCTGCTTGACGCGGTCAACTACGCCCTGCTGCACGCCTGATGGCCGTGTTCCAGCCAACGGATCCCCACCGCCCGCTACGCTGATTCCCGCCATGTCAGCACCCAGCCACGTCCCCGTTTCCCCCGTCGCTAAGGTCCGCACCTACAGCTCACCGCCGTGGCGTGATCGGTCCTGGATGGCGGATCGACCGGGCGATTTGGACGGTGAGGGCCAACCCCATGGCGAGCGCTTCGGGGTGCCCGGCCCGGACCAAGGGTACGCCTACAAACTGGTGGGTCAGTTCACTGATCGGTTGACCCTGACCGCCGGTGAGCATCTCGATGACGCCATCGCCGGGGTGGTGGCCATCGCCACCAAACGTTCGGCGTTGTTCGGGCGGGCCCCGGTGGTGCACGACCTGGCGGTGGGGTTCCGGATCTTCGGGTTCCTCAATGACAAGGCACCGGCGGAGTTGGTGGCGCTGCGCTCGAAGCTGTTCACCGAGGTCTCCAACCCGCACCACTATCCGGAGTTGCGGGCCGTGGTCGACGCCGTGCCCGAAGCCACGCTGCGCCTGATCCCCGCCGAGGTCACCCGCCGCCACGCCGAAGACTGGCGCTCCCTGCTGGCCCTCTCGTCCAACACCCCCGCCTCCCACTAACCCCTGCCACTAACCCCTGCCACCCGTCGCTCGCCCGCCGCACCGGCCGGTCGTGCAAGGTGGTGGCCGGAGCCGTTGAGGGTCGCTGGCTAGCGTGAGGGGGTGCCGTCCGTGACGCCCCGCTGCCGCTTCGCCCCCTCACCGACGGGGTACCTGCATGTCGGCAGCGCCCGTACCGCGCTGTTCAACTGGCTCTTCGCCCGGCATGTGGGCGGCCAGTTCGTGTTGCGCATCGAGGACACCGACGCCAGCCGCAACCAGCCGGAGTTGGTCACCAACATCCTGGACAGCCTGCGCTGGTTGGGTCTGGATTGGGACGAGGGGCCGCACTTCCAGTCCCAACGGGCGGACCGCCACCGTGAGGTCATCGATCAGCTGCTGTCCTCGGGTGCCGCCTACCTCGATGAGGGCGCGGTGCGCTTGCGGGTGCCGGCGGGGCGCAACGTGGTGTTCGATGATGTGATCCGCGGCCGGGTCAGCTTCGAAAGCGATCACATCGAGGATTTCGTGATCCGCCGCTCCGACGGCAGCCCCATGTTCTTGTTGGCCAACGTGGTGGATGACCTCGACATGGGCATCACCCACGTGATCCGGGGCGAGGACATGATCAACAACATGCCCAAACAGCTGTTGTTGTCGACGGCCATGGGCAGCGAGCAGGCCGTGACCTACGCCCACCTGCCGCTGCTAGTGGACGAACAGCGCCGCAAGCTGTCCAAGCGTTTCGGGGACGTGGCCATCGAGGGTTACCGCGACCGGGGTTTCGTGGCGCCGGCCATGGCCAACTACCTGGCCACGTTGGGGTGGGGCAGCTCCGACAACATCGAGATCCGTCCCATGACCGAGATCATCGAACGCTTCGACCTGGCCGACGTCAACGGTTCCTCGGCGTTCTTCGATGTGAAGAAGCTCACCCATTTCAACGGTGAGTACATCAAGGCCATGGGCGCGCCGGAGTTCCTGGCCGCTGCCGGTCCGTTCTCTGCAGGGTTCGACCTGGGCCGATTGCCGGTGGACTACCGCGCCGAGATCCAGGGTCGGGCCAAGACCCTCACTGACCTGCCGGCGTTGGTGGATTGGTTGTTCCTCGGCGAGATCGTGATGGACCCCGACGCCTTTGCCAAGGCGCTGGGGAACAACCCCCTGGCCGCTGACGTACTGGACGGTACGGTACGGTGGTTCGAAGGATCGCAGTGGCGTGCCGATGCGCTGCAGGCGGCGTTCGCCGGCTTGTGCGAGGAACTGGGCATCAAACCGGCCAAAGCCCAGGCCCCGGTGCGGGTGGCCCTCACCGGTCGCGCCGCGGGGCCGCCGTTGTATCCCGGCTTGGAGTTGTTGGGTCCGGAGGTGAGCCTGGCCCGCCTTCGGGCGGCGAGGGCCAAGTTGTGAGCCCGTTGAAGGGGCGACCTGGTTTGACTTGTGCACTTTGGTCGGGATTCCCGGTGGCATACCAATGGGTACGGACCTGTGACCTGGTTGTCCCATGTATAAGGACGTTCTGCCACTTTCAATCATTTTCAGACTGGCGCATCCTCGCTTTTGCGCCCCAGAGCGAAGCAGTCGGGTCGTGAGCTCCCGCCCGCGCTCGACCTCCGGGGCCGCGGATGCCCTTGTACGTGGCTGGCACTCGCAGCAGGACCCGGGGCGTGACCCCGCCGAACATACCGACGCCACGGTCGTGGCACGACCGGCTCGACCCTGGCCCGCTCGCCGGGGTCAGATGGTTGCAGCCTTGTCGGCCAGAGATCAGCGGGCGGTGGGGACCGGGGAAGGTGGCGTCGTGTCCAACCAGCCGTCCGGAACGCATCAGTCCGACGATCACGTCGAGTACCCGCCACCACCCGCGTCGCGGTCCAAGTGGCCATCCACGTCCTGGTCGGGGCCATCGTCAGCGTCCCGGCCGGGGTCGGGGTCCGAAGTCGGGGGGGCGCGACGGGCGTTGCGGTGGCGGCGGGTGCGGTGGACGCTGGTGGCGCTGCTGGGCGGGTTGGTGGCCTTCATCTCGGTGACCGCGTGGCAGGTGGTGGAGGCGGCGCACCGCTCGGACCCGAACCGGCCGGCCGGCGCGGCCGTGGTGATGGGGGCCGCGCAGTACAGCGGGGTGCCCTCGGGGGCGTTGGCGGGGCGGTTGGATCGGGCCGCTGAGTTGTACCACCAGGGTCTGGTCGGCCAGATCGTGGTCACCGGTGGCAACCAGCCGGGGGACCGAACCACCGAGGGCATGACCGGCTTCGTCTACCTCCGCGAACGGGGGGTGCCCGAGTCGGCGCTGTTGGTGGAGAACGGATCCATCAACACCTGGGAGCAGTTGCTGGCCACCGCGCTGATCGTGGACCAGCACGACATTCACGGGGTGATCGTGGTGTCCGATCCGTACCACAATCGTCGGGTGCTGGACATCGCCGATCAGCTCGGGCTCGACGCCCAGGTGGCCCCGGCGGACTCCCACGTCAGCAGGAGCCAGCTTGCCCGTGAAACTGCCGCGGTGGCTGTGGGTCGCGTGATCGGTTACCGGCGGCTTTCGGAGTTGGCCCGGTGAAGGTGCTCCACCGTCGGACATTCGGGCGCGGCGAATCGTGAACCCTGATCTGGACACGGTCATCGACCTGGTGGGTCGACTGGGCCGGGAGCGGTTCGCCCCCAGGGCCTTCCAGTCCGACCTTGACGCCACCTTCCCGTCGGAGAACTACGCCGATCTTCGCCAGCACGGTTTGTTGGGTCTGTGCGTCCCACAGCGTCACGGCGGCATGGGCGCGGACTATCGGGAGTACTCGTTGGTGGCTGCCGAGCTGGGTCGGTACTGCGGGGCGACGGCGCTCACCTTCAACATGCACAGCTCCACTGCGCTGTGGTCCAGCCGGCTTTGCGACGACCTGGACCTGACCCCCGCCGAACGTGACGCCCACGAGGACCGACGGGGGGCGTTCTATCGGGCCATCGTGGAGGAGGGCCGGCTGTACGCCCAGCCGTTCTCCGAGCCGGGCTCCAAGATCGCCGGCGGCCCCGGGGTGTGGGACACGGTGGCGGTTCCCGTGGATGGTGGGTGGGTGGTGAACGGTTGCAAACACTTCGCCTCGCTGTCGGGCGCGGCGGACTTTTACACCATCACCGCCACCGAGCAGGTGTCCGGCACCGATCGTGAGCCGTCCTTCGGGGACACCCTGTTCTTGGGGGTGGCGGCCAGTTCGCCGGGGTTCTCGGTGACGGGCACCTGGGACCCGCTCGGCATGCGAGCCACCGTGTCGCGCACCCTGGAGCTGGTCGACGTGTTCGTTCCCGAGGCGGCGCAGGTCATGCCCCGTGGGATCTACGCCCAGATGGCCCGCCGCTGGCCACACATGTTCATGACCCTGTGTCCCACCTACGTCGGTGTGGCCCGGGCGGCGTTGGCGTTCACCGTGGCGTATCTGCGCGGTGAGGTGGCGGGAGGTGCCCCCGGCCCGGCTCGGCGGCGCAGTGCCACCAAGCAGTTGGCGGTGGCGGAGATGCGGGTCAAGCTGGACCAGCTCGAGGCCCTGTTCCTGCGAGCGGTGACCGAGGCGGGCGTGGACCCGCCCAAGGCCGTGCGGTTGCGGGCCTTCTCGACGCAGTTCAGCGTCATGGAGCTGTGCAACGACATCTGCCGGTTGGCCATCCGGACCTGCGGCGGGGGTGCTATTGCCCGGCACCATCCCTTGGAGCGGTACTACCGGGACAGCCGCTGCGGCTCGTTGATGTTGCCCTGGACGGCGGAGATCTGCCTCGAGCGGTTGGGTCGGGAGAGCCTGTACGAGGCGGGGGAGCGGGACTGACGGGCTCCGTAACGGGCCTGTTCTGAAGAAGGGGTTGGTCGCAGGGTGACGGCGCCGCTAAGCTTGACCTCCGCCTCAGTCGGGGGTGGTGTAATAGGTAACACGGCAGGTTCTGGCCCTGTTGTTAGGGGTTCAAGTCCTCTCCCCCGAGCTCGATTCGACAGCCGTCCGGTTCGCTCCGGGCGGCTGTCGACGTTCCGGCCTG
>JBJXFH010000161.1:0-3641 GCA_046155365.1 Acidimicrobiales bacterium | reverse complement strand
GTCGGAGTGGTCGACTTTTTGCACGGTTCCGTGGTCATCGAGACGGTGGGGATGAAATGGCACCTGTCGAAGTTCAACGCTGATCACCACCGCTACGCCCGCCTCGAAGCCGCCCGGTACCGGTTGGTTCCGTTCACCTTCGACGACGTCGAGTTCAATCCGGCACATGTGGTGAGGGCCGCCCGCGGGGCCACCGAGCAGCCCCGCCCTGGGCCGCTTCGTGACATTCCAACCGGTATGGCGTCGGGGGTGGAAGCGATCACCCCGCCCGACCGAATCGTGCCACGACGGGCCAGCAGCCGGAGTGGCCGGTGGGTCCGCGGCCGGCGCACCTGACAAGCGTTCGAAACGGCGCCGGTGAGAGGCGGGGTCGCGGCAGGACGGGTGAGCAACCGCGTGACGGCAGCCGGGGTGGGCAAGAGGGGCGTAGGCTGCGCGGCCATGAGCAGCATTGAAGAACGACTCGCCACGCTCGAGGCCAAAGACGAGATCCGGGAGCTCACCGCCCGCTACTGCTTCGCGGTGGCTGAGGGCCGGGCCGAGGACATCGTGGCCATGTTCTGTGAGGACGGGGTGTTCATGATGCGGGAGGACCGCCGCTTCACCGGGCAGGCCGAGTTGCGCCAGATGTACAACGGCGCCGCCGAGGGTGTCACTCCCAAGCCGTATATCCAGAACCATGTCATCGAGGTCAACGGGGACAACGCCACCGGCCGGTGCGGAGTGGAGATCCGCATGGTCCGCAAAGGCGAGGCCTACACCGCCGCCGGCCACTATTTCGATACCTATCGCAAGGTCAACGGTCAGTGGCTGTTCGCCGAACGGGACTTCCGCACGTTCCACATGGTGCCCCTTGCCAAGGGCTGGGCCTGAGCCCCATGAGCAAGCCCCCAACGAACAACGGTCCAACGCAGGATCTGTACGAGGCCATGTCCACGCTACGGGCGGTGCGTCGTCTGCGGACTGATCCCATCCCTGAGGAGGTGCTGGAGCGCGTGTTGCAGGCCGCCTGCTGGGCCCCCACCGGTGGGAACATGCAGCCGTGGCGGGTCATCGTGGTCCGAAGCCCGGAACGCAAAACCGCGCTGGCGGAGATCTACCGGCCCGAGTGGTACACCTACACCGGGTTCAGCCGGCGGCGGGCGGAGAAGGCCGGCATGACCGGTGAGGCGCTGGCCGGCATGGAACGCACCCTGGCCGCAGGGGATTATCTGGCCGACCATCTGGCGGAGGCCCCGGTGATCCTGATGTTCATCGCTGACCCGGCGCTGATGGCCATCACCGACAAGAACCTCGATCGCATCTCCATGGTCGGTGGCGGGTCGGTGTACACCGCGGTGCAGAACACCATGTTGGCCTGCCGGGCGGAGGGATTGGGCTGCACGCTGACCACGCTGCACTGCCTGCGCGAGCCCGAGGTAAAGGCGGCGCTGGACATCCCGGAGAACTGGGCCACGTTGGCCATGGTCCCCATCGGCTATCCGCTGGGCAAGGGCCACGGGTCCATCACCCGCCAGCCCCCCACGCGCTTGGCCTTCGATGACCGCTTCGGGGACGCCTGGACGCGCTAACCGCGGCTAACTGCGGCTAGCCGCTCTCAGTCCACCAGTGACTGGTACACCAGGGTTCGCAGCTCACGGCGGATGGGGTGGGTGGAAGACGGCATGAGCTGCGCCAACTGCACCACCACCAGTTCCTCGGCGCGGTCCACCCAGAACGCGGTGGACGCTGCGCCGCCCCATCCGTGGTCTCCCACCGAACCCATGGCGCCGGCCTTGGCCGGGTCCAGCGTGACGGAGACCCCCAGCCCGAACCCGATGCCCTCGTAGCTCACCTCGGAGAACACCCGCTGGCCCATCCCGGCCAGGTCGGAGTTGCCGGGCAGGTGGTTGGTGGACAGGTACTCCACGGTCTTGCGGCCCAAGATGCGTTGGCCGCCCAACTCGCCCCGGTTGGCCAGCATCAGCGCGAAGGCCAGGTAGTCCGCGGCGGTGGACACCAAACCCCCGCCGCCGGAGAGGAACGAGGGTGCCTGCAGGTAGGTGGAGGTGGCCGGGGCGTCGAACAGCACCAGCGGATCCCCGGCGGTGAAGGCGTAGTTGGCGGCCAGCCGGTGGGCTTTGTCCGGCGGCACCCAGAAACCGGTATCGACCATACCAAGCGGTACGAAGATGCGTTCGGCCAGGAACTGGTCCAGGGGCTTGCCGGAGATCACCTCGCACAGATGACCGCACACGTCGGTGGCCACCGAGTAGGACCACTGGGTGCCGGGCGAGAACCGCAACGGCAACTCGGCCAGCTTGTCGATCATCTCCGCCACGGTGGCCGCCCCGTCACGTTCCACCCCCCGCCGGCGATACAGCGCATCGAGGGGGTGCCGGTTCATGAACCCGTAGGTCAGCCCCGAGGTGTGCGTCAGGAGGTCACGGATCTGCATTTCCCGTTGCGGGAACGTGCTGGTGTACAGATCCGGGGTGCCGTCGGACCATACCCGAAGGTCTGCCCAGGCGGGGATGAAGCGGGACACCGGATCGTCCAGCTGGAACCGGCCCTCCTCGTACAGGCTGAGCAGCGCCACCGACACGATGGGTTTGGTCATCGAGTAGATCCGAAAGATGGTGTCCTCGGTCATCGGGGTGTCGCCTTCACGATCACGGCGGCCCACCGTGGCCAGGTGCGCCACCTGGCCGGCGCGGGCCAACACGGTGGTGATGCCCGCCAGCTTGCCGCCGTCCACGTACCGCTCCTGGAAGAACGGGGCGATGCGGGCCAGGCGGGCGGCGCTGAAACCGAGTTCTTCCGGCTTGTCGACAACGGCGATGGACATGGCGGGCTCCCCCGGTGGCGCTCAGTGACCGGGCGACCCTATCCGCCCTGGCCGCGGGCGGGCCGCCGAAGGTCAGCTCAGCGGCGGGTTGATGTCCCGTGCCATGTGGGACAACGGCTCGGGACCCTCGATCCGGGTGCCGGTGCTCAGCGTGGGGGCGGCGGGCCCGCTGTGGTCGCTCGGGGCGCCGACAGGGGCCGGGCATTCGGGCAGCAACGGCGGGGCCACGGTGGGGGTCGGGATCCGCAGGGAGGCGAGGGACACCAGACCACCGATACCGAGCGCCGCGGCCACCACGTAGGGCAGGGAGACGTTGAGGCCGAACAAGCCCAGCGCCACCAGCGGACCCAGGACCCGGCTGAAGGCACTGACGGATTGCTGCACCCCGAACAGGGCGCCGCGCTGGTCGGGCCCGGCAACGTTGGACACCACGGTGGACATGGCGGGGTTGAACAGTCCCTGGCCCACGGTCAGCACGAACAGCGCCGGGATCAGCGCCCACCATCCGGCGGCGGGGATCAACAACACGAAGCCGACCACGTTCAGCGCCATGGCCGCCTGGGCCGTGCGCTTGGGTCCGAACCGGCCGATGGCCCGTTTCACCACCACCGCTTGCACCACGGACAGCACCAGTCCCACCCCGGCGAACACCAGCCCGGTGGAACCCTCGGTCAGGCCAACCCGCTCCCGGCCCAACAGGCTGAACGTTGATTCGAAGCCGGCGAATCCGACGCCCATGATCAGCGCGGTCAGCAGCATTCGGCCCAGCGTGGTGGACGGCCGCAACAACGCCAGCTTGCGAACCGGCGGTGTG
>JBJXFH010000147.1:0-41227 GCA_046155365.1 Acidimicrobiales bacterium | reverse complement strand
TCTCAATGTACTCCGCAATAGCATCGTACGCTTTCTTTCGAGTGGAGAACACGGTACGATAAACAAGTTCTTTCTTCAACGACGCGAAGAACGATTCAGCCAGCGCGTTATCCCAACACACACCGGTCCGGCCCATCGATCCAACCATGCCATAGCGGCGTAAATGCCGGGCGAACTCGTCAGACGTGTATTGACAGCCGCGGTCCGAGTGGAACACCGCCCCGGGGGCGATGGCACGATGAGAGTGGGCCATGATCACCGCGTCGCAGATCAACTCGGTGCGCATATGGTCCGCCATCGACCACCCAATCACTTCTTTGGTGCACAAATCAATGACGGTGCACAGGTACAGCCATCCTTCCCACGTCCGAATGTACGTGATATCCCCGACCAGACGCTGACCGGGTGCTTCCGCGGTGAAGTCCCGCTCGAGACGGTCGCTGGGCGCCGGTTCTTCGCCCGCGACCGTGGTAGTACGCCAAGGTCGCGGCTGGCACGCCTCCAGCCGCATCAAGCCCATCAGATGGCGCACCAGCTCCGATCCGACCTCGATACCGCGCCGGGCCAGCGCCTTACGGACCCGCCGGTACCCGTAGGTGCCCCGACCGGCCTTGAACGCCTTCGCGACCTGCACCGCCAACCAGAACCGCCGCCTCGCCGTCGCTGAACTCGGGCGGTCCCGCCACTCATAAAACCCTGACCGTGACACACACAACCAACGGCACATCAACACCAGCGGATAGAACGCTTTCTCCCCGTCGATGAACTCGTATGTCGAGCTTATCGATACTCCTGGGCGAAGAAAGCGGCCGCTTTTCCCAAGAACTCGGCCTTCATTCGCAGCTCACGGTTCTCGCGTTCAAGATCAGCCAGCCGCGACCGTTCCGACTGAGACAACGGCTTGTCCACAACAGGATGCTCATCGCGGTGACGATGAACCCAATTCGCCAACGACCCCGCATGCATTCCGAGCTCCCGGGCCACATCCACAATCGGACGAGGCCCATCAATCACCCTCCGAACAGCCTGCTCCTTGAACTCCGCCGAATACTTCTTACGGCCCATGACCACCCCTTCAACCAGGCACCCTACCCACCCTGTCCGGAAACCTCAGAGCACCCCAAGGACGCCTTGCGATGACCGACTACGGGCTTTTGGTGAGCATGATCATGGCCTTCGGGTTGCCCGCTCTCTGGGCGCGCCGATGGCCATTGCAGGGATTCGATCCCCCTGCCGGGTTTGTTGACGCGGTATTGGGCCCAGCCGCCGCCGGTCTGGTGGTTGGGAGGCTGTCGACGTTGGCTCTTGATGATCCCCGGTCGTTGGGGCGGGTGGCGGACATGTTGGTGATCCGTAGTGGTGTCGAGTTCTGGCCCGGAGTCGTGGTGGCCGCCGCCGTTGCTGTCTGGTCGGGGAAACGGGCCGGCGTTTCGCCGGTGGCGCGGCTGGCCGCGCTGGCGCCGCTGGCGATGGTGGGCTATGCCGCTTTCGAGGGGTCTTGTGTATTCCGCGACGGCTGTTACGGGCCGGTCAGCGCCGTCGGATTGCGTCCAGCCGGACTGTCCACGACGATGCTGCCAATCGGGATTCTCGCGGCCCTCGTCGTTCTTGGCGGTGCCGGGTTGTTGCACCACGGGGGACTTCGTGCCGGGGTGGAGCCTGCCGTCATCGTTGTGGGTGCGGTGCTGGTGGTCGCATCGGTGCGAGCGGTCGCATCGTTTTGGCTTCCGGCCTTGGGCGACGCCCTCACGCGCCAACACCGCACGTCGCTTGTGGTGGCGACCGGGGCGGCGCTGCTGTTGGCATTGCGAGTAACCGTCCGGATTCGCCCGTCGGTCAAGGTTTCGCGGTCTTGAACGCCGTCTTGGCGTTGGCGTTGGCCGCAGGAATGGTGGGCGCAATCAACCCATGCGGGTTCGCGCTGCTGCCGGCGTACATCGGATTCTTCGTCACCCGTGACACCGTCCGGGAGCCACCTGAGCGACGCCTACTACGCGCCATGGCCTCTGCCGCCATGGTCACGAGCGGGTTCGTGGTGGTCTTCGTGTTGCTCGGCGTGGCCCTCGAATCCGTGGTCGAGGGGATCCGACCGCATCTTCCATGGGTGACTGTGGCCGCCGGCGCGCTCATCGTGCTCAGCGGTATGGCGGTGGCCGCCGGCCGTCGGATTCCTCTTCCTGCGCCCGCCGTACGTGCTCTTGGCGGCCGAAGCCCCCTTGCAGTGTTCGGGTACGGCATGGTCTACGCGTTGGCTTCGTTGTCCTGCACCATTGGGCCGTTCTTGGCCATCACCGCCGTCGCTCTGGACCAATCATTTCTGGGCGGTGTCGCCGCCCACATGGCCTACGCCGCTGGGATGGGCAGTGTCATCTTCGTGCTGGCCGCTGGGGCCGCCTTGGCCCGACCGGAACCGACCCGCCACCTTCGCCGCATTTCGCGTTACGCGCCACGGCTTGGTGGCATGCTCATGATCCTCAGCGGTGGCTATGCCATCTGGTATGGGCGCTGGGAACTCACGGTCTACCGAGGCGACCTCAGCGACGATCTCATCGTGGACGCAGGAGAGCGGTTCCGGCTGAGCCTCGTCCAGTTCATCGAGCGTATTGGCGCCGCACGCCTTGGGCTCCTCGTCGCCCTCGTCGTCGCATCGGTACTGGCGATCAGCGGTTACCGGCAGATCACCGCCGCGCCCTCCGTGACCGCGAGCCACCATCCGGCAGCCCCTGAGCGCCCGGGATCGGGTGTTGGCGTGAGGAAGCCGGGCCTACGCTGGGCAGCCCCGTTCAACATCTGCCTGTCGAGTCCACGAAGCGGCGGTCCGGGGACGTTCAACTCCCAATGCGATGCCGGCCGCGACCGGAAGCAGCTGACCGAGATCGCTAGTTGAGATGTCGGGAAGACGGGGGACGGGCAGGCCGCGGGGGATCGCGCCGACCACGGCAATGCCGTGTGCCTTGAGCGAGAACACTGCCACGATGGCGGAGGCTGCGGCGATGCCGACCAGGGCGCCCGGGACCCGAGGCGCGCTACTGCTCCCGCGATGCACAGAGCAGACACGACCAGTGCCAGAGCGGTCATCAGCGCCACGTATCGCTGCGGGTCGCCCGCGGCGAGGGAGGACACGCCCGTGGCGGCGAGGATCGCGGTGCCCGGCTCGGGTCCCACGCCCAGGTGGCGGCTCGTGCCGACGAGCGCGTAGACCACAAGGGCTGCGATGACGGCGTAGAACCCGAATTGGGGGGCAAGACCGGCCAGCTCGGCGTACGCCATCGACTGCGGAATGAGCATGGCGCCCACCGTCAAGCCAGCTATCACGTCAGCTCGCAGCCACTCGGCCTGGTACCGCCGCAACACGGCAAACCCGGGGAGTAGCAACGCCACCCGCGAGCGGCGATCCGAGGTTCGATCCATCAATCGAAGGTACGCGCCCGCAGGTATGTGAGGCCCGGCCCGTTATGAGACGGTCCGATCAGTGCGGGCGAGGGCCGGGCGTCCGGTCGGCGTCCTCGTCTCGGGTCGAGCCTCTGTTGTGGTTCATGCCTCTCATCATGAAGAACATCATCAGCGGGCAGAGGACAAGGATGGCGAGCAGCGGCAGGTTTGACAGGACCGGCACTCCGAAGGCGGCGAGCACGACAAAGCCGGCGACCAGGGCCAGCATGACCTTGAGGTGGTTGGAGTGGTTCATCGCGAGTTTCCTCTCGTGGAGCTGTTGCCGTGGGGATGATGGGTCCACTGTGCGTTGGCGCCGGTCCCGTTGGCATCCGCTGGGGCTACGGAACGCGGTTGCGGGGAGCTACGGAGTTGCCCTCCTCGGCCCGCAAACCATCTCTGACACCGTGTAGTCGTCAAGCGGATAGGGTATCGGGCGATGGCGAGCTCGAGTGAAGGCAACGCGGTGCCTCCTGACTGGCCGGATCGGCTTCGAGTGCTCGTGGCCGCGGCCCTCGAGCTGAGCGGCCGTCAGGACCGGGACACGGTTCTGCGGCGCATCGTGGCGGGAGCGGCGTCGGTGACGAACGCCCGCTACGCCGCCCTCGGCATTTACGACGACGCCGGTGAGCTGACCACCTTCGTCCACTATGGCGTCGATGACACGATGGCGCGGGCCATCGGGGACTATCCGAAGGGGCGGGGGCTGCTCGGCCAGGTCATTATCGCCGACCAACCCGTTCGTCTCGAGGACCTGAGCTCTGACCCGTCCTCGTGTGGTTTTCCGCCCAACCACCCTGAGATGCGCACCTTCCTCGGCGTCCCAATCGTCCGGGGCGGCAACCGGTACGGGAACCTGTATGTCACCGAGAAGGTGAACGGCGAAGCGTTCGATGAGACCGACGAGGCGCTGGCGGTGGCGATGGCGGCGTTCGCGGCCGGGGCCATCGAGGCGAACGAGCTAATGACCCTGGAGCTGAGCAGGGCCGCCGCGGAGGCGCAGGCGAGCGCACGCCGGGAGCTGCTGGGCCAGGTGATCGCGGCGCAGGAGGCGGAGCGGGCGCGGGTCAGCCGGGACCTGCACGACGACGTCGGCCAAGCCCTGACTTCCGTGCTCCTCGGCCTTCGCTTGGTTGAGGACTCCTTCGATGGACCCCATCTCGATGCTGATGACGCCCGGCGCCGGCTGCGCGAGCTTCGTGAGCTCGTCGCTGACGGCCTGCGCCGGGCCCGCCAGCTCGCGTTCGAGCTGCGACCGACCGTGCTGGACGACATTGGACTGGTGCCCGCCCTTCAACGCCTGAAGGAGGATGTCGCCGCCCGCACCGGCCTTACTGTGGACTTCGACCCCGCCGCGCTCGGTGCGGACGAAAGGCTTGCGTCCGAGATCGAGACCGCCATCTACCGGGTGGTGCAGGAGGCACTCACCAACGTCGTGCGCCATGCATCCGCTTCCGTCGCCAGTATCACCTTCAGCGCCCGCGACGGCCGCGTACGGGTCTTCATCGAAGACGACGGCGTCGGCTTCGACCCTGAGCGACGGCCGGTCCGAGGCCACCTGGGGATCAGAGGCATGCTGGAACGCGCCGAACTGGTCGGCGCGACGCTCTCGCTCAGCTCGAAGCCTGGCGGCGGGACTGTTGTGATGTTGGAAGTCGCTCGTGGCTGACCCCATCCGGATCGCGCTGTGCGATGACCACGCCGTGGTTCGCAGTGGTTTGCGTGCCATCCTCGAGGCGGAGCCCGACCTTGAGGTCGTGGGCGAATCCGGCACCGCCGCCGAGGCGGTCGAGCTCGCTCGCGAGGCGCAGCCCGACGT
Organism: Acidimicrobiales bacterium; assembly: GCA_046155365.1. Classification (GTDB taxonomy): domain Bacteria; phylum Actinomycetota; class Acidimicrobiia; order Acidimicrobiales; family CAIXPF01; genus CAIXPF01. Next base: position 35,976 of record JBJXFH010000147.1, on the reverse strand, counting down.
GTTCGTCATGGACATCGGGTTGCCCGACCGCAGCGGGATCGCGGCGACGGCTGAGGTCTGCCAGGCCAGCCCTGGGACCAGGGTGCTCGTGCTCACGGTGCATGACGACGTCACGTATCTCCGGCGAGCCTTCGACGCCGGAGCAGCCGGCTACCTCGTCAAGGAAGCCGCCGATGTGGAGCTGGTGCAAGCTGTGCGCCAGGTGGCGGCGGGCAAGCAGTACGTCCACCCCTCCCTCGGTGCGGCTCTGCTCGCTCGCGAGGTAGCCACCGCCCGGCCTGGCGGGCCTGGCGGCGAGCTGTCCGAACGCGAGGTCGAGGTACTCAGGCTGATCGCCGCTGGGCTCACCAACGCCGAGATCGCGGCGAAGCTTCACGTGTCGGTGCGCACGGTGGAAACCCACCGGGCGCACATCCACCAGAAGCTCGACGTACGCACCAGAGCGGAACTCGTGCGCGTGGCTCGGGAAGCTGGAGTCCTCCAGGCCGGGGACACGCAGTAAGCCACCGCATCGCCGGTCCGTAGTCTGCTCGGATGTCGCAGCCCGCCAATGGAGAGACGATGTCGCCATGGAGGGCCAGCAACCTTGGTGCCCCGTGTGCACCTGCGCCCCGACGCTCGCCGTCACCGTGGCTCATCGCGGCCTACGCAACTTGATCGTCGAGCTCCTGCAGCGTGACCACTGCTGCTGGCAAGTCCACGCCGTGCCCGATGCGGGCGAGCTAACGGGCGAAGGGGCCGCTCAACCCGATCTGGTCATCGTGGACTCTGCCGCCTTTCCACCGCAAAGCTCCTTCCCGGGGCAGCACATCGTCGTCATCGGCCCCGAGCCAGATCCCGCCTACGAGCGAGTCGCCCGGAGGGGCGGTGCCGGTGGGTGGCTGGCCCGCGACACGGTGGGGGAGGACCTGAGCGCATGCGTACGCAGGATGCTCGGATGTGCCCACGACGGGTCGGAGTTTCGTGACCGCCGCACGGGAGGAGGCCGAGATCGCTCGTCTCGGACCGGTCTGCATACCGTGAGGAGCAAGTCCTGAAAGAGCGCGTCGATTGAGGAGGGCGCTCGACACCCTCGGCGGCTTGGGCCGACAGCCGCCTGTGACTACGATCCGGCGAGCTGAGGCCCGCCGGAACCGCTGCTCGAGGGAATCCGGAGGCGTTTGAGTAAGAGGGCGTTCACCGCGACGAGGAAGCTGGAGCCGGACATGGAGAGGGCGGCGATCTCGGGTCGTAGCACCAGTCCGAAGGCTGGTTCGAAGACGCCGGCTGCGATGGGCAGGGCGATCACGTTGTAGCCGATGGCCCAGCCGAGGTTCTGGCGCATCTTGCGCACGGTGGCCCGTCCGATCTGCAAGGCGACGGCGACATCGAGGGGGTCGCTGCGCATGAGCACGATGTCCGCGGTCTCGATGGCCACGTCGGTTCCGGCGCCGATGACGTCGCCGATGTCGGCCTGGGCGAGCGCGGGGGCGTCGTTGACGCCGTCACCGACCATCGCGACCTTCTTTCCCTGGGCTTGGAGTTCAGCGATCTTGGACGCCTTGTCGCCGGGAAGAACTTCAGCGATCACGGTGGTCACGCCAAGCAGGGACCCGATGCGCTTGGCCGTCGCCTCGTTGTCTCCGGTGAGCATCACGACCTCGGCGCCGAGCCGGCGCAGTTCGGCGACCGCGGCCGCGGCGGTGGGGCGAGGGGCGTCGGCCATGCCGATGAGGCCGGCGGCGCGCCCATCGACGCCAACAATCACGGCGGTGCGACCGCCCTCGGCCAGCTCGGTCCGGCGTGAGGCGAGCCCGCCGAGGTCGATGCCGTCGCGGTCCATCAGCCGGCGGTTGCCGACCACGACACGGTGGCCGTCGACAGTGGCGACGGCGCCGTGGCCGGGCACGCTTTCGAAGCGCTCCGCCCGCAGTGGGGGCACGCCACGCCCTTCGGCCTCGGTGACGATGGACTGGGCCAGGGGGTGTTCGGATTCGCGTTCCACCGCCGCTACCAGGGCCAGGAGGCGTTCTTCGTCGATTCCGTCGACGATGACGTCGGTGACCTCGGGTTCGCCCTTGGTGAGGGTGCCGGTCTTGTCCATGACGACGGTGTCGATATGGGCGGCGGCCTCGAGGGCCATAGCGTTTTTGAACAGCACACCGCGGCGGGCGCCGAGTCCGGTGCCGACCATGATCGCGGTCGGTGTCGCCAGGCCGAGGGCGTCGGGGCAGGTGATGACTACAACGGTGATGGCGAACAGGATCGCCTCGTTGGCCGGTCGGCCGGCGATTACGCTCCACACCACGAAGGTGCCCGTGCCGCCGATGAGGGCTACCAGCACCAGCCAGAACGCGGCGCGATTCGCGAGTCGCTGACCCGGAGCTTTCGAGTTCTGCGCCTCCTGGACGAGCTTGACGATCTGGGCGAGCGCAGTATCAGCGCCGACCTTGGTGGCGCGCACGCGCAACGTGCCGGTGGTGTTGAGGGTGGCGCCAATGACTGCGTCGCCCGGCGCCTTGTGCACCGGAAGGCTTTCGCCCCTCACCATCGACTCGTCGAGTTCGCTCTCTCCCTCCTGGACCACGCCGTCGACCGCGACCTTCGAACCGGGCCGAACGAGCAGCAGAATCCCGACCAGCACGTCCGCGGTGGGCACATCAACGGTTTCTCCGTCTCAGACCACAGTCGCCATCGGCGGCGCGAGATCGAGGAGGGCGCGGATTGCTTCGTTGGCACCGCCCCGGGCTCGCATCTCGAACCAGTGGCCGAGGAGCACGAACGCGGAGAGCACGGTGGCGGCTTCGTAGAACACCTCACCGCCGCCGGTGACGGTGACGGCCAGTGAGTACAGCCATCCGGCGCCGACGGCAACGGCGACAAGGACCATCATGTCCAGTGTGCGGGCGCGCAAGGCTCGGACGGCGCCGTCGAAGAAGATCCACGCCGAATAGAAGATCACCGGCGGGCTCAACAGCAGCATGAACACGTCGTCGCGCAAGCCGAACGGGGCAGCCACGTTGAAGCTGAGGACGTCACGACCGATCGGGGACCACAGCAGCACCGGGACCACGTGTGGAACCGAGCTGCGACGTCGAGCATCTGACGCCATTGATCGCCGGTCACGATGGCTTGCACGGCGTGGTCGATGCGCTGGTGGGCCTGGGCGAGTTGATCGGTGTGGGACATTGGAGAAACTCCCTGTGCTGTTGCCTTGGCAGCAAGGGCGCCGCCTTGTTGCCATAGGAAGCCGAAACCGCTCGACCGGCGGTGGCGTCAAGGGACAGCCGAAGGCTGAGCAAGGACACGAAGCGCAGCGCAGTCCCGCAACGACCCTTGACTCCACCACCGGACGGGCCACCCTCCAAACAAGACGTCCGCGAAGCGGTCCCCAACACCCAGTTGCGCATTGCAGCAGAGCCCATCGAGCAGCCCGTAGCTGAGTGAGTCCGAACGCTGGGATCGCTAAGCGGCGCTCTCCCGCTTCTTGCCGCGCCGGTTCACGCTTGAAGGAGATACCCACCAACAGGCGATGGTGGTCATGCGGGACGAGCGGGTGGTGGTCAACGTCCGTGATCTCGTCGAGGTCCGTCATAGCGTCACGGGAGCGGCGCTGGGCACGACCCTTCAGCTCACCATCTACGAACGTCACGTGGTTACCGTCGGGTATTGTCGGGCCGCGCTGGCGGTGCGTGTGGGGGCCATGCCGAGCCGTTGACAGGGGGGCTCTCGAGCGCTACTTCAGTTAGGTTAGGTGGGCCAACAGCTGATGGACGGTGAGGCGACAACATGGCAGCGCTGGGGGGGACTGGGCATCGGCGTTGCTGTCCTGCAGATCGGAACTGGAGCGGTTGATCATCTGCTCGCTGAAAAGCAGGCACTCGACGGTCCCAGAGATCGACGAGGTGCTCGGTGTCGGTACCCCAAACCGAGCCGGCTGAAGCCCCCTGGTCGGCATCATCATCAGAACATACCGAGGTGTGCGGCGTCCGGATCTGCGTGTCGGCTGGCCGTTGAACATGGGAACGCTGCACGGCCCTGCGGGTAAGGGGTTGCAGGGAACTGGGATGTTCGGTGGCGTCTGCGGATGGGTCGGAAAAAGCCGATACCGGCTACCACGACCGGCGAGCAGCCAGGGCCAACCGGGTGGCGCGTTCCACGGCGCGCAGCTTGGCCGGGGTCGGTTCGTCGTCAGCTACTTCATATCGATCGAGGTAGCCGCGTAGCACGCCATCGATGAAGCGCTCCGGCAGCGATCCCTCGAACTCCGTAAGCAGACGATCCCGAAGGTCCGTGATGGACGGACTTTGGATCGGCGGGTTGATCGAACGGCTCTGTGCTCCCGGCGGCGAGTTGACTGACACTGCCGGAGCGTACGGAAGCATCCAAATGGTCCGGCAGGGTCTGAAGGCCCTTCTTGGGCGGTGCAAAGGTGGGGCCTGGGCTTGGTACCGGTGGCCTGTGCAGTATGGGCCAGCCGAGGGTTCGAACCAACATCGGGCGTAGTAAGCCGGACGAGGGTGTGGATGATCGTCGGTCGGCTGCGGCGTGCACCGATCCCGATCATGACCGAACGGTTGGCGGAACCCATCGATACACGGCCGACGGAAACACTCATCTGGAGGTTGGAGATCGCCTTCCCCGATCGGTACAAGTCAGTTCCCATCCGCCGGACGGAATCGGATCGGCCGAGTCCGCGGTCTCGCGAGCTGGCCGGATCCCGACTTTCCATACTATTCAGGATGGTGCGGGTCGGTATGCCCGGTGGGTTGGTCGGCGTCGCCGGACAGGAGCACAACCGGCACCGTGGGGTGGTTGATGACTAGTCGTCGTTGTAGCGGCGGCGTTCGCGTTCGGTGACCTTTACGACGTAGGCGGCGGCCTCGGTGCGGCGGCTCATGCCGAGTTTCTGGAGCACGTTGGATAGGTAGTTCTTGACCGTTTTCTCGGCCAGGAACATGCGCTCGGCGATCTCGCGGTTGGTGAGGCCTTCACCGAGATGGCCCAGCAAGATGCGTTCCTGGTCGGTCAAGCGGGACAGCAACTCGTCTTGGGGGCTTCCGTTGCGGATTCGGTCCAGGACCTTGGCGGTGAGTTCGGGATCGAGGAGGGACTGGCCGGCGGCTACGGCTCGCAGGGCATCGATAAGGGCTGTGCCGCGGATTTGTTTGAGAACGAAGCCAGCTGCGCCCGCCATGATGGCGTCGAAGAGGGCTTGGTCGTCGCTGTGGGAGGTCAGCATGATGCAGCGAAGGCCGTCAATCTGGCTGCGCAGTTCCCGGCACAGCTCGATGCCGTTACCGTCGGGCAGTCGAACGTCGAGCACCGCCAGTGATGGTTCTGCGCCGCGGGCCAGGCGCACAGCTTCTTCGACGGTTCCGGCCTCTCCAACTACCACGAACTCGCCGGTGGCTTCGATCAGCTCCCTCACCCCGGCTCGGACGACTTCGTGGTCATCCACCAGGAATACCCGCACTGAGTTCGTGGGGTTCTGAGACCCGTCAGCGGGCAGCTGCTGTGATTGTGACATGATCTCATCCTGTCAGATAGGGGTGGTGGTGATCTGGCCCTCAGCGAGGATGATCCATTCCGCCCCACAATCAGAAACCCCACGGCGTCGCTGGCACCTCGTCGGGGCCGGGGTGCCAGCGATCATCAAATGGTCCTCGGAGTTGAACTTGTCAGCCCCCGCGCGGCCTGCCACGGTGGAGGGCCGCGGTGTGCGCGCCAACCAGCGCCTCGCTAAAGCTAAAGGTGATGGTTGGCATCGCGAGCTCCTTCATCGGTCGTGCGACTTCAGGTCGGGTACACGAACCACGATCAGCTCGTTGTCGTCGGCCCGGTTCGGGTTTCGCCCGGTGTTCGGGAAGTTGTTGTCACAGCCAAGCAAGAGTCGCTCGCCGTCGATGGCGTGGACGGCTTCGATTGACTCGCACGCCACCCCGAACGGGTTCCCGAGCTGCACGTCACCGGCGTGGATCACTGGCAGCGACACGAGCTTCGGGTCAGCGATAGCCGTGAGATCGATGATCCGGGTCTTCTCGAGAAAGCCCCCTGATCCCATGTCGCGCAGGTCGATCACGTAGACCCCCCGTGAGAAGGTGGCCGGGAACGCAGGCACGGGAGCTCCGCGGCCGTTGTCCCGCTCGATCACCACCATGCGGTGCCGGTCGAGCGCCCACATGTCCGCCATGAAACAGCACTGCTGCGTGCCCGAGACAGTGGGCTGGGTCCGGTACTGCCAAACTCGACCCGTGAAGGCGCGTTCGCGGACGCTGAACTCCAACAGGTAGCGGCGGTCCTTGTTCGGATCCTGCACCGTGGCGCCTTCGAGAAGCCCGTACAGATACTTGCCATCGGGTGTCGCCGCCAGCGATTCGAAGCCGCGGCTTCCGTTCACGGTCGCCTGGCTTGTGGACAAGATGAATGGACTGCTGGGAGACTCCAGGAACCCGGTATCGCTCGTCGATCCAACGAGGTTCGCTGGGACCCGGAAAGGCGGTTCGAGCAGCACGCCGGCCTCGTCGAAGTGGAGGATCCAGGGGCCGAACTCTTCGCCCATCCACAGGTCGCCGTCTTTGCCCCGTTGCAACGACTCAGGATCGAGATCTGCGCCTGTCAGGAGGCGATCGGATCTCTGGATAGAGAAGCCGATGACGTTATTCGGGTCCCTGAATTGTATGAAGGTGTCCAAATTTACCTTGACAGTGCCGGCGCCGCCCTTTGCCGTCTTGAAATCCGGGGTAATGTAGTAGCCTCTGAGCAGAAAGTCAGTCGAGTTGGCTTTGTTGCCGAACCCGTTGTCGGGCATGGCAAGGTACTCGCCCGGCTGGCGTCCGGCGACCATCGCGGAGAAGCCCTGCACCGGCTGCGAGGGCGTTGGAAATGAGATTCCGTTGATCGTTTGACCGGCGAAGAACGCGCCGGATGAAGGTCCAGGAGCGTAGGTCGCTGCCGGGAGCACGGCGCGGCCCACGAGGGTCGGTGGGGGTGGCGTGGCTGACGCTGTCTGGGTGGCAATGGCGAGGACGCCTACCGCTGCGATGGCGATACGAACGAGCTTCATGATTGATGTACCTCCAGTAGTGGTTACCGGGAGACCGATGTGGAGTCGGCATCCCGGGCATTGGATCCATCCGATGGAACGCCGCGACACGTGGGTGCTGGCCGCTCAACCAGCTGCGGTCACCAGCCTCACGCGGGCACGGCTCACCCGATCAACGTCGACCGCGCGAGCAGCACCCATCAACCCCGAAAGCCGTCTCCGGTGCTGCCGGGTCAGCTTCGTCCACACCCTCTCGCAACGGCAGAGGCGAAAGTCCCAGCGTCCGACCGTTCGAACTTGAGATCGCCGAGGCTGTTCCCGCGCCTGACTTCCCGGCGGCGGAGGTGACCGAGGAGGCCGGTTCGAAAGGCGACCCAGTTGAAGCTGTGTCGGCCTTCCAGAAACAACAGTGCAACGGGCGCCTGACCAGCCGACGTTCAGGGGGTCCAGTCGGGGTGTCGCCCCAAGGCATGGCGAAACTCTGCTGTGCCATCCCGGGTTGACGAAACGCCGCCACGAGTCGATCCGCGGCCTTCCGGTACTCGTCGGAGACCTTCTCGGTGGTGGGGTCAGGATCGGCATCGAACCGAAGCGGCTTGCCCTCGCCGACGTCAGCGAAGCCTCGAATCCCGCCGGCGAGATGGGCCAGCAACGTTCCCAGGTCGAAGTCGCGACACGGCGTGGGACAGGGGGTGTTCGGCCGCGCTCACCGACCTCACTACGGGCTCCACCGCGTCGATCGCTCGACCAAGGAACGCAACGACGTCATCGTTCATCCACCCAACGTGCGCCGCGCCGATGAACGCGACCAGGGTCACACGTCCTGTGCGCTCGGCCCGCCTGGACCATCCGGAATGGTCTCGCGCCGTGAGGGGACTTCCGGCTCTGTTCCGACCGGTGTCGGCTGAGGCTTCATGGACGCGTGGGAACCTCGCGCACACTGCACCCCCGTCGATTCGGTTTGGCCCCGACGACCGGACCGGGCCGCTGGTCCGTTGCCTTGCTGGGCGCATTTGTTGCCATCGCGGTGCTGCGGGTGATGGTGGACAGCTTGGAGGGCGGGCAGGACAGCGCCTGGCTGAACGGCATGGGCCTGGCTGCGTTCTTGTGCGCAGCGGGCGCCATGGCCGCAGGAGGGATTGCGACCTTGCGGAAGGGGGAGCGCTCCATCCTGGTGATTGCTTCGGTGGCACTCGGCACGCTCGTGGTGGTGTTCGAGCTCGTTGAGTTCATGATCCCGGACTAGCGACGTTGGCATCAGGGGTAGCCCCGAGCGGCCGAAGGCTGGTTAGGGCTTCTCGTGGTCGACGGTCGAGCGTCATTCCGGTGGGGATGCCGCTGATGCGCACCGAACCGTCGTCTATGTCCACATCGATGCGTGAGGTGCTGAGGGGTATGCCCTTGACGCGCAGTTGGGTGAGCCAGTCCGGCAGCGAGGGGGATATGTTCAGACGGCTGTGGGGGGCCCATGGGTCGAATCTGAGCAGAAGACGAAGGAACATGAGGGGAGTGGCGGCAGCCCACGCCTGGGGCTCACACGAGGTCGGGTAGGCGGCAGGCACGCCAAGTTCTTGACGGTCGAGCCCGCTGAACAGTTCAGGGAGTCGGCCCCGATTCGCGTCGGCCACGTCAAGAATGCCACGCATGATCCGATGCGCGTGCTCGACGTAGCCGTAGCGGACCAAACCGGCGGCGATAAGGGCGTTGTCGTGGGGCCAGACGGATCCGCAGTGGTAGCTGACAGGGTTATATGCCGGCTCGGTGGCAGCGAGCGTGCGAACTCCCCAACCGTTGAACATCGCTGGTGAGAGCAGGGCGTTGGCCACCGAAGCTGCTTTGTCCTCGTCGATGATGCCGGTCCACAGGCAGTGGCCCTGGTTGGATGCGAGCGAGTCGATGGGTCGCCCATCGACGTCGAGGCCGATCGCGAAGTAACCGCGGTCCGCCAGCCAGAAATCTCGGTTAAAGGCCTCCTTGAGCGCCGCTGCCCGCGCGTACCAGCGGTGGCATGTCAGCTCATCCCGGGCCTCTCGGGCAAGATGAGCGCGAGCGAGGTATGCGGCGTAGGCATAGCCCTGCACCTCGCACAACGCGAGAGGGGACTCGGCGACTCGGCCGTCGGCGTAACGAATGCCGTCCCAGGAGTCTTTCCAACCTTGGTTCGCCAAACCGGAGGACGATGTGCGGTGGTAGGTGATGTAGCCGTTTGGGTGTTGCGCTGCTCGTTGTAGGAGCCAGTCCAGGGCGCGGTCGGCGTGGGGAAGTAGCCGATCGGTTGCATCGGTGGCCAGGCCCCAACGGCGCAATTCGCCGAGCAGCATGACGAAAAGAGGTGTGGCGTCGACGGTACCGAAGTAGATGTGGCCGTCGCCGAGCAGACTGGACGATGCCTCACCGAATCGCATCTCGTGGAGGATTCGCCCTGGTTCTTCCTCAGTCGTCGGGTCGGACTTGGTGCCCTGGAATCTGGCCAAGGTTTCGAGCACCCCGAGCGCCAGTTCTGGATCGACGATGAGCGCCATCCAGGCGGTGAGGAGCGAGTCCCGACCGAATGGCGACATGAACCACGGGGCGCCGGCCGCGACGATGGCCCGGTCGGGAAACTCAGGATCGAAGATGCGCAAGCTGCTCAGGTCTTCGGCGGCCTGGAGGACGGCTCGTTCCAGTGAAGCATCGTCGGCCTTGACCTGGGGGATTTGCGTGTGCCAACTCGATCGGTAGGGATTTGGATCCCTTGCCAGTGTTACTCCGTCGAGGGTGGCGGACACCGTGACCGTTGTCGACCAGGAGCCGCCCGGTGCCAACGTCACCCGCCATGACGCGCCTGTGCTGCTGGGGGTCGGGTCGTCGGCGACCTCGACGCGCACCTCCCGTGAACGCTCCGCGAGCTGATGACCGAGATGGATCGCCCCGTCGTGGACATCCTGACCGTACCAACCTCGTCGCTGGACCCGGTTTTCCTTCACCTGAAACAGGTCGGCGAAGTCGGCGTCCACCCCAACCGTGACCATGATCGAGCGGGGGGTCGTGCTGTGATTGCGCACCACGATCTGCTCGATGAGGCCCCGACAAAGGCGCCGGTGTCGGAGCACCACGAGTGACGCATCGATCCGACCGAAGAACGTGGCCGACGCCGGATCATCGACCGAGGCCCCCAGCCCTTCGACGACGATGCCATCGACGCGCAACTCGAACTGGGACAGAAAGCGAGCGTCGAGGAGGAACAGCCCGTGGGGCGTACCGCGTCGAATGTCCCCGTTAGGTGCGGAAAGGCAGAAGTCAGCCGCGTCGACCATCGTGATCGGCGCCCCATCGCGGCCGGTACGTGCAACCTCACCCTCGAAGACCCACACGCCTTGTTCCACCGTTGTTGGTCTACACGACCCCGGGGGCTGGTTGCGGCCAGCTCGTCGAATGACCCCCTCCCCGCCTCAGGCCGAGCACGACACGCCAAGCGGGCAATCGCTGCGAAGCACGCTCCGGTAGAACGCGAGGTGACGCTCGATGAACAGCGCCGTGGAGAAGCGTTCGGCGACGCTGGCCCGACACGCTCGGCGGTCCAAGTTGGCGACCCGGGCGACGTGCTGTGCCATGTCAGCCTCATCGATGCAGAGAAACCCGGTTCGGCCGTGTTCCACGATTTCCGGCGCGGAGCCTTCGGCAAAGGCCAACACCGGTGTCCCGCACGCCAGTGCCTCGATCATGACGAGCCCGAACGGTTCCGGCCACCGGATGGGGTTCACCAGGGCCATGGCACCGGCGAGCAGGTCGAGCTTTCGTTGGCAGCTGGCCTGACCGATAAAGACGACGTCGTTGGAGAGGCGCGGTTCGACCTGATCAGCGAAGTATCGGCGTTCTTCGGGCTCCCACATCTTGGCGGCGATGATCAACGGTATGCGGGCGGCCTCGGCCACGTCGATGGCCCGATGAACGCCCTTTTGCGGGTTCATCCGCCCGAGGAACAGCAGATAGCCGCCAGCGCCATCGCCGAGCGGGAATTCCTGGACATCGATGCCATGGTGGATCATCGCCGCAATGCGGATACCGGGCGCGCTGCGCCGCTGCGCCTCGGAGATGGCGATGATCGGCACCTGCTCAGCGAACATGGCGAAGTGGGCAGCCATCTCAGGTGTGAACGGCCCATGGTTCGTCGTGACCACTGGCAGCTCAGGGCGCCATGATGTCGCGAACACGGGGCCGGTCAGGGTGTGATCGTGGACGAGGTCGACGTCCGTGAGCACTTCGTAGGCCCTGCGCACGTGGGCGAACTCGACGGCCGGGTCGGCGTTGGTGCCGAGGGCACGCGGATACAGCCACGACTTCGGTACCGGACAGGTTGCGTCACCGGTGGCGAACAGCTCCACGGCGTGCCCTGCTGCGGTGAGGCCGCGTGCCAGTTGGTCGATGACCAGTTCGGTTCCGCCGTACTGGGGCGGCGGCACGGCAACCCATGGTGGAGCGATGATCCCAATGCGCAACGCTGCGTTGTCCTCTGTCCTGCCCATCACCTCACTTTTCCGCACCCCGGTGTCGAGGTCCAGGGTCGAAGGGCCCTGGTCAAACACTCCGAGGAGATCCACCCTGACGAAGGTGAGCGACGCGCGGATCAGCCTGCATGAGATCGACGCGGCGGTCGTCGATCTGGATGGTGTCGTCACCGATACGGCAGGTATGCACGCGGCGGCTTGGGCAGAGCTTTTCGACCGCTTCCTTGTTGTTGTGATGCGGACTGCCGCCCCCTTCGACCGCGAAGACGACTATCTACGGTATGTGGATGGCAAGCCACGAGCAGATGGCGTGGCGTCGTTTCTCGCTTCGCGGGGGATGAGCTTGCCCTGGGGCCACCCGGGCGACCCACCCTCTGTGGTCACCGTGTGCGGTCTCGGCAACCGCAAGGACGAACTGTTCCGTGAGCGGCTCCGGCGCGATGGCGTGCGCGTCTTTCCCGATGCCATCGCGTTCTTGCGTGGAATCCGTGCCGCAGGAAGGCCCGTTGCGGTCGTGTCGGCCAGCCGGAATTGTCAGGAGGTCCTCGCGGCCGGCGGTGTGCGCGACCTGTTCGATGTGATCGTGGACGGTGTGGTGGCAGCCGATCACGCACTGCCAGGCAAGCCTGATCCGGCGACGTTCCTGTTCGCGGTGGCGCAGCTCGGCACCGTTCCGGCGCGAACGCTGCTGCTCGAAGATTCGCTCGCGGGGATCGAAGCGGGACGTCGGGGCGGGTTTCATCCGATCATCGCGGTTGACCGCCATGACCACTCGGCGGTCCTCCGCAGCGCCGGGGCCGACCTTGTGATCGGTGATCTGGCAGAACTGACCACGGCAGTTGGGCCGGACCATGGCGATTGACCGAGCGATTGACCGACCGATTGACCGACCGATGGTCCGGCCCGGCTGGACGGTGATCAGGCATGACTTGGACACCACCACCAGCCCCCGAGTTCACGACGCCCTGTTCGCTCTCTCCGACGGCACCGTTGGTGTGCGCGGTGGTCTTGGGAGCGCCGCGCCGGGCCGAGCTTGGCTCACGTTGGTCGCCGGTGCGTTCGGCGTGGGCCCCGATGGCGACACCATGGTGCGGTTGCTTCCCGGTCCCTCCTTGACGCCGCTTGCCGTGTTGGCCGCTGATGAAGACGAGCGAACACCGAGGCCCTCGACGCAGTGGACCCTCGATCTCCGATCAGGTGTCCTTGAGGGCCGGCCGGCCGACGATGGCCACGGAATGAGCAGCATCCGTTTCGTCTCCCTCACCAGACCGGGACTGGTGGCGGAGCGGGCGACGGGAGGCCCCCAGCTGAGATGGTCGGGGTGCCCGTTGCAGGCACCGCAGATGGGAGCGACGGAGCCGCTCGCTGCCTGGGCTACCTACTGCGACGGTGAGCTGGGCGATGGGGTCTGGTGGGCCGAGACCCGAAGCGACCGGGCGAGGATCGTCGCGGTGAGTCGGCAGCGATCCGGCACCGACCCGAACGGGGTTTGGCTGGAACGGCTCAGCGTTTTCCGCGGTGGCACCGACGACTCGCGGCGCTACGGAGCGGAACGAGCGCTGTCCGAGGCGACCGGGCCCGGATTCGACGACCTACTCGCTGAGCACCGCGCTGCCTGGTCGCGCCGTTGGGATGCGGCGGATATTGAGATTGACGGCGACGACGGCTCGCAGGAAGCGATCCGGTTCGCGCTCTTCCACCTTCTCTCGTGCGCGCCCACCGGTGGCGAGGCCGGGGTTGGGGCGCGTGGGCTCAGCGGGCCGGCGTACGCCGGTCACGTGTTCTGGGATGCCGATGTGTTTGTGCTGCCGGTGCTCGCCGCAACCGCGCCTGACGCGGCGAGGGCCATGATCGGGTACCGGGTTCGGCGGCTTTCTGCCGCGCAAGAAGCGGCTTCGACGATCGGACGTGCCGGCGCCCGTTTCCCATGGGAATCTGCCGACACGGGCCACGATGCCACCCCCACCTCGGTCAGGGACCACGATGGTCGGCAGGTTGGGATCCTCACCGGTTCCTACGAGGAGCACATCAACACCGACATCGCTTGGGCAACCCTGCACTATGTGGAGTGGACTGGCGACACCAGTGCCCTCGAGGGCGCCTTGGGGCCGTTGGTCACAGAGACCGCCCGCTATTGGGCGTCACGGATCCGTCTCGGTGAGGACGGCCGTGCCCACCTCGACCAGGTGATGGGTCCCGACGAGTATCACGAGATCGTGGACGACAACGCGTTCACCAACATCACGGTCCGCTGGCACCTGCGACGCGCGGCCACGATGATCGAAGCCGTCGAGCCTGAAGAGGCGTCGCGTTGGCGGCATTTGGCGAACAAGCTGATCGACGGCTTCGACCCGGCCACCGGTCGACACGAACAGTTCACCGGCTTTTGGGACCTCGAACCGCTGCGGATCGCCGACTTCGCTGAGGTGCCGATCGCCGCCGACGTGCTCCTCGGTCGAACGCGTGTCGCAAAGGCCCAGGTCCTCAAGCAACCTGACGTGCTCATGGCGCACCACCTTGTGCCCGAGGAACTTCCTGCGGGTTCACTTGAGCATGATCTCGATTTCTACGTGCCGCGAACCTCGCACGGCAGCTCGCTCTCGCCGGCGATCTGCGCCTGCCTCCTCGCCCGGGCCGGACGACCAGACGAGGCCCTCGAGTTGTTTGACATCGCGGCTCGACTCGACCTTGACGATCTCACCGGCACCACCGGCTCCGGCTTGCACCTGGGGACTTTCGGCGGACTTTGGCAGGCGGTGGTTTTCGGCTTCGGCGGCATCCGTCCTGGCGGCGGTGTCCTGCGCGTTGAGCCGGCACTACCGGCCCGCTGGACTCGACTGCAGATCCGGATCCGGTTCCGGAAGACCGTGCTTCGGATCGAACTCGCCCACGACCGGGTGGTCATCGACGCGGATGGGCCCGTGAGCCTGGTCGTGTGTGGCATACCTGTTCAAGGCTCATCCGAGCTGGTCCGAGACGAAGGCGGGTGGAAACAGCGATGACGGTGATCCTCGCCGCGATCGACAACAGCGGCGCCGCGCTACCTGTCCTTCGCGCCGCGGCGACCATGGCCCGAACGCTCCAGGCGGAGGCCCGGGCCGTTCACGTCCGTGAAGGGACGGACATCGACGCCGCCGCAATGGGGCTTCATGTCGGCATGTCCATCGAGGCGATCGACGGCGATCCCATCGATCGGATCGTGGAGGCCAGCGCGAACGCCGACGTGGATCTGGTGGTGATCGGGGCGCGGCGCCACGTCGCCGGCCGCCGAACATTCGGACACGTCGCCCGCGCCATCATGACCCAGGTCCACAAGCCCGTGCTCGTGGTACCGCCCGATTCGCTGCTGCCCGGGGCTAATCGATTCCAGCGCGTCCTCGTTCCCCTTGAAGGCAGCGTGGACAGCGCCGACGCGGTCGCCGAGCAACTACGGACCCTCACCGAGGCAGGTGCTGCGATCACCGTCGTTCACGTCTTTCACCCGGGAACCCTGCCGCGATTCTGGGACCAGGCGGGGCACGCCCACCAGAGTTGGGCATCAGAGTTCCTGACCCATTGGTGTGCCCAGCCCGCGGTCGAGCTGCTCCTGCGAAGCGGAGACGTGGCGGCCGCGATACTCGATGTCGCCGCTGAGGAGGCCATCGATCTCATCGTCCTGGGCTGGTCCCAAAACATCACCGGAGATCGGGCCCGGGTGGTGCGCGACCTCCTTAGCCGCTCCGAAGTACCCGTGCTCCTCACTCCCGTCACGCGTTGAGCACGGCACGTTGACTGCGGACCCATCGGCCAGCCGATCAGGATTCACCCGTCGAAAGCGGTGCGTCCACGTCGATCCGCCGGCCGGTCATCTGCTCGGGAACGATTCGGACCCACCGCACCGTCTGGTCGGCCCGCCACGGTAACGTTCGGATGGAGGCGGCACGCTCAATGACGGCGGCATCAGTGATCTCTTCCGCTCGGCCGCTTAGCATGACACTTCGAGCGGTCATCCCATCCGAATCGATAGCGTCCACCTCGAAACCGACCC
This sequence comes from Acidimicrobiales bacterium, assembly GCA_046155365.1. Taxonomy (GTDB): domain Bacteria; phylum Actinomycetota; class Acidimicrobiia; order Acidimicrobiales; family CAIXPF01; genus CAIXPF01. Next base: position 20,438 of record JBJXFH010000147.1, on the reverse strand, counting down.
ACGGCCACCGAAGTGCAGCGTGCATCTTCGTTCCGTCGTTCGTCGGAAAGATGACGCAGCCATCCTCGTAAACGTGGCAGACCGGGAAGACCTCCGGCTTGCCATCGATGACGACACCCAATCGGCCCACCAGCGCGCTCTTCAACAGAGCGACACATTCCTCCGGTGGAAGGCTCGTCAGCCAGGTGCGTTGCGTCATCCCGTGCGTTCCTTTCCGAACCACCGTAATCGGTGACGATTGAACTCGGCCTGTACAGACGGCGTCTCCATCGCAGGCCATGCGACCAACCCGGTGCAAGCGGCGCTACTAGGCGCGCCGCCACGCCTCGCGGAGTTTGAGGGAGGGGCCGCTGTGCAGGACGGCTCCGGCGTAGACGCGTCCGCCCAGTTCAAGAAGTGCCAGGATGGTCCCCACCGCCAGCGCCGCAGCGAGCACCGGCTCCCACCAGACGGCGGCGCCCATGGCTATGCGACCGGGCATGCTGAACGGCGCGGTGGGTGGGAAGAACGAGACCACCTTCGCCACCGCGCTCTCGGGACGGCCGAGTGCGATGAACGACGCGAAGTACCCCCCGATCAGCACGACCTGGACGGGCGCGGCCACACTCTGCGCGTCCTCGGTTCGTGATACCAGCGAGCCCAGGGCGCCGTACACGGTGGCGAACAACGCGTAGCCGAGCACGAACCACACGACGGCCCAGCCGATGACCGCTCCCCGGGCGGCGGGAATGTCGAAGGCGTCGGTGGTCGCCATTGCCACCAACGCCGCCAGGGCCACCACCGCGACCTCGATGAAACCCAATAAGCCGATGCCGAGGACCTTGCCCGTCAGCAGGTTGCGGGCCGGGACCCGGGCGAGCAGCACCTCGATCACCCGGCTCTCTTTCTCCTCGACCACGCCGGTGAGCACCAGGTTCCCGAACGTGGTGACGGCGAGGAATAGCAGCACGGTCATCACCAACGTCGCCATCTCGTCGTCGGGACTGCGGCCGGGGACACCGCCCAACGCAACGTTGTCGACCGCCACCGGGGTGATGAGTGCGAGCACCTGTTCGATACTGACTCCGGCGGCGGCGGCACGTTCGCGGATGGTGATCTGCTGGAGGGCGTCGGTGATCAGGGACCGAAGCAATTCGTCGGGTTGGCGACGCCAGGCAAGGGAGTGTTGGTTCAAGACCAGCACGTCGATGTCGCCGTTGCGGACCGCGGTCTCACCGGCTGCGGTCGTGTCATATCGTTTGATGCGCACCTCAACGCCCATTACGTTGGCTTGGGCCCCAATGACATCGTCCAGTGCGGCCGGTGCGGACCCGGTCAGCCCGATGTCCTTTTCGGCGGGGCCGCGGTCCAGCAGGGACGGGACGGCGATCAAGGCGATGACGGTCAGCGCCATCACTGCGACCGATGCCCGGAAGGCCCGGGAGCGGCCGCGCTCGCGCAGTTCCCGTCTCGCCACAACCCATGTCTGGCCCATTTCGATCATGCCGCCACCGCCTCTCGGAACAACTCTGAAAGCGTCGGCGGCCGATAGGCGAAGGACACGATGTTCGGTGTGCATTGGATAATGGTCAGGGCGGTTCGGGGATCGGCGCCACAATCGAGTTGCAGGACCGCATGACCGGAACCGGCATCCACGAGTTCTGCGGCGCTGAAGCGTGACCAGTCCGGGGAGGTGCCGTGGTAGCGGATGTCGAGGAACCGGCGCGGCGCGGCGGCTCTGAGCGCATTGAGCGGGCCGGATCGAACGACCCGGCCGTGGTCGATGATTACCACGTCCTCGCAGAGATCCTCGACGAGATCGAGTTGGTGGCTCGAGAACAGCACGGTCGCTCCGGTGCTGGCGATCTCGGCGAGCAGCGCGGACATGTTCGCCACTGCCAGCGGGTCCAGCCCCGAGAACGGTTCGTCGAGCACCAGCAGATCCGGCTCGCTGATCAGCGCCGCTATCAGCTGCACTCGCTGCTGGTTGCCGTGGGAGAGCGTGTCGAGGCGATCCCCCGCCCGGGCGGTGAGACCGAGCCGTTCCAGCCAGTGCGCGGCGTTGCGGCGCACGGCTTGGTTGCTCAGCCCGCTGAGGCGACCGAGATACGCAAGCTGCTCCGCGACCGCCATCTGGGGATAGAGGCCCCGTTCTTCTGGCATATAGCCGAACCGTGCCCGCTCAGGGGTGCTGATCGGTTGGCCCTGCCAGCGTACGGCGCCCTCGTCCAGCTCGATCAGGCCGAACACCGCTCGCATGGCCGTGGTCTTGCCGGCACCGTTCGGGCCCAGGAACCCCGTGAGCCGGCCCGGACACGCGGCGAAAGTGCACCCGTCGAGCGCACTCAGCGCAGCGAAGCGCTTCGTGGCCTGGTCGAACTCAAGCATCCGGCCCAACCTCCGACCTTGAGGATCCTCACCGCCCCCCAGAGGGCCCAGGGCCGGACGTCCCCGAACTTCTGACGCTCGGCCCTTCCGCCGCCTAGCTCATCGAGTTCTGAACCGCCGACCTGCCGACCTGCCGAATGGCTCGCCGCTCGGGGACCTGTGACCCTTGGGTTGGGGGCGCAGCAGGTCATGATGCAGTCGTGAGCTACGCAGGCGTCCCAGCAGCAGGTCTCGCCGCGGTGCTGCGGAATCCGGCCCGTGTCTCAGCGGACCAACCGCTGTCCATCGAGACCCGGGCCTGGCCCTTGCCCGGCCCGTCGCAGGTCCGTTTGGCGGTTCGGGCCTGTGGCGTGTGCCGCACCGATCTGCAACTGTGCGAGGGGGACCTGGCAACCCACCGGCTGCCCGTCGTCCCGGGCCATCAGATCGTGGGGATCATCGACGCGGTGGGTTCGGGCGTTGATCCTTCGCTGGTGGGGGAGAGACGGGGGGTGGCCTGGATCGCCGATGCCTGCGGTCGCTGCCGTTCGTGCGAGGCGGGGCGGGAGAACCTCTGCGAGCATGCCCTGTTTACGGGTTGGGACCTGGACGGTGGTTTTGCCACCCATGCCGTGGCGCAACTCGCCTTTACCTATCCTCTGCCGCCGTGCTTCAGCGATACCGCGGCGGCGTCGATGCTGTGTGCGGGGACCATCGGTTTTCGTTGTCTGAAGGTGGCCGAGTGCGGTGCCTGTGACCGGGTAGGGCTCTTCGGGTTCGGCGCCTCGGCCCGCTTCGTGTGCCAACTGGCGCTAAGTCGGGGATGCGATGTTTTCGTCGTGACCCGAACGCCAAGCGAACGGAAGGCGGCGCTGGCGTTCGGTGCAACGTGGGCCGGGGTGTACGGGGAGAGTCCGCCGGTGCAACTGGACTCGGCGATCACGTTCGCCCCGGTGGGCTCTGCGGTCATCGAAGCGCTCGGTTCGGTCCGGCGGGGCGGCATCGTGGCCGTGAACGCCATCCACCTCGACGAGATTCCGGCATTCCCCTATGAGCTGTTGTGGTGGGAACGGCAGCTGCGCAGTGTCGCCAACGTCACTCGGGCCGACGTGCGCGACTTCCTTGCCGAAGCTGCGACGACCTCGCTACGGACCGAGGTGACGACATACCCGTTCCCGCAGGCCAACCGGGCGCTCGCTGATCTCGCCGGCGGGCGGGCCCGGGGGAGCCTGGTACTCGAGTTCGTTGCCTGAACTCGCTGAGGGGGCGGGTCTTGGGCAGCATTCCGACAGGGATGGCCTACCATACCGATGGGTACTTTCCGGACGGTAGGCCTCCGTTAGATACCCGTGGGGGTATAGGATGGCGGTATGTTCTTCCGGCAGTACTACTTGGAGTGCCTCTCACATGCTTCGTATTTGGTCGGTGACGAGGGTTCCGGGCGGGCGGTGGTGGTGGATCCCCAACGCGATGTGCGCCAGTACCTTGCTGACGCTGAGGCCAATGGCCTGCGCATCGAAAGGGTGATCGAGACCCATTTCCATGCCGATTTCCTTTCCGGCCATCTTGAGTTGGCCCGGGCCACCGGCGCCACTATTGCCTACGGCGAGGCCGCCGCGGGTCGGACCCAGTTCCCCATCGAAACCCTCGTTGACGGTCAGCGCTTGGAATTGGGTGACGTCGTGCTCGAGGTTCGGGCCACGCCGGGTCACACGCCGGAATCGATCTCCGTGGTGGTGCACGAACGCCCCGACGCGTCGGCGCCTTATGGCGTACTCACCGGTGACACGCTGTTCATTGGCGATGTCGGACGCCCTGACCTGCTGACTTCTGAGGGTGTGTCGGCCGAGGATTTGGCCCGCCAGCTTTACCAGTCGCTGCACACCAAGTTGCTGACCCTGCCGGACGAGACCCGCGTGTTCCCGGCCCACGGAGCCGGCTCGGCGTGCGGCAAGAATCTCTCCAGCGAGACGGTGTCCACCATCGGTGAGCAGCGTCGCGTGAACTACGCCCTGGCGCCTATGGACGAGGCGGCCTTCGTGGCTGCGGTAACCGGAGGGCAGGCCGCGGCGCCGCCCTACTTCAGCTTTTCGGCTCGCCGTAACATGCAACTCCGGCCGTTGTTGGAAGAGGACGTGGGGCCTGATTCGCTGAGCTTGGACGAGGCGGTGGCGCAGCAGGCCGCCGGCGCGTTGTTGCTGGACACCCGCAGGCCTGAGGAGTTCGCGCTGGCCCATCTTCGGGGCGCTGTCAATGTGGGCCTCGAGGGACGCTTCGCGGAATACGCCGGTGATGTCATCCGGCCTGATCAGGCGGTGGTAGTCATCGCAGACGGTACGGCGGCGGCGGCGGAGGCCAGAGTTCGTTTGGGCCGCATCGGTTTCGACCGGGTCCTGGGCGCGCTGAGCGAGCCGGAAGCGGGCTTTTTGCAGCGACCCGATCGGGTGGGTCCCTCGGCGCGCATCACCGCCGCGGAGCTCGCCGCTCGCATTGAGGATCTGCCCGGCCTGCAGATCCTTGACGTGCGCAACGAGGGTGAGGCTCGCCTGGGCATGATCCCCGGTGCCACGGTGGTACCGCTGCCTCGCCTGATCGGGAGCCTGTCGGCGCTTGATCCCACGGCCCCAACGGTCGTGCATTGTGCCGGCGGCTATCGCTCCTCGATCGCTGCCAGTGTGCTTCGAGCCAACGGGTTCGAGGATGTGTCCGATCTCATCGGGGGCTTCGGCGCCTGGCTGTCCTCCGGTGGGCCGACTACCCAAATGAAGAAATAGTTGACACTTGATGTTCCCTCTCTTGGAGACGAAATGACATTACCGATCAGTCCGACTGAGCTCAAGTCCCTCATGGGCTCGGAGCCAACCACCAGGGTGCTTGATGTCCGTACGGGTGGGGAGTTCGAAACAGCGCACATCCCCGGCTCCTACAACGTGCCGCTCGATGATCTGGACGAACACGGGGCCACCATCGCCGCCATCGATGAACCGGTGGTGTTGGTCTGCCAGAGCGGTGGTCGTGCCGCCAGGGCCGAGGTGGCGCTGGCCGGTTTGGGCATGCCGAACCTGCGGGTCCTGGACGGCGGAATCGACGCATGGCAGCGCCAGGGGGGAACATTGCGCCACCCAGCAGGCCCGGCCCGGTGGGGTCTTGAGCGTCAGGTGCGCCTGGTTGCTGGTGGGATCGTGGCCGCAGCGATTGGGGCCAGTGTGGCCGTGCCGGCGCTGAAGTGGGTCGCCGGTCTGGTTGGCGCAGGGCTCGTGATCGCAGCGCTCACCAATACGTGCGCCATGGGCATGCTGCTGGCGAAACTGCCGTACAACCGTGGGTCCAGCTGTGACGTGGAGACCATGGTCGCCCGCTTGCGTCGCGGCGGACCGGTCTCGGTAGGTTGAGGAAGGACCCGGCCTCGTGACGATGGACTGGGATGAGCCGTTCGCACCGGCGGGCAGCGATCCGATGATGACCGGATGGCGTTGAGCCATGCGTGCCTGGCTGGCGTCACCGCTGGGGTTTCTCATCGGGGTCTCCCTCGGCGCCCTCGGCGGAGGCGGTTCGATCCTGGCCGTGCCGGCGCTGGTCTACGGCGCCGGTCAGCAGGCCCGGGCCGCGACCACGACCTCGTTGCTGGTTGTCGGGCTGACCGCGCTGGTCGGTCTGTTCGCACACTGGCGGGCCGGCCGGGTTCGCGCCGGACCCGGGTTTGTCTTCGGACTGGTCGGTATCGGCGGCTCGGTGCTGGGTTCACGGCTGAATCAGGCGGCTGATCCCGATGTGTTGTTGCTCGCGTTCTCCGGTCTGATGATGGTGGCGGTCTGGCCCATGCTCCGTCAGAGTCGACCAGCGCCCGCGGTTACGCCGTTCGTGCCCACCGCCGGCTCGGCGGTCCCCACTGGTGGGCTGCGCACGAGGGGGATGCAGGTCGAGGGCGGCGTGGTGATGCGAGTGATCCTGGCCGGTACCTTGGTGGGCTTCCTCACCGGATTCTTCGGTGTGGGCGGCGGGTTCGTCATTGTGCCGGCGTTGGTGTTGGCCCTGCGTTTTCCCATGGATGAGGCCGTCGGTACATCCTTGCTGGTGATCGCCATCAACACGGCGGTGGCCCTGTCTCAGCGGTTGGGGACCAGCGCCATTGAATGGGCAGTTGCCGTACCCTTCGGTATTGCGGCGGTGGCCGGGGTGGGAGTCGGATCCCGGCTCACCGACCGGGTCCCGGCCAGATCGCTGACGCGTTGGTTCGTTATCTTGTTGATTGGCGTTGCCGGTTACACCGCCACCCGATCGGTCTTGGCCTTGGTCGGCTGAGTCCGGCGGCACGGTCCCTACAACAGGAAGTTGGGTAGCGGCTGATGGCCGGAATGGAGTTCTCTGAGGAGACGGTGGCCGATCTGGTTCGACGTCTGCGACGGGCGGAAGGTCAGGTCCGCGGAGTGCAGGCCATGCTGCAAGAGGGACGTGATTGCCGCGAGATCGTCACGCAGATTTCCGCGGTCTCCAAGGCTGTCGACCAGGTGGGTTTCGTCCTGGTCGCGGCCGGGCTCGAGTGGTGCCTGGCAAACCCTGAGGCCGCCGCCGCCGCCGGCTACGAGCTGGCCGATGTGCAGCGGATGTTCCTGAAGTTGTCCTGAGCCTCAGGAGCTTTTGGCCGGGACCCTCGTGCCGGAACGTTCAGGGTCACCGGGCGCATGAGTACGTGACCGTCCCGATCTTTTCGGCCGCTTTGCAGAGCTCACCCCACCCGAACAGCCCGCCCGTCCGTCGTCAGCTCCGACGAGCTGACCGGCGGAAGCGTCCGAGCAGGCGGCTGGTCGGGATCCACGGCTGGTCGTGCATCGGACTCGGGGTCTCCTCGGTGTTCGGCTCAATGGCCGGTGGGCCGGGCGCCCGCTTCCGCTTGCCGGGCGCGTGGGCGGGGTCCGCGACGGTGAAGTTGCGGGTGCCGCCCTGGTTACGACGTCGTGTTCGCATCATGTGCTCCTGACTGGATGGTTGGCGGTCACGTGTTGGTCTCGGCTGACCCCGGGACGGGAATGTGCCAGCGATCGCAGTGGCCATCGCTGAAGCGCACCACCTGATTGGTGAGCTGCCCGGCCTCGTTCCAGTGTTGGCTGCCCTCGTGCACGCAGGCCGTCCAGGTTCGGTTGCGGCTGCAGTCCGGGTGCAGTTCCATCGTGTCCACGCCGGCTGGGCTTCGGACCCTGACCGAACGTAGCCGTCCGTCGTCGTCGAGTGATTGCTCCATCACGATGCACCCGAGAAACTCTTCAGTGATCACACTGGATCCGTAGGGGTTGTCCCAGCGACGACAGCTGTCCGCCGCCACCTCGGTCCAGACACCTTCAGCGGGGTCACCCTGGATCTGAGCACCCTCGTGGTCGGGTCGCACGTTTCGGCGTACCACGACGGAGCCATCGGGTCGGATCTGCAGATCCCAACGGCTGGTCTCGGTGCCGTGGTGGTTGAATGTGGCTCCCGAGATCGTTCCCGCAAGGTCTCGTATGACCTCAGAAGCGGTGCCGTCGGCCCGGTCGATCCAGGTCACGGTGCGCCCGGTGGGTTCCGCTCCGATTGGTTGTGCTCCCATGTTGCTTGCCTTCCACCTGCGTGACCTCTGGCCGTGCACCATGGTGTGCGTGGAAAGGATGACCATCCCAGGGCCTAAGGTCATCTCTCGGGCACCCGTCCGACCTCGCCCTGTCAGTCGGGTGCAAATCGGGGAAGCCGAACGGGCACTGGGCAGGGGGCCGATCGGGTCTGGTGGCGTAGGTGACCGGGCCTGAATGGTTGGGCGTGGCGCTGTTCGGAGTGGAGCCCAAGCGTGGCGACCGACACGAGAACGCCGGAGGTGGCTCATGGCAGCGAACGTGGTGGTGGGCGCCGACGGGTCGGGCGATTGCCGCAGGGGTAAGAGGAAGTTTTGGCCCAGCCCAACCAAGCTGGTCGTGGCCGTGGGCCTTGGCTTGCTGTTCCTCGTTCAGGAGTTGTCGGTCGCCGATCAGATCGGAGTAGGCCGATTGCGGGGTCTCTGGTTGCTGCTCTACGACGGGCTTGTTGGCGTTGCGCTGCTCGTCGGGTATCGCTTCGGGCGCGCTGTCCCGCGGTGGTTTCGCCCTCCGAGTGGACTGTTACGTTGGCCACCATGGGTCGCCCACCTGTTCATGGGCGCTCTTGGGGCGGGTGCGATAGGGGCGTTCGCCGTATTCGCTACGACGTCCTCAACCGTGAACCGCTGGCCCTTCGATCCGTGCCCCGCCGGTTCGCCGTTGTATCCGACCACCATGGGCTGCGCATCCGGCACTGGAGGCTGGGCTGTGCTCGCGGCCGGTGTAGCGGTGATGGTGGGGGGCTATGGGCTTGCCGCCACCGCCCGCACTGTCGGGCGGGCTTGGTTGGTGTTGTCGCCGGTGGTTCCGGCCGCCGCCGCGCTGGCAGGTGCTTTGCTGATGGTGCTGTCCGGTGTGCGGTTGGCGCCCGGGGACCGATCCGTGTCGCTACCGACGGGTGGGCGTTCGCTGATCGAACCGGACCCGCTGGTCGTGGCTCGCGCCAGCGACATTCGGGGCGGTACGGTGCTTCTGATGCCGGGTCTGACGATGCTGGCCATCGCCGCGGACATCCTGCATCGACGCTCGGCCGGTGTTTCCAAGCTCCGCATGGCGGTGATCGCGTTCAGTACCCTCAGCGCAGGGCTGTTGCTGTGTGTCCTGTGGATCGGGGTCGCCGCCTCGCCGGCCGACTGAGCGAGCGCCATACTCACTGGTATCTCGGGGCCGCGGCGGGGTAGATGCGGGTTCCGCGTGTACCGGGCAGCAAGGTGGCCGCCAAGGCCGCGGCGGCGAGCGGGGACCGGTGGGCCGGTCGTAGGACCCTCGGCCCGGCGCAGGTCCACCGATCGCCTTTCGGGCCGGGGATTCGAGCCGAAGGGCCCGTGCGCTCGGGCTGCGAAGGCGCTTGAGTGCGGTTCATGGCCGAACGGTTCGCGTCCTCTGGCGGGTTGAGTCGATTTCGGGACCGTCCCGATGCCGGATGGCACCTGGCCCGGGCGCTGGGGCACTTCGCCGCCGAGCGCCCCGTTGTGTTGGGCCTGCCCCGGGGTGGCGTGCCGGTTGCCGACGAGGTGGCCAAGGCGCTCGACGCCGAACTCGACGTGATCGTGGTGCGCAAGCTGGGCGTGCCGTTCCAAACCGAGCTGGCAATGGGCGCCATCGGCGAACAGGGGGTGGTAGTGCTCAACCGTGACCTGCTGGCCATGGCCAGGGTCAGCGAACACGAGCTACACGTCATCGAACGGCGAGAGCGCGCCGAGCTCGAACGGCGAGTGCAGCGCTTTCGTCAAGGCCGGGAAATGACCCCGCTTCGAGACCGCACGGTCATCGTGGTGGACGACGGGATCGCTACCGGCGCCACCGCTCGGGCCGCGCTCCAGGTGGCCCGAGCCCATGGGCCGAGGCGGCTGATCCTGGCGGTGCCGGTGGCGGCTCCCAGCACCATTGAACAACTTCGCTCCGAGGCCGACGAGGTGATCGCCCTGAAGATGCCGGAAGATCTGTGGGCCGTGGGTGCGTGGTATCACGACTTCTCACCGGTGGAAGACGACGAGGTGGTGCGGCTCCTGGCCCGGGCGGCGCGGCGTCATCCCCCGCATCCCGACGCCCCAGCGGCCAGCGTCGGTTTCCCGGCCGGCCCCTCGTTGTCCGCAGAGGTCCGGATCGCCGTTGACGGGGTCCATGTCGAGGGGTCGCTGACCAGACCCGAGGGCGCGCTGGCCCTGGTGATCTTCGCTCATGGCAGTGGCTCGAGCCGTCACAGCGCCCGCAACCGCCAGGTGGCCGCCGTGCTGCAGCGCGTCGGGTTGGCCACCTTGCTGTTCGATCTGCTCACCCCACAAGAAGGGGTAGTTCGCCAGAACGTGTTCGACATCGAGCTTTTGGCGGCCCGCCTTGATGCCGCCACCGCCTGGGCGGCCAATGATGCTCGGGTGGCTCATCTACCGGTGGGGTACTTCGGTGCCAGCACCGGCGCCGCCGCTGCGTTGTGGGCCGCGGCCGAACCTGCCTCGAAGGTGTACGCCGTAGTGTCACGCGGCGGCCGGCCCGATCTCGCCCTCGGCCGCTTGGCCGACGTCCGAGCGCCCACGCTGCTGCTGGTGGGCGGTCTCGACACCGCGGTGGTCGAGCTGAACCGTCGGGCTCAGGCCGCCATGACCTGCGCCCGGGAGCTTCGGATCATTCCCGGAGCGACCCATCTCTTCGAGGAGCCGGGAACGCTCGGGGTGGTCGCTGAGGCCGCCGCCGGTTGGTTCGTTGACCACGTACCCAAGTCGGCGTCAGCGGACCGGAGATCCTGAGTTGGCTCACGTCGCAGTTGCCCGGTGGAAGTCTGCTGGTGCTCTGCCCGCACGGCGCTCCGACGCCGGCCGACGTGTCGTGGCGGTGACCTTTGGCCCTGGGAGCACGGCAGGGCTTCAGTCACCATTGCGGGTTGATGGCCCCGGTGACGCCCCGTTCCTCGATCCCTTTCGTGCCTCCTCCTGAACCGGCTCTGCTGGCGCTCGGGTGCTCTTCGGCACTTGCCGGTCGGGTCGCCGGTGACCTGGGTTGGGCGCTGGTGCCGGTGGAGGAGCGCGAGTTCGATGGTGGCGAGCACAAGTCACGCCCATTGGCTTCGGTGCGCGGGCGCGATGTGTACGTGTTGGCTTCCCTTGATGGTGACGAGCACCTGAGCGCCAACGACAAGCTCTGCCGCCTGTTGTTCCTCATCGGCTCGTTGCGTGAGGCCGCCGCCGCCAGCGTCACCGCGGTGTGCCCGTACCTGTGCTATTCCCGCAAGGACCGCCAGAGCAAGGCCCGTGACCCCGTCACCACCCGCTATGTCGCCCAAACTGTTCGAGGCGGTCGGCACCGACCGGATGGTCACCCTTGATGTGCACAACCTGGCGGCCTTCCAGAACGCTTTCCGTTGTCAGACCGAGCATCTCGAGGCCACCGCCCTGTTCGTGGAACACCTTGCGACTGCGCACGCGGAGCAGGAGCTGGTGGTGGTTTCACCGGACATCGGCGGCGTCAAGCGGGCCGCCCGGTTACGCGACCAGCTTTCCGGGCGCCTTGGGCGGCCCGTCGAGTTGGCCTTCACCGAGAAGTACCGCAGTCGGGGGGTGCTCAGCGGACGGGATCAGGTGCTCGGACCGGTGCGGGGCCGGGTGGCGGTGGTCTTCGATGACCTGATCAGCTCGGGCGGGACCATGGCGCGGGTGGCCGGCTCGCTGCACCAGCTCGGAGCCCGCGAGATCCACCTTGCCGCCACCCACGCGCTCTTTTCGCCTGCAGCACGGGCGATGCTGGCCGCGCCGGAAGTGGCTTCGGTGATCGTGACTGACAGCGTGGCTCCTCGCGCTGAGGTGACCGCCGGGCTTGACCATCCCATCGTGGTGCTCGGCTTGGCTCCGTTGCTGGCGGAATCCATCCGTCGGCTGCACACCGGCGGTTCGCTCAGCGAGCTGCTGGCGCTTGATCGCTGAGGTGGGCCTCGGCCAACGTCAGATACTGCTCGGTACGGGCTGTCCACTTCGCGGGATCGCCGGCACTGCCGCGCAGGTGGGCGATGCTGAGTCTGGCCCGGTTGAGCGCCCGCAATGCTCGATAGAGCTCAATGACGGCTATCGGGACGTCGTCCGCGGCGAGGCGCCGATAGGCGTTGAACAACAGGTCTGCGGTTTCGCCGGCTCTGGCCCGCTCGCATTCAATGGCCAACAGTGCCAGGTCGGCGGCGGGATCGGTGCAGCGCAACGCTCGATTGAACGTGATGCGATCGATCACCAGCGGGATGGCCTCCCCCAGCACCACATGCTCGGGTCGAAGATCGCCGTGGCCTTCGACCACCCGGGTTGCTCGGTAGGCCACTTGGTCCGATCCGGTGATCTGCTGCGCGGCTCGGGCGATCAGCGCACGCACTCGCGTGACGTCCAGGTCGTACTCGGAACGACAGAGCTCGAGACGGTCAGCTTCCAGGGTCCCGAGCAGCTTCTCCCGGTAATCCGCAGCGTGCACCGGCGCCATTGGGGCGACGCGGTAGAAGGCCACCAACACCGTGATCAGCTGCTCCAGCGAAGCGGGGTCGATGTCCCCGTCGGCGAGGCGGTGGTCCATCATCATGGTGCGATGGAGTCGGCGCATGATGACGAGCCAGTCCACGATCTCGCCGTGGCCGTCGGGGTGAAAACCGAGCCGACCCCCGGTCCGCCACAACGGCTGGACGCCGAGGTAGACGGTGGGCGCCAGCGGTTGGTTCAGCGCCACCTCCGCCTCGCAATCGATCCGTCGGGCCTCGAGGGTTCGGTAGTCGAGGTAGGGCTGCACGACCGGCTTCTTCAGTTTGAACGCCCGGTCTCCGGTCAGGAACACCCACGACATGTGAGTCTCGATGACCTCCGGTGGTTCGGCGGGCCAGGCCCCTTCGGCGAGGAACCGGACCACGGACGAGCGATCCGCCCGGCCCGGGCTGGGGTCCTCAGCGGTTACCACGGCGACCTACGGTAGATCCACGGTCCAGCTTCGGGCAGGGTCCTTCGGTCCTGTTGATGGCCCGAAGGCCATGCTTCGGTGAGTCGTTGTCCTCTGCTCAGGCCGTGCGGCATATGCGACGTTGACCTCATGACCACGCGAACTTCGTCAGGGCTCGCGCCATGACTGCTAGTGAAACCGAGATCCGGCTGTCTCAAGCCGGTGGCGTCACCGAGTGCGAACGAACCTATGCCTTCGAGAAGGTTCGCGCCGCCCTCCAACTCGTCACCGAGCCGGTGCTGGGCGTCGATCTCCGACTGGAACATGCGAAGGATCCCGCTCGCGTCAAGCCGGTGATCGCCCGTTTGCGGGTGAACTTGAACGGCACACAGCTGCGGGTGCACGTCGCTGCTGACACCATGCATGAAGCAGTGGACCTTCTCTTCGAGCGCTTCCGTGATCGTCTTGGACACCTGACCGCCCACCGGCGGGCGGTGCGAGATCGGGCCGCGGCCCAGTGGGGACTGGCGGATCAGCCAGGTCCGTGGCGGCACGGCACGGCCCCGACGCCTCGCTCGAGTTACTTCTGGCGCGACCCCGACGAGCGAGAGGTCGTGCGCCGCAAGACCTTCGAGACCACCAGCACGCTCGATGAGGCAGTTTTCGATCTCGAGTCGATGGACTACGACTTCTTCCTCTTCACGGACAGTGACTCGGGGAGCGAGGCCGTGTTGTGGAGTCCTGCGGATGGAGAGGTGGCCTATCACCTGCGGTATCGGGATGGGCGTAGCGACCACCGCGGGCCCTCGGCGGCCCGGGTGCACACCGAGCCCACGGCGGCGCCCACCATGACCTTGGCCGAGGCTCGCGAGAGCATCGAGGCCGGTGATCAGCCGTGGTTGTTCTTCACCGATGCCCCGACCCAACGGGGGCACCTTCTGTATCGCCGTTACGACGGGCACTACGGGCTGATCACGCCGCACCACGACTAGCTGCAGGGTCAGACGGCCGCACGAGGCGAGCCCTTTTGCCCTGCCGAAGCGGCTCGGATGGCGCGAAGTTTGCTCTCATGACCCAACACATCGCCCAACCGGCGGCGTCGAGCGACGATGCCGTTGCCCCGAGTGAGAGCGGCGTTGCGCCGAGTGCCGCAGAGGAGGGTCGCTGGCTGGCGGCCGAACAAGCCCGCCTTGAGGGGCTCATCCATGCGCTGATGGGCCACCACGCATCTGAGGGTCTTGTCGCGGGGGCCTCCGCCCAGCTGGCCCCGGCCGGTCAGCACCCTGCGGACTCGGGCACCGAGACCTTCATGCGAGAAGTCGACCTCACCTTGCTCGGCGATCTTCGAGCCGAGCTGGACCAGGTGCTCCGGGTGCGCCGGAGACTGGCTGAAGGGGCCCCGCTGATCTGTGAGGTCTGTCATCTACCGATTCCCGCAGAGCGCTTGGAGGCGATCCCCGCAGCTCGATTTTGCCTTCTCCATGAGGAGCGTTTCGAGCTGGGCGGACTCCACCTGAGCGACCTGACCGCCTCCGCCTCTCCCAGCGGGATTCGCCCCGATGCTCATTCGCGGGAGCGCGGTGTGCCGGAAGAGGAGGACCTGTTCTCGACCGAGGACATGCTCCCCGCCGAAGACGAGCTGCCGAGCGAAAGCAATGACGGTGAGCCGGGAGCGGAAGAAGGTGCCATCACCAGCGCGGACGGCGAGGCGCTGCGAACCGAGGAACTCGAGGCCGAGCTAGCTGCCGATGGGCTGCTCGAGGAGGAGATGGGGGAGGGGCTGGTCGATCTCGACGTTTCCGCCGAGGACATCGAATCCTCGTTGGAGGAACTCACCTTGGCCTCCTCCGAGCGAGAGCGGGGCGAGCAGTCGAGCGATCCGTCAGAGGAGGGCGAGGTGGAGGCGGAACCAGGCGGCAACGGCGAGAACGACCTGGGGTGGCTGGTTGACCGCCAGCTCGGCCTCGGTAGCGAGGCGGTCGGGAACGAGGCCGAGGTCGACACGTTGGCCGACGGCGATGCGCTGGGCCAGTCCCGCCCCCGCGAGTCCGACGAGTTCGTGTGCACTGAGTGCTTCCTCGTCAAGAAGCGGGCGTTGTTGGCCGACGAATCCCGTCAGCGTTGCGTGGACTGTGCAACCCTCGACGGCGAATGATACCGCTACATCAAACGATGAATTGGAGCGTTGAGAGATGACCAGCCAGACCACTCATCACTGTCCCTATTGCGAGCTGATCTTCGACTACCTGAACGAGGTCAAAGACCATGTATTGCACGACCATCCGGAGCATGCCAGTGCGGTGTTGCGGGTGGAGGGCCACGAGTTTCCCAAGCGCTGAAGCCCGAGCCCGACCCACCTGAAGTGATCGAAACAGGAGAATGTCACCTTCTGGCGGTTGCCCCGTGACAGTGACCGGATCGGGCGGGAGAGGTCAAGGCCGAGACGTTGGGCCAGTTCCTCGATGCCATCGCTCCAGCCGTGGTCGCCCCGGCCGGAGCCGGCGAGGTCGAGCGGACCGTACCGTTCGGTAGCTCGTGGGTGGACGCGTTGGTGGCCCGATTGTTGGCCCGATTGCTCACGTTCCGGCCGACCGGCGGACCCGCAGCTCGTCACATACCCGACCGACGCCCACCGCATGACCCGCCGCACCGAGCGCTGCCACCCGCTCACCATCGGACTCGACCTCACCGGTCAAGGTCACTCGATCCCCGTCGACGAGCACGTCGATTCGCCTCGTCCAGTGCCGCGCCCGCCGCACCAGCGCCTGCTCGATGCACAGGTGCACCTCCTCGGGAGTGATCCCGCTGCTGTGGATGGTCAGTCGGTTGGTGACCCCCCGCACACCGACAATCTGGCTCACCGCCCGCTCGGCTTCGCGTCGTTGCTGAACGGTCGGTACTTCCCCGTCGAGGTGCACCCACCCTGCACTGACGCTGATCTGCACATGGTCCTCAGCAACAAGCGCATCCCAGGCCAAAACCTGCGCCAGGATGGAGATCAGGGCGGCATCGGCGATCGGCCCCGACCGTGACGCATCCACCTCAACCCGGTCAATGACGTTGTGCACACCGGGCACCGCCAGCGTCGCCCCCTGCGCCGCCAGCTTGTGGGCCAGGGTGGACACGGCCCCCTCCAGCGTGACCGTCCCGTCCTCCACCGAGGCATCGAACGGGAGGTCGACCAGCAGCGGATCCCGCGCCAAGGCCTCCTTGACCGCCTGGCGTACCTTCTCGTCGCTCGAGCTCATGGCTCGCTCGGACGGGCCAACAGAAACCAGCGGCTCACCGAACCGTTCCGTTTGCTCCGGTCGCCGCCGGTACCGTCTCCCTCGTAGTAGTGCGACACGCGTCTCGGCTGATTTATGTTCATGGGCGAAATCCCCTCAGTTCAGTTGATGCAGCGGCCATCCAACCGTGGTCCCCGCCTGGTGACCAGAGCGAGTGCCAAATGCCGCTCAGCCGGGCACGCCACGATCGAGTTGGCCGGGGATGGGTCCGAGGTGTTGATCGGTTCGTTGCCGGTCACCTAACCCGTTCTGCCGGTCCGCGGGCGTGACCGTAGGGCCGTTGGTTGGTCACGGCACGGAGCCTTCCCTCGGATCAGCGGCTGATGGCGATCTTGGTTCCGCCGGTCTGGGCGGCTGGCGGGAGCGGCATGGTGACGGTGAGGATGCCGTCGTTGTAGGTGGCTTTCACCTGATCGGGGTCAACGCCTTCTGGTACGGGCACGGATCGGTAGAGCGAGCCGTAACGGAACTCGCTGTGGAAGCCGCCTTCGGTTGCGGAGCGCTCGCTGCGCCGGCGTTCCACCTTGAGTCGCAGGCGGCCCCCGGAGATGGAGATGTCGGCGTCCTTGTCGGGGTCGATGCCGGGAACCTCGGCCTTGATCGTCAGATGATCGCCTTCGACGTGTTCTTCCACCTTGATCCAGTTGTCATCGAGCAGCGAACCTCGCAGTGTGGGTCGACGGTCGAACCAGCGGCCGAAGTCGGGCATGTCGAACCAATCCATTAGCCGGCGCAGTCCGCCCTCCTGCTCGTTGCGAATATCTACCGACTTGGTCGCAGGCGTGTCGGCGGTGTCCTTGCTGTCGCTGCTGGTACTGGTGCTGGTGTCGGCGTCCGTGCTGTCGGTGATGGTCATGGTGCTGTCTCCTCGCGTTGGATCTGGCGCCTTCGATCGTGCATCCCTGCGCACGGTGGTAGTAGGGAGGCACGTCCCGTGATCGGGGGCCGGTGGTCCCTCTTGTGGGGGTACCTTCGCCCCTGTCCCGGGCACCCACCGGCCACGAGAATGCGGGCCATCATGAAGCCCTTCAGGCTCGGCGCCGTGCACGGTATAGAAATCCGCGTGAGATGGAGTCTCGGCGTGATGGTGACGCTCATCGCCTTCAGCCTGGCCGAGGTAGTGCTCCCCGAGATCGCGCCCAACTACCATACTGGTTGGTACTGGTGGGCGGCCCTGGTTGGCGCGTTGGCGTTCGTGGCGTCGCTGTTGGCCCATGAGCTGAGCCATGCGCTCGTGGCCCGACGTTGCGGGATGGCCGTTGACAGCATCACCCTGTGGCTCTTTGGAGGCGTTGCCCAGCTTCGCGGGGCCGCCCACCGCCCGTCCGACTTGCTCCGCGTCACCTTGGCCGGTCCGGCGATGAGCCTGTTGGTGGCCGTGAGCTGCTTGACGGTCGGTGTTGCCCTCGAGGTGTTGGGCGGGCCCATGATGATCGTTGCCGTCCTGCTGTGGTTGGCGGTCACCAGCACCATGTTGGCGTTTTTCAACCTGTTGCCGGCGGCGCCGTTGGACGGGGGTCGCGTCCTGACCGCCCTGCTGTGGCTCCGAAACGGCGATCGTCTCGCGTCTGAGCGCACGGCCAGCCGGGTCGGTGCGGTCCTGGGCCAGCTTCTGACCGTTGTGGGCCTGGTGCTCTTCGTGGGTCAGCAGGATCTCTCGGGTCTTTGGCTGGCGTTCCTCGGCTGGTACCTGGCCGGGGCCGCCCGTCAGGAGGAACGCCTTGCCGAGGCGCAGCAGCTGACCGCGGGTCGCCATGTTCGGGACGTCATGACCCCCAACCCCATCACCGTGCCCGTCTCCTGGACGGTTGAGCAGTTGGTTGATCAGATGGTGAGCGGTCCCAGGATCGGTACCTATCCTGTTGTGGATCACGCCGGAACCGTGGTGGGTTTGGTGACGGAGGATCGGGTACGGCGGGTGCCGCGCTCGCGGTGGGTCGACACCACGTTGGCGGACATCGCCCTACCGCTTGAGGAGGTGGCAGGGGCCGCGCCCGAGGATCTGTTGAGCGACGCGCTCGAGCGGGTGGGGCCTGACGGGCGGATCCTGGTGTTCAGCAAAGGCAGGCTGGTGGGCCTGGTGTCGCCCTCGGATTTGGCGTCGCTGGTGAGTCGATTGGCCTTGCGGGGCGATGCTTCGGCCGCTGCCATCGCGGCTGTCGAACACCACGACCCCTTCCAATGCCGGCCGGAGCTCGTCCAGCGGGATCGCGCCGTCGCCGAGGTTGGCGAGCACGGTAAGTTGACCCCGGCGAATCCCGATCAAAATCCGACGAGAGCTCGAGCCATTCAACGTGATGGGCGCGAAGTTCCTCGAAGCTGCGGTGCAGGCGGGTGAGAGCCCGGTAACGCTCCAGCCAACTCCCCGGTACGCCCTGTTGCGCCTGCACCGTGTCGGCGTTCCTGAATCCATCCACCGGTAACCAGGTGGTTGCCGCGGTCGAGAACCCGAAGTTCGGTCCAGGTTCCCACGGCATCGGCACTCGGCATGCGTCCCGGCTCTGCAGCACGGTTTCGCCCACCGGGTCGGCTCGGCGCTGCGGGGCCACCACCGCTTGTTCGAGCCCCAGTTCCTCGCCCTGGTAAAGGAAGGGCACGCCGGGGAGGCAGAACTGCAGCGTGCTCAGCGTCAGCGCCCGATGGTGGCTGCGCTGGAAAGCAGGTCCAGAAAGCGTCGCACGGGTGGCGACACGTTGATGACCTTGCATCGGACGTTCTTCGCCGCGAGCGCATCTTGTAGTTGCTCCACGCCGCGCCAGCCGGCGCAGTCGATGAAAATCACGTTGCTCAGATCAATATCGATGAACGTGCCGCCACGTTTCAACAGGACCTCCACGGCCGGCGCCAGCGATTGCCGGGTTGCCAGGTCGAGGTCGCCGCGTACTGACAGCACCAACTCGTGGCACTGGCCATCCTGGCGGGGACCTTGCACGTCAGAATGCGGGGTCACGGGGTGGGACTGACTTGATGCGGCGCGGCGTTGGTCGCGGCCATGGCAATACGGATGTCGAGCTGACCGTCATGACATTGCACCATCGTGGTGGAGGGGTCGAGATCATCGGGCACGTGCAGGTCGGCCCGGACACGTAGCCCGTGTGGCTCTGAGGTGTCATCGATGGTCCGATCGAGGAGCGGATCGGGCCGGTCCGCCTGGTTCACGGAGCGAACCACCAGTACTCCGTGATCAGTTCCCACCTGGAGTTGATGATCACTCGACGAGTCCCCGGAGCTGACGAAGCTGGCTGGTGCGGGGGCCACCACGTGCAGGGTTGCGATCGAAGGTCCCGACCGGTCATCGAGCGCCTTGAACGGAATCTGCCACGGCCGCGTGCTGGCTGTGCGGTGAGCGGCGGACGGTCCGGTGCTGCCACGTCGGCCCGGATGGCTCTTGAATCGACCGACAAGCTCCGCAACGGTGCTGTGCCTGTAGCTGTTCATGGTTCCCGTCCCATCGCTTCTTGGTGCGTCCATCCAACTTTGCGCCGTCGGCACCGAGCAGGGCGGAGAGGCCCTAACCCAACGGCCGTTGGGCCCTGGGGACCGATCCAGCTGGTACGCCTCGTGGTCATCGCCGTTCGGGTGCACCCCGGTGCCTGGTGCTGTCTGGTGTGGTGCGACTGGTGGCCGTGGTGAAAGGGGACTCTCGACCCTGGTGGGGAGGGGGCAATGGCGCGTTGATGGCCCCATGCGAGCTGGAAGCGGAAGCCGGGTGTGGACGGTACAGATCGACCTCGAGGAAACCGAGGATCAGACCGAGGCCAAGGCAATCCTGCACCTCGGTGCTGAGCGGATCGGCGGGTGGGGTCGGGCCCGCCGCAACCCGATTGACCCCAGCATGCCGCGGGTCGGTGAGGAGCTGGCCGTTTCCCGGGCCCTGTCCGACCTGGCCCATCAGCTGGTGGAGCGGGCCGGTGACCTGCTCGAGGGGGCCAGCAAAGCCGCCAAGGTGGACCAAACCTCGTGATCGCTGCGGCGCTCAAGTGGCGCTGGCTCGCACGGTGGGGACCGGTCCTGGCGGCCGCGGTGACGCTGGCCGCCGGGTGTGGCGGGGACGACGCCGACGCGCCGCAGTTGCCCAATCCGGCCTCGGCGTTCTGCGTGGAGCAGGGTGGCACGGTCACGATGGTGAGCACCGATGAGGGCGCTCAGGCCGGGCGTTGTCGGCTCTCTGATGGCACCGAGGTGGACGAATGGGAGTACTACCGCAGCAAGCATCCAGAGGAGGATGATCGATGAAACCATTTCGAGTTGTGCTGTTGATTTTGGGCACGCTGGTTGGGTTGTTGGGATTTGGCTTGTTGGCAGCGGG
>JBJXFH010000146.1:0-16064 GCA_046155365.1 Acidimicrobiales bacterium | reverse complement strand
GGTCAGCGCACGATGCGCAGGCCCATTCCCTCCAGGCGGGGGGTGGTCTCTTCGACGATGGTGCCCAGGATGCAGGCCAGGGCCCGGATGTCGTCACGGCGGATGGTGAGCACCCGGCCGTTGAAGTCCTGACGCTGGACCTGGATCATGCTCAGGTACCGGGTCAGCATCTCCGCCTCGGCTCCGTCGAGCTGCTCCAGGCGGGTGAGATCGATGGTCACCGAAGCGTCTTCGGCGCCGTTGTTGCGGGCGGGGGCGGTACCAAAATCTGGCCCCTCGTCCTTGGGCAGCAGCTGGTCCACCGGCACGCTGTAAAAGCGGGCCAGACGTTGCAGGCGGGGCACGGAGATGGCCCGCTCACCCCGCTCATAGGCCCCCAGCACGGAAGCCTTGAACTCCTGATTCGAAGCGGCCTCCACGTCTTGGAGGGACAAGCGCTTCTGGCGGCGGATGGCGCGGAGCCGCTCACCGACCTTGCGGCCGTAGCTGGGCGGCATGTCCGAGCTGCCCACCTCGTTGTCGCTGAGCATCAGCTCGTTCTCCTTCACTTCGGAGGCATTCCACGCTCGCCATCGCGGTCTGACCGGCGGATTTGTTACGGAGTGTGAGAGTAGACACCAATCTGACCGAAAATCAACCACCCAAAGCGTTTTCTCTCGCAGCGCGCGCAAAGCTCACCTGCTGAGAGCGTAGGGCTACTAACAGTGTTGTGGCGGCCAGGGCTGCGGTCTCAACGCGCAGAACGTGTGGTCCGAGTCCCACGGTGGGCAAACCGAGCGCCAGCTCCGCCGGGCTCCAGCCGCCTTCAGGGCCGATGAGCACGGTCCGTAGGTCGGGGGTCATCGGTCCCCCACCGGGATGGGCCAGTGCCACTGCACCCGCTGGACCACCACCGCGGGCGAGCTCGGTGAGGTCCTGAGGGCCCTCCAGGCTGGGCAGGAACGCCCGGCGACTCTGGGCCCCAGCGGAATGCACCACCCGCTCGAAGCGCTCCCAGGTGCGTCCCCGCCCGCCCCTACCGGACGCCTTCACGGCTTCGGCCCCCATCGACACCTTCGATCCTTTCGATCCCTTCGACCCCTTTGCCGGCACCGCCCCAGCCGCCGGGCCCTGACCCGGGCCTTCGCCGAGGTGCCAGCGCACCACCGAACGTTCGGCGTTGAGCACCCCGATGGCGTCGATGCCGAGTTCGGTGACCTTTTGCACCATCCAATCGGCCCGGTCACCTTTCGGTAGGGCCACAACCACCGACAGTGACGGGCTGGGGGCGGTTTCCACCCGGACCTCATCGATCGGTTCGGCCCGATCCCCTACCAACCGCGCCGGCTGCCAGCGGCCCCGACCGTCGCACAGACAGATCGACGCGCCCTCACGTAGCCGCAATACCCGCTGGAGGTGGTGGAGATCCAGGGCGTCGATCTCGGGGCTGGCCAGTTCGACCACGTACACGATCGGCTCTCGGCGCCCCACCAGCGAGGCGCCGTCACCAGGGGAGCCGGAGGAACCGGGGGAACCGACCGTCACCTGCGGGCGGTCAGCGAATCGCCGAGCGCAGGCGGGCGAACAACCCCCGGTCCGGTTCCGAAACCGACTCCTGGCGCAGCTCGGCCAGTCGACGCAGCAGCTCTTCCTGCTCGTCATCGAGGTCATCGGGGGTTTGGACCTCCACCGAGACCAGCAGATCGCCCCGGCCCCGACCCCGCACCTGGGGCACGCCGTGCTCCCGGAAACGGAACACCGTCCCGCTCTGCGTGCCCCGGGGGATGACCAGCTCCAGATCACCGTCCAGGGAGGCGTAACTGAGGGTGGCGCCCAAAGCGGCCTGGGTGAAAGAGATGGGCAGGCGATGGTGCAGATCATCACCGTGGCGTTCCAGAAACTCGTGGGGGGCGACCCGCAGGTGCACGTACAGGTCACCGGCGCCACCGCCCCGGGGCCCCGCCGCCCCCCGCCCGCTGAGGCGCAAGGTGGTGCCGTTGTCCACCCCGGCAGGTATCTCCACCGGGTAGGTACGCGCTTCGGTCACCCGACCGTCACCGCGGCAGCGCGGGCACGGCGAGGCGATGATCTGCCCCTGGCCGCTGCAACGGAGGCAGGGGTTAGCGGTCACCATCTGGCCCAGGAAGGACTGGCGGACCCGGCGGACCTGGCCGGCGCCGCCACAGTCGGGGCAGGTTTGGCTGGTGGTGCCGGGGGTGGCGCCGCTGCCGCTGCAGTCCTCGCAGGCCACCGCGGTGCGCAGGCTGACGTCTTTGTTGGTGCCGAACACGGCCTCCTCGAAGCCCAGGTCCAGCACGGTTTCCTGGTCTGCGCCGCGAGGTGGTCCGCTGGGACCGCGCCCGGACCGGCCACCGGCCCCGGCGAAACCGAAGCCGTCCATGACCATGCCCAGCAGATCGTCGATGCCGCCGCCGAAACCGCTGAAGCCACCGCCGTTGGCCGCCGCCGCGCCTTCCTCCGGCCCGAAACGGTCATAGCGGGCGCGCCGCTGGGGATCGGACAGCACCTCGTAGGCCTTGGAGATCTCCTTGAAACGGGTCTCCGCCTCGGGGTCTTTGTTGACGTCGGGGTGGTAGGTCCGGGCCAGGCGGCGATAGGCCTTCTTCAGCTCGTCCGCCGTGGCCGTTTGGGACACTTCCAACAGGGCGTAGTAATCGGTGCTCACGTTTCAGGCCCCTCCGAGAGGCGATGCCCCAACCGGCGGCTGACCACGGCTACCGCCGCCAGCGCCTGGGGATAGTTCATGCGGGTGGGGCCCAAGACCCCAATGGAACCGATGGGCTCACCGTCGATGGAGTACGGGGCCACCACCAGCGAACATTCCGCCAGCGGGGCCATGCCGGTCTCGGTGCCGATGGCCACTTGCACCCCCCGGCCCAGCAGGTCCCGGATGAGGGACACCACCACGATTTGTTCTTCCAGCAGAGCCAGCACGTTGCGCACGGTTTCGGTGGCGGTGAAGGCGCCGGCCACGTTGGAGGCCCCACCCACGTACACCCGTCCCGAAGCGTCCTCGTCGGGGGCGCCCAGCACCGCCAACACCCGACCGATGAGCTGGTCCAGGCCGGCGTCGCCGGACGCAGCCAGCGCGGTACCGGCCAGCAGGGACCGGCCCACCAGCGCCAGGTTCAGCCGGGCGGTGGCGGCGGCCAACTCCGCTTCGGTGGTGGCGCCGTCCAGTTCCATGGCGTGTTGGTTCACGGTGCCGTTGGACAGCACCAACACCACCAGGGCCTGACGACCGCCCAGGCCCACCAGTTGTACGT
This sequence comes from Acidimicrobiales bacterium, assembly GCA_046155365.1. Classification (GTDB taxonomy): domain Bacteria; phylum Actinomycetota; class Acidimicrobiia; order Acidimicrobiales; family CAIXPF01; genus CAIXPF01. The sequence continues at coordinate 12,798 of JBJXFH010000146.1, read as the reverse complement.
GACGCACCGCGGCGGCCTGGGACGGCGGACCCACCACCACCCCGGCGTAACTGGTCAGCCGGGACAGCAGGCGGCTGGTCTCTTGCAGCATCTCCTCCAGGCGGCTGTGGGCCCGGTCGAAGAAGGAGCCCACGGTCTGGGCCTCCAACGGCGCCAGATCCGGTTGGGCCAGGTGGTCCACGAAGAACCGGTAGCCCTTTTCGGTGGGGACCCGACCGGCGCTGGTGTGGGGCTGGACCAAGAAGCCCTCGCGCTCCAGGTAGGCCATGTCATTGCGGATGGTGGCCGAGGACACCGCCACCGACGCCGAGTGGGCGACGTGAGAGGACCCCACCGGCTGGGCCGTCTGGATGTACTCCTCGACGATGGCCGACAGGATCGATGACTTTCGTTCGTCCAACTCACGTGCATCGGGCATGGTTCACCACCGGCCGCCGTCGTTCAGGCGCCCGGTCCGATCCTACCCCCACCGGTCTCGGGCTGGATCAACGGCTGGATCAAGGGCTGGATTGTGCGACTGGATTGCGCGGCGCCGGGCGGGGTCAGTCATCGAGCTTGAGGGCGGAGATGAACGCCTCCTGGGGCACCTCGACCCGGCCGATGGCCTTCATGCGCTTCTTGCCGGCCTTTTGGCGTTCCAGCACCTTGCGCTTGCGGGAGATGTCCCCGCCGTAGAGCTTGGCGGTGACGTCCTTGCGGTAGGCCTTGACGGTGGAACGGGCGATGATCTTGCCGCCCACAGAAGCCTGGATGGCCACGTCGAATTGCTGGCGGGGGATCAGCTCCTTCAGCTTTTCGGCCATGGCCCGGCCGTAATCGTCCGCCTTGTCGCGGTGGATGACCATCGAAAAGGCATCCACCGGCTCGCCCGCCAGCAGGATGTCCACCTTGACCAGGTTGGCCGGTTTGTAATCCGAGGGCTCGTAGTCCAGCGAGGCGTAACCCTGGGTGCGGCTCTTGAGCTGGTCGAAGAAATCCACCACCACCTCCGCCAGCGGCAGCCGGTACCCCAGCTCGATGCGCTCCGGGGACAAGTACTCCAGCTTCAACATCTCGCCCCGCCGGGACTGGCACAGCTCCAGCAAGGTGCCGGTGTAATCCGAAGGGGCCAGGATGGTGGCCTTGAGGTAGGGCTCGCTGATGGATTCGATCTCGCCGGCGGGGGGCATGTCGGCGGGGTTGTCCACGATGACCTCCCGGCCGCCGCGCACCGTGACCCGGTATTCCACCGAGGGGGCGGTGGCGATGAGGCTGAGGTCGAACTCCCGCTCCAGGCGTTCCCGGATGATCTCCATGTGCAGCAGGCCCAGGAACCCGCAGCGGAAGCCGAAGCCCAGCGCCCCGGAGGTCTCGGGGGCGTAGCTGAAGCTGGCGTCGTTGAGGCGCAGCTTGTCGAGCGAATCCCGCAACCGGGGGAAATCGTCCCCGTCGATGGGATACAGCCCGCAGAACACCATGGGCTTGGGTTCCCGGTACCCCACCAGCGGCTCCGCGGCGGGGTTGTTGAACTCGGTGATGGTCTCACCGGAGCGGGCCTCGGCCACGTTCTTGATGCCGGCCACCAGGTACCCCACCTCGCCGGGACCGAGGACCTTGACCGGGGTGGGAATGGGCAGCCGGGCGCCGATCTCGTCTGCCTCGTGGGTGGCGCCGGCGTGCATGAACCGCAGCTTGACGCCGGTGCGCAGCGTGCCGTTCTTGACCCGGATGGAGCTGATCACCCCCCGGAACTGGTCGTAGTGGGAGTCGAAGATCAGCGCCTGGAGGGGGGCGTCGGCCTCCCCGGTGGGGGCGGGGATGCGGGCGATCACCGCGTCGAGCAGCTCGGGAACCCCGGCGCCGGTCTTGGCGGAGATCATCAGCACCTCCTCGGCGGGGATGCCCAGCACCTGTTCAATCTCTTCCAGGCAGCGAATGGGATCCGCCGCCGGCAGATCGATCTTGTTGAGGGCCGGCACGATGGTCAGGTTGTTTTCCATGGCCTGGTAGCAGTTGGCCAGGGTTTGGGCCTGAATGCCCTGGGCCGCGTCCACCAGCAAGATGACCCCCTCGGTGGCGGCCAGGGAGCGGGACACCTCGTAACCGAAGTCCACATGGCCGGGGGTGTCGATCAGATGGATGGTGTGGTCCTTGTAGGACAGGCGCACCGACTGCAACTTGATGGTGATGCCGCGCTCGCGCTCAAGGTCCATGGAGTCCAGGTACTGGGCCCGCATCTCCCGGGGGTCAACGGCGTGGCACAGCTCCAGCAGCCGATCGGCCAGGGTGGACTTGCCGTGATCGATGTGGGCGATGATGGCGGTGTTGCGAATGCGGGATCGGTCCATGGGGCGGTTTGACGCTACCAAGATCAGGCCCGAAGTCCATCGACCCCGGACCTGCGTTGACGCGGTGTTGACGCGGTGTTGGCGCTGTGTTCGCCCGGACGGCTTCGGCCCGCTATCCTTTCATGGCCGCCTTTCCGGGGTGCACCGAGCCAGAGGAAGCCTGCCCAGTGGCGAACATCAAGAGCCAGATCAAGCGCAACCTGCAGAACGAACGCCGCCGCTTGGCCAACAAGGCCGTGCGCTCGGAGCTCAAGACCCGCCGCAAGAATGCGCTGGCCGGGGCGGTCAGCGGTGTCGAGAATGCCGAGCAGTTGCTGCGCCTGGCCATCAAGCGCATCGACAAGGCCGCCGCCAAGGGCGTGATCCACAAGAACAAGGCCGCCCGGGATCGCTCCCGCCTGATGAAGGCCACTGCCGCCGCCCAGCAGCAGTAATCCCACGCCCTCCTCCGGGGCTCAGCGGGCCAGCGCTGCCAGTCGGGCCACCAGGACCTCCATGACCAGGGCCGGTTCCCACGCCGAGTTACCCCGTAAGGCCAGATCGGCGTCCGCCAGCAGGTCCACGGCCCGGCTGAGCTTGGCCGGGCCCAGCTTGCGTCCCTGATCAAGCGCCTTGCGAGCGGGGAAGGTGGAACCCTTCAACCCCAGCAGTACCGCCGCCTCTTTCTCAGAGCGAGCCCCGCTACCGTGCAGCGCCAGCATCCGTTCCACATGACTGGTGAGGGTGACCATCACCTGCAGCGGGTGACGTTGGCCCCCGCCGAGCAGGCGCCGGACCCGCCGGACAGCCTCCGCGATGTCACCCTTGTCGATGACGTCGGTGAGCTCCCACGGTGGCACCGATCCGGCCTCACCGAGGAACGGTTCGAGCTCCGCCACACCCAGCAGCGCGTCGCCCCCGTAGGCCGTCTCCAGGGTATGCAGCAGTGACAGCAACCGTGCCAGGTCTTCACCCAGGTGGGTTTCGATCAGGGTCTTGGCCCGGGCGTCGAGGCGGACGGAGCTGCGCGCCAGTTGCTCATCGATCCAGTCCCGTTTGCCGCCGCGGCCGGTTTGCGGACCGGTGGTCACCACCTGGCCCCCGGCGGCGGCCACGGCGTCGGTCAAGGCCTTGGGGATGCGGCCCTCCTGGAACACCAAGACCAGGTCGGTGCTGTCCAGCGGATCCGCCAAATACGCCCGCAACGGGCCCAGGTCCGCGGTTTTGAACCGGTGCAGCCCCCAGCCCACCACCACCCGCCGGGCCGTCAGAAACGGTGGGGTCTGGGCGGAATCCACCAGCTCCGCCAGCGGGTAGTCCTCACCGGCGAACTCCGCCAGCATCAAGGAGCGGTCCTGGTCCCCCACCCGCTCCTCTACCAGGCGGCGCACCGTGTCCCGCACCAGCACGTCATCATCGCCCCGTACCAGCACCACCGGCGCCGACGGGGGCACCGGGCTCGCGATGGCACTGCGCTTGGTTCCGGAGGCCACCGCGCCATTCTGTCCGACCAGCCGAGCCGGGCCGGTACCAACCTGTCATTTCGCCGGGGTGGATGGAAGACTCCACCGGTCGGCGCATGACGCCGACATGGTTCCGTTCCCGACGTGAGGACCTTCAGGAGGTCAGATGGACAGGCTTCGATTCGGCATCTTTATGGCGCCGTTTCACAATCCCAAAGGCAATCCCACCACCGCCTTGCAGCGGGATCTGGCCACGATCGGGTGGTTGGACGAGCTGGGCTTCGACGAGGCCTGGATCGGCGAGCACCACAGCTGCGGCACCGAGATCATCGCTGACCCCTTCGTGTTCGCCGGTGTGGCGCTGGAACGGACCCGCCACATCAAGGTGGGCACCGGGGTGGCGTCGGTGCCGTATCACAACCCGCTGTGGACCGCGGACCGGGCCATCCTGCTGGACCACCTGAGCCGGGGTCGGTTCATGTTGGGGGTGGGACCGGGCGCCCTGCCCACCGACGCCCACATGATCGGCATCCAGCCCTCCGAGCAGCGGCGCATGCTGGATGAGGGCATGGACGCCATCATGCACCTGCTGCGCAACGACGAACCGCTGACCATGAAGACCGATTGGTTCAACCTGGTCGACGCCAAGTGCCAGCTCCCGCCGTACTCCGATTTCGATGTGTCGGTGGCGGCCATCGCCTCCCCGTCGGGGCCGCGCCTGGCCGGCAAGCACGGCATCGGGCTGCTGTCCATTGGTGCCACGTTGCAGGCCGGTGCGGACGTGTTGGCCATGCACTGGGACGTGGCCGAGGAGACCGCGGCGCAGTTCGGCCAGCGTGCCGATCGCTCGAAGTGGGCGCTGGTGGGCGTGATGCATTGCGCCGAAACCCGCGAGCAGGCATACCAGGACGTACGGTTCGGTATCCAGCATTGGTTTGATTATCTGCAGCACACCGCCGCCGCCCCGCAGTTCTGCCCCGAGGGCGAAACCCTGGAGGATCGGATCAACTGGGCCAACGAATCCGGGGTGGGCGCCATCGGCACCCCCGAGGACGTGGCAGCGCAGATTGATCGGTTGCACAAGCAGTCCAACGGCGGGTTCGGGTGCTACCTGATGATGGCCAACGAGTTCGCCAATCCCGAGGCGACCCGTCGGAGCTACGAGCTGATCGCCAACGAGGTCATGCCGTTGTTCCAGAACAACACCTATGACCGGCTGGCGGACGCCGAGCGGCGGGCACAGGCGGTGCGCGACAAGTTGAACAACGAGCAAGGTGCCGCCCTGGCGGCCTGGACGGAGAAGTACCAGGAGGAGAAGTCCGGCTCCTGACCGCGGGCCAACTGCGGCTGCGGCCACGGCCGCGGCTCGGGAATCGTTCGGGATAGGTCATGGCGGGATCGCCTCGAGGTCGGTGACCACCACCTCGAGGCGGTCACTGCCGTGGCGGTCACGCATAGTCACCAGCAACGGGCCCACTTGGTAGGTCTGGCCGTGCCGGGCCATCGACGCGTCGGGTCGTCTGACGCTGGTCAGAACCACGTCGGCCCCGATGACCTCGCGCACTGCGGTGGCCGCCTCCCATGCCGCCCTTGAGGGGCTGGTGACCACCAGCAGCTCTATTGAACCGTCGGCCCGGGCTCGGAGATTGCGTAACAGCCCGGTCGGATCTGCCGCGCCGGCCAGCACCACCACCTCCACCTGGTCCCGCTGATCGAAGGTGACGCCTTGGGGCAGGGCCCGTACCGGGGGCGAGCCCGATCTGGCTAACAACGCCGCCCAGATGAGGGACCCCACGGCCGGACCCCACCACCACGGCCCCGACCCACCCGCGACGCCAGTCCGGCCCCCCACCGCCAACGGTGGCGCGTGCGGTGGCGTGAGCGGTGCCGTCGGGCAGCGTTCGCCGTTGGGCGCGACCGAACCTGCCGGGGTGGCGCGGCGACGGTAACGGCGAATGGCGACCGTGAGCCCGGCCAGTGCGATCAGCACCGCCAGGTGGGTACCGCTCAGCCCGACGGTGCTCCAGCGTTCCCCGACCAACGCCACCTGGCTGATCCACCACAGCAGCGCCCGGCTGGGCAGGTGCACCAGCCACGCCAGGGGACCCGGGAGCCAGCCGGCCAGCACCCCCGCCGACGATCCCCAGGTCATCAGCAGCCCGGCGGCCCCTCCCACGGCCATGTTGGCGGGCACCGCCACCAGTGGCAACGGGCCGTTGCGGGACACCAGCAGGGGCGCGGTGGCCAGCTGCGCCGCCAACGGAACGGTCAGGGCGGCGGCCACCCAGGCCGGCAGCGCCAAATAGCGTTGCAGACCGCTGGCCATTGGCGGGGACAACAACAAGATCCCGGCGCTGGCGGCCACGGAAAGCTGAAACCCCAGGGACCGCACCAGCAGCGGGTCCGCCAGCACCAAGCCGATGACCGCCCACGACAGCACCCGAAGACCGGGTGTGGGGCGTCCGAGCGCGGCGGCGATGGTGGCCAGCGCGGCCATGGCCACCGCCCGTAACACCGAGGGCTCGAAGCGGGTGACGGTGGCGAAGAACACCAACAGCACCACGATGGCCACCCAGCGCGAACCCAACCTCATTCGACGCAACAGCGGACCGGCTGCCGCCAGCACGAACGCCACGTTCTGGCCCGAAACCGCCAAAAGATGGGACAGCCCCACGGCATCAAAGGCGTGACGCAGCACCGGTGGTTGGGCCCGGTCGTCGCCCAGCACCAGCCCGCTGAGCAACGCCCGTTGATCATCGGGGAGCGACCGGGCGCCGCCACTCAACCGACGGTGGATCTCGTTGGCCAGTCGGTGATGCAGCGGCCCGGGACGCACCGCCACCACGGTGTCCACGTCCACAGCGCCGACCACCCGCCGCCAGGGGTTGGCCCCGATTTGGTCCGCGCTCATCCCCCGGCGTTGACCGCGCAGCTCAACCCGATCCCCGGCCAACGCCCGGGCCAGCGCTCGGCCGGCCGCGCCGTGGGCCTGCACCCGCACGCGTTCACCCTCGAAACGGGCCACCGCCCAAGTGCCTGCCAGCCATCGCTGGGGGTCCGTGACCAGTGAAACGGTGCCCTCCACCGGTCCGGGTTTGGCGCTGACCAGCGTGGAGTAAGCCCGATCGGCCAGGGCGGCGGCCAGCAGCGCCAACGCCAGCGCCAAACCGACCACCGCCAGCACCGGCCGACGGGCACGCCCCCGGAACAACCACACCCCGGCCCCCATGACCATGGCGCTGAGCGGGACCGACAGCGACCAGCGAAACCAGGCACCGGCGGCAACCGCCACCGCCAGCGCCACCACCGTCCGATCGCCCAGGACCGGGGCCCACCCGGCCTCACCCGGGGGGCCTTCCGCTTCGCCGTCCACGGGGCCGGTGCGCCTTCGGCCCGCGGCCACGCGCGACGGCTGGGACCCCGCCGATGCGTCCGGGCCAGCCGGGCCAGCCGAGGCAGCCGAGGCAGCGGAGGCAGCGGAGGTCGCCGAAGTCGGCCCAGCTGCCGGGAGGGCCGGAGACGGCCCCGAAGCAGCATCAGGGGCTGGGCCGGGGCGGGTGGGGCCGGTCATACGCGCACCAACGGCCGGAGGGCTTCGAGTTTGGCGGGGCCGATGCCGCGGACCTCGGCCAGGGCGTCGACGCTGCTGAACGGCCCGTTGGCGGTGCGGTGGGCCACGATGGCCGCCGCGGTGGCCGGGCCCACACCGGGCAGTTCGTCCAGTTGGCTGGCCTCGGCCCGGTTGAGGTCCATGGGTTGGGCCGGGCCCGAGGACCCCGATGCTGTCCCCCCACCGCCCGCCCCGGCCCCACTGAGCGGCGGGGGCGGGTTGAGCTCACCCTGGCGGGCTACGTGGACCCGGGCGCCGTCGGCCAATGGCTCAGCCAGGTTCAGCAGCGACGGATCCGCGTCCACGGTGAGACCGCCGGCGGCCGCTAACGCGTCCGCGACCCGGGCACCGGTGGGCAGACGATGCACACCGGGACCATTCACCGCCCCGGCAACGTGGATGATCAGCGGTTCCGGCGGTGGTCGGGTGGTGGTGACCCGCACGGCTCGAGGTAGCGCCACCTCGATGTTCGCCGTGCCACCGGCTCCGGGAGCGGCCCATTGCACGACCAGGGCGCCAGCAACCCCGACCACGGCGCACGTGACCAGCAACACCAACAACCGGGTCCGGCCCGGCCCGTTGAGCCCGACCTGCTCCAGTGCGGCGCGGCCGTCTGACCGCCAACGCTGGACTGTGGACATACGCGTTCCCCCGGCTCAGCCGGTTACGACCTCAGGGGGAAGCGAGTACTACGTTAGCGGCACCTGCGATCGAACGCCAGATCGACCAGACAAATTTCTGTTCGGGTACCCGATCAGACCTGGCTAGTAGGTCAGAACAGCCGAGACGTCAGCTTCTTGCGGTAGCCGGCGGTGCGAGGATCGGTGGCGCCCATCAGTTCCAGCAGATCGACATACTCCTGGCGGGCGGCGTCATCGTCTTTGACCCGGTCCAAGAGACCGTCGAGGGTGGCTTCGTACCCATCATCGGGAACGGCGGTGCGGGCCTGGGCGGAAATGAAACGGGTTTCGGCGGACTCCGGCACCCGGGCCAGCAGGGCCAGCGCCTCGGGGCCCCGGTTGGTGTCCACCAGGATCTGCGCCAAGGCCAGCACGGCCGGTTCGAGCCCCGGATCAGTCTCCAACGCCTGACGCAGCGACGCCTCATCACCGGCCGCCAACAGGGCATACAGGGCGGTCTCGGTTTCCGAGGGGAGCAGCGCCGCGACGAACTGGCGCACCGCCTCCTCACCCTGGGCGCCCACGAAGCTGTCGATCACCTTGCCCTCAGCTACGGCGAACACCGCCGGGATGGACTGCACCTGGAACGCCGCCGCCACTTGGGGGTTGGCGTCCACGTCCACCTTGGCCAGCACCACCTGACCATTGGTCTCGGCGATGACCCGCTCCAGAATGGGGCCCAGTTGCCGGCAGGGGCCACACCACTCCGCCCACAGATCGACCACAACGGGGGTGGTGGCCGAACGTTGCACCACATCGGCCTGGAAAGATTCGTCAGTTACGTCGATGCTCATGTGCGTCGTCCTGCTCCTGTGACCATCGTCGGCGCCCACCCGATGGGACCGAGATCGGGCTCGTCCAAGATCGGGCCCGACAGAGATGGTATCGAAGCCACGAGCATCGACCGCCCGTGCCCAGCACCGGTGGCGTTGGGTGCGGCGTTGTTGCTGCAGGACCGCAGCCAGCGCCGCCACCGCCGGAACCAGCGATACGGTGGGCACGCACGGACGATCACCGCCGGCTCACCTCGCGCCACCGGCCGCTGCCCGGACAACCTGCTGAACCCTGACCCGAACCTGACCCCTGGGACGTGACGATGGCCGATCTCTTCCGACTCGAGGCACCCGAGCTGCCCCGGGCCCCGGTGCTGATCTGTGCCATCGACAGCTGGATCGACGCCGGGCTGGCAGCCTCCCGGGCCCGGGCGGAGCTGCTCAGCCACAGCAACGCCAGCCTGGTGGGCCGATTCGACGCCGAATCCCTGGTCGATCACCAGGCCCGCCGGCCGGTGTTGCACCTGATGGACGGGGTGAACACCTCGCTGGAGTGGCCGACCATCGATCTCCATCTGGGCGAGGACCCCGACGGGCGACGCTTCCTGCTGTTGGTGGGAGCCGAACCGGATCGCTTGTGGCCCACCCTGGCCACCAAGGTGGTGGAACTGGCCCGAGAGGCAGGGGTACGGCGGGTGCTGACGCTGGGGGCGTATCCCGCGCCGGTCCCCCACACCCGCCGGTCCAAGACGGTGGCCACCGCCAGTACCCAGGCGCTGGCTGACCTGGTGGGTTTCATTCCCGGCCAACTGGCGGTCCCGGCGGGGTTCAACAGCGCGGTGGAGCGGATCTGCGCCGAGGTGGGCCTGGAGGCGTGCGGGCTGTGGGCCCAGGTCCCCCATTACGTCGCCAACCTTCCCTACCCGGCGGCCACGGTGGCCCTGCTGGAGGCGGTCACCAAGCTCACCGACCTGCGCTTCGAGCTGACCGAGCAACGGCGCACGGCCATCGAAACCGGCAGCCGTATCGACACTCTGATCGCCGGCAACCTGGAACACGTGGCCATGGTGGCGCAGCTGGAAAACCAATACGACCAGCAGGTGGCGGCCACGTTCACCGTGCCCACCGCTGACGAGTTGGGCGCCGAGCTGGAACAGTTCCTGCGCAACCAGGACGACTGACGGCCAACAGAGGCGCCCGACGGCTCAGACCGGCTGAAGTTGCTCGTCGAGGTATTGCTGCTTGCACAACGCCCGTTGCAGCTTGCCGGAGCTGGTCTTGGGCAGCGTGCCGGGAGCCACCAACACCACCTCGCGAACCGGTAAGCCGACGGTCTCGCGAACCTTGTGCTGCACCGCGCTACGCAACGGGCCGTGGTCGGACACCTTGGTCTCCGCCACCACGACCAGCGATTCCTTGCTGTGACGGCCGGCCACCCCGAAAGCGATCACGTTGCCGGCCCGCACGCCTTCAACCTCGCCCACGGCCCGTTCCACGTCCTGGGGGTACACGTTGCGACCACCCACGATGATCAGGTCCTTGATCCGCCCGCAGATGACCAGGTCTCCCTCCACCAGGTACGCCAGGTCCCCGGTTCGCAACCAACCGTCATGGAAGAGCGCCTCGGTGGCCTCGGGGTTGTTGTAGTACCCGGGGGTGACGGAGGTGCCGCGGATCTCCAATTCGCCCACCTCACGATCGCCGCGCAGCACGGCGCTGGCCGGGTCCACGATCCGTAGCTCCATACCGTCCAGTACCTTGCCGAGTTTGACCAGCTCACGGCAACCGTCACTACCGGCGGTGGCGGGCGCGGCGTACCCCTCCGCTTCCAGTACCCGCTGATCAACAGGGTCGGTGCGCAGACCCGCCAACGGCACCGGGAACGTGCCGCCGATGGCCACCTCGGCCATGCCGAACGCCGGGAACACCGCGCCGGGGTGCATGCCGTGGCGGGCACCGGCTTCGATGAACGCTCGCACCGAGTCCGGATCCACCGGTTCGGCGCCGTTGAGCCCGATCCGCAACGAAGAAAGGTCCAGCAGGTCCTTGCGGGTACGCAGGGCCCGCGCTGCCAGCACCCAGGAGAAGTTGGGTCCGGCGGTGGCGGTGCCGCCGTACCGAGCGATCCACTCCATCCAGCGCCCGGGGTCACCGAGGAAATCCTGTGGCGCGGCCAGCACCAGATTCACGCCCTGGGCCATGCCCAACAGCAACAGCCCCACCAGACCCATGTCGTGGTACAGCGGCAGCCAGGAGATCAACACGTCGGCTTCGGTCATGTTGGCCCGGCTGACCATGGCGTCATGGTTGGCGCAGATGATCCGGTGCGGGATCATCACCCCCTTCGGTGCCGACGTGGATCCGCTGGTGAACTGCAGAATGGCCAGGTCATCGGGGGTGAGCGTGGGGCGCTGCCAGCCGTCGGCACCAGCGGCGAGGGCCTTTTCCAACAGCTCCTGCAGCACCCCCCACGGCGGGACGTCAGGCCCCTCCACGGCGTCACCGAGGAACGGCGCCAGATCACCGTCCACCAGCAACAAGGTGGTGTCCGCATCCCGCACCCGGGTCTTGGTCTGCTCGACGAACTCCTCCAGCGAACCCATCCGCATGGGCAGCGGCAACACGATGAGCGTGGCGCCGGACAGCCACACGCCCTGCATGACGGTCACCAACGCCCGGGAGGTGGGGGCCAGGATCGCCACGTGGGAACCGACACCGACGCCCATTTCCTGCAGCCGGGCGGCGACCGTTTTGGCTTCGTGGTGCAACCGGCTCCACGGCACCCGATCCTCGCCGCCGCCGACCACGAAGGTAACCGAGCCGTTACCGGTGGCGGCGCGCTCGAAGCGTTCCAGGAGGGTCAGGGCGAGACGTTGCACGGGACTTCGGACTCACCGCGCCGCGAAAGGGTTACCACCAGGGGGCGAACCAGTCGGTTCGGACCGGCGGGGATCGGCCGCTACCGTACGACGCCATGTCCAGCCCCGCGCCAGGATCGCCCACCACCGGGTCCGAGCTGCCCGAACATCGCTACACCGCCCGCCTGGCGGAGCAGATCGAGTTGCGCTGGCAGGCCCGTTGGGACGCCGAGGCCACCTTCGAAGCCCCCAACCCCGCCGGACCGTTGGGCGCGGGCGCTGTTGACACCGGCGCCGTTGCGGATCAGCCCAAGCTGTACGTGCTGGACATGTTCCCGTACCCATCGGGTTCAGGGCTGCACGTGGGCCACCCGTTGGGCTACATCGGCACCGACGTGTACACCCGTTTCAAGCGGATGTGCGGGTACAACGTGCTGTACACCATGGGCTTCGACGCCTTCGGTCTGCCGGCAGAGCAACGGGCGGTGGAGACCGGCGAGCACCCCCGGGTGTCCACCGAGGCCAACATCGCCAACATGACCCGCCAGCTGCGCCGGTTGGGGTTGGGTCACGATCAGCGCCGAGCCATTTCCACCACCGACGTGGAGTTCTACCGCTGGACCCAGTGGATCTTCCTGCAGATCTTCAACAGCTGGTACGACGAACGCGTCGGTAAGGCCCGCCCCATCGACACCCTCGAGGCCGAGTTCGCCGCTGGTGAGCGGACCACCCCAGACGGTCGGTCGTGGTCCGCGCTGGACGCCACCGAACGGTTGCGGGTGCTGGACGGCTACCGGTTGACCTACCTGGCCGATGCCCCGGTGAACTGGTGCCCGGGGCTGGGCACGGTGGTGGCCAACGAGGAGGTCACCGCCGACGGACGCTCTGATCGGGGCAACTTCCCGGTCTTCAAACGCACCATGCGCCAGTGGCTGATGCGCATCACCGCCTACGCCGACCGGCTGGTGGAGGATCTGGACACCTTGGACTGGCCCGAGGCCATCAAGGCCATGCAGCGCAACTGGATCGGCCGGTCCCAGGGCGCCCGGGTGGATTTCGCCACCACCGCCGGGCCGCTCACGGTGTTCACCACCCGGCCCGACACCCT
>JBJXFH010000144.1:0-24863 GCA_046155365.1 Acidimicrobiales bacterium | reverse complement strand
GCGGCCACCCATTCGTTGAGATCGAACACCCGGGCGGCGAAACGAGCGGCGTCCGGTCCACCCAGCAGGTGACCCAGATCCTTGAGTTGGGCGCCGCATCCGGCGGAACCGACCAGGATGGGGTCCTGCCCTTCGAAAGCGGCCATGGTGGCTTTGGCCTGCTCCCGGGCGATGTCCACCAGCCCGGCGTGGGTGGCCAGGGCCCCGCAGCAACCACCACCGCCGGTGTTGGGGGCCAGCCGCACCGTGACGCCCATGGCGGCCAGGACGTTGAGGGTGGCCTGGTGCACAGGACGCTGCCAGGCATCCATCACACACCCGGTGTGCAACCACACGGTGCGCGCACCAACACCGCCAGCCTGGTCGGCGGGCGGTGGAACCCGCAGCGGAGGGTTGCGCAGCGGCAGCGGGTCCGGCAACCCGAGCCGGCGGGAGGGCACTAGACGGGTCCGTTGAGCCACGGCCAGGACCCGGCTGCCGACAAGAAGGAGCCGATGGTGGCCCAGCAGGCGGTAACCCAGACGCCGGTCCCACCGCTGGTAGCCCCCGGCGTCAACCAGACCCTGGCGGGCACCTTCCATCAAGCGGCCGAACGGCACCCCTGACGGGCACGCGGTCTCACAACCGCGGCACTGCACGCAGGTGTCCATCATGTCCCGGAAGGACTCACTGCCGAAGAACGAGGCTGCCAGCTGGGAGGGGGCGCCACCCTGGACCACGGGATCGTGTACCTGGCGGATGGCGGCGATGCGGCCCCGCGGTGAGTAGCGCTCCTCGCCGGTCACCCGGAACGTGGGGCAGTGCGGCAAACACAGCCCGCACCCCACACAGGACGCCAGCTCGTCCTCAACCAACGGCAGCTTCACCATCCGCGCTCGCCTCGTTCCTGATCCGCCGGTTCAAGGTCCGCCCGGAGCGGGTCCCGACCGGGGTTCAGCCGCCCGGTGGGATCGAACGCGTCTCTGATGGCGTGGTTCAGCCGAACCACGGCCGGGTCCGGCGGCGGGGGTTGGACACCCGCCGGCAGCGGCGCCCGCCCGTGGAGTACGCCCACACCGATCTCGGCCACGAACGCCGCGCCACCCGCGCCGTGACCAGTTTCGGGCGAGGCCAGGGAACGCAACCGCCCCGGATCCAGGGAACGCCGACCGGCGGGCAACGGTGGCGGTCCCTCCACCGGTACCAGGCCCAAGGTGGCGGCCACTGCGCCTTGCTGGTCCACGTCAGCGGCGTGGCCTTCCAGCAACACCCACACCACGGTGCCGTCCCAGAGCAGGCTGATGGGCCGGTACAGGGCATCGCGCACAGCGAAGGGGTCCGCGGGGCCGGCCATCCAGCGGGTCCGGCGGGGCCGCGGTCGGGTGCGGAGGATGACCTCGGCCAGTAACCCCACCGTGCCCAGCGCCCCAACCAGTAACCGGGGCAGATCGAAGCCGGTGACGTTCTTGACCGTGGGCCCACCGGCGGTGACCAGCAAACCCTCGGCAGACACGTATCGGGCCTGGAGCAAGGTGTCACGGATCGGGCCGTGACCCAGTCGGGTGATCCCGCTGCGGCCCACGCTCAGAACCCCACCCACGGTGGCGGCAGGATCGAACCCCCGCAACGCCACCTCTTGGCCCTCAGCGGCCAGCACGGCGTCCAGCTCAGCCAGGGTGGTACCCGCTCTGACCTGCACCGTCATCTCGGCCGGCTCGAAGGCCACCACGCCGCAAGGGGCCTGCACCAGACGGACATCGGAAGCTGCGGGCCCACCAACGGACCACTGGGTGCGGCCGCCCTCCACCGCCACCGGGCCGTCCTCGGGCCCGCCGATCAGCTCGGCGAAGGCCAGCAACTGGGGATCTCGCACCACCCGATCGGGCAGGACGCTCAGCGCTGCGCCCACCACGTGGCGCGCGCTGTCCTCAAGGGTGGCTGCGGGAGGGTCCATCGGGGGGCTCACACCCACACGCCCGCCGCCAACAACTGACGGCGGCGTTCGGGATCCAGCTGCGCCAGATCACCGCAGCGGGAGCCGGCCGGCAGCACCTTGTGGGGATTGCAGCGGTGGTCGGGATCGAAGGCGTCACGCAGACGGGCCTGGGCGTCAAGGTCGGCGGCGGTGAATTGCAGGGCCATGAACGGCTGCTTCTCCAGGCCCACCCCATGCTCACCGGACAGCACCCCGCCGGCTTCCAGGGAGACCCGCACGATCTCGTCACCGGCGGCGTGGACCCGTTCCAGCACCCCGGGCTCACGGGCGTCGAACACCAGCAGCGGGTGCAGATTGCCGTCACCGGCGTGGAACACGTTCATGACCAGCACGTCGTGGCGGGCAGCGATCTCGTACACCTGAGCCAACACCGTGAGCAGCTTGGTGCGGGGGACCACGGTGTCATGGAGGTAGTAGTTGGGTTTGATCCGAGCCACCGCGCCGAACGCCGTTTTGCGGCCCTTCCACAGCAGCAGCCGTTCCTCCTCGGTGGCCGCCACCCGGACAGAGCGGGCCCCATTGGCCCGGCAGATGTCCTGGACCAGGGCTGATTCCACGGCCACCCCGTCTGCCAGCCCGTCCACCTCCACCAGCAGCACCGCACCGGCGTCGGTGGGATAGCCGGCGTGGACGAAGGCTTCCACGGCCTGGGTGATGCGCTGGTCCATCATCTCAATGGCCGCCGGTACCACCCCGCCGGCGATGATGGCGGACACCGCCGCCGCCGCTTGCGCCGGTTCGGTGAAGTCCGCCAGCAAGGTGGCCACCGCCGGTGGATTGGGGGTCAAACGGACCGCGATCCGGGTGGCGATGCCGAGACACCCTTCGCTGCCCACGAACACGCCCCGTAGGTCATAACCGGCCGGGTCCGCATCCACCCCGCCCAGGGTGGTCACGGTCCCGTCGGGCAGGACCACCTCCACCGCCACCACGTGGGCGCTGGTCACCCCGTAGGCCAAGCAGTGCGGGCCGCCGGAGTTGTTGGCCACGTTGCCGCCCAGCGAGCAGGACTGCTGGGAGGATGGATCGGGGGCGAAATGGAACCCGAGAGGACGCAACTGTTTGGTGAGGTCCAGGTTGACCACGCCGGGCTCAACCCACGCCAACCGGCGCTCAAGATCGATCTCGATGCCCGCCATCTTGGTGGTGATCACCATCACCGGACAGTCCAACGGGACCGCGCCCCCGGCCAGGCCGGTACCAGCGCCCCGAGCCACTACCGGCCGTTGATGGGCGGCGGCGATCCGGACGCAGGCCTGCACCTCCTGGGTGTTCAGCGGGAAACAGACCACCCCGGTCTCACCGCTGATCAGTGACGCGTCACGGCTGTAGAGCACCTGTTCTAACGGGTCGAGGTGGACCCGATCCGGTGCTAGGACAGAACGAAGAGCGTCCAGAAGAGCAGCGTCCGCGGTACGCGGCTCACCGGTCCTCTTCGTCTTCCTCATCCTCGTCGTCGTAGGCGCCTTCGTGCTCGTCGTCGTAGGCTTCCTCGGGTGCGTCTGGATCGCTTATCGGCGCATCTTTCTTCAGGCTCTCAAGGAGCCTGTCAAAGTCGATGTCCGATGAACGCTTCAACGCCCGAGCCTCTTCGAAGCGGCGATGTCGACCCTTTTTCACGGGCCAGCTCCCCAAGTTGGCATGCGTTCTGGCCAAGGGAGCCTAGCAGGCTTTCCCTGGTCCCTGTGCAGGTGCGGCCCATGAAAGGGGCCAGGAGACAGCGGTTCTGCGGAAGCTGATACCGCGTGCTGACCCCGATGAACAGTGCTTGTCTCGACCCCACTGCGGTTCCGCCCGGGTCGAACGTTGTTGAGACTAGAGCAGCGGGAGCCTCCGAGCCAGCACCCTGGTCACAAGGAACGGCCGGCGCGGGCCTCCAAGATCAGCCCGCCGTGCCCGTCGAAGGCCAACGAGGCATCTCCAGCCAGCAGTTGACGGATCTGACGCCCGGCCAAATCGCCCCGCCATCCACGGCCCAGACGGGCGTCGGGGTCCTCCCGCAAGAGGTCCTCGAGGTCGTTGCGGGTGGCCAACAGGGCGGCGTCAAGGTCCAGGTCCCGGGCCAGCTGCGCCACCCAGGCGGTCAGCAACCCGATGGCGGCCCGGAGCTCACGGGGCACCTCGGCGCGGACGTTGCTCTGGCGAACCGGCAACGGGGCGGCCACCCCGATCTGCACCGCGGCCAGCAGTTCCTCGCCCAGCGGACCGCGGACGTGGCGTTCTTCGATACCGCGGACCTTGCGGAGTTCGGCGAGGGTGGCGGGGGCTCGTTGGGCCACCCCGGCCACGGCCAGGTCGGCGAGCACGTGACGGGTGGGCTGGTCACTCTGCGCGGCCCGGCGCTCCCGCCAGGCGGCAACCGCTTGGGCCACCGCCACGGCTTTGCCCCGCAGCTGGCGAACTTCTTTGATGCGAAGGTAGGCCTGGTCGGGGTCACGGCCGCCCCGGGCCCGGGTCAACTCCAGGTCGAACTCCGCTTCGGCCCAGCTGAGACGGCCCCGTTCGTTCAACTCAGCGGTGAGCAGGTCCGCCAGATGCAGCAACTCCGCCACGTCGGAGGCGGCATAGGTCAGCTGACCCTCGCTGAGCGGTCGGCGCAGCCAGTCCGTCAGGCGATCACCCTTGGGCATGGTGCGGCCCAGTCGCCGCTCGTGCAGCTCGGCCAGTGAGGGGGTGTTCATGCCCACGAACCCCGCCGCGACCTGGGTGTCGAACAGGGAGCGGGGACCGGTACCACAAGCCAGCTCCAGCACCTCGAGGTCCTGCGAAGCGGCGTGCAACACCGCGGTTTGGGGCCCTTCCAGGATCTCGGCGAAGGGCGCGATGTCCACCGCCAGGGGATCCACCAGTACCAGATCACCGGGC
This sequence comes from Acidimicrobiales bacterium, assembly GCA_046155365.1. Classification (GTDB taxonomy): domain Bacteria; phylum Actinomycetota; class Acidimicrobiia; order Acidimicrobiales; family CAIXPF01; genus CAIXPF01. Next base: position 20,023 of record JBJXFH010000144.1, on the reverse strand, counting down.
CAGGCCAGCTGCAGCAGGGCCAGCCGGGGGAAGTACGTGCGCTCCCGATGGAACTCGGTATCCAGGGCGTAACGGGGTTGGTCCCGCAGGGCGGCGATGACCTCGGCGAAGCCCGCGCTGGTGGTGATCAGCCGCGACGCCGCGGTGGCGGTGCCCGGGTTGGTGGGCATCGGCTCGCTCGACACGTCCTGGCGCAGGCTCAGGACGAGCTGCCCTTGGCGGTCGGCAACCCGGCTTCCACCCAGGCCAGGGTGCCCCCGTCCACGTTGGTGGCTTGCGCGCCCCGGTCGTTGAGCCACTCCGCGGCCCGGGCGCTGCGGGCGCCGCTGCGGCAGATGATCAGCAACGGCTGGTCCAACGGCACCTCCCCCACCCGTTCGGTCAGCTCACTGAGGGGCAGCAGCCGGGCTCCGAGCGCGTGCACCTCGGCGAACTCGTCGGGCTCGCGAACATCGAGCACCACCACGCCCTGTTGCTGGAGGCGGGCCGCTTCGGCCACGTCGACCTCGGGAACACTGTTGTCACTCACGCTCGATGATCCTAGCGGGGCTGGTGGTGACCTCGTTTCGATGCTCCGGGCTGCGGCTGCCACTCGGTCAGCTCGGCACCGGTCAGCTCGGCCAGGCGTTGGGGGGTGTCGGCATCGTGCAGCTTGGCGGCCAGGGCGGCGGGGAGGTCCACCTCCACCACCTCGACGTGAGCCAACACGGCGCGGACCGCCCGTTGACCGGAAGTGAAACAGCTTCGCAGGTGGTCCAACACCAGGGCCGGGCGGTAGGCGGCGGACAACAGCTGCAGCCGTCCATCGAACCGGGGCGCGGCCACCGCGGCGTGGGGGTGAGCGCCTGCGGTGGTGACCACGGCCCGGACCACCTCGGCGTCCACCAGCGGAAGATCGCAGGTCAGCACCATCACCACGCCGGTGGGGTCCCGTTCAAAGGCGCTCAGCAGACCGCCCAGGGGCCCCTCCCCCGGCTGGTCGTCGGGCTGGAATGGCAGTCCCAGCCGGCCCAGTTCTTCCGCGTCGCCGCCCACACAGCTCACGGTGGTGGCGCCGGCTCCCCGTAAGGCGGCGGCGGCGATGGCCACCAAGGCCACCCCGTCCACCTCGATGAGGGCCTTGTCCCGGCCCATCCGGCGGCTGGCCCCCCCGCAGAGGATGAGACCCCGGAACGGTTCATCCGCCGGCGGCCCAACCACGGGCTCAGCCGCCGTAATCCATGCGGGTGTCCTCCATGCGCAACAGCTCGGTGTCCTCCGCCCGCTGGAACCGCCCGTCGATGACCTCGCCCACGAACAACGTGTGGCCGCCACATACCAGGCGGTCCCGGACCTGGCATTCCAGGTAGGAGACGGCCAGCTCCAGTACCGGCAGGCCACTGGTCCCGTCCCGGTAGGCGAACCCGTTGAGGGTCCGTGCGGCGCCGTCCTCCAGCACCGGTTTGGTGAACTTGCGGACCACCGCCCGGTCTTCGCGGGCAATGGTGTGCAGCACGAAGGCCCCACCGTCCTCGATCAGCTGGTGGGTCAACGCCGTGCGCTCCACGCCGATGGCCACCAGCTTGGGTTCGAAGCTGACCTGGCTGGCCCAGTTGAGGGTCATGGCGTTGCGTCGGTCACCGGCCATGCTGGACACCACGTACAGGCCGTAAGGCAGGGTCCGCAACAGCCGACGTCGCTGGCGGTCGTAGTCCTCGCGTTCTTGGTCGGTCTCCACGCCGGGCGGGAATGGCCCGATGGGTCCGTGACCTCCGGGAGCAGCCATGGTCGGTCCTCCCCCGGCCCTAGCGGAGATCCGCGGGAGGCCAGGACGGATCGCACTGACGAAGGAAGACCTCGCAGCGTTCGGCCTCGTCGAACTCGTTGATGGCGGCGGCCATGGCGGCCAGGCCGGCCATGCAGCGCAAGAACCCGCGGTTGGTCTCGTGCTGCCAGCGCACGTAGCCGCTGCCCCGCCAACCGTTCTGGCGCAGGCGGTCCAGGCCGCGGTGGTAGCCCACCCGGTACGCGGTGTAGGCCTCGATGTTGTCCCGGGCCAGGTCACCGAGACGGGCCCAACCGTCCAGGAACCGGGGCCAGCGGGCCACCACCGCGGACACCGCGGCGCGACGGGCCTCATCGGGCTCGGCCAGGGCCCGCTCCAGGGCGACCAGCGCGTCGGTGTCCTCCGGGGGTAGCACGGTCTCGGGTGGACCGGTGGTGAAGTGCAGCGGGGCGTCAGCCATGGTGGCGCAGCCTACGCGTCCCCCCTGACCCAACCAGCCCGGTCACACCTCGGGAGGGGCGGCCGGGTGGGAGGGTCAGATCAGCTGACGTGGATCACCCGTAACACGTCCGTGGCCCGGGAGCGGGCGTCGGTGCCGGCCAGGACCGCGACCATGTCCCCGCTGCGGATGTGACCTTGGGTCTTGGCCACCGCCACCGCTTCTTGGACCATCTCCTCGTTGGAGGCGAACTGCGTCAACGGCAGCGGGGTGGCGCCCCAGGACAGGGTGAGCTGGTTGATGGTGCGCTCGTCCGGGGAGAAGCCCAAGATCTTGGCGTCGGGCCGGAACCGGGCCATGGCCCGCACCGTGAAACCTGAGCGGGTTATGCACAGAATGGCGGCGCAGTCCAGGTCCCGGGCCACCCGGCCCGCGGCCATGGTGAGGGCGTCGGTAACCCGGCGATCGTGGGCGCTGGGCTCGTTCATGCGCATGGCGGCCAGCTGACGGCTCCAGCCGGCGTAATCGAAGTTGGCGTCGGCCCGGGCGGCGAGCCGGCTCATGGTGCGCACCACGTTGGCGGGGTCATGGCCGATGGCGGTCTCACCGGACAGCATCACCGCCGAGGACCCGTCGAACACGGCGTTGGCCACGTCGGAGGCCTCCGCCCTGGTGGGGGTGGCGGCGTAGATCATCGATTCCAGCATCTGGGTGGCGGTGATGGCCGGCCGACCGTGGGCGATGCACTGGCGGATGATGTGTTTCTGCAGGTGGGGCAGCTCTTCGATGGAGCACTCGTTGCCCAGGTCGCCACGGGCGATCATCACCGCGCCGGCGGCGTCGATAATGCCGTCAAGGTTGTCCACTGCGGCCCGGGTTTCGATCTTGGCCACCACCAGCGGGCCCCGGGGGTGCGGTTCGGTCCCCACCCGGCGCACGTCATGGGCGGAGCGCACGAAGCTGACCGCCACCATGTCCACCCCGACCTCCACGAAGGCGTCCAGGATCAGCAGATCTTCCCTGGTGGGCGTGGCGATCCGTAACCGGTCCGAGGGGATGTGGACCCCGGGACGGCCCGACAACCGGCCGCCGTGCAGGATCTGCGCCGCCAAGCTGTCACCGTTCACGTCGGTGACCTGGCAGTTGATGGCGCCGTCACCGAAGCTGAGGACGTCCCCGGGTTCGATGTCGCGCAACAGGTCCTCGTAGTTGATCTCCACCAGGTCTTTGGTGGAGCCGGCGTTGCCCACGGTCAACCGGAGCCGATGGCCCTCCTCCAGCAACACCCCCTCGGAGCCGAAACTGGCCGCTCGGACCTTGGGGCCCGGCAGGTCCACCAACGTGCCCACTGGACGCCCGGCCTCCGCGGAGAGGTGACGAACCCGCTGGTAGAGGGCGATGCCATCGTCCAGCGTGCCGTGGGACATGTTGATGCGAACGCAGTCCATCCCGGCGGAGATCATGGCCCGCAGGGTGCGCTCGTCGGAGGAGGTAGGCCCGAGGGTGGCGATGATCTTGGTGCGTCGAAGGGAGCTGTCCACTGGCGGCAGGCTACCGGCGGGTGGCCCGGCCCCGGTGTTGCGCCCCAACGTCGGGAAGATGTGCCCCTCCGCGGCCACCGGGGACCGGTAACCTGCCGGCCCGGTGGAGTTGCTACTGATCCGTCATGCCCAACCGATGCTCGTTGAACGAACCGATGGCCAGCCGGCGGATCCCCCGCTGACCGAGCTCGGCCACCGCCAGGCCGGGGCCATGGCCGAGTGGTTGGCGACCGAAAAGATCCACGCCCTGTACGTGTCCCCGCTGCAACGGGCCCGCCAGACCGCCCAGCCGCTGTCGGAGCGGTGCGGCCAGCCGGCGCAACCGCTGGATGGGGTGGCCGAGTATGACCGGCTGCATTCCACCTACGTGCCCATCGAAGAGCTCAAGGCCCGCAACCGCGACGGCGACGGGCAGGGTTGGGAGGCGTTGCTGGCGGGCGGCCGCAGCGAGGAACGACACCGCTGGCGAGCTGAGGTGGTGGCCGTCATCGAGGAACTGGTGGTGGCCCATCGCGGTCACAACGTGGCGGTGGTGTGCCACGGTGGTGTCATCAACGCCTACGTGACCCACATCTTGGGCATCCACCAACCGCTGGTCTACGAGCCGCACTACACCAGCATCAACCGCGTCGTGGCCGCCACCACCGGCGAACGCACCGTCGCCACCCTGAATGAGGCCCCATGGCTGCGAAACCTGCCCTCCCCCACCTCGCGTCCCACGGTGGGCGGGTGAGCACCGCTCGGACCGACTGGTCAACAACGCGGGTACTGACGTTGCGGGTACTGACGTTGCGGGTACTGACGTTGCGGCTGGTCGCGGGGCTGTTGGTGATCGCAGCGGTGGGCGCTTTGGCCGGCTGCACCGACGAGAACGGTGACGGGGCCGCGGCCAGCACCTCGCTGGGGGCGGAGTCCACGTTGGTGACGTTGGGACCACCGGTAACCGGCCCGCCCGCGACCTACATCGTGCCCGACATCTCCGAGGCGTCGGCAGCGGAGATCTGCGCCGGCACCAAGGAGGTGGTGAGCGTGGACGATGAAATCAGCGCCCTGTTGGGTCCCATCTTGGCCAGTGACTCCAGCGAGGCCGCGGATGCCGCCCTGTTGCAGGCGCTGAGCGGGATAAAGCCCCTGATCGATCGGGCCTCGAGCGGCTATGACCGCATGGCCGCCGTCCTGCCCGCGGAGCTGGCCGCTGACGCCAAGGCGTTACGTGACGCCACGCTCACGTTCTACGGCGCGGTGTCCGCCTCCCAATCCATGGACGGCCTGGCGGCCACCGTCAGCCAGGCCCGGCAGTTCACCTCCGCCGCCACCGAGGCCGCCGCCAGGCTCGATGCCACCACCAAAAAGGTGTGCAACCAGTCCCTCTACAACAGCTAGCCCCCGTTAGCCCCAGTTAGCCCCGGGGAATGCGGCTCCAGGGCTGGTCCTTGTCGATGCGGACATCACCGGGGAGCCCCAGGCTGCGCTCGCCCAGGATGTTGCGCATGACCTCAGAGGTGCCGCCTTCAATGGAGTTGGCCCGGGCCCGGAGGAACTGCTTCTGGTAGCTGGCGAACCCCATGGCGGTTTCGGGCCGGCGGAACTCGTAGCTGTCCCCCAGCAACATGCCCTCGGGGCCCATGAGATCCACCACGAAGGCGGTGAGTTCCTTGTTCAGCTCGGCCATGGCCAGCTTGGCGATGGAACCCTCAGGCCCGGGGCTGCCGGCGCGGCGGGCGGTGGCGGCGCGAATGTTGGTCAGGCGCAGCACCTCGGCCCGGATCCAGAACCGCATGAGCTCGTCCCGCATGGCGGGGTCTTCGCCGTGGGTTTGGACCCGTTTGCGGTAGCGGTGCACGGCCTGGCCGATGATGCCCGCACCGCGCGGCGCGATGGCCCCGCCGATGGAAACCCGCTCGTTCATCAGCGTGGTGATGGCCACCCGCCAACCATCACCGACGGCACCCAACCGTTCGTGGTCGGGGATGCGGGCGTCGGTGAAGTACACCTCGTTGAACTCGGCCTCCCCGGTGAGCTGGCGCAACGGGCGGACCTCCACCCCGGGTTGTTCCATGTCCACCACGAAATAGGTCATACCCTGGTGTTTGAGCTGGTCAGGGTCAGTGCGGGCCAGCAACATGCCCCAGCGGGAACGATGGGCCAGGGTGGTCCACACCTTTTGCCCGTTGACCACCCACTCGTCACCGTCGCGCTCCGCCTTGGTGGCCAGGCCGGCCACGTCGGATCCGGCGCCGGGCTCACTGAAGAGCTGACACCAGATCTCCTCGCCGGTGAACAACGGGCGGAGGTAACGCTCCTTCTGGACGGGGCTGCCGTGGGTTACCACCGTAGGGGCGCCCATCCCGTAACCGATGGGGTTGCGGAACATGGCGATGGGAGCCCCGGCCGGCCAGAGAATCTCCTGGATCGTCTTTTGCAGCTTGGCCGAACCGCCCAGGCCGCCATGACCCACCGGGAAATGCACCCAGGCCAGGCCCAGATCGAACTGGCGACCCAGGAACTGTTCGGCGGGGACCACCTTGGGGTCCAGCTCTGCCAGCAGCTGGTGGCACAGCTCGGCCACGGCGGCCTCGTCGAGGTCGATGTCGGCGTCGGTCACGGCGGGGTTGGCAGTCATTGGGGGGTTGGTACTCCTGGTTCGGGCAGAGGCTTAGTTCAGGCGGGCCCGCAGCGAACGGGCTTGGCGGCGGATCTCGTGATCGGGGGGCGCGCCCACGTCATCGGCCAGTCCTTCCAGCACGTCAGCAGCTTCGTCGAACCGCCCTGACCCCACCAACGCCGAGGCCAGATCCCGTCGCTCAGGCAACGAACGTGAGGGGATCACCGCCCGCAGTTGCAGCACCCACTGCAGCAGCTGATGGTCCTTTCGCTGGCGGGCGATACCGCCGAGGTTGGTCAGCATGCGGGTCAGCATGGCTCGCGGTCCCAACGGGCCGAGCAGGGTCGGGTCCAGCTGTTGACCGCCGGTCATCGCCGCGAAGCGCTGGGTCACCCCGAGCTGGTCCAGCAGTACCCCACCCTCGAACGCGTCGATGTACATGGGCTCGGGACCCACGGTGGCGCACAGAAAATGACCGGGCATGCCCACCCCCACCAACTCCACCCCGCAGCGCCGGCCCACCTCGATGGTGACCACCGCCAGGCTGATGGGGATGCCCCTACGACGCTGCAGCACGGTGTCGAGGTAGGAGTTCTCCGGGTTGTAGTAGTCCTCGCGGTTGCCGGCGAATCCCTCCTGCCCGTAGATCCGCTGCAGCAGCCCGGACAGGTCCTTGCCGGCCACCCCCTGGGCCAGCCGATCCAGTTCGGCCAGGCTGGCCGCGGGGTCAGCGTCAGGGTGGGCGTGGGCCGCGATCAACAGCGCGGCCTCATCGAGCGCCAGGTCGGCCTCGGGCCCCCGGACCAACTCGGTAAACCGTTCCGTCGGGGTCATGAACGGCAGGTTACGCCTCCAAACGGTGCCCTCGCCGCTGATGGCGGAGGGTGACCTGGCACTACCGTCGGGTCGGTGGCACCGCTGAACCCGCCTCTCCACCCGTTCCTCGCCGCCGCGGTCACCGAGCCCGTCTCCGGTGGGGCCACCGCTTCCGGCGCCCGCCCGGGGGCCTACCCCATCGTGTATGCCCATCGCGGTGGGGCCGAGGAACAGCCGGAGAACTCTGTGGCGGCGTTCGCACATGCGGTGGCGCTGGGGTTCGTGTACCTGGAAACCGATGCCCGACTCACCGCTGACGGGGTGCTGGTGGCGTTGCATGACGATCACCTCGATCGGGTCAGTGACCGCCGCGGCGCGGTGTCCGAGATGACCCTGGCCGAGGTGCAACAGGCCCGGTTGCGCCACCCCGACGGGTCCCTGAGCGAGGAACGGGTACCGGTGCTGGAGGAGCTGTTGGTGCGCTGGCCCGGGGTGCGCTGGAACCTCGACGCCAAAGACGTCCGGACCGTAGGACCGCTCGGGGACCTGCTCGAACGCTTGGATCTGTTGGAGCGCAGCTGCGTGGGGGCTTTCTCCGATCAGCGCCTGGACCAGTTCCGACGCCGTTTCGGACCGGCGCTGTGCAGCGTGGCCGGACCCCGTGATGTGATGCGGCTGCGGCTGCAGAGCCTGCGAATTCCCTGCGGGCCGGCGCAGGGGCAGGTGGCCCAGGTGCCGCGCCGCCATCCCCTTCCCCTGGACCGGCTGCCCATCGTGGGAGGTTTCATCGGTGCCGCTCGACGGGGACCGGCCCGGGCGCTGGCTCGCCTGTCGGTGCCGGTGGTGGATCGGGCGTTTATCGCTGCCGCCCACCGCCGGGCCATGGCGGTGCACGTATGGACCGTGAATGACCCTGCGGAGATGGCGGAGCTGCTGGATTTGGGCGTGGACGGGTTCATGACCGATTGCCCCACTGCCGCCGCGGCGCTGATGCGGGCCCGCGGGCAGTGGCCGACCAGGACGGACTAAGCGAGGACTGCGCGCCGCTGAACCCGGCTCAGGTGAGGGGTGGGAGCAGCACCGCGGGGTTGAGGGTGCCGGTGGGATCGAAGGCCGCCTTGACCGCCCGGAACACGGCCAGTTCCTGCGGGGTGCGGTTGAGGTGCAGCCAGGCTCGTTTGGCGGTGCCGATGCCGTGTTCGGCGCTGATGCTGCCCCCCAACGAGGCCACGTAGCGCAGGACCGCCTCGTCGGTGCGTTCGTCCCGGGGACCGACGCCGGTGATGTTGACGTGGATGTTGCCGTCCGCGGCGTGCCCGAACAACCAGGCGGTGGCGGCCGGATCGACCTCGGCGATGACGCCACGCACGCCGGCGATGAACTGCGCCATGGCCCGCGCCGGCAGGGTCACATCCAGCTTGTGGGGGGCGCCGAGGGTGTTGATGGCCTCAGGGTGGCCCTCCCGCAGCCGCCACAACGCCGCCCGGGGACCGCTGTCGGTGGCCACCGCCACGTCCGCCACCCCTTCGAGGTTGGCCACGGCGTCGGCCAGTTCGTCGGTGGGGTCCCGCCGGGCGGCGCACTCCACCAGCAGCAACGCCCGGTGCCGCTCGGGGAAGGGGCGGGCTAGGGACAAGGCGTCACACACCAGCTCCAGGCCCTCATCGAAGAACAACTCGATGGCCTCCAGGCTGGACAGCTCCCGGCGCAAAGCGGTGGAGGCAGCCAGGGCGTCTGCCACCGCGCCGAACCCGATGAGGGCCACCACCTTGTGTTCCAGGCGGGGCACCAGCCGCAGCCGGAGCTTGGTGATGACGGCCAGGGTGCCCTCGCTGCCGCACAGCAATCGGCCCAGGTCATAGCCGGTGTTGTCCTTGAGTAGCCCGTCGAGGTGGGCGATGATCCGACCGTCGCTGAGCACCGCCTCATAGCCCAGCACCTGCTCCCGCATCCCGCCGTAGCGCAGCAGATGCAACCCTCCGGCGTTGGTGGCGGCCATCCCACCCACCGTGGCACTGTCCCGGGCGCCGAGGTCCACCCCGAAGGCCAGCCCGGCGGCGGCGGCGGCGGCCTGGACTGCAGCCAAGGTGGCGCCGGCACCCACGGTGAGCTGTTGCGCGGCCAGGTCAACGGGGTCGATGTGGGCCAGACGACGCAGCGACACCAGCACCTCCCCACTCAGTGGCACCCCGGCCCCCACCAGCCCGGTGTTACCACCCTGAGTGGTGACCGCCATGCCGAAGTCCCGGCACAGCGTCAACACCGAGGCCACCTCGTTGGTGTCCACGGGACGCACCACCGCCGGGGTGGCGCCCACGAACCGGCCGCTCCAGTCCCGCACGTATCCGTCGGTCAGATCCGTGCCCACCAGCACATGGGCCGGTCCCACCACCGCCCGCAACCGCTCCAACAGCGCCTCGACGGCTGCAGGATCAGCGTTGGTGGGGGTCTGGGTATTGGGGTTGGTGTTGGTGTTGGGGTTGGTGTTGGGGTTCACCGGGTCGGGTCGGCGTACACCGCGGGGCGCTTCTCGAAGAAGGCCTTGACCGCTTCAACCTGGTTGGGTGAGCCGATGAGCCGCCCGATGAGCTGCTCCTCGGCGGCGAAACCCTCCGCCAGGGAGATCAGCCCGGCCTGGTCCAGCAGGGCCTTGGCGCCCTGGATGGCGTCAGGGTTGCTGTCAGCGATCTGGCGGGCCAGGGCCAGCGCCTCGTTGCGGGGGTCCTCGCAGACCTTGGTGGCCAACCCCAACGTCACTGCCTCGGTGCCGCTGACCATCCGACCGGTGAAGGTCAGTTCTTTGGCCACGTCCAGACCCACCAGGCGGGGCAGCAGCTGGGTGCCGGTCATGTCCGGGGCCAGACCCCAGCGGATCTCCAACACCGAGAACTGGGCGTCGGCGCTGCAATAGCGCAGGTCAGCGGCGATGGCGATCTGACAGCCACCGCCCAGGGCCACCCCGTGCACCGCGGCGATCACCGGCGCCGGCATCTCCGCCCACACGTAGGCCGCCTGCTGACCGGCGTTGGTGATCCGCTGCCGGGCCTTCCCGTCCGGACCCACCCGGGCCGGGCGGTCGGCCAGATCGAGGCTCAACCCCTCCTCCCCGGCCATGGCCTGGAAGGACCCGAAATCCAGCCCGGCGCAAAAGGCCCGGCCCTCCCCCGACAGCACCACGGCCCGCACCGACCGGTCCGCGGCCAGCGCCTCACCGGTGCGTGCCAGGGCCTTGAACATGGCCGGATCCAGGGCGTTCATCTTCTCGGGCCGGTTCAGCCGAACGTCGGCCACCCCACCGTCGATGGTGACGGTCACACGCTCGGTGCTCGGATCGGTCATCGCAGCTCTCCTGTCGGGCCCGCCAGCCTCCGGCGGCTGGTGTCAACCCTAGGCCGGCCCGCTGACGCCGCCCGTCGCTGCCGGGCGGACCCGGACCGGGCTGACAGTCCCATCGGATGGGGGCCGGGACCTGTCGATTCCCCGGGCGCACCGCGGCCGGCATCATCCGGTCGCCGGCCCGCACCCGCCGGTCATGGTCCCTCCCTTCGCTCACCCATCGCACCCACCCGACCGCCAGGCGCGGTCCGACCTCAGCGACAGCCCGCACCCGTTACGGCGGGCCGCCATGATCGGGTTGTTGGCCGGTTTGTTGGTGACGGCGAACCCGGTGGCCCTGCCCGGTCCGGGCGATGCTCGCCATCAGGGCCTGGCCGGGACGGCGGGTGCGGCGAGCACCATCGCGGAGCCCCCCAGCCGCGCCGAGGCCCTGTTGGGGGTGGGGGATCCATCCTCCACCGTGCTACCCGAGCTGAACGTGCTGCCGCTGGGTGAGGGCCACACCGCACGGGCGGAGCAGGACGTTCGCCTGGTGCTGCAGGCCATCACCGCCGCCCGAGCTGACGCCGAGCGGGCCATGGAGGCGGAGCGGCAGACCCTGGCGGCCGGCTCGGCGCTGCAGGCGGAGGCCGAACGGTTGGGGGCCGGGCACGCCTCGGCGGTGGCCGCCCGGCAGCGGGCGTTGCAGGACGCGGAGGCAGCGCAGCGCAGGGCGGTGCTGCACGAGGGACGGGCGGCGTCGGCCAAAGCGGCCCTCGAGACAGTGGCGGTGCAGGCCTACATGTCCGGGATAGCGACCAGCCGCGGGGAGGTGACGGTGAACAGTGACAACCCGGGCCCCGGCGAGGTCCTGGCCGCCAGGGACCCGACCGTGACACAGGATGAACACGGGCCCGCGGCCGGCCAGGAGCTCAGCCCGACACTGCGCCGCGCCGGGTATCTGGACGGGGTGGCCGCCCACCAGCAGCTCACCCGCCGGGCCGAGGAGGCGGCCAGGGGGGTGGCCCAAGCCGATGAGCGCGCGGCGCGGCGACGGGCGGCCGACCACGACGCGGAACGAGTCGCCATTGAGCACACCCAGGCCGCCAACGTGGCGGCGCGGACCGCCAATGAGGATGCCCTGCAGGCGGCCCGGGCGGCCCTCATCCGCGCCGAGGCCGGCGCTGAACGGCTGGTTGCGGACCTGGTGGCGGCCAAAGCAAACCTGGCCGACGTGCGGCGCACCGCCACCGTGGAGGGCACGGATCTCCCCTTGGTAGTGCTCGATGCACTGGTACGGGCGGCACGCCAACAGGCGGTGGACCATCCCGCCTGCCACCTGTCCTGGAGCCTGCTGGCGGGCGTGTCCCGGGTGGAGTCGGGCCACGGCGATGTGGGCGGGGGCGTGGACGCGCTGGGCGGCACCCGCAACATCCTGGGCCCCCGCCTGGCTCCAGAAACCGGCGAGGACGTGGCGGTGGTGCCCGACAGCGACGGCGGGGCCCTCGACGGGGACCCGCTGTATGACCGGGCGGTGGGCCCGATGCAGTTCATCCCCTCCTCGTGGCAGCTGTACGGCCGGGACGGCAACGGGGACGGGGTGGCCGATCCCCACAACTACTACGACGCCGCCCTGGCCGCCGGGGAGCACCTGTGTCGGGCCGGTCAGGACACCGCCACCGCGGAGGGCCGTCGGGCGGCCCTGCTGGGCTACAACCAATCCGAGGCCTACCAGCTGATGGTCTCCGAGCTGGCCGAGCGCTACGCCAAGCTCAAGTGGTGACGGCCATGCTCAAGTGGCGATGACCCCGGTACCCTGGGGCTCAGGTTCCCGAAACGGTGTACGGACAGTGTCGGCAGCCGCTGTCGCAGCACGATCCTCGGGCCGCCAGATAGCCCGAGGTGAGCACAAACAACCCGTTGGAGGGGTCCAGATACCCCGCCTGACCAGCGTCCATGGCCACGGCGTGGGAGTCCATGGCTGCCAGGAAGGCCGGCTCATCGGGGCCGAAGCGATCCGGCCGTGGTTGTTGCAAACCGTCGACGCGCAGGCGGTGGGTCACCGACGCGAACGCTATCGCCCCGCAACACCATCGCCCCGGTGACGAGCTTTTCCTCGGATCGGGAACCAACCTGGTACCGCCAGCGTCGTAGCTGCACGTACATCCATCAGCAGGAGGACCGGCGATGCCCACAGCCCAACGCATCCGAATGTGGGGAGGGCGGCCGCACCCGATCCGGCCCCGACCCCGGGCGGTACTCGGCGCAGTGGCAGCGGTTGGTTTGCTGGCGTTCGCCGGTTGCGGTGGCGCTGACGACGGCGGGTCCGACACCGCCGATAAGAGCACCAGTGAGCAGGCCGGCCGGGCGCTCAACGGTGGCGGTGCCGGTGCCGACCGGAGCGTTTCCCAGCAGGTGCAGGACCAGATGACCGCCTCCACCGCGCCGGCACCGGCGGACGCCAAGTCTGCCGAGCAGGGGGCCACCGCGGCGGTGGCGGCGTTGCAGCCCATCGACATCGGCCGGTCCATCATCTTCACCGCCACCATGACCCTTGAGGTGGACAACGTGGCGGCCGCCTCGGACCAGGCCATGACCGCCGTGGCCGCGGTGGGCGGTTTCCTGTACGGCCAGCAGGGCAGCTCGCAGGGCACCCCCACCAACGTGTTGACGTTCAAGGTGGCCCCGAAGGACTTCCAGGACACCCTCCGTCGTCTCGGTGGGCTGGGCCGCTTGGCGGAACAGAACGTCACCAGCGACGACGTCACCGAGAAACTGATTGATCTGGAAAGCCGGATCCGGGCGGCGGAGGTCAGCGTGGAACGCCTGCGGAGCTTCGTGGCCGCCGCTGGCGATGTGACCTCCCTGGCGGCGCTGGAGCGGGAGTTGCTGCAACGCGAGACCGATCTGGAGACCCTGCGGGGACAGCAACGGGGCCTGGAAGTCCAGGTGGACCTGGCCACCATCACCCTCACCCTCACCCAGCTGGCCCCTGACGGTCCGGCGGTGGAGCTGACCGTCACCGCCTACGCCGGCGAGGACGAAGACGGCGCCGCCAGCTGCCCCGGTGATGACCTGCTGCGGATCACCGAAGGCGGCGAGATGACCGTGTGTTACGAGATCCGCAACACCGGCAACCTGCGCCTCACCGAGCTGCGCCTCGACGATCCCGGTCTGAAGCTGGCCCGAGACGAGATCACCGTCATCGACGGGGATCTGAACCTGCTTGACCCCGATCAGTCCGTGATCCTGGCGGCCACGGTGTCCGCCGAGCGCGACCGGTCCAGTTCACCGCGGCTGCGGGCGGTGGCCGTGGACGCCGCTGGCGAAGCGGTCCGCACCCAGGTCACCACCACCGCAGCGGCACCAGAGCTCAACGTGGAAGAGGACACCTCGGTGCCGGGGTTCATCACCTCCTTCACCACAGGGTGGGGAGCGCTGGTGGCGTTCTTGCAGGTGCTGCTCATGCTGGCCGGGGCGCTCCTGCCCTTCGCGTGGCTCCCGGTGGGCATCTATGTCGTGGTCCGGTGGCTGCGGTCCCGCAAAGCACGACGAGGCACCATCGGGCCGGTGGGGCCCCCGCCGGGGTCGCCGCCCCCGTCGAGCCGCCCGCCGTTCGACCCGGCCAGCCCCGGCCCGGCCGGGCCCTCCGCCGGACCGCCGCCGGCGATTCCCCCTGAGTCCGGCTCTGCTCCGTCCGGGCCGGCGGGACCCTCACCGCGGACCGATCCCGACCCCGCCGAACCCGAACCCGCTGGTGTGGGCGGATCCGGCGCCGGCTGATCGTTGACCGTTGGAACCGGCCCCTCACCGGAGGCATCGGCGCCCTTGACGGGGCGGCCGCGCCGGGGGGCACCGGGTGGCGCTGGTCGGATCCGACCTGGTCGGGATGTACCGGCCGTCTGAACCAGCCATCTGTACCGGCCCGGACCGGCCCGGGCCGGTTCAGCGGGTCCGCTGGCGGCGGCCGGTGGGCACCGCTGCCACCAGGGCGCGGGTGTAGGCGTCGGTCGGGTGGCTGAAGACCTGGTCAGGGGGTCCCACCTCCACCAGCCGGCCGTGCTGCATGACGGCCACCCGATCCGCCAGCTGCCACGCCGCCGGGAGGTCATGGGTGATAAAGAGCACCGCCAGGCCCAGGTGTTGGCGGTACCCGGCCAGTAACCCCAGCACGGTGGCCCGGTTGTGGGCATCCAGCGCCGAGGTGGCCTCGTCGCAGATCAACAACCGCGGCGAGGCCACCAGGGCCCGGGCCAGGCTCACCCGCTGGCACTGACCGCCCGACAACTCGCCGGGTCGACGGGACAGCAGCTGCGCCCGGTCCCCCCCAACCCCCGTCACCGGGCCCCGTCTGACGGGGTCGGGGTCGGTGTCGGGGTCGGGGTCGGTGTCAGGCGGCCCCAACAGCCCCACCAGTGAAAGCGCCCGACGGACCGCCACCGCGTGATCACCCGGCGCCCGGGCTGCCCGCAGCGGCTCGGCCACGATGTCCGCCACCCGCCGTTTGGGGTTCAGCGACGCCACTGGATCCTGGAACACCATGCCCATCAGCCGCCGGGCCCGGCGCAACTCCTGACGGCTGCAGGCCAGCAGGTCAGTGCCATCGAACCAGATGTGCCCCTCGGCTGGGACCAATCGGGGCAGGGCCCGGGCGATGGTGGTCTTGCCGCACCCCGACTCCCCCACCAGGGCCAGGATCTCACCGGCGCCGATAGCGAAGCTCACCCCGTCCACCACCCGGCGCCGCCCGCCGTGCCGGGAGCCATAGGTCACCGACAGGTCCTGCACCTCCAGCAACGGCGTGACCACGCGGTCCGGGTTCGCTCCGAGTTGACGCACCACCGGCCCGGTTCTAGCTTTCTCGCTGTTGTGTCATAGGTCACATTGCTGCGGTAGAGGGAGGCAGAGGCCCATGCACGCTACGGCCGGTGCTTCCGGTGCTTCCGGTGGGGATGTGACGGCCCGGGTTGGCGGGGTCGGGATCCCCGGTCATATCGGGGATCCCGAGGGTGACCCAGCAGATCGGGTGGAGGCTGAGCGCGCCGTCCGATGTGGGCTGCGGCTCGGACCGGAGCGCTGAGCCCCCGTGGTGGGACGGGTCCGCACGGCGCGCCAACGGCTGGCCCCGGCGCAGCGGCGGGAGGAGATCCTTGCTGCCGCCACCCGGGTGTTGATGACCGCGGACCCAGCCATGTTCACGTTCGAGGAGATCGCCGCCGAGGCCGGCGTATCCCGGGCCCTGGTCTACAACTACTTCGGCGACAAGGGCGCGCTGTTGGCCGCGGTGTACACCCACGCCATCGCCGAGCTGGACGAACAGCTGCTCGCCGCCCTGCGGACCGACCGTCCGGTGGGGCCCCGTTTGCAGGCCGTGGTGTGGCATTACGTGGGCTTCGCGCAGGCCCGGCAGGGGACCTGGCAGCTGTTGGGCCATGTGGCGGCCACCCGTCACCCCATCGTGGCCGCAGCCCGGCTGGACCGGATTGGTCGGCTGGCCGCCGCGGTGGAGGACACCCCGTTGATGCGCCTCACCGTGGCGGCGCTGGTCGGCATGTTGGAGGAGGCCCTCACCCACTGGATGGCCGCCGCGGACCTGTCGGTGGGTGAGCTGTCGGTGAACGAACTGTCGGTGGATGACGTCGTGGCCCGGTTGGAGCTCCTGGTACTCAGCGGCGTTGCAGGGGCGCTCACCCCCCTGCTCACCGAGTTCGCCTCCTGACCCACCGCCGTCAGGTTGCGCCCCGGGCAGGGTCATTCTTTGGTGGCCACCGCGTTGGGGGTGACGTTCATCTTCGGTTCGTACGCCACCTCGAGATGCTCGCCGCCGGGGACCTGCCCCTGGCTCTGGCGTAGCGCGTCCCGGCAGGTGCCACAGGGCCCGTAGAACGTCTCGGCCACCTCGCTGTGGCAACGAGGGCACGTGAAGGTGAGGTCCGCAGCGGATGACACGGGCCCATGCTGGCACAGCCCCAACCACGGCCCAGCTGTGGATAACCACCATGATCCACCGGAAATCCACAGACTTACGCGTCTAGTACCTCACAGGGTGATCGTCGTACCGTTTTCCGTGAGACAACCGAGCCCGGGAGCCGCTTCGGAACCCGGGAAGGGAGGCGATGACCGATGGCCAGCTACCAGGTGATCCTCACCGACCGCAGCGTGCAGGAGATCAGCGAGGCCCACGCCTTCCAGCAGGAGGGCCCGATGACCACGTTCTTTCGCAACGACGAGGACCGCCACGTGGTTGATTCGTGGAGCACCCGGGTGTTCTCGGTTCGCACCGCCGAGGTGTTGATGATCCGCCGGGTCGGGGACCGCGACGGTTCCGCCAACTGCGAGCACGTCGGATCCGATCACGTGGCGTCTCACCTGGGGTCCGTCGGGGTGCAGACCGAGGCGACGCTGGTCGGGGTCGGGGTCGGGGTCGGGGTCGGGGGATCAGGCGGCGCCGGTCGTGCCTGCGCCCGCCGCCCCCTGGCCTCCTGAACCAAACCCGCCGACCGGTTACACGAGGTCAACGCCGACGCTAGGTTACGGGCCATGACCAGCGTGTTCACCCGTATCATCGAGGGCGAGCTGCCCGGCCGTTTCCTGTGGCGGGACCAGCATTGCGTGGCGTTCTTGTCGATCAACCCCATCCGAGCCGGTCACACGCTGGTGGTGCCCCGGGCCGAGGTCGACCACTGGATCGATCTCGACCCCGCCACGGTGGCGCATCTGAGCATGGTGGCGGCCCACATCGGGGCGGCGCAGCAGACACTGTTCGAACCGGCCCGGGTGGGCCTGATGATCGCCGGGTTCGAGGTGGCCCACACCCACCTCCACGTGATCCCCATCGATTCCATGGGAGACCTGGACTTCGCCAACGCCGCCACCGACGTGCACCCCGCGGCCCTCGATCAGGTGGCGGATCAGCTGCGGGCCGAGCTCATTCGCCGCGGTCACCACGAAGCCGCCGCCTGAGGTCCCTCAGCGGGGACGCAGCAACGAGAGACGGCCGCCGGCTTCGGTTCGGACCTCCAGTAGATCAGCACGATTGGGGGTCCTGGGGTCCAGGCGCCGATCCACCAGGTAGAGCGTGGGGGGGGCGGGGCAGTCATAGCGTTCGGCGGGCAGGGCGCAGGTGGTGATGCCGGCGGCGGTCAGCAACGGGGCCATGTCCGCGGTGGCGGCAACGATGGGGGCCGGATCGGGACCCTCGATCACCTCGTCGGTCCATTGCAGCCGAATCCCGTCGGCGGCGTCGCGGCTGCCCCAGTCCCACGGGCGCTCGTAGGGCGAGGGCGCGGCGTCCAGCACGAAGAACAGCACCGCCACGCCCACCAGCGCCCCGCTCAGCCGCGGCGGCACCGAGATCCGGTCTCCGCCGCTGCGACCCAGCCGGGCCAGGGCGAAGGTGGCGGCGGCGAACACGAACACCATCGGCACCGCGGCCCGGACCCCCAGCAGCTCCCCACCGGGCAGATCGCTCAGCAGATACGCCAACTGCAGCGGCACCACCGCCAGCAGGTAGCGCAGCGAGTACACCGATAGCAACGCCACCGGCAACAGCAACGACGCCACCACCACCAGCACCCGTCGATCCCCCAACTGTTCCAGTGCCGCGGTGGGATTGACCACCGCGTCCACCAGCACCGCCAGCGCGGTCCGGGCGCCGGAGGGGTGGGCCACGCCGTCGATGAAGACGTCGTCACCGGCGCCGTACCAGGACACGGTCTGCGCCGCCAGGCACCCCAACGCCCCCATCAACGCCAAGCCGATGCCCGCCCGGCGACGTACCGTGAGCGCCAACATCACGCCCACGCCCACCAGCACCAGGGCCAACTCCGCGCTCAACGTGAGCACCAGGATGGACACCAACCCCAGGCGCAAGATGCTGCCCGACAGCGCCCGCTGCACCAGCACCAACAACAGCGGTACTGCCAGCACCAAGGGATGGAACCCCCCGCTGTTCATGGCGTGCAGTGGCGGGTACAACGCATAGGCCACGATCAGCGCTGATGTGGCCCCCACCCGCAGGTTCGCCACCCGCCGGGCCAGTCGCCACAGTGGCAACACCGCCCAGGACAACGCCAGTGCCTGGAGCAGCACCAATCCCTCTCGGACTGGCAGGAAGCCCACCAGCCAGCCCGCCGGGTACAGCAGGAGGGAGCCGTCGAGGTGGGAGATCGATTGCGGCGCCGCCACGCCGGGTGGCACATAGGTGATGGCCGAGCCATCCCCGGCGTGCACCTGGACCGCGGCTTGGGAGTAACGGGCCAGGCTTTCGCTGGGTTGCAGGCTGCGGGTCTGGGCCAGGGCCATGGCGGCGAGGATCACGAACACCGCCCCGGCCAGGATGAACGGCAGGCTCCGATCAGCGAACGGTGAGTCCAACCGGGCGTGCCAGCGCAGCGCCATGTTGTCCACCCGACGCCGCAACGGTGCCAACGGGGCGGGCTTGCGGGACCGGCCGTCCGCGTTGGGCCGTCCCCCTTCCCGACGGCCACGAGAACGGCGGCGGCCGTCTCGTTCCACGGGGTCGAGGAAGGACCAGCCCGACACCCGGCCCCGGTCGTTGGCGAGGCGTCGGAACGGCAGCGGTCCACGGAGGGGATTACGCAAAAGAACCGTCGCCGCGTCCGGTCGAGGCGCCCAGCGGATCCACCGGGTCGAACAACGAACGCTGCTGGCCCACCCCGTCGGGGTCAAGGAGCTCGATCGGGTTGATCAGATCCGGTCCCTGGGTGCGGGCCGAATTGACCTGCACTGACACCGGATGGAACGCCACCAGCGACGCCGGGGTGGGCTGCAGCAGTTCCGACAGCAGCTCGGGATCGCGCTGGGCGGGGTCCAACCACTGCTCCCAGTGGGCGGGGGGCAGCACGACGGGCATCCGATCGTGCAGTTGGGCCATCACGGGGTTGGCGGCGGCGGTGATGATGCAGCACGTCCGCAACCAGCCACGGTCGGGGTCGGGGTCGGGGTCGGGGTCGGGGTGGTCATCGTCGCGCCGAGCCGGGTCACGCCAGCGTTCCCACAACCCGGCGAAGGCGTAGGGCTCCCCGTCGGGCCGGTGGACGAACCACGGCTGGCGTTTCTTGTGGCCCGCCACCGTCGTCCATTCGTAAAACCCGTCCGCCGGAATCAGGCACCGACGCTGCCCGAAGGCGGACCGGAACGACGGCTTGGCGGCCAGGGTTTCGGCGCGGGCGTTGATCATCCGGGCGGCACCGGCGGCGTCCTTGGACCATGGCGGCACCAGACCCCATCGGGCCCGACCCAACCAACGCTCCTGATGGTGTTGTCGGACCAGATAGATGGCCGCGGTGGGCGCCACGTTGTACTCGGGGCCGCTGACGCCCAGCTCTGCTTCGGTGACGAGGTCGGCGCTGGGCACCGCGGCGAAGTATCGGGCCAGGTCATGCGGCGTGGACGACAAGACGAAGCGGCCGCACACGCCCCTCACGGTACTCGGCCTGCAGGAGGCCATCGGGCCGATCGGGGCGGAGGGTGATTCAGAGTCCCAGCACCCCGTTCACTGCCAACAGGGCGGCCACGGC
>JBJXFH010000109.1:0-33182 GCA_046155365.1 Acidimicrobiales bacterium | reverse complement strand
GCTCAGTGAGGGAATCGGGCCCGCATCCAGTCCACCACCAGGTCCATGGCCACCCGGCGGTGACCCTCCAGATAGTGCGGTGCGCCTGGCAGCAGCTCCAAGGTCTTGTCGGTAGCGCCGAGGTTGTCGAAGATCTCCTGGGCCTGCCACCGGCGGATCTCGGTGTCGGCCAGGGGATGCACCAGCAGTGAGGGCACGGTCATGCCGGGCGCGGTGTCTGCCAGCTTGGCGTGGGAGGACAGCCCCGACCAGGTGGACAACCAACCCCGGTCGGTCATGGTGCGGGCCAGGCCACCGCGCCCGTAATTGGCCTCGAAGGGGTCGGGGAAAGCGAACAGCGAACCCATCGGCCGGTCATCTGGATCAATGGTGAGATCGAGGTAGGCCGGGTCGGCCAGGGTCCGGTAGATGGTCAGGTACCGGGTGGACACTCCCCTGGCCCGCGCCGCCCGCCACGCCGGTTCGCCCCGGGTCAGCAACGCCGCCTGCTGACGGGAGAGACGCTGGTCCTCCAGGGCGGCCTTGGCGATGGCATCGATGCGGGCCACCCGATCCCGCTGAGCCTCCCGGTAACCGGCCAACCACTGCGGGTCATAACGACACGGTTCGGGCCACGGCCGCCAACCATTGTCGGGGTTGTACATGTCCAACTCGGGCACGGTGGAGAACGGGTCGCTCTCCTCGGCGACGGAGGGATCGATGACCTGCAGCATGAACACGCCCTCACCGGGATGGGCGGCGATGCCAACCCAGCCATCGCCCATCTGCCCGTGGGCCTGCGCCAGCGCCATCAAGGACCCACCGCCGGAATTGCCCAGCAACACCACCGCCTCCGCCCCCCGACGACGAACCTCCGCCACCACCGCTGCCACGTCCAGCACGCATTTCTCATGGAGGCAATCGATGTCGTTGTTCAGGTAGCGGGTGGCGAAACCCAGCACCGCGTACCCCGCGGCGGCCAGCAGCGGGCAGGCGTAGTGCACCGAGAAGTCCCCGCGGGGATGGGACAACACCACCGCCGTCTTCCACCGTCCGTTGGGCGGGGTCCACAGCAACCCCCGCACCAGGCCACCATCCTCGGCGACCAGGCGAATGGACTCCCGGCCGGGGTTCACGCCGGGGTCATCGTCCGGCTGGGGCCAGTAGCCGAAACCCCCCGGACGCTGATGCCCGAGATGAGGGTCCTGAAACGGGGAGGTCGGAACAGTGCCCGGAACAGTGCCCGGAACAGTGCCCGGGACGGGGGCGTCGGGGCTCGACATGGGGGGAGCCTGCCACAGCATGGTGCGGGTCTGTTCCGGGTCGACAGAGAAAATGGCGCTCAAGTCAGCCCCCGCCCTGCTCCGTATACTTAGGAGGTGGCTGCCAACCCGCGCGATGCGAACCTCGATGGAAACCTGGCTGAGTCGTCCCTGGACGAGGCACTCATGTCATTGCGTCATTTCGGTGATCAGGTGCTCCGGCGCGATGCCGCCGAGATACACGAGCTCACCGGGGACATCGCGGAGTTGGGTCGGCGGATGCTGGTCACCATGGACCACGAGGTCGGCATCGGGCTGGCCGGGCCCCAGGTTGGCCGTTTGGCCCGCATCATCACCCATGGCCTGCCCGATGAGGCGCCGCCGGTGCTGATCAACCCGGTAGTGGTGGAAAGCTCCGGCGAGTGGGTGTACCAGGAGGGATGTCTCTCCATCCCCGGTTTGTACTTCGATGTGGTGCGCCCCAAGCAGATCCATCTGCGGGCCTGGACCCCCGAGGGTGACGAGGTGGATCTGGACGCCGATGAGTTGCTGGCCCGGGTCTGCCTCCACGAGATTGACCATCTTGACGGGGTGCTGTTCCTGGATCGGATCTCCCCCGAGGACCGCGCCATCGCCGAAGCCGAGCTGCTCCGACGGGTGGCGGGCACGCTGGGCACGTCGGATCCGTTCCTCACCGGTCGGGCCATCCGGGCCCTTCTGCGCCGGGCCGGCTGAGCCCGGTCCATGGACTTTGACGACCGAGCGGGCCTCGACACCTCCCAGATCAACGACCAACGCGGCCGCAGCGGTGGCCGTACCGCGCTCATCGGTGGCGGCGGTTTGGGCATTGTCGGGGTGATCATCACCTTGCTGCTGACCGTGCTCGGTGGCGGCGGAGGCGTTGGGGATAGCGGCGCGGGCGCCGGGCCGCTCAGCCAGTTGTTTCCCGATCAGCCGGTGGCGGTGGACGGCTCCGGGGCCTCCTCCGATGAGGCCCTGGCCCAGAAGTGCCAGACCGGAGCCGATGCCGAGGTTGCCCGGGACTGCCGGGTGGTGGCCGTGGTCAACAGCGTGCAGAGCTTCTGGACGGCCCAGTTCGCCGCCATCGGTGGTCGGTACCAGCCCTCGATCACCACGTTCTTCACCAGCGGGGTGGCTACCGCCTGCGGGAACGCCAGCTCCGAGGTGGGGCCGTTCTATTGCCCCGCTGACCAGGGCGTGTACGTGGACCTGGGGTTCTTTGACGAGCTGCAGAGCCGCTTCGGGGCCCAGGGCGGGGATTTCGCGGAGGCCTACGTCATCGCCCACGAGTACGGCCATCACGTGCAAACGCTCACCGGCCAAAGTGACCAGGTGCGCACCCGGCAGGGTCCCGACTCCGACGCCGTCCGCCTGGAACTGCAAGCTGATTGCTACGCCGGATTGTGGGCCCAACACGCCACCACGGTGCCGGACGAACAAACGGGCCGGCCGCTGATCGTGGAGTTGACCGACGCTGACATCGCGGTGGGCCTCGACGCTGCCGCCACCGTGGGCGACGACTACATCCAGGAACGGTTCCAGGGCCAGGTCAATCCGGAGTCCTGGACCCACGGTTCATCAGCCCAACGGCAACGGTGGTTCAACGTGGGATTGAACCGCGGGTCGTTGCAGTCCTGTGACACGTTCGCCGCCGACCGGCTGTGAACGGAGACGATGCCACAGGTCACACCCATCATCGGGCCTGACCTCGGCGCGGCGCTTGGTTGCCAAATGATGACGAACACCACTATTGTTCGCCGGTCGGGTGGTGGAGCCCGAGGTGTCAGGGTGGCGGCAAGGCGGCCCGTGTCGTTGACGCCCGGCCACGGTTGGTAGCCCCGCTCAACGCGGCGGACACCAGAAACTTCGGTGGGCAATGACAGAGCGGTGGAGCGTCGGGATGCTCGGCGCAATCGGTTCGGCATCCGGTGGCGTGAGCGCCGCCACCGCATCCATCATCGGCGGCGGGGATCGACTGCTGGCGGGCACCGTTAGCGGTGTGGGCACCGGGGGGTTGATCGCCACCCTGCTGTTCCTGGCCGCCCGGGACCTACCGGCACTGCTCACCGCGGACCGCGATCGTCCCTCGCCTGCCGTGGGGACCGCCGCCACCGGAGCCTCGCCGGGCATCACCGGTCGCTTCGCCCATCACGTGGCCCGCCAACCCGAGGGCCTCCCGCCGGTCTCGTCCCCATCGGGGGTGGCGCCCCAACTGCATCGGCCCGGTGCCACCGAGGATGCCGCCGAGGATGCTGCTGAGGATGGGGTGGCCGCCGATGAGACCGACGCCGCGCACCCGGTCGGATCGGGGCCCGCAACCCGGGTGCAGGAGACGGACACCGACGAGTTGTTCGATCTGCTCGGGACGCTCATCGCCAAGGACGATCGGGCCTGGGCCGAGCAGCCCGAACGCGACAAACGCGGTAGTGCGGACCGGGCGGGGCTCAGCTCCGGGTCGGGCGCTGGCGGGACCGGGTCCTACGCCGGGTTTGGTGATGAGGACTGGCCCGCTTCCCTGGCGGCCATACTCGGTGAGGCCCTCCCCGATCCCACATTGGAAAGCGGCCGGGAACCTGAACCGCGTGACGGGACCAACCCGGCCGGGGATCAGGGCCCTGCCACCATCGAACGCCCGCCGGAAGCGTCCCGTTTCTGCGGATCAACGGAACGTCGGAATGAGCCGGGCTGCTCGGCCCGGGACCATTCCGGCGATGTGGAGCACGGCCTGAGGGACGGGCACGGACGCAATCGCCGGCGCCACCGCCCGCGCTGAGGACGCCGTCAGGCCAAACTGGTCCCATGAGCCGCCGCCGAGCCCCACTGGTGGTGGAGTTCAACCGCTTCGTTCCCGACGCGCTGGTTGAGGCCATCGCGGTCCGGGTGGCGGCCGGCACCGGTTGGATCAACGTCCGCCCATCCGACGATGGGGTGGATCACCGGGCACTCGGCCGACCCAGCTTCTTCGCCGCCCGCGGCCCGACCATACCACTAGGTACGTTCGTGGTAGGGACGGGATCGGCTCCACACCAGTTGGGCCTGGAGCACGCCGGCGGCCGGGGCGCGTTGGCCCAGCTGCGCAAGGCGGGGGTGACGCTGCCGCCGGGCACAACGCTGGTGCAGGACCATCCGCGGCGGGGGCTGATCTTCTCCCTGCCATACGACACCCAGCCCGCAGCCACGGCCACCCTGCTGGTGGAGGCGGCGGTGCAGCTCACGCCGATCCCGTTACCCCAACGCTGGTTCGCGGAGATCTACGAGCGCTGAGCCGCCGTGTTGGCAGGCCGCTACCGGGTGGTCAGCGGCCCTTCCAGCTCGGGGGACGCTTCTCGGCGAAGGCCTTGGGACCCTCGATGTAGTCCTCGCTGCGGGACATGGCCCGGACCGCTTCGAAGCCGCTCTGGGCCTTCATTGCCGCCAGTACCCCGCCCACCTCGAGCCCGTCCATGACCGCCTGCTTGGAGGCCCGGATCGACATGGGTGAGCACTCCAGGATCTGCGCCGCCCAACGACGGGCCCCCTCCACGGACTGGCCGACGGGGGTGACCTCGTTGACGAAGCCCAACTCCTTGCCCTCAATGGCGCCCACCCGGCGACCGGTGAGGATCATGCCCATGGCGTTCTTGGTGCCGATCTGGCGGGGCAAGCGATGCACCCCGCCGGCCAGCGCCGCCAGGCCCACCCGGGGCTCGGGCAGCGCGAACACCGCGTTCTCCGCGGCGATGATCAGATCACAGGCCAGGGCGATCTCGAACCCGCCGCCCATGGCCACCCCGTTGACCGCGGCAATCACCGGCTTGGTGAGGTCACTACGGGAGGCGAGGCCACCGAAACCGGCCTTGGGTTGACCACCCATCTCGCCACCGGACGCCTGATACTTGAGATCGTTGCCAGCAGAAAAGGCCCGCTCCCCAGCACCGGTGACGATGGCGACCCAGAGATCAGGATCAGCCGCGAACTCGTCGAAGGCGTCGGCCAGCTCGCGATTGGCCGGCGGGTGGCAGGCGTTCATCACGTCGGGTCGGTTGATGGTGACAGTGAAAAGATGACCGTCACGTTCGGTAAGGCAGAACTCCCCCATGGGCCAGGACTCTAGGCCATAGGGCGCCCCCAGAAGTGAAGCGGCCCGGCGATAGCGCGCTGGGCGAATGGTCCTGGCCAAGGCGGCACTGAGGGCGGTCGATGGATGACCATGAGCGAGGAATCGGTCAACGGGCACACCAACCGCGCAACGCGACGGACCCCGACGCGGCCCGGACGGGAACTGCCGCGCCGGATGGCCCTGCTCTTGAGTGCCACCATCACCATGGTGGCGGCACTGCTGGCGGCGGTGGTGGTTGCCCCGCCCGCCGGTGCCACGAGTGCCACCGGCGCCACGGATAGCGCCACCACGGTCACATCCACCCAGGCCGCCCCCGGTGCCCCGGCCAGCGCCGCCTTCACCTTGCTGCAGGGACTGGACGTGGACGGCAACGGTGCCGCCAGCGTGGACGTGCTGCTCGATCGGCGGGTCTGCGCCCTGCGGGGGGTGCCCTACGCCTCCCTCAGCCGCCGCCTCTCCGTACCTGCCGGTATCCACCGACTCGATGTGGTCCGTTCCGATGGCCAATGCAGCAGCGGCGTGACCCTGGTGAGCGGCGAAATCGACGCCGCCAGTGACAGCGAGATCACGGTGGTGCTGCGCCGTGGCCCCGGTGGTGGCGCCGTGCTGGAGCACCACATGGTGGATCTCTCACCGTTGTCCCGCTGCGAGGTCCGGCTTCGGGTGCACAACCTCACCAGCGTGGCCCTCGATGACGTGGTGGTGCGTCACGTGAAAGAGGGCTGGTCCGTCTTGGAGCTTTCCCGTCTCGATCCCGGTGAGGCCACCTGGGCCACCACCGTGGTGGATGCTGACTATCGGCTCGAGGCCCGCCATCCTTCTGGTCCGCTCCAGGCCATCGCCAGCGTACCGGAGGGTAGGGTGAGCACCATCTACGTGGTGGGCGACCACACCCCGGCCTGGCGCATCGTCATCGACACCAGGGTTTCCCGAAACTTCACCGGCTGACAGACGGCGCTCATACCGTCCAGTACCATACCATTCCACCTGGTACGCGACAGAGGACCGGTCCGACATTGCGGTCCCGGTCCTCCGTGGTTGGTTGGTTGGTTGGTTGGTTGGTTGGGAAGGCCCTCAGGGACCGTAAAGGGATCAGACCTTGACGGATTCCTTCACCGGGCGGCCGATGGCAACACTCCCGGCGGAGTCGGTGTCACCGTTGTGATAGGCCGGCACGCCCATCTCGGTGACGTCCAAGCCGGCGATCTCGTCGGATTCGGCGGAGCGGATGCCACCCTTGGTGAACTTGTTCTGCAGCTTGAAGAATCCGAAAGCGATACCGAAGATCACCGTCCAGATCACGAGCACGCCCATGGCCTGCGAAGCCAACTGACCCCAGCCGTGCCCGGAGTACAAGATGCCCACCACGCCCTTGCCGCCCAGTGAGACGGCGTTACCGTCGGCGTCGAGCATGACGTTCCACCCCGCCCCGTAGCTGCCGTTGGAGAACACGCCGACGAACAGCACCCCGAGGGAGCCGCAGACGCCGTGGACGGAGATGGCCCCCACCGGATCATCGATCTTCAGCCGGCGCTCAATGAACCACACCGCTTCGATGACCACGAAACCGGCGATCAACCCGATGGCCATGGCCGCCCACGGTGACACGAAGGCGCACGGTGCGGTGATGGCCACCAAACCGGCCAGCATGCCGTTGGCCAGCATCGAGGGGTCCGGCTTGCCGGTGCGGATGGTCACCCACACCATGGCGGCGATGGCCCCGAAGGCACCGGCGATGGCGGTGTTGGCGGCCACCACGGCGAAGCGGATGTCGGTGGCGGCAAACGTGGAGGCGGCGTTGAACCCGAACCAGCCGAACAGCAGGATGAACGTGCCCAGCATGGCCATGGGGATGTTGTGACCCAGCAACGCCCGGGGCTTGCCGTCCTTGGTGAACTTGCCCAGGCGGGGACCGATCACGATGGCACCGGCCAGTGCCGCGGCTCCACCCACGGCATGCACCACACCCGAGCCGGCGAAGTCCACATAACCGAAGCCCCAGTTGGCGGTTTTGCCGAGGTTGGCCAGCCAGCCACCGCCCCAGGTCCAGGCGCCGAACAGCGGATAGTAGAGCGCCCCGCAGAACACGCCCCACACCACGAAGCTGTTCCACTTCCAGCGTTCGGCCATCGAACCGGTGGGTATGGTGGCCACGGTGTCCATGAACGCGACCATGTAGAGGAAGAACGCCATTACCGCGGGGGTCGAGGCCGCATCCCCGAGCAGCATCAGAGGGCCCTTCCACAGGAACACCCAGTTGCCGGAGCCGATGAGCGGGCCGCCGATGGCCTCGTCCATACCCCACAGTCCCGGGAAGCTGTAACCGCCGAACATCAGCGGGAAGCCGATGAAGAAGAATCCGGCGAAGCCCAAACCGAAGATCATGAAGTTGGTGCTCACCACGTGGGCGGCATGTTTGGCTCGACAGAATCCGGTTTCCACCAACGCGAAACCAGCCTGCATGAAGATCACCAAGCAGGCGCCGAGAATGATCCACAGCAGGTTCAGGTTCAAGCCAACGGTTCCGGCGTCCACTGCGGGCAGTAGAGGACCCTCGCTTTCCTGCGCCAAGGCGGGAGCGGCCAAGACCGTACCGAGCAGTATTGGAACCGCACCGGTCATGGTTGCTAGCAGCCGACGTCTTCTCACGGGTGGTGCCTCCTAATTCTTTGGGCTGCCGATCAGGATTGTCGGCGCGGATTTCCGCGCTGTCGCCGGAAGATGAACAGACATGTCAGCGATGTGACCGCAATGTGAACGCGCGCAGGACGACGTTATCTTCAGCGTTCTCAGCCGCTCGCGGGCCGGCTCCTCGGCTCCCGAGCCACCCGCACCAGGCCCTCCTGGGCGATGGTGGCCACGTGGGCGCCGTCCCGGGTGTGCACGGTGCCGGTGGCCATACCCCTGGCGTTGACCAAACCGTGGCCCCGCATATCGAACAGCAGCCACTGATCAGCGCGGGCCGGACGATGCAACCACACCGCATGATCGAGCGACGCGGTCATCAGCTTGTCCCAATCCAAGCCCAAGGGGTGGGACATGGCGATGGCGTCAATGGGGTTGTGATCGGTGAGGTAGGCCAGGGCGCAGGCATGCAGGGCGGGGCTGTCCCCGAGGTCATCGGTGGCCCGAATCCACATGCGGGAGCGGGCCTGGCCGGGTTGGTTGGGCACCTCCCGCACATCGCCCAGGCCGTTCCATTGGGCCCGGGGCAGTGATTCGGGGTCGGGCAGATCATCCTCGAGGCCGGTCTCGGAGATGTCCAGGCCCGGCTCATCACGTTGGAAGCTGGCGTCGAGGTTCAAGATGGCGCCCGCTGACTGACGGGCCACCACCCGCCTGGTGGAAAAAGAACGGCCGTCCCGCAGCCGGTCAACGTCATACAGGATGGGTTCTTGGGGGGTCCCGCTGAGCACGAAGTAGGCGTGCACCGAGTGGAGGCGATGCTCGGGGTGCACCGTGGCGGTGGCCGCGGCCAGCCCCTGGGCCACCACCTGGCCGCCATACACCCGGCCCCACTCGTAAGCGGGCGTTTGGCCCACGAAGAAGTCCTTGGCCACCTGTTGCAACGTCAGCAGTTGTCGCAGATCCAAGGGCTGAGCGGGCACCGGTAACGTCACCGGTACTGGCTAACCGGCGGCCTCAAGGCGATGCAAGCCCCCGGCCAGATCCACCACCAGCACGTCCCCGTCGCGGTCAAGCCCGAAGCTGGCCACCCCCGCCGGTTGATCCACGATCACCACCGGCACCGGATCCCCGTCGGCGTCCAGGGCCCGGATGCCAGGGACGCAGAAATCGGCGTAGAGGTAGGCACCGGCCAGGTTGGGGATCTTGCGTTGGCGGTACACCACCCCACCGGTGATGGAACAACCCTGGTTGGCTCCGCTGCCATGGCCGTATTCGGCGTAAGGCTGGACAAGATTGGAAACCTCCACCCCCTGCGCATACCGACTGGTACCTTCAAAGGCGTTCCAGCCGTAGTTGACGCCCTTGCCCAGGCCCTCTGCCGCCCTGACCACGTCGATCTCCTCCATGGCGTTTTGGCCGACATCGCCGATCCAAAGGTCCCCGGTGGCCTCGTCGAAGGAGTACCGCCAGGGGTTGCGCAATCCCAGGGACCAGATCTCGGGCCTGATGCCGGAGCGGCCGACGAAGGGATTGTCGGCCGGCACGGTGTAGGGCTCGGTCGCACCGGGGGTGGGATCGATGCGCAACATCTTGCCCAACAAGCTGGCCGGATTTTGGGCAAACCCCTGGGGATCGCCGCCGGATCCACCGTCACCGGTGCCGATGTACAACATGGCGTCGGGCCCGAAGGCCAGGTGTCCGCCATTGTGGTTGGCGAACGGCTGCTCGATGAACAGCACCTGACGGCGGCTGGTGGGGTCGGCGAGCCCGGCGGGGGTCAAGGTGAGCTCGTCAACGTTGGTATTGCCGTCAAGGTCGGTGTAGTTCACGTACAGCTTGGCGCCGTCCGGACTGAACGCCAGACCCAGCAGCCCCCGTTCCCCACCGGGTGCCGTCAACGCCCGCAGGTCCGCCACCGGGGGTTCCACCACCGACCCGCCTTGTTCCACGGCCCGGATCAGCCCCGCTCGCTCCACCACGTAAAACCGTCCCGGAGCCGGATCATCGGGGCGGGTGGCGATGGCCAGCGGTTCGGTGAAGGTAGCCAGTTGCCGTAGCCGAACCCGGACCTGCCCGAGCTGCGGGCGGATCTCGGCACCGGCCACGTCGTTGCTGGGGTCCGCGCTGGTGGTGGCAAGGGCCGGGCCGCTGGTCGAGGTGGGGTTGATCGAGGTGGGGTTGTTGGGGGTTTGGGTGGGGTTGTTCGAGGTGGGTGTTCGGTCCGAGCGGGTGGTGTCGGCGGGGTCCGCTCGGGTGACCGGGACCGACTCGACGGCGGCGTCCTCGCTGGTTTCGGAACAGGCGGCCGTGACAGCGAGCAGGGTGAAGGTGAGCGCGATCAGAAATCGGGCAGGGCGGCGGGCGGCGAGGGTCGGCGGCGGCATTGCCGTACGACGCTAGGCCGCTGCGGACCCACTCTCCGGGGCGACCTTCGACATCGGTGGTTGAGCGATGGGTCGGAAGCGCTCGTGACCAGCAGGCCACATCCGCTCACCCTTCGTGACGCATCCGGCTCAGCCCCGAACAGCTCGGCGGCACCCCCGATTTCTCCGGTGACGAAACTCGACCGGTACGCCCACCCCGCCGATCCGCCGGTGACGAAACTCCGGGCCCCCTGTCTGTGCCGACCCTGGGTGATCCACCGGTGACGAAACTCAAAGGCCGACCCGACCCTGGGTGATCCACCGGTGACGAAACTCGACCGCCATCCCCACCCCGCCGATCCACCGGTGACGAAATGTGCCGAGCCATCCGCACCCGCCCCTGATCCCCCGGTGACGAAACTCAACGGTCAACCTGGCTCGGGGTGATCCGCCGGTGACGAAACTCCAGGGTCCCTGGCTATCCCGACCCGGGGGTAAGTGCCGGTGACGAAAGGTGCCGGCGAGGTCCGACGACGGCGGTCAAGGTCACCGGCTTTGACCGCGAGAGGCCGGCGCATTTCGTCACCGGAGATTCTCAAAAGGGCCGGCGGACGATGGCGCTCGGGTTCCAACCCGAACCGCGGTGAAGCTTCAACACTTTTCTGGGGTGGACCCACCACGGACGGTGGGGGATTCGCCAAGGCGAAGATTGAGAACATATGAAGAACATTGAAACGGATTTTCTCTGGCGGATTTTGGACACCACCGTGCGACGAAGACCCCGAAAGTTTGACGATGGGCGGTGACGTACGCGCGCTTCGTCGAGAATCTGCCGGGTTCATCGGATGGGTGTGTCCAAAATCCGCCAGAAAGCCCAAGCCACCCCTATCCGGGCGCCCGACAGCCGCGAGTTCCGCCACGCGCCGCCTTCGAGTCGGCCCGCCCGGCCCCTGCCTCACGAGACCAGGTCGACCCTGCCCGACCTGCGCCGAGCCCGGTTACCGCCAACCTCCAACACCTCCTAACCACAGCTCCGCGCCCGCACCGCGCGTGGCCCGGCCGGCGCCTCGTGCGCGCTGCCCGCTACGGCAGGCGGGGAGCGGGAGTCAGCGGTTCGGCGGGGGTCGCCGGGAAACGGATGGGCGGGCCGGGATGGACGATGGTTCGGCCCAATTGTGGGTAATCCACCGGGCGAGGCCAGCCCCGAGCCACGAAGTGAGGGTCCGCCGCCACTTCCTCGGGGCTGTAGACGATGCCCACCGGCATGCCCCGCTGCTGGGTCCCGAGGAAGAAGTCGTAGGCCGGCAACCGGGAGGCGATGAAGAACTGCGCTTCCCGGCCTGCTTGGAAGATCTCGCCCACCAGGCTGTCCTCCTCCATCTGGGCCAGACCGATGTGTTCCAGATCCACGCCCAGGCGGAGCACGCCCATCTCGTCGAACTCCTCGGCCAGACCCAACTCCTCGATCCAGCGCACCAACTGGACGAAATCGGCGCCACGCCGGGGCGGGCCGGTGTTGACCCAGCGCCCATCGGCGGCTTGGACCTGGGTTGGTTTGGTGGGCGCGAACATGGCGTGGCGGCCGGTCTGGCGCTGCACCGTGTCCCCTGCCGCCAACCAGCCGTAGGTGGCGAACTCGGTGGTCACATTGGACGCCGCGTAGGCGTTGACGTCGATGCGTTGACCTCGGCCGGTCCGCTCCCGGGACAGCAGGGCCACCAGCAGAGTCATCACCGCGTAATGCGCCGCCGTGTTCGCCGCCTGGCCACCGCCGCCGCGCACCGGGGCCACGGCGTGATCGTCATAGCCACAGCTCCACACCGGGCCGGCCTCCGCCAAAAGGGTGAGATCGGTGCTGGGTCCGAGCGAACGGGGATCTTCGGACCCATGGCTGGAGATAGTGAGCCACAGCAACGCCGGCAACGTGGCCCGCAGCTCGGCCTCGCTCAGCCCGACCGCGGCCAACGCACCCGGGGCCTCCGCTTCGAGCACCACGTCCACGGTCCCCTCCGCCAGACGCGCCGCCACCGTGGCAGCCCCGGCGGCGGTTCCCACGTCGGCCACCATTGCCGTCTTGGCGGCCTGGTAGTGCCACCACCACAGGCTGGCGTCGGGATCGGGATGATCCTCCACGAACGGCGGGTACCGTCGCAGCGCGCTGCCGCCGAGGGGTTCAACCACGATGACCTCGGCGCCCAGATCCACCAGTAACTTCCCGGCGAACGCCGTCCATTCGCTGGCCAACTCCACCACGGTGACGCCCTGCAACGGTCCCGACATCAGATCACGCCCTCGGCCCGAAGTTCAGCCATCTCACGCTCCGACAAGCCCAGCAGCCCGCCGTAGACCTCTTCGTTGTGCTGACCGAGGCAGGGCGCCGGCCGCTGAATGGACCAATCTGTTTCCGAAAGATGCACCGGTAAACCGTCAACGCGTACTTCGCCCATGACCGGATGATCCACCAGTGGCCACAAACCCCAGGCGCCGGTGGCAGGGTCCCCATCGATTCGTTCGGCCGGGCGCTGCACCGGCGCCGCCGCTACCGCGTCCCGCCGCAACCGCTCGGCCAACTCGAAACGGTCCTGCCCGGCGGTCCAGCCGCTGACCAACGCCTCCAGCTGGTCCTGGGCCTCCAACCGTCCTGTCAGATACCTCCATCGTTCTTCCGCCGCCCACGGTTGATCGACGTGTTTCGAAAAGCGCAGCCATTGCTCATCATCGACCACCGAGATGGCCACCCAGTTGTCTTCGCCCACAGTGGGAAAGATCCCGTGGGGGGCCATGGGCGGCCACTGATGGCGATTGGAATGGGGCGAACCGGCCCGACGCATCGGGCGACCGTTAACCTCGGCATCAAGCAGCGCCGGACCGTGCAACCCCGCTCCGGCCTCGGTACAGGACAGATCGATCCACTGGCCCTGGCCGCTGCGGGCCCGCCAGAACAACCCGGCGAGTATGGCCATGGCCATGTAATACCCACCGGTATGGTCCATGTAGCTATAGCCCCAACCGGCGGGCGGCAGGTCCGGCAACCCCGAGGTGAACGTCAGCCCGCTCACCGCCTGGGCGATGGGACCCCAGGATTTGAACGTGCCATAGGGACCCACTTGACCGAATCCGCAGTTCGATACGTACAAGATGTCCGGGCGCAATTCCTGCAACCGGCTGAATCCGAAACCCCAACGTTCCAATACCCCGGCGGCGAAGTTCTCCGTCACCGCATCGCTGCAACGAACCAATTCCGCCAGCAATTCCCGGCCCCGGTCGGTGCGAAGGTTGAGCGTGATCCCCAACTTGTTGACGTTGTGGTTGTTGAACCCCGATCCCGCTTCCAGGCCGCGCTGACCCGGCTTGAACGGCGGAGCCCCGCGCAGGATGTCCCATCGGCCTTCCGTCAAGGGGTCCTCGATGCGGATCACCTGAGCACCGAACGCGGCCAGAAACTTGGTGGCACCGGCGCCGGCCAACTGACCGGTGAAATCACAGATGCGAACGTGGGCCAGCGCGGCGTCGGTCACGTCCGGCACACTAACGAACCTGCGGGCCTGGCGGGGACCCCGGGCCGACGTGACAGGATCAGGCCCGTGCGAGTTCCCATCGATCCCACCGGGCAGACCGACCGACCGCTGCATCTGGTCTACGAAGACCCGATCCTGGCCCAACGGGACCGGGCCGGACGGGCTATGCGACGCCTGGGAGAGGCCCTCATCGGCCGAGACGTCACGGTGGCGGACCTGGCCGAGGTGGAAGCGTTGGCGGACACTATGGCTCAACGCCTTGAGGTCCACCCGCCCATCCAACGCGAGGACGACTATCAGGCCCGGCGCTACACCATCGCCCCGCCCGAGGACGGCGACCGGCTGATCTCCTTTTCGGACCGGCCGATCTCGGGTCCCGCCAACCCTGCGGCCAACGATCTGGTGCTGTGGCGGGACGGTCTCAAGGTGCGGGGGGTGGCCCGTTTCGGCCGGTTGTGCGAGGCGTCACCGAACCGGGTCCACGGCGGGCTCAGCGCCGCGGTGTTCGATGACGTGATGGGCTACGTGATGATCGTGGAGGCCACCGCGGCGTACACCGGTGAGCTGAGCGTGCGCTACAAGGCCCCGATGCGCCTCCATGAGCCCATTCACTTCGTGGCCGAGGTCACCGATCGCGGCCCGAAGGTGTGGACCATCACCGCCTCCGCCAGTGCCGGCAGCCCCGACGGTGAGGTGGTGGGCGAGGCGTCCGGCCGGTTCGTGGTGGTCAGCGCCGAACGCCTGGGCGTCACCGCGCCGCTCCCCACGGGCAACGAATCCGGCCGGTCCTGACCCTTAACGGGGCGGAGTTTCGGAATTTCGGTGCCACGCCGCTACCGTTCACCCGCGTCTATGGCTTCCAAGACCGTCAACTTCGACACGCCGTTCCGCAAGGGCGATAGCGTCCGTGCCACCGAGGACCTCGCCGGTGTACCGGTGGGGACCACCGGCAAGGTCAAGCTGGTGAACGGCCTGACCTGGACCCGCTATTGGGTGTTCTTCGACAACGGCACCGACCTGGGATCCATTGATCAGAAAGCGCTGGTCCGATCCAAGCAGTGGGACGATTACCAGCGTCACCGTGAGGAACAGACCGCCGCCGCTGCCGTGGCCGCCGCCAGCGCCAAAGTGGAGGCTCCGGTCGCCGCGGCGGAGGAAGCCCCATCGAAGGCAGCCTCCCGCGTACCGGCCCACTTGCTGGAACGGGCCAAGAAACGCCAAGAGGCCAAGGGCGGCTGACCTGCCCCGGGCGTTTGTGACTGTTTGTGACTGTTTGTGACTGTTTGTGACTGTTAGTGACTGTTAGTGATGGTTGTGCGAGCGCAGGATCGACGCCAGGTCCCGCATGATGACCACCGGCAGACCCGGTACCTCTTCCAGCAGCTGTGCGAAGCGGTTGCCGGGCACCACCATCAGCTGCATGGGGGTGGCCGCGGTAACGGTGGCCATTCGGGGACCGTGGTCGATGAGGCTGATCTCGCCCACCAAGGTGCCCGGCCCGACGTTGTCAAAGGTGACGCCGTCCGACACCACCGATGCCTCGCCGGACACGATGACAAAGGCCTCGTGGCCTGATTCGCCCTGCTTGCAGAGCACCCGGCCGGCCTCCACGTCGATCTCGTCAACGATGGACGCAACATGCTCGAGTTGCTTGTGGCTGCAGTTACGAAATAGTCGCACCGCTCGCAGATGATCGAGCTTTGCGTCTGGGTGCAACGCCATTGATCCCAACCCTTCGTGCCTGGCAATCGCCCTGACCGATGCCGCTGCGAACCTACACGTCCCCTGGCCTCCTTGCGGCGGATTGGTTCATCGGGCCCTCTCTGTCAGACCCGGACCTATTCGACCCGGGGCAGGTGACGATCGAGCGCATCAGTGATGAACGGCAGCTGCCGCTCCGGGACGTGATCCAGGCGGCTGAGGTAGCTGAGGGCCACCTTGCCGGCCACGATGGCCCCGGAGTCCGTTTCCGGCGGGAGCATGACGGGATCACCCCAGATCATCTCCACGTGATAGCTGCCGGTGTGCCCGGGGCGTGGCATCAGCCGGGCGGTGGCCATGGTCCGGGGAGGTTGGGTGGCCACCTCGCTCACCTGCCAGCCCGTCATCTCCGCCACCGGCCGATTGGGAACGTTGAGGTTGACCACCACCGGATCCGCCGGCAACCCCCCGGCCAGCAGCGCGCCCACCACCACCGCGGCCACCTCGGCGGCGTCCTCCCAGCGCTGGGACCGCAGCGTGTTCTCGTCGCCCTGACCCTCCACCGCGACGTCGGCCACCTCCTGGCTGACGGCCACCCCGCTGATGCCGCGGCCCCGTCCGGCGAGGATGGCGCCCACCGTGCCGGAGTGGTACACCGCCCGGCCCACGTTGGCGCCGGGGTTGATGCCGGCCACGATCAGGTCCGGCTTGGCACCGAAGGCCCCGAGGGCGGCGAACATGGCGCACAACGCCGGCGGACCGGCCACGCTGAAGGCCCGCGGGACACCTTCGATGTGGCACTCCCGGACCTCGGGATGGATGAGGTGCAGCGGGCCCAGTGCGGCGCTGGCACCGGAGTACTCGCCGTCGGGGGCCACCACCAGCACCTCCCCGAACCGGACCATGGCTCGGGCCAACACGTGCAGGCCGATTGAGTCGATCCCGTCATCGTTGGTGAGTAGCAGCAGCGGCCGCTCGGGATGGCTGCCGATTGGTTGCGGGGACGTCATTGCCTTGATGTTGGCACGCCGAGGTCGCTGATCGGTGCGGGGGTGGTCCGGGAGGCGGCCGGGGGTCCTACGCTAACGTCCGGCGGCCATGGAACGTCCTGCCAGCGAGCCCGCGAAGCAACTCTCGCCGCCCCTTGAAGGTGTGCGGGTCATCGAGATTGCCGGTGGCTTCTCCGCCGCGTACTGCGCCCACCTGCTGGCGGGGTACGGAGCCGATGTGGTCCGGGTGGAGGGCGCCGACCGACCGGCACCGGGCGACTGGACCCTGGACGCGGACCAGGCCACCTACCTGCTGCCGGGCAAGGAACGGATCGATCTGTCCGGCGGGGCGCGGGCGATGGACCCCGCCCGGCACTTGGAACGCCTGGTCAGCGCGGCGGAGTTGGTCATCGTGGACGGGGTTCCCGGCAGATTCGACATCGCCGCCTGGCGGGCGGGCAACCCGCAGTTGGTGGCGGTGACCATCAGCCCCTTCGGTCAGAGCGGGCCGGACCGGTTCCTGCCGGCGGATGATCTGGTGGCCTTCGCCGCCGGTGGCACCATGTCCCTCACCGGGGATCCCACCGCGGCGCCGCTGGTGACCGGGGGCGCCCAGGCCCTGGCCTTTGCCGGCCTGCACGCCTTCACCGCCGCGCTCAGCACCTATTACGGGGCGGTGGTGCAGGGCGAGGGGGACTGGGTGGATATCTCCGTCCAGGAATGTTTGGCATCGTCACTGGAGCTGTACGCACCGGCCGCGGCCATGGGTGAACCGGCGGCGCTGCGTTTCGGCAACTACCACCGGGCGGTATGGGCGCTCTATCCCTGTGCCGATGGGTATGGCGGGGTGTTCTGCCTGGAGCGACAGGTGCCGGCACTGTTCAAGTTGGTGGGCGAGCACCTCGGTATCGACACCCTGGAAGAGGAACGCTTTCGTAATCCCGTTCAACGCCTGGAAAACGACGAGGAACTGTCGGCGTACATCTTGAGTTTCATGGTCGACCACACCGGCGATGACCTGGCCCGCCTCGGCGCCGAACGCAAAATACCATTCGGGAAGGTACGGACCCCGGCGGAGTTGCTCTCGAGTGCGGCGCTGGCGGACCGGGCCTTCTTCGACACGGTCCTGACCGGCCACGGTGAGGTTCGGGTGCCGGGCCGGCCCTTTCCCGGGGTGAGCTGGCAGGGCGGCGGACCGTTGGCGTCTTCACCCACAACGTCCGCGTCAACGTCCGAGCAGACCCTGGAACAGACCGTGAGTCACACCGTGGATCACACCGTCAACGAGATTCTGAAGCGATGGGGCCGGCCATGAAGCGACGACCGTTGGAAGGGATCCGGGTTGCGGATCTGTCCATGATGTGGGCTGGACCGGTGGCCACCAAGCTGTTGGGTGACCTAGGAGCGGAGGTCCTCAAGATCGAATCGCCCTCGGCGTGGGACAACATCCGCACGCTGATCACCCAGCCCGGAGTGCCCGAGCCGTGGAACTCCAGCTATTACTTCAACACGTATAACCGCTCCAAGAAGTCCGTCACCTTGGATCTGGCCCAGGCCAAGGGACGTGAGATCTTCCTGGACCTTTTGCAACATTGCGATGTTCTTCTGGAGAATTATCGCGCTGACGTCTTGGATACGTTGCAGCTCCCCTATGACGTGTTACGGGCCGCCAACCCCAACCTGGTGGTGGTTTCCATGGCCGGGTTCGGCAAGACCGGAGCCGACCGGGCCCTGGTGGGCTTCGGGCCGGTCATCGAGATGATGTCGGGGTTGACCTCCCTCACCGGCTATCAGCGGCCCGGGGGCACCGACGCCGGGGCCGACACAGGCCCGGAGAGCGACGCCGTCCCCTACAAGTGCGGCGTGTCCTACGGCGATCCGGTAGCGGGGGTGGCGGCGGCGGGTGCCGTGATGCTGGGTTTGTTGCAGCGTCACCGGGGCGGGCCGGCGCCCATCATCGACCTGGCCCAACGGGAGGTGGCGGCCACCTTGGCCGGGTCCGCCTTCGTGGCCGCTCATCGCCAACCCCAGCCCACCCTGCACGGCAACCGCGACCCCCACGGCGTGGCCATCCGCGGGGCGTACCGTTGCCAAGACGAGCTGCGTCAGTACAAACCCAGCACCACGTTGCCGGCGCAGCCCATCGATGAGCAGTGGATCGCCCTGTCCGTGCTGGACAACAACCAATGGGTTTCGTTGTGTGGGCTCCTGGAGCGACCCGACTGGACCGATCTGGAGCAATCCTCGCGGCAAGCCCGCCATGACGAGATCGATGCGGTGATCGCGGCGTGGGCCGCGCCGCAGCCGGCGGCGGAGGCGGTGGCCGTTCTGCAGGACCGTGGCATCGCCGCCAGCCGGGTGCTGGACATGGTGGCGGTGCTCGATGATCCCCACCTGCGGGCCCGGGGATTCTGGACTGAACTCCCCCATCCCCGCATGCCGGACCGATGGCGCCAGCCGGGCCCGTCCTGGCGGCTGCTGGGGGTTGACACTGCGCCCCGCCAGCCGGCGCCGACATTCGGGGAGCACACCCGTCAGGTACTCGGGGACCTCTTGGGCTTGGATACCGCGGCGCTCGATGCCCTGGCGGCCGCCAATATCATCGCTGACGCCCCCATCAACCCCGGGGTGGGCTGAGGGCCGCCATCGCTGGTCCCGCGGACAGCGCCGGACCGGGTTTGGCCATGATCAGCGATCCGCTCTCAATGGAGCCCACCAACGCCGACGCCGACATGGGCCGGGCGAACACATAACCCTGGCCCAGCTGGCAGCCCAGCCGTTGCAGTTCCACCAGCTGCTCGATGGTCTCGATACCCTCGGCCAACGTCGTCATACCCAAAGAATCGGACAGGTTGAGCACCGCTCGGACCAGCTCGGCGGCCTTGGGATCGCCACCCAATCCGGTGACGAATGACCGGTCGATCTTCATGACGTCGATGGGGAAGGTCTGGAGATAGGCCAGTGAGGAATACCCGGTGCCGAAATCGTCGATGGCGATGCGCAGTCCGAGCTGCTTGAGGGCGTGCAACCAGCCCACACTGGCCGCGGTGTCGTGCATCACCACGCTTTCGGTGATCTCGATCACCAGCCAGCTGGGATCGATCCCCGAGGCCGCGATGGCCAAAGAAACATCGTTCACCAGCGACGGTTCCTGCAATTGCCGGGCGCTGACGTTGACGGTGAGGGACAGGCCCGACATCAGGCCCCGCTCGGCCCACCCGGCCACGGTGCGGCAGGCTTCCTCCATCACCCAACGGCCCAGCGCCACGATCAGGCCGGTTTCTTCCGCCAGCGGGATGAACTCGGCGGGGGCCACCATGCCGCGCACCGGATGGTTCCAGCGCACCAGCGCCTCCACTCCCATCACCCGCGGCGTGGCGATGAGGGCGGCCGGATCGGCGCTGACCCCGTCCACGGCCAAGGTCACGATGGGCTGGTAGTGCAGCTCGAACTCTTCGCGGTCCAGGGCCCTGGTCAGCTCGGCCTGCAACTCCAAACGCCGCCGGGCGCTGTCATGCATGGAGGGTTCGAACAACGAGAGCCCACCGCCTTGGGCTTTGGCGATGTACATGGCCAGATCGGCGTTGCGCAGCAGATCGTTGGCATTGTTGGCGTCGGTACCGGACGCCACGCCAACGCTGGCCCGGGGGGTGATCTCCGCACCTTCCAACACCAACGGCACGCAGATGGCCTCCAGCACCCGGTTGGCCACCTCGGCCATGGCTTCGGGGGTGAGACTGCCGGCATTCTCCAAAAGCACCGCGAACTCGTCGCCCCCCATGCGGGCCGCGGTGTCCCCTGGACGCAGGCAGGTCACCAGCCGCTCTGATATTTCCACCAGCAGCCGATCCCCGGCAGGGTGACCGAGGCTGTCATTGATCATTTTGAAGTCATCGAGATCAATGAACAACACCGCTGGCTGAGGGCCACCACGGGCGGTGGCCACCAGGGCATGAGACACCCGATCGGCCAACAGCACCCGGTTGGCCAGCCCGGTGAGCGGATCGTGGAAGGCCTGACGGATGAGCTGTTGTTCCAGGGTCTTTCGCTCGCTGACGTTCCGGATGTTGAGCACCAGGCCCGCCACGTCAGGGTCACTCAGCAAGTTCGTGGCGATGATCTCAACTTCCAGCCACTCCTCGCGGCTATTACGCAAACGACAGTCGATGCGGGTGCCGGAGCGGGCCGATCCGGACGCCAGATGCTCCAGTTGTGCTTCCACGTTGGCGGCGTCATCGGGGTGCAGCAGCGAACGGAAGTCATGGTGCAGCACTTCTTCAGGTGTATAACCCAACACCGCGGTCACCGACGGGCTCTGGAACTGCATGGTGAGGGAATGATCCAGGATGGTGATGACATCAAAGGCGTTTTGCACCAGGGCCGCCAGACGCCGCTCGGCATGACGGCGGTGCATGGCCTCGGCCATGGCCGAGCGCTCACGGGCCAGGCCCAGCTGACCGGCCAGGGTCTGGAACGCCTCGAGCAGCGCGGGGGACGGATTGCGGGCCAGCACCGCGGCCAGCAGGGCGTCGGGACCTTTGGAGGAGGGGACCACCACGCACAACAACCAGGGCCGCTCATCTTCCGGTCGCATCGCTGCCAGCACGGCCTGCGGTGCCGCGCCCCGATTGGACGGGCCGAACACCGCCACCGGGGTGCCCAGCGCGCCGTCAATGTCCAACAGGCGAATGGTGGCGCCCCGGTCCTCCAACAGGTTGCGGGCGGCCAGCACCACGGCCAGTTCAATGGTGCTGTTGTCGGTGGCCACCACCAGCGCCGTGAGACCGGCCTTGAGCGCGGTGTCCCGGCGGTGATCATCGTCCCTACCGCTCAGTACGGTGCCCAGCCGGGCCACCAGCAAACTGATCAGTACGGCGCCGCAGATCGCCAGGGGCCACACCCCCGGTTCAAAGCGCAGTTGCAGCACCAACAACGCCAGCGGGACCACCCCACACAAGCCCAAGAGGGCCAGCCGCCGCTCGGTGAGCTTGCCACCGCCGCTCTGCTGGCCGAGTTGGGTCATAGTGGGGTGCAACGCCCCCGTGGCCATGGTGAGCCCGGCGGCCACCAGCACGGTGGCGCTACCGGGACCGGCCCACGATGTGGAGAGATCCGGCCCGATCCGGGGGACGGCCGCGATGAGCAACCCCCACGGCCACTGCGCGCCCACACTCGCCAGCAGGCCCAGCACCACCCGCCGCGATGATCGCAGCCGTAGCGACACGTTGGTGAGCAGCAGGTAGGCGAGCAGGGACAGCACCACCATCCCGGCCAGGTTTTCGATCACGACCCGCAGTTCGAAGGAGGTGACCCCGTCCTGCAGCAGCGGCGCCCACAGCACCTCGGACATGATGGCGGCCACGGCGCAGCAGATTGTGGCGGCGTCCATCAGCGAACCGCGGTCGATGCCCTGGCTGCGACGGAGCCGGCGCAGGCTCTCCAACACCAACAGCAATGACAGCACTGAGGCCGCGGTGGACGCCACCGGCAACTCCCTGGCCCCCAACCCCACAGCGTGCAGCGCGATGACGCCCGCCAATGTGGCCCAGGGGCTGTTGGCGCCGATCCCCCGCGCCGCACAAGCGGTCACCACGCACAGCGCGGCCAACGCCAGCCCGACCGTACCGGCGACGGCGGCGGCAGAAGGCAGGAGCACCGCCGAGACCAACGCCACCGCGCCCAATGCCCACCACAGCCGGGCCAGGCGCAACACGGCGGCAGGCACGATCCGGCCTGAGCGGCGGCTGGCCCCTTCCTCAAAGCCGGACCCGAGGCCCGCCTCCGACCCGCCGCTCACCGAGGTGTCGGCGGGGTCAGACGTGGTGAAGGCGGCCAACGGGGGCGTTCCCGGTTGGGTACCACTCTTCGTGGTCGGCGAGGGCGAGGCGAGCAACATGGCGATTCGCGGATTTCCTCGGCGAGGGCGGGGCTTGGCTGAACCACAATCCCTCAGCCGGTCCAAACAACGCCCTGATCAGCTAGGCCGATGGTCCTGTTGTGGGCCCGGCCGGGGATCTCCCGCCACCGCGCTGCGTGGTTGGTCGGCAACCTCGGAGTGCCAGCTGCAAGACTCCGGACCATGACCTCGATGATGACGCACGGTGTGGTCGGCTCGGATCCCCGCCTCGGCCCGGTGCCGGTGCTGGACCTCGGCCCGTGGCTGGCGGGCGAAGACGGGGCCGAGAAGGCCTTGGCCAACGGGCTGCGTTCGGCGCTGGAGGAGATCGGGTTCTTCTTCGTGGTCAATCACGGGATCGACTGGGCCATGGTGGATTCGGTGTACGAATGTGCCCGACGTCTCCACGCGCTGCCGGACCCGGTGAAAGAAGCCATGCCCATGAGCGCCCGTCAGGGTGGGTATCTGACCCTGGGTGGGGGCACGTCCTACGCCTCTGCCATCGCTGGCGAGATCCGTAAGCCGAACCTCAACGCCGCGTTTTTCATGCATCGGGGCGGGTATCGCGATGCCAACCAGTGGCCCCCGTTGGATGGGTTCCAGACCACCGTGGAGCGCTACCTCGATGCCATGACCGCCTTCGCCCGTTCGCTGCTGCCGCTGTACGCCGCGTCGTTGTCCCTGGCGCCGGACTTTTTCGATGCGGCCTTCGAGCAGCCCAGCACCACGCTGCGTCTCTCGCACTATCCGCTGGTGGACCACGAGGACAGCCAATGGGGTCTGGCGCCGCACACCGACAGCTCGTTCATGACGTTGCTGCCGGCCAACGATGTGCCGGGTCTGTGGATCCGTCCTGAAGGTCACGACTGGATAGAGCCGCCGGCGCTGCCCCGGTCCTTTCTCATCAATTCCGGTGACATCCTGCGACGTTGGACCAATGACCGGTTCCTGTCCACCGCGCATCGAGTGATGAACGCCTCCGGTACCGATCGATATGCCATGCCGTTTTTCTACGGCGCCCGGGACGATGCCATGGTGGAGGCCCTGCCCACATGTGTGAGTAAGGACCATCCGGCGTTGCACCCGCCCATCACCTATGGCGAATACCAGCGTTGGTTCCTGGGCCGTAACTACGCCAGCTACGCCGAATACCAGTCCGGGGAACAGGCGCCCTGAGACCGGGGGCGGTCACGCTGCGGGGACGTAGCCGATGACGTCAGCGATGAGATTGACGCTGGCGCCTTCGTTGTACAGACACACCGTGCCGCTGGTACCGACCTT
Source organism: Acidimicrobiales bacterium (assembly GCA_046155365.1). Lineage (GTDB taxonomy): Bacteria > Actinomycetota > Acidimicrobiia > Acidimicrobiales > CAIXPF01 > CAIXPF01. The sequence goes on along the minus strand of JBJXFH010000109.1, from coordinate 9,445 downwards.
GACAATAACCGCGTTGGGCACGGTCTGACCGGCCACGAAGTTCAGGTTCGACGCCAACGGACGATCGGTCCCACACGGCCATACCGTGACGAATCCCAAGCCGGTCCCCTCGGTGACAGTCACGTTCAACGCCACCGCCGAGGCATCACCGGGTACCCCGCCGCGACCGGTGACCGGCAGCGTGGTGGTAAACCCGGCGGGGCGAACACCCTCTGCCGCGGCCTGGCCGTCAACGGTGGCCCGGCCCGGGCGGGAATCCAACAAACGGGCCGGCACGAGCGTACCGAAAGCGTCACCGGCAGGGAAGTATCCGGTCACGTCAGCGATGAGATTGACACTGGCGCCCTCGTTGTACAGACACACCGTGCCGCTGGTACCGACCTTGACGATGACCGCGTTGGGGACGGTCTGGCCGGCCACGAAGTTCAGGTTCGACGCCAACGGGCGATCGGTCCCACACGGCCATACCGTGACGAATCCCAAGCCGGTGCCCTCGGTGGCGGTCACGTTCAACGCCACCGCTGAGGCATCACTGGGCACCCCGCCCCGCCCGCCCACCTGCAGCGTGGTGGTGGTACCGGCCGGGCGAATCCCCTGCACGGACGTATTGCCGTCAACGGTGGCCTGACCGGGACGGGAATCCAACAATCGAGCGGGGACCACCGAACCGAAGGCGCCACCAGCCGGGAAGTACCCGGTGACGTCAGCGATGAACTGCACGTCAGCGCCCTCGTTGTAGAAACAAACCCGCCCGTTGGTGCCCACCTTGACAAGGACCGCGTTGGGCACCGTCTGGCCGGCCACGAAGTTCAAGCTGGAGGCCAACGGACGATCGGCGCCACAGGGCCATACCGTGACGAATCCCAGGCCGGTCCCCTCGGTGACGGTGACGTTCAACACTACCGCCGACGCATCCGAGGGCACCCCGCCTCGGCCGAGGACGGGCAGGGCGGTAACGGTTCCCTCACTGCGCAGGCCCTGACCGGCGGATTGGCTGTCCACCGTTGCCTGACCCGGCCGGGAATCCAGAAGTCGAGCCGGAACCACCGACACCAGACCGCCACCCGGCTGGTTCACGCCGGCCACCGAGGAAAGCAACGGTGCGGCGTTGGCATTCGTTGAACCGGAGTTGACCGTGGTGCCCAACTGGCCCACGTTGTTGACCCCGAAGCCGCGGACCGAGCCGGTCACCAGAAGCGAGAAGGAGTACGAGTCACCGCCGGATACAGAGGTGGCGTCGGACAGGCTGGTGATCTGCGCCGGCACGGGATTGGGCGTCGTGTTGCCGCTGTTGCCGGAACGGCCCAGCTGCCCGAACTGGTTGGACCCAAAGCTCCACGTGGACCCATCGGCGCGCACGGCCAATGAATGGCTATCACCGGCCTCGATGGCGATGACTCCGGAAAGGCCGGCGATAACGGCGGGAGTCGGGTTGGCCACCGAGGCGCCGAGGTTCGACGTGGAGCCCAGCTGCCCGAAGTCGTTCAGGCCGAACGCCCAGACCGTGCCATCCGCCGCCAACGCCAGCGAATGATGCTTACCAGCGGCCACAGCCACAATGTTGGTAAGGCCGGGCACCTGGGTGGCCACGGAGTTGGCAACGCTGGCGCCGTTATTGGTGGTGGTGCCCAACTGCCCGAACTCGTTCAGGCCGAGCGCCCACACCGTCCCATCGTTGCGCACCGCCAACGAGTGAGCAGATCCCGCTGCAATGTCCGTGATGTTGGACAGGCCCGGAACCACGGTGGCAGTGGGGTTGGGGGTGATGTTGGCGGTGGTGCCCAACTGGCCGAACTCGTTACCACCGAAGCCGTACACGGTGCCGTTCGAGCGCAGGGCCAAGGAGTGGGTTTCACCGGCAGCGATGGCCGTCACGTCGGTCAGGCCGGGCACCACCGTCGGCACCGGGTTGTCGTTCGTAGTGCCGTTGTTGGTGGCGGTTCCCAACTGCCCCAGATCGTTGAAGCCGAAGCCCCACACGGTCCCATCGGCCCGCAGCGCCAGCGAAGACCCCAAGCCCGCGGCCACGTCGGTAACGTCGGTGAGGCCCGGAACTTGCGCCGGGGTGGGGTGGGGATCGCTGCCGGTGCTGCCGGCCGCAGTGCCCAACTGACCGTACGTGTTCGATCCGAAGGCCCACACCGAGCCATCGAAGCGCACCACCAGAGAATGGTCGTGGCCTGCGGCGATGGTGTCGGGGGTGGGGCCATCCACGGCGTTGGCGGGGCTGGCGAAACCCAGGATGGCGCTGCACACCCCGCCGATCAACGTCAGCGCTACGGCCGATGGCAGCGCACGGTTGCGGTACGGCGTAGAGCGGAATGCTCGACGAATCACTGGGCATACTCCTCAGACGGACCGTGGCTGCGCCTCCCCCCAATATGGGCGGCCCAACAACGGTCTCGGGCAATCGCCCCGTCACTCTACGAGCGAGACCGCGAAACGACGCCCCGAACACCTCACCGACCGAGGTCAATGCCGCCGCACAAGGCGTCCCAACCGGCGACGCTCACGGCACCTCGCCAACGCCGAATCCAGCCGCACCAATCGCCCCTGGGTAAGCTGCCCTGCTTGATGTGCCCCCGTAGCTCAGGGGATAGAGCAACGGTTTCCTAAACCGCAGGTCACAGGTTCGAATCCTGTCGGGGGCGCCTCTTCCAACCGCCTGCTAGGGGCCATCTTAGCTGGTCAGTGGCAGTGGTGAGCGATATCTACCTCCGCGGCCGATTCCCCGCTGTTCTCCCTTACTGACCCCTGTTCGCCGTAGTTTGTGGGAAGGCTGTGGGAAGGCTGTGGGAAGATCGTGGGAAGGATCGACCCCAACCCGCCGGGTTCGGTCGCTCCCTGTTAGCTCGCGCACCGCTGACAGGCGACGGCAGCTCGTCCCGATCCAGTGTTGCAAGAGACGCTGTGCATGACCACGTTCCAGCCGTAGCAGCACCGAAGGCACGTCAGCGTGGTGGAGGCGTCGCATATGCGGTCGACGAGTAGCCGGTCGAACCACACGATCCAGCGACGCGGGTCCCGGCTTCACGGCATGGTCTGCGAAGTGAACCACCGTCGCCAGCTTGCATCCGGAGGGTCGAAGGTATCGAGCCGCTCACTGACGATCGCCACCATCGCCGGCGCCAGCGCTCCACTATTGGTCCGCCGACCATTAGATGCCATGAGATGGGATCGGCATCTACGGCGACAGGGGACAGGGGACAGGGGACAGAGCGGACTGCCGCAGCGTAGGCGCTGGACTCAGGCCCCCGGCATCTGCCTTGTAAGGGCAAACTGGTCACCCCGCCTGATCAGGGACGATCCGCATTAGACCAGGTCAACTGTGGTTTTCTGGTTACCGTTGGAGTCCGCTCGTGCCCGCAGATGTCCGCTCACGAGGGCACGACGAGGGCACGGCGCCATGGGAGCGACCGCGACCAGGACGGACCGTGAACTCGTCGCGCCGGACCCTGCGAGCGCCGCCACGACGCTTCTGGCCCGTGGCAGACACCGATCATCTGGGCATCGATGCGACACGCCGGACGGCCGCTACCTCGCGGGTCAGCGTCGGGCTGGACACGACCAATCGGCCGTTCTCGATCTGGTCTGGGTGGCCATCAGCCGGGTGCAGCGACACGACGTCCTTGCTGCAGGAGCCCGGCCCTGTCCAGCGGCATGGTCCCAGAAGCCGGTCAGCCCCACCGGGTCGGTCGCATCGACAAGGATTGCCGCAGCGGCCCACGACCCCTGCATCGGTCACGGGATCACGTTCGCAGAACTCGTTGCCGTTCGGATCAGCAAGCACCATCTATGGCACCCCAACCTGGCAAGCCTCGACGGTCGACGCTCCCGCAGACAACAGATGCTCGACCATCGGCGTCGCTTGCCACCCGGTGTAGTCAGGGTTGGTGTCGGAGGGGCGACTCGACCCATAACCCCACGCGGCCCGGCGGAGGGGTGGTACCAGGCCGCATAGGAGATGAGCTGGGGATTCATACTCCAAGGTCCCAGTTGGAGGCTCAAGCCGCGACGTCGTTGCCTGGGCAGAATTCGCCGTTGTTAGATCTTCTGTGCGGCGCGCTCGAGTCGGTCCGACGTGACGGGTCCGGGAAGCGGCGGCACGTGCACGAGTCCATCGACGTCGACGTCGACAACCTCAGCGATGGCCTTGGCCGAGCCTGCCCCGACCACAATCAGACGGCCCGGGACTACCTTCGACGGGTCTTCAGCCTGATCGATGTAGCTCCACGGCAGGCCGGTATCGTCCTCGGTGTTCAAATCCACGAACAGATCGATCTTCACGAATTGTCCTCCTTCCGGGACGCCGGGTTGACGACCACCAGATGTGGTACTGCGAGCAGCCGGGCCACACCAAGCTCGACATCATCGTAGAAGGTGATCGTCACGTGCGGACTCCGATAGGTCGGCACGACTTCGAACCCGGCACCCACCACCTCAGCGAGCGAGTAGACGAACAGCGTCTCAAAGGCCACGAGCCTGTCCTCTCCGAGATCGAGTACCTCGTGATCGGATCGGGCGTAGAACGCCGACAACCCGAAGCGCCCCCAGGCAGGGAACCGCCGCCGGAACAGCACCGCCTGACGGATCGAGGTTTCAGGCTCGATCTCGCAACACCGCGGACAACGAGCAGCGCATCCACTGGTACCGCCGCCTTCCGAATCCTCGGGCGGTCAGGCGCAGGATCGCCGGGACCCGACCGACTACAACCGCCCCGCCCGACAGGACGACTGATCGACCCCATGACTCCAGCACGCCGGCGAACTGCGGCCGACAGCGCAACCCAACCCCACCGGTCCGTGAAAGTTCCTCAACGGGCCCGAAGAGTCCATGGTCTCATGTCCCTCGGACAAAAGCCCCAACCTCCGGACCAACGCTCTGACCAGCGACGTTGAGGTCTCCGTGCCGGAGGTGCGTTCCTAACCCTCAGCACACGCGTCAAAACGATACGTCGCCGTAGCGGACGGCTCGGAGCCAGTCGGCCGGCTCTCCCTCGATGAGCAGCCGGAGCCCGACGGCCCGGAGCGGGGTCCCTCGGGATGCGGGCGGTGCAGGACTGTCCTGAAGCCGCTCGGATCGAGGCACCTCACCCGTTCAGGCTTAGTGACGAACGCGAGCTTCCGTGATCTTGCCGCCCGTCATCCCCGTCCCCCACGGGCTCGGGCCCACCTTCCACCATCAAGAGGGTGCCGAACCGCTGCCCGGCTCGAGGTGTGCCGGCCCCTCGGCCAGCCTCCTCGTTGGCTTCGGCGGCCAGGAACTCGCCCAGCACCCCAAGCCGACGGCGACCGCTCCGGCCCGCAGGCCCTCGCGCAGGCGGGCCCGAAACTGCTCCAGCCGCTCGGCGGCGATGCCGGCCGACGCCATCCTCGCCGCCGCCGTCACCGGCCGCCTCGTCCCCCAACTGGACCCGGATCCGGGCCTCCGACGCCCTACGCGAGCAGGTTCGCACACGCCTGGACGACATGCTCCGGGACTGCATCGAACTCGCGCGGGTTTAACTGCATCACGTACTCGTTCTCGATGTGGTAGGACTCATTGACGAACTTCTTTAAGGCGGCATCGCCCGCCGTGGCATCGGGGTCAAGCGCGGAGGCGATGCGGAAAATCTGGACCTTCTCGTAGCCCACGTTCGTTTGCGCGAACTTGGCCTTCAGGACCTCCCGGTCTTTGAGTTGCGCGAGTAGCGCGTCGTAGTCAAAGCCGGGGATGACCTTCTGGATCTCGGCGATCGCATGCTCGCGCTCCTCCCCGTTCAGAGGAATGAACTCCCCCTGCTCGCTCTTCGAGCTGGGCTCATCGCGAACGTGGAGAAGGCTTGAGAGAACGTCGTATTCCGCCCTGCGCTCGCCGTGGACCTCGTAGCGGCGGCGGAGGTAGATGCACTTGATTACCGGGTCGGCGGATGAGCCGATGTTCGCGTCGCAGACCTGAGAGAACGTCATGATGTGCGCTGGCTTGATGGGCTTCTCCTCCACCTGGCCGTCCCTGCTCTGGAGGAAATGAACGGCGGGGGCGGCTGCCTGGAACTGCCCCGATGTCGCCGTTCGGACGATGTCGATCGCAGGCTCAATGTCGTGGGTCAGGAGCAGCGTGGTGAATCCCCGGAGGCTCTGCTTGCCGTGAAAGAGCTTGTGAAGGATGGCGAACTTCTTTGTCTTGTCGAAGCTCGACACGGGATCGTCGAGGACAACGAGGTCAGGCGCGTCGCGGCGGGCCTGATGCATGAACAGAAGGAGCGCGAAGGCGTTACGCTCGCCGAAACTCAGATGGCTGCCAGCAGCTTCCAGGTGACCCGGAGCATGCTGGTGTTCAAGGATCATCCGGTAGGAGTAGCCGCTGGACTCGATCCGCACAGCGTACTTGTAGCCAGCGGACCGGAGGTACTCGTTGATCTCGTCCTGGTTCCGCTCAATCGACTTCGCCACCTGCGCCTTCTGGATACCCACGCGCCTCTTTATCTCGTTGATCTGCTGGGCGACATGATCAATCAAGCTGTGGTGTGTCTCAGTGTTGGTGGATGTTTGCGAGGGCCACTCGCCCGCGGGCGACCTTGGCCAGTATCTGGTCTGCGGTAGCGGTCCAGACGAGGGAAGTGCCTTTGGCGTTGTGCGCAGCCATGTATTCCTCAATCTTCGCGATCAGGTCTGGGACGGAGTGGAACACCCCACGGCGTAGCGCTTTGTCGGTCGGTTCACGGAACCATCGTTCCACGAGATTCAGCCACGACGACGAAGTCGGTATGAAATGCAGATGAAAGCGGCGGTGGGAGCTGAGCCATTTGACGACATCGGGATGTGTGTGAGTGGCATAGTTGTCAAGGATCATGTGGATCGCCAATCCCTTCGGCACTTCCCTGTCGATGGTTCTGAGGAACTTCAAGAATTCCTGGTGACGATGCCGTGGCATACACGAACCAATAGCCTTCCCGGTGAGCACGTCCAACGCCGCGAACAACGTCGTCATGCCATTACGCTTGTAATCATGCGTCATGGTCTGGGCCCGGCCCTTGACCATCGGTAGCGACGCCTGTGTCCGGTCTAGCGCCTGCACCGAAGACTTCTCATCCATGCACAACACGACAGCCTTGTCCGGCGGATCAAGATAGAGACCGACAACATCGATGAGCTTCTCCTCGAACCGTGGGTCATTCGACAGTTTGAACGTCTTCACGAGATGGGGTTTCAACCCCCGCGCCGACCACACGCGCTGCACCGTCGCTTTCGACACCCCAACCCTGTCCGCCATCGTGCGGCACGACCAATGGGTCTCCCCATCGGGCTTGGCGTCGTTCGTCAGTCGGACGATCTCATCGATCTTGTCTTGGGGGATCGTCGCCTTTCGACCTCGACCAGCACGAACCGTTCCGAGTTTCGCCAACCCCTCATCAGCAAACCGCTCCCGCCACCGCGTTACCGTCGCCGGGCTCACCCCCACCTCCCGGGCGATTGCCGTGTTAGCTACCCCGCCGCCAGCCAACAACAACGCCTTCGCTCGCACCACCTCCCGATGCGGCGTCGTCTGCGATCTCGACAACGCCTCCAACGTTGCACGCTGACCATCGGACATCACTAAGGCTGGTGTGGCAGGGCGCATACCCAAACACTACCACAATCACCACCTATTTGCGGGACATACCACTAGAACAGGGCGAGGATCTCCGTCTCTTCCCAGCCCAGGAGGCCGTGGACGGGGTTCCCGCCGGGCCGGGCGTCGTCGAGGCGGCCGGCGATCTGGCGGTGCTGCCAGCGCCACGCCCGGGCCCGGTCCAACTCGAGGAGCCCACAGACCCGCGACAACGGCCAGCCCGCTGCGACCGCGTCGGCGACCAGGACAAGGAGGGCAGTCTTGACGGCCGCGTCGACACGAGCCGGGACCGGGCCGCTCAAGCCCAGCTCGCTTTTCCCCGCAGTGCCTCCAACTCGATGGCCTGCTCGACAATCGTGGCGGTCAGCCGGGCGTTGTCCTCCCGCAGGCGGGCCAGTTCCGACAACTCGGCCCGGTCCGCTCGGGGCCGCCCCGGCCGCGACGCCGCTGCCGATCGGCTCGTCCACCGCATTTGCCCTATTCAGATCGTGCGGGGACCCCTGCGCGATCTGTCCGTCCCACCACATGGCAAGGCGTAAGACGCATGACATACTATGTCTTGTATCAGCTCCCACAGACGAGATCTCAACGAGCGTGGCGCTCAACACCAGGTGGGCCGATCCACAGGTTCAGCCCATACCTCGGTCATCTCGTCGCAGCAGATCGAAGCGGGTGCGGGCGTTCGGACCGCGTCAGCACCAGGCGAGCTATCGGTCTGCCACAGGACTGGGCACCGGGACACACGAGACGTAGCATGTCATGCGTCACACTTTCTACTAGGTAGACCATGGCGCCCCGGGGTCGGGTGGACAACGAGCGCGTTGATCCTTGCGCGGTGGGTGGCGCATTGCGTGCGGACACCGATCGCCACAGTAGGTGAATTGTCACCAGAAACACTGAGTCACCGATGAAAGGGGGGCGAGCGCATGAGATGTCCCGCCGAAGAAGAAACGCGGCGCGAGCAGATCCGAGTAAACCTCATGCGTGCCGCTTGGAGCGCGATCGAAGAGTTCGGCTACCATGCGCGTCTCGGTGATATCTTGGCTAGGGCGCAGGTCGGGACTACGACGTTCTATAGTCATTTCCCGACGAAAGATGCTCTGATCCTGGCTCTGCGAGAGGCCGCAAATTCGTCGGACGTTGAGGGATGCTCACCACCTACTTCGCCGGCGAGAGGGCGGACCGATAAATCGGTCATCTCGCAGACCGCATGGATAAACTCCGATCCCTTTGATCGGCTTCTGGTCGTTCTTAGAGTTCACGATTGGATTGTGCGTGAGGTGCCTCTTAGCCGCGACCATGCAGGCTTTGTGCACCACAAAAAATATGCGGATGAGCTGCGCTCGAAATCTCGCGTCGATGCTGGTCCACCGTACTGGATGCGGTCGCTTACCCAGTTTTACGTCGCATCTCCCAGACGTCGGTCGTTGGCTCATGTTTCCGGACACGTGGTGATCTGCTTGGATGACTCAAGAAGAATTGTGCGCTCCGCGCTGAAGGTTTGCGACCGTCCCGTGTTGATCAACCCTTCCCGGCGTGACCTCGTCCAGTTCATCATTACGAGATCTGGTGGCGCTGCGGCGGTAGTGGGTGTGTCGAACGCCCGCCAAGATCGACTTCGCCGGTGATGGTCAGAGTAGGCGAGGCTCGGCGCGTTCGACGGGATGTACTCGGCCATTTGGTGCAGAAGCCCCCGATACGCCGGCTTTGCGCCCTGCTCAGCGTTCGCGCCAGCCGTTGGGTGTAGTAGCGGATTCGATTTCGAGCCATCGGGTGTGGGCGGCGTCGCCCATTCAGCTCGGCGCCTTTCGAGGAGCAGGGACGCCGCACGGCCGATCCAGTTGGGCAAGAGTTC
>JBJXFH010000107.1:0-90382 GCA_046155365.1 Acidimicrobiales bacterium | reverse complement strand
CGGGCTGTGCGTGTTGGTGGGGGTGACCCACTCGGACACGCCGGAGGTGGCGGCCAAGCTGGCGGCCAAGCTGTGGAACCTGCGGATCATGCCCGATGAGGACGGGGTCATGAACCGCTCGGTGGCCGAATCCGGGGGCGAGGTGCTGGTGGTGAGCCAGTTCACCCTCTACGGCAACACCGACCGGGGGCGCCGGCCCAGCTGGGTTGATGCGGCCAAGCCGGAACAGGCCGAGCCGCTGGTGCAGGCGGTGGTGGATGAGTTGCGCCGCCTGGGGGCCGCTGTGGCCACCGGCCGGTTCCGTACCGAGATGGCGGTGTCCTTGATCAACCAGGGCCCGGCGACGGTGCTGCTGGAGTTGTGAACGTGCCCTGGTCGGCGGGGTCAACCTCGGTGGGGTCGAGTGATGGCTCCGTGCGCGTCGCCACCGTCTTGATCCTCGAACGCGCTGCTCGGGTGGCGGCGACGTTGGCGCCGATCAGCACCAGCATCGCCACGCTCAGCCACGGCCAGGGACCGAAACGCACCGACCAGGTCAAACCATCGCGGCGCTGCACGGTCTGCTCCAGAACCGCCCGTTCGCTGATCCCGGTTCGCTGGTGGACGTTGCCGTCGGGGTCGATCACCGCGGAGAAGCCCGTGGGCGCCGCCTGCAGCACCCAGCGTCCGGTTTCCAACGCCCGCAGCCGGGATGAGGCCACCTGCTGGCTTTGCACGATGGTGAGCCAGTAGCTGGACCCGTTGGTGGGGTTGAGCAGCACCTGCCCGCCGTTGCCGATGGCGTCCCGGGCCCGACGCTCGAAGAACACCTCCCAGGAGATCACGATGCCGGCCCGTCCGTCGGGGGTTTCGATGGTGGCCGGCCCGGTACCGGCGACGGCGTCATTGGGCACGTACCGGGACACCGCGCCGCCGCTGAGCCCGTCGATCACCCCACGGAACGGGACGTACTCGCCGAATGGCACCCGGCGGACCTTGTCGTAGCGGCCCAGCGCGTCCCCATCGGGCGTGATGACCACCGAGGCGTTGTAGAACGCGCCGGGAAACGATTCCACGATGCCGGCCACCACCGGGGCTTGGAGCTGTTGCGCCAATGCCACCAGCTCGTCCCGCTCGTGGGACACGTCCAAGGCCCCCCGCACGTCGAGCACGTTTTCAGGCCAGATCACCAGGTCCACGCCGGGGGTTACCTGGCTGGAGGCGGCCAGGTGCCGGTCGAACACGGCCCGGGCGTCGCTGCTGAGGGCCCGGGTGCGTTGCGGTCCCCCGCCTTGCACCACCGCCACCTCCAACGGCCCCAGATCGGTCCCGGCGGGGGCCATGGCGGCCACCCCGACCAGGGCCAACACCGCCGCCACCAGGGCGCCGCTCACCACCCACCGCCCACGCCACAACGCCAGCAGCGCCGCGCCCACCGCCACCGTGACCAGCGTCAACGCCACCCCGCCGCCGATGCGGGCCACCGGGCCCAACGGGGATGCGGCCTGGGTCATGGCCACCGTGGACAGCGGCACCCCACCGAAGGGCACCGTGGTCCGGGCGAACTCCGCGGCGGCGATGGCTGCGGGTAGGGCCAGGTAGGTCCGCCAACCGGTGTCCCGACCGGTACCAACCTCCGCCCCCGGGTTCCGCGGCGCCAACGGGGGCACGGCCGCGGCCGCCACGCCGACATACGCCGACAGGAACACTCCGGCGAAGACATAGCCCGGCAGGGAGAAATCCACCATCCAGAACGTGGAGGGCACCAACCAGGCCGCGCCCACCAGCCAACCCCGAACGAACCGGGACCGTCGGCGCGGCGCCCCCAGCAGGGATCCGAACAGCGCGAAGCCGATGAACGCCAGCGGCCACCAGCCCCACGGCGGCATCGCCAACGCGATGGCGCCCCCTGCGGCCAGGGCGTTCACCACCCACCCGGCCCGACGACGCACCCGACGAGAATACGGCCCTTAACGGCTGCAGCAGGCCATCACCCGACCGGCGTCGGCAACGGCCCCAGGGGCGACGGGGAATGACGATGGGGAGGGCCTCGGGCCGGGTGCGGGCGGGGAGCGGCGGCTCGAGGGATCGAGCGAAGGACGAGGGACGGGACGAATGGTGGGTCAGGCCCGGGGAACGGTGACGGGGGTGACGTTGAGTGGGGGTGGTGCCATTGGTTGGCCGTTGGCGTCGAGCAGTTGGAGATGGACCACGATGCGCTGCGCCGCCGAGCCGGGCGGATGGCAGGCGAACAGCGTGGAGGTGTATCCCGCGGTCTGATCGGCGATGCGCACCGCCTCGGGATCCACGATCTCGGTGCCGGCCACGGCGTAGGTGAAGGTCCCGGCCGTGGTGGTGTAGATGACCTGGTCACCGGGCTGGAGCTGGTCCAGATTGCGGAACGGCCGGCTGTAGGTGGTGCGATGACCGGCGATCACGGCGTTACCCAGCTCTCCCGGCTGGGCGGTGCCCGGCCAGTGGGAGGGCCCCCGGTTGATGGCGGTCAGGGTCATGCCGGACTGCAGGTGGTCCTCTATGCCGATGGCGGGGATGGCGATCGTGCCCAGCACCACCTCGGCGGTGTCGGCGTAGGGGTCCTCCGGCAACGGGTCGGGCACCGGCAGGGTGATCGTGGGGGCGGTGACCGGCGTCGCGGTGACGGCGGGCGCCGCGGTCGTGGTGGTGGAGCTGGCTTCGGTGCGCGGGGCGAGTGCCTGGCGAGGGACGGGATCGAGCGGGTCCTGCGGGGTGGCGGAGAACAACCCGTCGTTGCTGAGGTACAGCGCCGGGGTGTCAATGCGGTTGGACCACAGCCGCCCGCCGATGAGCAGGCTGACCGCCACCAGGCTCAGCAGCGCCACCCGCAGGTTGGTGGTGGCGCGCCGTCCGAACCCCGACCGGCCCGACCGGCCCGACCGGCCCGACCTCTTGCGGCTCACACCTGCCCCGTCCGCCCGGTCCGCCATCGGATCAGATCTAGCAGCCGATCGGCCCAACTGCACCGCGCTTCGTCCGGGATGCAGCGGTCCGCAGCATCGTGGTGGCTCATCGATCACCCACCGATGGGGGTGCCGGCCAGCAGCGAGCGGGCGGCGTGGCGACCCGACGCGATGCACGCCGGTATGCCCAACCCTCGCAACGAGGCCCCGGCCAGGACCACCTCCGGCGCGTGCGCGGCCAGGTCGGCCTCCCACTTCGCCACCTGTTGGGCGTGACCCGGTTGGTATTGGGGCAGGGCGTTCATCCAGCGATGCACCCGCCAGGCGAAGGGGTCCCCGTGAATGCCCATGAGCTCCCGGAGTTCCTCGGCGATGGCGGTGAGCATGTCCTGGTCGGTCATCGAAACGAAGCGGGTGTCATCGGAGCGACCCACCGATGCCCGCAACCGCACCGTGCCGTCGGCGCCGAGATGGGCGAACTTGGCCGAGGACCACGAGCAGGCGGTGAGGAACCGACCGGCGCGCCGGGGCACCAAAAAGCCCGAGTAGGCGAGCGGGCCGGGCAGCTGCTCAGGACGGTAGGCCAACGCCACCAGCGCTACTGAGGCGTAACGCAATTCGGCCAGGCCCCCGGCGGCGACGCTGGCGAAGGGGGCCAGTAACGCCGCGCTGGTCGGGGCCGGACACGCCAGGACCACCCCGTCGAAGGGGCCCAGCACCGCTTGCCTGAGGCGGCCGGCGGAGTCGATAGCGGTGTCGGTGGTGGGGTCGCCGGTGGGTTCGACGCTGAGGTGGTAGCCGTCGTCGTGGCGCTGCAGAGCGGTCACGGCGCGGTGGTGGCACATTCGGTGCGGTCCGATGGCCTCGACCAGCGCCCCGACCAACCGACCCATACCGCCAGGTACGGAGAGGAAGACCGGTGGGGGCGGGCTGTTGCCGGTGGACGCCGTGGCCCGGGCCAGTAGTTGGCGGGCGCCGCGCACCAGGCTGGCATCGGCCCGGGCGGCGGTCAGGATCTGCATGGCGCCCAACTCGGCGCTCAGCTCGTCGGCCCGGCCGGCGTTGACGCCTGACAGCAGCGGATCCACCAGTACCTCGAACGCCTCGTCACCCAACCGGGCCCGCACCAGCGCGCCCAACGCCACGTCGCCCACCGTGTTGCCCGTCGTGTCGCTCACCGCCGAGCTTGGCGACGTGCCGGTCAGGTCCCTGGCGGCGGGGCGATCGGCGTCGGCTCGGACCTCGGCCAGGGCGCCCGAGGAGAGCAAGCCGCTGGCTTCGAGGGCGTCGAGATCGGTGGGCACCCCCAGCATCAGCCCGCTCGGCAGGGGGTGGAGGCGGCCGTGGTGCACCACCTGGGCGGCGCCGATGTCGGGGCTGCGCAGCTGTGGACCCAGGCCCAGCTCCTCACAGAGTTGCACCGCCCACGGCACCCGGGCCAGGAAGGCGTCAGCCCCCTCATCGAGCGGGAGCCCCACGAAGTCAGTGGTGCGCAACTTGCCGCCGGCGTGGGGCCCGGCCTCCACCACGGTGACCTCGATCCCGGCTTTCACCAGGTCGAACGCCGCCGCCAGACCGGCGATCCCGGCGCCCACCACCGCCACCCGCCGCAACGATGGTGCCGGCGTCGTGTCGGCGCAGTGCTCGATGTGCGGTGCTACCGGTGTGCTCACGGTCCGGCGGGAGGGGCCTGGTCGTGCACGAAATCCGCCAGTCGGCGCAAGATGTCGGGGTCGCTTTCGGGCAGGACCCCGTGTCCGAGGTTGAACACGTGGCCCACGTGGTCCCCGTTGCGGCGCAGCACGTCGGCGGCTTCGGGGCGGACCGCGTCCCAGCCGGCCAGCACGGTGGCGGGATCCAGGTTGCCTTGCAGGGCCACGTTGGCCGGTACCCGGGTGCGGGCGGCGTCCAGTGGAACCCGCCAGTCCACACCCACCACTTCCACCCCGGCGCTGGCCATCAAGCCCAGCAGCTCCCCGGTGGTGACCCCGAAGTGGATGCGCGGCACCCCCAGATCGGCCACCCCGGCGAACACCGCCCGGCTGTGGGGCAGCACGAAGCGCTCGTAATGGGCGGGATGCAACGCCCCGGCCCAACTGTCGAACACCTGCACCGCCCGGGCCCCCGCCGCCACCTGGGCCCGCAGTGAGGTCACGGCGTGCTCGGTGAGCCTGCCCAGCAGCGCCGCGAACAGCTCGGGGTCACCGAGCATGAGGGCCTTGGTTTTCGTGTAGGTGCGCGACGGCCCACCCTCGATCAGGTAGCTGGCCACCGTGAACGGCGCCCCGGCGAACCCGATCAGCGGCACCGGGAGCTCCTTGACCAGCAGCTTCACCGTCTCTTGGACGTAGGGCACGTGGGTATCGGGGTCAAGCGGCTGCACCCGGTCCAGGTCTGCGGCGCTGCGGAAGGGGTGCTCCACCACCGGGCCGATGCCGGGCTTGATGTCCACCCCGAACCCCACCCCGGCGATGGGCACCATGATGTCGGAGTACAAGATGGCGGCGTCGGTCTCGTAACGGCGCACCGGTTGCAGGGTGATCTCCGCCGACAACGCCGGGTCCTTGACCGCCTGCAGGATGGAGCCGGCACCCCGGATGGCCCGGTACTCCGGCAGGGATCGGCCGGCCTGGCGCATGAACCACACCGGACGGTGGGTTGGCCGGCGCCCGCGACAGGCCTCCAAAAACGCCGACGCCGCAACCGTGGGGTCACTGGTGTTGGGGTCACTGGTGTTGGGGTCGGTGGGGTTGATGCTGGTGATCTCGTTCATGCGGGCACCCGGGGGTTGAGGAGCTCGACCAGGCTGGGGTCGGTCTCGAGGCGTTGGAGGACCGAGGCGTAGGCCGCTTCGGCGATGTCGGTTCCGCCGCCGGCGCGCTGGTTGTTGTTGGCCAGCAGCGTGGCGTGTTCGGGGCCGGCCTCGAAGCTGATGACGGGGGTGCCGGCCCGGCGGACCTGGCGGAGCTCATCGTGCAAGGTGGCCCGGTGGTACGCCCGGGCGGCGTTGCGGGCAGAGAACTGGCGGCGCAGCGCAGCCAGATCAAAGGGGCCCGCCAGCGGCGCGGACACCACCAACGCGTCGAAACCCAGGCCGTTGACCAGGTCAGCGTTGGTGGCGGACCAGACCCCGCCGTCCACGTACTCGTTGTTGTCCAGCCGGATCGGCGTGAAGAACCCCGGTATCGCTGAGGATGCCTGCACCGCGGTGCCCACGTTGAGAGGCGGATGATCGTCACGGCCGAACACGACCCGCTTGCCGTCGCGCATCCGCACCGCCACCAGCCACAGCGTGCGGTCCGGCCAGCGTGAATGGAGCGCGCCGTAGCGGTCCCCCAGCGGCTGGGAGCTGCGGGCGCCGCGGGGCAGGAGACCGGTCAGGCTCACGCCCGGTCGGGGCGGCCATCGCAGCAGGCCCCGCAGCGCCAGCGGAGCCGACGCCGGCAGCACGCGGTGGTCTCCGATGTCCCCGCTGTCCCACGGGGCGAGCGGCAGGCGGTCCACCACCTCCTGGCCCTCGGCGGAGAGTGCCCGGCCCCGCTGGTGGGCGTAGATGTCCGCCGGGGACATGCCGCCACGCAGCAACGCTGACACCCCGGACCCGGCCGAGGTACCGATGATCAGCTCGGCGTGGCGTGCATCCCACCCACCGTGGTCGGCCAACGCCGCCAGCACCCCGCTGTGAAAGGCATGTCCGGCACTGCCCCCCGCCCCCAGAACCAGGGCGATCACCCGCTCGCGCCCACCGTTGCCGGCGGAGGACGGCGTGGCTGAGCCCGACGAACCGAGGTGATTGCGGGTTTGGCCGCCGCGGGGACCGAGGGTGGGGTCCTGGTCGTCGGATTCGGCCGCTGGGGGCCCTGAGGGGGTGCTCATCGGCGCACGGGCCCGCTCAGCCGCGACTGGGCGCGCCGGGCCCGGCGCGTGACGGATGGCGTCACGGTGGGCGACACGGTGGGCGTCACGGTGGGCGCGGTTGGCGTGACGGGGGCCGATATCGCCGGAAGGGGCACCCATTGATGCTAGGGCCGGATCTCCCCCAGATCGGCCAAATCAACCGGCCGTTCCCCCATCGGAGGGACCCCGCCGGCTCAGGGGACGGTGGTCGGGCGCCGTTTCTCCTCACGTGCTGCTGCGTCGTTCCCGCCCTGCTGACCGGGAACGCCGATCCTGGGTGGGTTTGGTGCTCCCGGCCCCGCGGGGCCGCCATCTGCGCTCCCATCCCGCCGTTTCGGGCTCGGCTCGGCCCCGGTTGGTGGTGCTGACGGTGGCGCTGGCGGTGCTGGTGGGCGCCATGGGTGTGGGTGGTTTCGATGCCTTGGCGTTCGGTCCGCGCAGTTCCACCCGGCTGATGTTGGGCGCCGGCCCCGGCGTTGATGGTCTGGCCATCGTGGGTGGGTCCGGTGCGGTTGGTACCGCTCCCCGGGTCGGGCCAACCGCCGTGGGTCCCGACAGCGCGGGTCCCGACAGCACCGGCACCGACAGCAACGACACCACCGGGACCGACATCGACGCTCACCGGGTTGACCCGTCCCAGCCCGACCCCGCCGGGCCCGCGGCTGATGGTGACCGCGCCCCCCGTTCATCCCAGGCGGTGGCATCGGTTGGGCTCCAGCCGCCCTGCGAGGTGGTGCCGGCGGCTCGCTCGCTGGGTTTGAGCAGCTATTACGAGAAGGCCTGCGTGGTGCAAGGGGTGCCGGTGGTGGCCTCGGCTGCGGTGTCGGATCCGGCGCTGGTGGCGGCGGCGGAGGTGCTGGCCGGCATGTTGCGCAACCGGCCGGATCTGGTGGCGGAACTCATCGCCCGCCGGTTCCGTTTGGGCATCATCGGGGTGGGTCAGCGGGCCATCGAGCTGCCGGAGTATCGGGATCTGCCGGTGAGTTACCCCCAGACCGATTGGGATGCGGCCCGGGCCTACGGTGCCACCCCCACCCGGCCGTTGGCAGCGGTGCCAGAAGAGAACCTGTTGTGCCTGCCCGATGACACCTACCCGGGCCAGTCGGTGCTGGCCCACGAGCTGGGCCACTCGGTGTTGGACATGGCGGTGTTGCCGAACAATCCGGCCTTCGAAGATCGGATACGGGGGGCGTTCCGGGCTGCGGTGGACAATCCGTTTTATCGGAACACCTACGCCATGACCAACGTCGATGAGTACTGGGGCGAAGGGGTGCAGGATTTCTTCGACGCCAGCCGCGAAGCGCACGGTCCCGGCGGCGGTGGTGACGGCTATGACGGGCCGATCTTCTCCCGGGACACCTTGCGCCGGCACGACCCGATGCTGCACGCCTTGATCGCGGAAGTGTTCACCGAGGTTCCGTGGCGGCCTACCTGTCCGTGACCGGCCCCGCCCCGGCGGGTGTGTTGGTTGGCCCCTGGCCCTCCCGCAGCACCAGCCCCCGATACCCGTCGCGGAATCCGAACGCCCGCAGCGCTGGGGCCCACAGTGACGCCGCCGCCTCCACCCCGTTGATGCGGGCGATCTCCAACTGTCGATGACGGCCCTGGCCCACCAACCGGCTGAGCGCCACCGGCCAACCGGGGTGCGCCTCGGCCCGGGGGAACACCAGCAGGCTTCGACCGGAACGCTCGAGGTATGCCAGGGGCTCCCCGTCGGCCAACACCACCTGGGCCCCCGCGCTCCGTGACGGCCGGCCGGTGTTGACGGGCCAATCCAGGGCCGCGCCGTAGGGTTGCGCGGGGTCGGTGGCCGCCAGCATCACCATCTCAACCGGTCCCTTGGCCGATCCTGGTGGGGAAGATCGGCGGTGGCCCCGGAGGCGATCAACGGCGCCGGGGAGGGCGAACTGCGCCGCCCCCAACCCCTCCACGAAGTAGCCCCGTCGGACTTGGCCCCGTTCTTCCAACGCCTTGAGCACGGGATAGACCCCGGCGAAACCACCCTCGGCCCCCTCGCCCAATGCCGCTTCACGGGTCAGCACCCCGTAGCGCTCCAGCAGTTGCATGGCCCGGGCCGTCAGCGCCTCCGTGGGTGAGGGCGCCGGCGCCAACAGCGGGGCCACCAATGACCACCGACCGGCACCGGCGGGGGGACCGGATCGGCTGAGCTGGCCCGGTCGGGGCCGCAGCCGTGCTCCCCGGCGGGCCCGACCGGACACGGCGGCCGCGGCTTTGCCGGTACGGGTGGCGCCCGGGCCGCGTAACAACGCCCGTAACGGGGTCAGCGAATCATTGGTCACCAGTCCGGCCCACACCAGATCCCACAAGGCGGCCAGCACCGTGGGTTCCTCGGTGGGCTGTCCGTGGAGGTGGGCGGCGGCCACCAGATCGGCCCAGAAACTGGCGCCACCGTGCTGCAGTTGCCCCAGCAACGCCCGGTGCAGCCCGTCCCCCAAGGACCCGTCGTTGTTGGCCGGGTCGTTGTTGGCCGGGTCGGTGTCGGCCGGGTCGCTTGCCGCCAGCAGGAGCGGGGCCTGGTCGCGGAAGGCGAGCCGCACCCGACCGTCGTTGGAGCCGATGCCGCCCGCCCCCACCCAGATCACCTCCCCGGCGGTGCAGAGGCTGTCGAGGTCCGCGGCGTGGTAGCCCCGGACCCGGGCCGCCAGCACGTCGGTCTCCAACACACTGGCTGGTATGGCGGCGCCGGCCAGTTGGGCGATGGCATCGGCCAGGGCATCAATGCCGCTGGCGGTGGCGCCCAAACCCTGCCAATCCTGGAGGAAACGGGCGTAGTCCTGTTGCGAGGTGGGCTCCACCTCCCGCCGCAGCGCCGCCAACGAGCGCCGTCGCAACTGGCGCAGCACCTCCGCATCGCACAGCTCGCGAGCACGCACCGCCGCCGGTCCGTCCGCGGTGGCGCCCTCGCCCCGAATCGAACGGAACTCGCCGGACACCACCCGACCAGAAGCCACCAAGGCGTCGAGGGCCTCGGACACCCGCACCTCGCTGACACCGAGCCGTTGGGCCACCTCGGTGGTCAGGAACGGGCCGTGGGTGCGGGCGTAGCAGGCCACCAACTCCATGAAGGGATGGTCCCCGGATTCGGTATAGGCCGCCGGCAGACCCGTCGGTATGGCGCAGCCGAGACCGTCGCGCAGCCGCCCGGCGTCTTCAGCCGCGGCCCACATCGAACGCCCGCCCAACGCCAGGGGGATCACCCGGCGATCCGTCACCAACCGCGTGATCCATCCGGCCACTGTTGCTGCAGTGATCCCCTCCTCGCTGCGGGCCTCCACTTCCTCGGTGGTGAGCGGGCCCAACCACCGCAGCGCGTCCCACAGGCCCTCACCCTGACGGATGCGCCGTGCGGTGGTCAGTAGCTGCAGCTCGGCCTCCACCGCGATGAGCACCTCGGGGTCGAGCAATTCCCGTAGTTCCTCGGCGCCGAGCAGGTCCGTGAGCAGCTCGCGGTCCAACGTCAACGCCGCCGCCCGCCGTTCAGCCAAGGGCGCGTCGCCTTCGTACATGAACACCGCGATCCAGCCGAACAACAGCGACGCCGCGAACGGTGAGGCCCGGTCGGTTTCCACCGCCACCATGCGGATGCGACGGGTGCGGATGTCGCCCAGGACCTGTCGGAGGGCCGGCAGGTCGAACACGTCGTTGAGGCATTCCCGGGTGGTTTCCAGCAGCAACGGAAAGGCCGGGAACCGCGCCGCCACCGTCAACAGATCCGCCGCCCGCTGGCGTTGTTGCCACAGCGGGGTGCGTTGATCGGGTCGCCGGCGCGGCAGCAACAACGCCCTGCCGGCGGCCTCCCGGAAACGGGCCGCGAACATGGCGCTGGAAGGCAACGCCGCCACCACCGCAGCGTCGATGTCCTCGGGGTCGATGGCCAGCGCGTCGAGGGGAAGGTCCGTTTCGGTTTCCGGCAGGCGGATCACGATGCCGTCGTCGGACCACAGCATCTCTGGCTCGTAACCCCAGGCCTCGGCCAAGCGGTGGCGCAGGGCCATGCCCCACGGCGCCAACACCTGGGCACCGAACGGGCACAGCACGCACACCCGCCAATCGCCGATCTCATCGCGGAATCGCTCCACCACAATGGTGCGATCATCGGGCAGGGCGCCGGTGGCTTGGACCTGATCCTCCAGATAGGTCAGCAGGTTGGTGGCCGCCCATCCGTCCAGGCTGTGCTTGCGCTGCAACAGTGCCGCCGCTTCCGCCCGGTCCATACCGCGCAGCATGCGGAGGAAGGTGCCGATGGCCTGACCCAGCTCCAGCGGCCGGCCGGGCCCGTCGCCGTGCCAGAACGGCATCTTGCCGGGTTGACCGGGCGCGGGGGTGACGATGACCCGATCGAAGGTGATGTCCTCGATGCGCCAGGTGGAGGCCCCCAGCAGGAACGTCTCACCGACGCGGGACTCATAGACCATCTCCTCGTCCAGTTCACCCACGCGGGACCCGTCGGGCAGGAACACCCCGTACAGGCCGCGATCGGGGATGGTGCCGGCGTTGGTCACGGCCAGGCGTTGGGCGCCGGGACGGGCTTTGATCACGTCGGCCAGGCGATCCCAGATGATCCGGGGCCGCAGCTCCCCGAAGGATTCCGATGGGTATCGTCCGGCCAGCAGGTCCAACACGTTGTGCAATTGTTCATCGGAGAGTTCGGCGAAGTTGGCCGCACCTCGCAGCACCGTGGCCAGCTCCTCCAGCGGGACATCGTCCATGGCGGCCATGGCCACGATCTGTTGGCAGGCCACATCCAGCGGGTTGCGGGGATAACGGGTGGCCTCGATGAGCCCGTCCTGCATCCGTTGGGCCACCACCGCCGCTTCCAGCAGATCGGCCCGATGGCGGGGAAACAGCTTGCCGCGGCTTGCTTCGCCCACCTGATGGCCGGCGCGACCGATGCGTTGGAGACCGGTGGACACCGCGCCGGGCGAAGAAACCTGAATGACCAGATCCACCGCCCCCATGTCGATGCCCAACTCCAGGGAACTGGTGGCCACCAGCCCGCGCAGGTCCCCGGTCTTGAGCCGGTCCTCGATGTGCAGCCGCCGCTCCCGTGATAGCGAGCCGTGATGGGCCAACACCAACTCACCGTCGGACGCCGCGCTGCTGGTTCCGGTGGCCTCCGCGCCCACCAACGTTGGTTGTTGGCCCTCGCCGGCGGCGTCGAGCTCGTTGAGGCGCGAGGCCAGCCGCTCCGCCAATCGACGGTTGTTCACGAAGATGATGGTGGAGCGGTGGGCCAACACCAGCTCCAACAAGCGGGGGTGCATGGCCGGCCAGATGGAACGGCGAAGTGACCCGCCCTGCCCGGCGCCGGGCTGTGCTGCGTCTGCCGGTTGGCCCAGGTTGGCCAGATCCTCAACCGGGACCACCACCTCCAGCTCCAACGTCTTGCGGACCCCGGCGTCCACGATGCGCACCGTCCGGGCCCGCCGGCTCACCCCGACACCCCCGCCTCCCGCCCGAACATGCCGATCGGTACCATCCCGCTCGGTATCATCCGGCTCGGTATCATCCAAGACGGTATTGCCGCAGGCGGCGCCATCCTGATCGGTACGGTGCTGATCGGTACGGTGCTGAACGGTATTCTGGTGTCCCGGGTGGTGCGCGTTGGGGTCCGGGTCGGGGTGCTGGGTGGTCACGATTTCGAACCCGCCCAGGAAGCGGGCGATCTCCTCCAAGGGCCGTTGGGTGGCGGAGAGGCCGATGCGCTGGGGTGCCCGCTTGGTGATGCGGTTGAGGCGCTCGAGGCTGACGGCGAGATGGGCCCCCCGTTTGGTGGCGGCCAGGGCGTGGATCTCATCGATGATGACCGTCTCCACGTTTACCAGGCTCTCCCGGGCCCGGGAGGTGAGCATGAGGTACAACGACTCTGGAGTGGTGATGAGGA
The DNA here is from genome assembly GCA_046155365.1 of Acidimicrobiales bacterium. GTDB lineage: Bacteria > Actinomycetota > Acidimicrobiia > Acidimicrobiales > CAIXPF01 > CAIXPF01. The sequence continues at coordinate 77,662 of JBJXFH010000107.1, read as the reverse complement.
TGTCCGGCGGACGACGCACCAGGTTTCGGCGCATCTCCGGCGAGCTGTCACCGGTGCGGATGCCCACCTCGGGCCGGTGCACGGGGACGCCCAGTCCTTCGGCGGCATGCACGATGCCGGCCAAGGGGGCCCGCAGGTTCTTATCGACATCCACCGCCAGTGCCCGCAGCGGGGAGATGTACACCAGCCGGGTGCGGGCCGAGGCCTCCGGCGGTGGTGTGGTGGTGAGCCGGTTCAGCGCCCACAGGAAGGCGGTGAGCGTCTTGCCCGAGCCGGTGGGAGCCAAGATGAGGGTGTGCTCGCCGGTGGCGATGGCCGGCCAACCCTTGGTCTGCGCCGCCGTCGGGGCCGGGAAAGCGCTCCCGAACCATGCCGCCACCGGTGAGGAGAACAGCTCCAGCACGTTCGGGCGGGCCATCGGGGCCACGCTAGCGAGCAACCGATGCGCTGACCGGAGACTCCGCTCAGGCCGGGGTCACGTTGTTGGTGGCCGGGCCACGTTGGCGCCGCACACGATCACCCCAACGCGTTCCCCGGGGCCCGGTTGGTACGTACCGCTTAGTATGGCGGCGTAGGCGGCGGCGCCACCGGGCTCGGCGAGGATGCGGGCCTCACCCCACAGGGCCTCCTGCGCTGCCGCGATGTCTTCATCGCTGACCACCAGGGAGCGATGAAGATGGCGGGCGGCCAACTCGAAGGGCAGCTGTCCCACCGTGGCCGCACCCAGGGAGTCCGCGGCAATCCCGCTCACGGGCACCTTCACGGGCTCACCGGCCTGCAACGCGGCGTGCAGCGCGGCTGAGGTTTCCGGTTCCACCGCCACCACCCGCAGATCGCGCCGGTACCAGGCCAGAGCGCCGGCCACCAGACCTCCGCCCCCCACCGCCACCACCACGGTGTCCAGATCCGGCTCATCCAAGGAGAGCTCCCGGAACAGGGTGCCGGCGCCGGCGATGGTGGCAACGGCATCAAACGCCGGCACCGCCAGTGCCCCCGTCTCAGCCGCCCGCCGGAGGGAGGCCGCCAGCGCGTCGTCATAGATGTCGCCCACCACGGTGACGGTGGCGCCCAATGCGGCAATGCGTTCACGCTTGAGCGGGGAGGAAACCTTCGGGACGAACACCTCGGTGCGCAGTCCCAGGACCCGGCCCACGTGGGCCACCGCCATCCCGTGGTTGCCTCCCGAGGCGGCGATGATGCCCGCCGGGGGTAGCGCGGGCCGGGTGAGCACGAAGTTGAAGGCACCCCTGGCTTTGAAGCTGCCGGTGTGCTGCAGGAACTCGAGCTTGAGCACCAGCCCCGTGCGCAGCGCCAAGGTGGGCGTGCGCCGAACATAGGCCTCAATGTGCTGCGCCGCTACGGAGATGTCCTGCCGACTGACCGGATCGGACTGCGTCATGGCGCCGCTTTGCCGCGTTGCCGTTTGGTCATGGGCATCAGAGCGTACCCATTGCCCCCGGTGGAGCGGGGTTGACGTCGGAGCGGGCCGGTGGCCGGGGGGAGCACCGTCAACGGAAGGGGCGATGTCGTTAACTTGAGCGCCCGGGTCCGGGGCCCGGGACCGCCGCCGGAATCGGCAAGGCCCTACCTACCGCTCGGTCTGTTGACGGAACAGGACCGGGAGCGCCTGTACCTGCGTCCCCGTTGTCAGCCCGATCGCCCCTAGGTGTCAATCACGTAACGTGACGGTATCCTCACTTTGTGGGGTTTGTGGCTCGTGAGGGGCGGGCATCACAAGCGTTGGGCACAGCGCCCGACCCACAGCCGGTGGCGGACCAAGGTGAGGAGATCGGCGGGTGACCGATAAAGGAACAGGCCGAGGATCCACCTTGGTGGTGGTGGCGCTGAGCTTGTCCGGTCTGGTCTGCGCGGCGGCCGCGGTCATGCTGAGCATGCTGCATCAGTCCCCCCAACTGGCGGTGGCGTACACCGTGCCGTGGTTCGTGCTCAGTGCGGCCTTCATCCTGGGGGACCGGGTGGACATCGTGTTCACCGTTCGCGAACACGCCATCGCGGTGACCCCGGCGCAGTTCGTGTTGGTTTTCGGGTTGTTCACGGTGGATCCCCTGACCCTGATCTCGGCGCGGGTGCTGGGCGGGGCCGTGGTGTTGGTGCTCCGTGACGAGCGCGATCCCCGGAAGCTCACCTTCAACATGGCCATGCACCTGTTCGAGGTGGCGTCGCTGGCGGCCATGGTGCAACTCGCCCCCTGGTGGACCGGCTCGGTGTTCGAACCCCGCAACTGGCTCACGGTGTTCGGTGCCCTCGGGCTGTACACCGCAGCGGCCATGGCGTTCATCCTGGGCGCCATCCGGCTCTCCAGCGGTCCCGGCCAGCCGTTGGGCTTCGGTCGGAACTGGACCCTGACCACCATGGCCGAAACCGCCAACGCCGCGTTGGGCATGGTGGCGGTGCTGGTCTGGCAGACCGCGCCGTGGGCCCTGTTGCTACTGGTGCCGCCGGCGGTGGTGTCCTACCTGGCATACGTGGGCTACACCCGGCTCAACGGGCATCACCAGAACCTGGAACGCCTGTACAACTTCACCAGCACCATCTCCCAGGCGGCGGCGGTGCCCGAGGTCATCGCGGTCACGATGCGAGAAGCGGCCACCATCCTCAACGCCCGCCGGGTGGAGCTGCTGTGGTTGGCCGAGGAGGTGGCGGTGCGATGGATGCTGCACGGTCCCCAGGAGGTGGTGGCCGCGCCCAAGCCGGCTCCGGACTGGGCTGAGGACGCAATGGCTTCCAAGGTGCTGAGCTCCGGGGATGGCGTGGTGCGCACCACCCGTCGCCAACTGGCACGCCGCCAGCCGGTGTTGGTGGGCCATCGCCGGGCCGAGGAGTTACGGCGCGGTACCGCCGAGCTGCGTCAGGAGCACGGGAACGGGCCCGTACTCGGTCGACGCCACAGCGATGGGCTGTCCCCGTCCCTGTCCCCGTCCCTGTCCCTGTCCCCGTCCCTGTCCCCGACCGCGCCCGGGGCCGATGTGTCGGGGTCCGATGCTCCCGCTGATCCATGCCCGGTCCCACGGACAACCCGGTCTTTCAGGCTTCGACGTCGGGACGGGGCGGGAATGGCCCTCGGTCGGCGCCGGGGAGACGCCATGGCGGTGCCGGTGCTCGCCGGTGGCAGCCTGGTCGGGGTCCTTATCGCCCGCGGACCGTCTCGCCAGGGCAAGTTGTTCGACCGATCGGACCTGACGGCGCTGTCGGCGTTGGCCAATCACGCCGGTATGTCATTGGAAAACCTGCGGCTCATCCACCAGCTGCGTGACGAAGCAGACGAACGTGAGCAGCAGGCATTGCACGACGCGCTCACCGGGTTGGGCAACCGGCGTCGCTTCAATCGGGTTCTCACCGAGGCGCTGCACGCCAGCGGTGCCGATACCAACGGTCTGGCCCTGCTGCTGGTGGATCTCAACGGGTTCAAGGATGTGAACGACACCCTGGGCCACGACGCCGGCGATCGGTTGCTGCAGGCGGTGGCGGATCGGTTGCGCACCCACGTCGGGCCCCGGGCTGAGGTCAACCGTCTGGGTGGGGACGAGTTCGCGGTGCTGCTGGCTCCGGCCACCGTGCGCCAGGCCGAGCGGTTGGCCCAGGAGCTGCTGGCGGTGGTGGAACAACCGGTGAAGTTGGACGGCGTGGAGTTGGTCATCGGCGCCTCCATCGGGGTGGCCTGTTCACCGGAGCACGCCACTGACGAGGTCACCTTGCTGCAGCGCGCCGATCTGGCCCTCTACGCCGCCAAAGCCCGACCTGATGTCTCCATTGAGGTGTACCGGCCGCTGCACGGGGAACACAGCGCCCGTCGCTTGCGGGTGGCGTCGGATCTGCGTCAGGCGCTGGAACGGCGCACGCTGGAGGTCCGCTATCAACCCCAGATCGATCTGCACACCAACCGGGTGGTGGCCACCGAGGCCCTGTTGCGTTGGAACCATCCGGAATTGGGTCAGATCGGCCCGGCGGAGTTTGTGGCGGTGGCGGAGCATCTGGGCCTGATCGACAAGCTCACCCGGTTCGTGGTGGAGGAGGCGGTGGCCCAATCGGCGTGCTGGCGGGCGGGCGGTTTGGATTTGGAGATGGCCATCAACATCTCCGCCCGGAACCTGCTGGAACCGGCCTTCCCTGACCATCTGGCCGCCACCTTGGCCCGTCACGGCGTTGCCCCCGCACGGATCACGTTGGAGATCACCGAAACCGAGATCATGCACGAGGCCGATCGGGCCACAGAGATGCTCACCCGTCTGCATCAATTGGGGGTGGGTCTGTCCATCGATGACTTCGGCACCGGCTACTCCTCGTTGGCGTATCTCAAGCGGTTGCCGGTGGCGGAGTTGAAACTGGATCGATCCTTTGTGCGGGATCTGGCCACCGATGCGTCCGACGCCATGATCGCCCGGACCGTGATCGATTTGGCCGGCAACCTCGAGCTGCGGGTGGTGGCGGAGGGCATCGAGGACGAGGCGGCCCGCCGGGCCCTGGTGGCCATGGGCTGCCAGCGCGGTCAGGGCTTTCTCATGGCCGAGGCCCTGCCGCCCGATCGCCTGGTCCGCTGGGCCTGCCAGTTCCACGCCAGCCAGCACGCCGAACGTTCCGAGCAACTGCTGGTGTTGTAGCGCAGCGCGGGAACTTGTCGGCGGGATGGATCGTCTCAAGGTCCACGCGGGTTCGGGGTCTGGTGTTGTTGATGTCTATGGCGTTGTCGGCTGCGTGCGGGGCGGGTTTGGACTCGCCGCCGGGGACCGCGGTGGAGGCGGCGCTGGGGGACGTGCTGGCGGCTCCGATCGTGTTGGATGGCGCCCGGCCTGATGATCCACCGGGCTTCGCCCTGCCCCCGTTGGAGCTGACCCCCGGCGTGATCACCAACGTCGAGGTGCACACCGACGCCTCGATGCCGACCGCCCCGTGGCCTTCTGGAGCGACGATCACCTTGGACCGCTGCCAGTACCTGGCGCCCGGTCGATGGCTACTGGCGGGTTCGCTCGGAGGCGATGTGCCAGCGGGGTCGGCGTCGATGATGGCCGAGGTGATCAATGGTGACATGGGCATCGGTGCACCTCTGACCGTGAGAGTGTCCGGGCCCGGGCCCTTCCAACTGCCGATCATCCTCAGCGACGGCTCGGGGAATGATCTCGCCGGTTCGTCCTGCAGCCTGGTGGGTGGAGGAAGCGGCTCCGGGCCGAGAAGCGGCGAGGTGGCCGTTACCGTCAACCCCCAGCCCCTGACCTGGACCGCTCCCGCGAACAGCGTGCAGAACCTCGGCCAAGGGGCCCAGCTCGAGGACCTCGCCGATGGTCGCATGGGTTGGGCCCGGCTGGTGTGGATGCGGGTTCGCCTGCCCTTCGAGCACCTCTGGCTGCCTGCGGGGGACCTGGCCGCCTCCGAGATGGTGAGTTTCTCGCCCGGAAATGCCGGGTGCAGCACGCTGAGCTTCAACCACGCCGGCGTCACGATCATCCATGAGAATGGCTGTAGCTCCAACCCGCCCACCAATGAACCCATAGATGGGGGTCCGTGGTTGAGCCTGCCCGTGCCGCAGGGGGCTGCTGCCGTACGAATCGAAGACCGCATGGTGATCACGGTGTTCTCCTCGCCCGAAGTTGATTTGCCGACCTTCCTGGCGGCGCTGGCACCGCGCCCCAACCTGTTTGCCACAGAGCCGGTCCCGGACCCTGCTGCGGATCTCGAAACCACGATCTCCCGCATGATGGAGGGGCGACGGCATGAATTCGAGAGCCAAACGATCCGCGCCCGCCTCGCCGTGCCCGACGGGTACCTCGTCGTGACGGTGGGCGAAACCGTCCCCAGCTTCAACGTTCGTTTTCAGGTCCGTGCCGATCTGATCACTACCCACAACGGGCGGTGGGCCGTTGGTACCGGTGGCGGTGTGGAGTTCGACGGGTGTTTCGGATGGACAGTGGTCGGTGACGGAACGGGCCACCGGCAATTGGCGGTGCTCGGTGATCCGTCCTGGACACTGCAGTTGGCCGACGGCGTCGGCGGCTGGACGGTGTTGGAGACGGTAAACGGCGTATGGATCAACGCCGAAGCCGTCGCTGACCCCCGGACGCTGCCGATCCCCCGGTTCCGGGCGTTCACTGCAACCGGCGAAGCCAAGCTCTGCCCTCGCCTGCAAAGCTGACAGGTAGAGCGGCCTGTCAACCCGATCCGGCGATGGCGTCGCGGAGGCCGGCCATTTCCAGGGCGGTGGCGGCGGCTTCGGCGCCTTTGTTGCCGGCTTTGGAACCGGCCCGTTCGATGGCCTGTTCGATGGTGTCGGTGGTCAACACCCCGAAGATCACCGGCACCCCGCTGTCGAGCGCCACCCGGGCCAGGCCGGCGGCGCATTGGCCGGCCACCAACTCGTAGTGCAGGGTGGCCCCGCGGATCACGGCCCCCAACGCCACCACCGCGTCATACCGTCCGGTACGGGCCAGCTGCTGGCAGGTCAGGGGGAGCTCGAAGGCGCCGGGTACCCGGGCCACGGTGACGTCCTCATCGGCGCATCCGGCGCGGCGCAACGCATCGAGCGCCCCGGCCAACAACCGGTCGGTGATGAACTCGTTAAAACGGGCCACCACCACCGCCACCCGACGGCCCTGGCCCGTCGACATACCCTCTAGTATGGTGGGCATCTCAGCCACGCTCCCCGCTGGGGGACCCCGCGGCCCCCCGATGCAACGCCACCCGTTCGGTGATGGTCAAACCGAACCCCTCGAGGCCGCCGTAGTGGGCCGGGTTGTCGCTCAGCAATCGCAGTTGTTGCACGCCGAGATCAACCAGGATCTGGGCTCCGACGCCGAACTCAGCCCGGTCGTCCACGTCGGCGGCGGGGCCATGGGCGTCACCGGCGGCGGCCAGATCAGCCCGTCGCACCACGCTGTCAAGGGAGGGGACCATGCCCCCGGCGCGGCCCTCGGGACCACGCAGATACACCAGCACCCCCCGGCCTTCCGCGGCGATGGCCGCCATGGCTGCTTCCAGGTGCTCACCGCAGCGGCAGGCCTTCGACCTGAACAGATCACCCAACGGGCACTCGCTGTGCACCCGCACCAGTGGCGGCGCCCCGCTGGATGTGGTCAGGTCACCCATGGTCAACGTCAGGTGCTCGCTGCGGTCCACCTCGGCCACGTAGGCCGCGGCCTCGAAGCGGCCCCAACGGGTGTCAACGGGGGTGGTGCTGACCCGCCGTACCAACCGTTCGGTACGGCGCCGGTGCCGCACCAGATCGGCGATGGTGATCATCAGCAGCCCATGGGTGCGGGCGAAGGTGGTGAGCTGATCGAAACGGGCCATGGTGCCGTCGTCGTTGACCACCTCGGCCAACACGCCCACCTCGGCCAACCCGGCCAGCCGGCACAGGTCCACGCCGGCCTCGGTGTGGCCTTGGCGGATCAGCACCCCACCACGCCGGGCCCGCAACGGGAAGATGTGACCCGGGCGGGCCAGGTCCGAGGGCACCGTTGTCGGCTCCACCAGCAAGCGCAGGGTGTGGGCCCGATCGGCGGCGGAGATGCCGGTGGTGACGCCCACCGCGGCGTCCACGGAGTCGGTGAAGGCGGTGCGGTGTGACTCGGTGTTGCGTTCCACCATGAGCGGCAGATCGAGTCGTTCGCAGTAGGACGCGGGCATCGGGGCGCAGATGACCCCGGACGTGTAGCGCACGAAGAAGGCCAACTTCTCCGCGGTGGCGAATTGCGCCGCCATGATGAGGTCGCCCTCGTTCTCGCGATCCTCATCGTCCACCACCACCAGGATCTCGCCCCGGGCGAAGGCTTCCACGGCGGTGGGGATGTCGGTGAGAACCTCGGCCGAGCGACCCTGGGCAGCCCCGTCAAGCGCGGCGTCGCCATTGGCTCGGGTTCCCGGCGGCATGTTGACCGTTGATGCTGGCGGCACTGCTACCTCCATCGGACGGCGCCGACCGAGGGGGTGGCAGGAGGCGAACGGGAAATGCGGCACCAGCGCCGCGACGGCACCGATCCGAGGGACGGCGACCGCATCGACGATGACGCGCAACCCAGCTGCTCCCATCCGGACTTTCACCGTCGGCCCCGGAATTCCACCGGGTCGGCCTGCTTCCGAGGAGGCAGGTTCGCGGGCTGTAACCGCCGGTCGGGACTTTCACCCAACCCCGCAGCGCGTGGCGCTTTTCTGTTGTGGGTTCGGAACTTAGGTGATAGCCGAGGTGACGCCCAACTTGCTGTTGTTGAGCCACCGCCGTCAGCTGCTCGGGGACGCCCCCAGATTGCCCAGCATGGTCCTCACGTCGATCTCGATGGTCACCCGGTCCGGGCGTGAGGTCGGGGTCCGGTAGCGCTGGGCGTAACGGGCCTCAGCCTCGGCGTTGCCGGCGGCATCGGTACACAGCGTGGCGGGGCCCTCCAAGGTGAGCCAGCGAGCCCCTTCGAATTGGCACAACACCGCTGGTGACCCCGGTTGGCGGGCCACGTTGCGGGCTTTGACCGAGGACCCAAAGGTGATGATCCGGGCCCGCTGCCGTTCGGGTTCAAACGTGAAACCCACCGGTACCACATGGGGTGTGCCGTCGGGGCGCAGCGTGGTGAGCGTGGCCAGGTGTCGTGCGGTCAGGAAGGCCAGCAACGCCGGGCTGGGATCGGCAGGGTTGAACCGTTGGGCCACAACTCCACGCTAGGGGCCCACCATCGGGCGCCACCGCCGCGAAGCCCGCACGGCCGAGCACCGTAGGTAGCTGGTCGGCAGCGAAAGGCGGCCAACCGGGCCCCGGAATGCGCCGTATGCTAGGGCCCATGTCCTGTCCTTCCTGCGGCGCTTCGGTCCCCGCGGGAAGTCGTTTTTGCCCTTCCTGCGGCCATGGCTTGAGCGGTCACGGGGACGAACGCCGGGTGGTCACGGTGTTGTTCGGGGATCTGGTGGGCTTCACCGCCCTGGCCGAGACCATGGATCCCGAAGCCGTCAAGGCCCTGGTCGACCGGGTTTTTCAGCGCCTGGTACGGGACATCGTGGAGTACGGCGGCCGGGTCGACAAGATCTTGGGCGACGCCATCGTGGCGTTGTTCGGGGCGCCGGTGGCCCACGAGGATGACGCCGAGCGGGCGGTGCGGGCGGCGCTGGCCATGCAGCAGACCATGCGGGCCTACTCCGCTGAGGTGGGTGCCGAGATCCAGATGCGCATCGGCGTCAACACCGGTGAGGTTCTGACCGGCGCCATGCGGGCCGGCGGGGAATACACCGCCATGGGCGACGTGGTCAACACCGCCAGCCGGTTGCAGTCCGCGGCGCCCCCGGGGGAGGTCTACGTCGGTCGGCTGACCCATGACGCCACCATCGACGTGGTGGCCTACCAGCCCATCGGCCCGGTGCAGGCCCGCGGTCGGGACGAGCCCATCGACGCCTACCAGGCCATAGACATCCTGCTGCTGCCCGGTCGGCGCCCTCGGTCCCGGGACACGCAGTTGGTGGGCCGGGACCCCGAGTTCGCGCTATTGCGTTCGGCCATCACCCGGGCCTTCGCGCAGCGCCGCACCCTGTTGGTCATGGTCCTCGGTGACGCCGGGGTGGGCAAGACCCGCCTGGCCGATGACGTGGTGGGCTGGGTGGAGCGGGAGAAGGGCGCCCGCATGCTGGAAAGCCATTGCGTGCCCTACGGCGAAGCCAACATCTGGTATCCCATCGGCTCGGCGCTGCGCATGCTGTTCAACGTGGCGGATCGGACCCCGCTCGAAGAGGCCCGCAAGCTGACCCTGGCCGCAGTGGTGGACCTGCTGGCGTTGGACCCCGCAGCCACCGCGGCGCGCCATCTCACCACCAACCTCATGACCCTCATGGGTTACCAGGCGGAGCGGCCGATAGACCCCCAACGGGCCCGGGAGGAGGCCAGCCGGGCGCTGATCCAGGTGCTGGAAGCGGCCACCGCCCGCCAACCGGTGCTGTTCCGCCTGGCGGACCTGCACTGGGCTGATGACCTGGTCCTGGAGGTCATCGACGAGGTCATCGACGGGCTCGGACGCAACCCCTTCGTACTGGTGGCCACCGCTCGGCACCTCATCGATGCCCGCTGGAAGCCCCGTACCGGCCGCCATGACCATCTCATCGTGAACCTCGATCCGCTGGACGCGGTGGCTGCGGGCCAACTGCTGGATCAGCTCCTGGCCGGCGCTGCCCTGGCCGAGATCGATGCCGACACCCGGCGGTTGCTGTTGGCCCGTTCCGGCGGCAACCCGTTCTTCTTGGAGGAACTGGTGGCGCTGCTCGAACGGCAGGGCGCCAGCGGCGTGGACGCGTTGCAGGCCGGGGGTGACCCCGCCGCCAGTAGGGCTGGGGCCGCGGTGGGCGTTTCGGCGGGGCCGGGGCGTCAGGCCGCCGAGCTGCCGGAGACCCTGCGGGGCCTCATCGCCGCCCGGCTGGACCGGCTGGGACCCAACGAACGGGCGGTGCTGGACAACGCCTCGGTGCTGGGGCGAAGCGGCGGGTTGTTCTCCCTGGAAACGATGTGCACCTCCATGGGCCTGGAAGCGCTCTGGCGGGCGGCGTTCGATGTGCTGGTGGATCAGGAGCTGCTCAACCTGGCCGGGGATCGCTGGTCGTTCCGTTCTGATGTGATGCGGGAGGTGGCCTACGGCACGCTGACCAAGAGCGACCGGGCCCGCCGCCACGCCGAGATCGCCCGTTGGATGGAGGACCACCGAGCCGACATCGACGCTGATGTGGGGGTCATCGATCGGATCGCCCACCACTACGCCCAGGCCGCCAGCTTGGCCAATGAGCTGTCCTTCGGGGTGGCCGATTCCGTTGAGCTGACCGATAAGGCCCTCAGCTGGCTGGCGTTGGCCGGCGAACGGGCGTTGCACGGGGAGGTCTACGTGCTCGCCGCCCGGCTGTACTCCCAGGGGCTGGATCTCACCGGCCGGGAGCCGTCCAGCCAGCGGCTGTCCTTCCTGCTGGGCCGGGCCGAGGCCCGCTTCGGGTTGTTGGAGATGGCCGGAGCCCACGCTGACATCGACGAGGCCATCAAGGTGGCTGACGTCATCGGTGATCGGCTCGGTCGCACCCGGGCCTGTCTGGTGGCGGGGGAGATCATCCGCCGTGAGGGGGACGTGGAGGCCGCGCTGAAGACCCTCACCGGTGCCCTGGCTGATTTCCGGGCGCTCGGGGACCGTCCCGGGGAGGCGGAGGCGCTGCGGCTCATCGGCATCGCCCGGCAGTATCAGCGTTCCTTCGGCGAGGCCGAGGAGTCCACCTCCGCCGCGCTGGGCATTTTCCGGGAGCTCGATGACCGTCGTGGTCAGGCCTGGGCGCTGCAGAACCTGGCGTGGATCAGCTACCTGTCCGGCCGGGTCACCGAGGCCGAGGGTCGCATCGACGCCTCGGCGGCAGCGTTCATCTCCGTGGGGGACACCGGCGGTTTGAGCTGGGCCAATGCCCTGTTGGCGTTCACCCGGTTCCATCAGGGTCGCCTGGTGGAGGCCGAGGGTCTGGCCGAGGAGATCCTGCCGGATTCCCGGGTCCGGGGTGACCGTTTCGGTGAGGGCATGATGTTGCTGCTCACGGCGCTGGTTCGATTGTGGTCGGGGCGCACCGCGGACGCCATCGAGCGGGCCGAGCACGCCCGTAACCACTTCATTCGGGTCGGTGATCCGGTGGGACAGCTCCAGGCCCAGGCGGCGTTGAGCCGGGCGCTGGTGGCCAGCGGGACCGTGCCGATGGCCTTTACCGCCTTGGAGGAGGTCTACGAGCTGCCGGCACGGGTGAACCCACCGCGCGGCGGGTCCCTGGTGGCCATCGTGTGGACCGCCGCCGCCTTGCACGTGGGTGACCTGGCGCGGGCTGAGCAGCACCTCGCCGAGATGGATCTGGCCGATGACCTGGGCATGCCCTCCGGTTGGGATCGCAGCAGCGCGTTGGGTCTGTACCACCTGCAAACCGGTGAGGTGGAACAAGCCCGAGCCGTGCTGCGCGAGGCGGTGGAGCGCGCCGGGACGGAAGTATCGCCGGGTCTGATCGCCACCTTGGCGCTGGCCGACGTGGCCGCGGGGGACACCGTGGCGGCCCTTAGCGGCGCCGATCGGGCCCATGAATCGACCCGTTCCACCTACCTCGACATGGCCTACTGCTACATGGCCGCCGGTTTGGCCCACGCCATCCGGGGTGACTTCTCCGAGGTCATCGCAGCCTTCGCCGCTGGTCGTCAGGAGGTGGACCTCACCGGTGATGTGGTGGCCCAGGCCATCGTGCGCCGGGCCGAGGGGTACGCCCTGGGTGCGGTGGGGGCCACCTCGGCCCGCTCCGTGGCCCGTGAAGCGGACCGCCGTTGGCGTGACATCGGCGCCGAGGGCACCGGCTGGGACACCGTGTTCCGCCTGGCCACCACCGCCAAACAGGTGCTGGTCCCCGCCACCCAGCTCCCCGCCCGAACCTGACCCAACGTCACCCGAATCAGTCCCGGATCAGTCCCGGATCAGTCCACGCTCACCCGGTCAGGCGCGGGGGTGTGCGGTGCGCCTTCCACGTCGAGGCGGGGCAGGCGCCGCTCCAGCCAGGCCGGTAGCCACCAGTTGACCTTGCCCAACAGTTCCATGGTGGCCGGTACCAGGACCATGCGGACCACGGTGGCATCTAGCAGGACCGCCACCGCCAGACCCACGCCGAACAGCTTGATCGAACGGTCCGGTTCCAGCAGGAAGCTGCCGAACACGAACACCATGATGGCCGCCGCCGCGGTGATGACCCGGGCGGTGGTGGCCAGCCCGTCAGCCACCGCGGTGGCATTGTCCCCGGTGCGGTCGAACTCTTCACGCATGCGTGACAGCAGGAACACCTCGTAGTCCATCGAGAGGCCGAACACGATGGCGAACATCATCATCGGAGCCCAAGCCTCGATGGGTCCGCCTTTGCCCACCCCGAACAGCTCGCCGCCCCAGCCGAACTGGAAGATGGCCACCACCACCCCGAACGCAGCGCCGATGGAGAGCAGGTTCATGATGACCGCCTTGAGCGGCACCAGCAGGGAGCGGAACACCATCATCAACAGCACGAAGGACAGGGCCAGCACCGCCCCGAAGAACACCGGCAAGCGGCGGGCGATGAAATCGGCGAAGTCGATGTTGGAGGCCACCACCCCGGTGACGGCGATTTGGGTGCCGGCTTCGGCCTCGATGGGATTCAGGATGTCCTGACGCAAGGTCCGCACCAGATCCTCGGTGGCCGCGTCCTGGGGGGCGCCGGGCGGTACCACCAACCACATGGTCAGCGGCGACCCGGGTGGGGTCTGCAGCAGCACGGTGGTGTTGGGCAGGGTGCTCATGGCCGCGGTGGCCCGTTCCACCATGTCGGGCTGGTCACCGAGCTTGGACACCACCAGCAACGGGCCGTTGAAGCCCGGGCCGAAACCGTCGGCCAGCAGGTCGTAGGCCTTTCGGGTGGTGGTCTCGGCGGGGAAGTTGCCCTCATCGGAGAAGCCCAGCCGCAGCGAGAACGCCGGGAGCATCAGCAGCACCAGCACGGCCAGTCCACCAAGGGCGGCCGGCCACGGGTTGCGCTGCACCACCCGGCTCCAACGGAACCACCCGGTCTCACGCAACGGCTTGGCGACCCGGCGGGGGACTTCTCGTCGCAGTGGTGGGATGACCAGGGACAACAGGATGGTCAGCACGGCCAGCCCCGCTCCGAGCAATCCCACCACCGGCGCCCCCAGACCAACTCCGAAGAGGCCGACGGCAACGAGCACTGCGGCGATCAGGCCCCGGTAGCGGGTGATCTCCACCCGGGCCTGGGCGAAGCCCAACAGCGCCGGCAGCAGCGTTATCGATGCCACCATGGTCATGGCCACGGTGACCGCCGCGCCGTAGGCCAGGCCACGCACGAAGGCCAGGCCCATCAGCACCATGCCCATGACCGAGATCACCACGGTGATGCCGGCGAAGATCACGGCTCGTCCGGCGGTGTTGATGGCGGCCACGGTGGCTTGCTCGTAGCCCATGCCGGCATGCACGCCCTCCCGATAGCGGGTGACGATGAACAGGGCGTAGTCGATGCCCACACCCAGGCCGATCATGGCCGCCAGCAGCCCGGTGAAGTCCGGCATGTCGGTCAGGTGGCTGGCCAGGGTCAACAGCGCCACGCCCGTTCCCACCCCGAACAATGCCACCCCCAGGGGCAGCCCCATGGCCAGCACCGAGCCGAAGGAGATCAGCAGGATGAACACCGCAAAGGCCACGCCCAACAGCTCGGACTCCGGCGGCTTGAACTCGGCGAAGACCTGACCGCCCAGTTCCACCTGAAGGCCCTGGAGCTCGGGCCGCAGCGCCTTGGTGTCCTTGGCCAGCCGAAGGAAGTCACTCTGTTGCAGGTCAGAAATGAACTGCACCTTGGCGTAGGCCAGCTTGCCGGCGTCGGGTCCCTGCAACGCCACTTGCGCCGCGCCCGCCTGCTCGTAGGGGGACACCACCGCGGCGACACCCTGCTGGGTGGCCACGGCGTCGAACATGGCGGTCATGGCGGCTTGCACCGCCGGCTCGTCGATACCTCGTTCGGAGCGGTACACGATGGTGCCGTCGAACCCCGATCCGGCCTGCCCGGCCTCGTTGAGCAGGTCGAACCCGGCCTGGCTCTCGGTGCCCGCCAGCCGGAAATCCGTGTGGTACGCGCTGCCGGCCACGCCTTGCAAGGCTCCTAATAGGACAAACAGGCCGATCCATAGTCCCAGCACCAGCCTCCGTCGCACAAAGCAGAAGCGGGCAATACGTTCAAGCACGGGAATACCTCGGCGTCACGGACCAACGGTTGGAACTTTGGAACCTGGTGAACGCTAGACACTTTTGTCACCGGTTGGCCGGCGCCCTGGTAGTGAACCGGGTTACATCCGGCGGTGGGCGTGGGAGACGTCCCCCACGTGTAGGACGGCGCACTGCTCACATACAGTGGGCATCGCAACGCTTATGGTGGTCCTGTGGCTGACCATTACCGCTGCGTGGGGTTTCCCGCCCCCGACGCTCTCACGTTGGTGCAACTCCTGCGCCGAACCGTGACCGATGGCGTCCGGGTGTCCCGCAGCGATGGGTCGGTCTCGGTGCGCCATCACGATGACCGCTCCGGGGCCCGGATCACCGTCGTGCTTAGCGCTGACGGCGTCATCCGCTCCGCCAAACCGTCGTTCTTGCCGACGGTCAGCCGCCCGGTTCGAGCCCGGGTGCACGGGCGGCACCCTGACTCCGCCAATCCCGACGCCGAGCTGGTGAAGATCACGTTGCGTGGTGCCCAGTTGCCGTGGTCGGTGGAGTTCGAAGATGGGGCGGCGGCAGTGGCCGGGTTGTCCTTCGGTGAGGAAACCGATCTCGAGGTGGTCGGATTCGCCGATCGGCTGGCGTGCTACGAGGACGAGGGAGCCTTCGCAGCCTCAGGCGCGACGCTGGGGGCGCGGGAGATGCTGCCGGCGGGCGTTCACGGCCTGGGCCGCGATCTGGGCGGTCAACGACTGTCCGCCCTGGCCTCCGGTGTGGTCATGGAGATGGAGGAATTGCACAACGGGCTGAGTGGCGCCTCGTTCCTGCACCTGGTGATCGACACCACTCCCGGGCCGCTCGACGTGGTGGTCTCCCCCCAGCAGGTGGACGGCCCCAGGCCCCGCCGCGGCCACTTGGTGACCGGGTCCCTGTGGTTGGTGGCCCGCCAGGTTCCTCCAGCGCTATTAGCCCCGCGTCACATCGATGTCCCCGCCAGCACATCGGTGCTCCCCGTTCGTCAACTGCAACGGAAACCGCAACCGCAACCGGCGCGCAGTGGTCCCGAACTGGACGAAGATCAGCCGCTCAGGCCCAGGGCGCCGGGTCGGCGGGAAAGCCCCCGGTTGTTCAGTCGTTGGTGCTGAGCGGCTGAGCGTCTGGTCAGTCCTAGCCGTTCCAGTGCCTCAGCGGCGATGTGCGGCCCATGGCGAAGCTGGGGTTAGCCGTTGGGGGCGGTTAGATATCCTCCCGAACGTCAGATCCTCCCGAACCTGGAGTGTGACGCTCGGCAGGCGATCTGTATCAAATGCAGTACGACCTGTTGCTCACATCAGGTGAGAGGACCACCGCTTATGGTGATCCCCATGGGAGACCATTTCCGTTGTATCGGCTTTCCTGCTTCCGACGACCCCACCCTGGTTCGGGTCCTATTGGAAACTGCGCTCGATGTTGTCGGGGTGTGCGGGAGCGATGGGTGTGGGGCGACGCGCCATTACGATGACCCTTCCGGGGCCCGGATCACGCTGGTGCTCACCCCTGAGGGCGTCGTCCGCTCCGTCAGGCCTTCGTTCGTGCCTTCGGTCAGTCGACCGGTTCGGGCCTGGGTGCAGCAGCGGTATCCTGATCCGACCAATGCTGACGCTGACCTCGTGAAGATAACGATGCGTGGTGCGGAGTTGCCGTGGTCGGTCGGAGTTCGAGGGGGGAGCGGTAGCGGCCGGGTTGTGCTTAGGTCAAGAAATCCATCTTGAGGTGGTCGGATTCGCCGATCGGTTGGCCTGCTACGAGGACGAGGGGGCCTTCGCCGCCTCGGGCGTGACATTGGGGCCGCGGGAAATGCTGCCGGCGGGTGTGCATGGCGTGGGCCGCGGCCTGGCCGGGAAACGACGGTCAGCTTTGGCCTCCGGTGTGGTTATGGAGGTTGAGGAATTGCACAACGGGCTGGGCGGCGCCTCGTTCCTACACTTGTTGATCGACACCACCCCGGTACCGCTCGACGTGGTGGTCTGCCCGGAGCAGATTTCCGGCCCGAGGCCCCGACCCGGCCACGTGGTGGCCGGGTCGCTGTGGTTGGTGGCCCGCCAGGCTGCCCCAGCCCCGTCGCACGTCGCCCCGCGTGGTCTCAACGCCCCCGTCAGCACCGCTGTCCTCCCCGTCGGTCGCCCTGAACGGCCGCCGCAACGACAACTGCTACCGCAGTCCGCTCCGTCCCGCACGAGTCCCCGAGCGCACCAAAGCCAGCCGGTGAGGCCGAGCGTGCCGGGTCGGCGGGACAGTCCCCGGTTGTTCAGTCGTTGGTGCTGATCCGCTGATCCGCTGATCGGCTGATCGGCTGATCCGCCACTCAGTCCAGCCGTTCCAGTGCCTTGGCGGCGATGATGCGGCCGATGGCGAAACTGGCGGTGGCCGCCGGAGACGGAGCGTTGACCACGTGGATCTGCCGGGCCGTCTCGCTGAAGGCGAAGTCGTCCAGCAGCGCCCCGTCCGGTCCGATGGCCTGCGCCCGCACCCCGGCTCCGGTTCGCACCAGATCCTCCTCCCGAACCTCGGGCACTAGCGCCTGCAGGGCCCGCACGAACGCCTTCTTGGAGAGGCTGCGGTGGATCTCGCTCAGCCCGGTGCGCCAGAAGTTGCGGGCCAGGATCCGTGAGCTGCGGGCGGTGAGGATCTCCCGCAGGTCCGCCCGGTCGATATCGCCCCAGCGGTACCCCTCCCGGGCCAGGGCCGGCACGGCGTTGGGACCGGCCTCCACCCCACCTTTGACCATACGGGTGAAATGCACCCCCAGGAACGGGAAGCGGGGATCGGGCACCGGGTAGATCAAGTTGTTGACCAGGTGACGGCGGGCGGGGACCAACGAGAAGTACTCGCCCCGGAACGGCATGATCCGCACCTCGGTCCCGCTCAGCGTGGACAGCCGCGCCACCCGGTCCGAGTGCAGCCCCGCGCAGTTGATCAGCACCCGGGCGTGGGCGTAATCACCGTGGGTGGCCACCACCACCTGCTGGTCCTCTTCGGCCACTCCGGTCACGGCATGGCCCAGGCGGATCTCGTGGTCGGCTTGGCGCAACTCGTCGGCCAGCCAGTCACACAACACCGGATAGTCCACGATGCCGGTGGAGCGCACGTGCAGCGCGCCCAACCCCACGGCATGCGGTTCCAGTTCGGCCAGGCGCGACACGCTGATCCGTTCCGCCGGGACCCCGTTGGCCTCCGCCCGCCCGGCCAGGACGTCCAGTTGGGCCAGCTCCTCGGTGCGGGTGGCCACCACCACCTTGCCGCAGCGCTCGAACGGCACCCCCCGTTCGGTGCAATAGCGCTCCAGTTCGGCCTTGCCTTCCACGGTCAGGCGGGCCTTGAGCGAGCCCGGCTTGTAATAAATGCCGGAGTGGATGACCCCGGAGTTGGAACCGGTCTGATGGCGGGCGATCACCGGTTCCTTCTCGATGATGGCCAGACGCAGATCGGGCCGGGCCACGCTGA
This sequence comes from Acidimicrobiales bacterium, assembly GCA_046155365.1. Lineage (GTDB taxonomy): Bacteria > Actinomycetota > Acidimicrobiia > Acidimicrobiales > CAIXPF01 > CAIXPF01. The sequence goes on along the minus strand of JBJXFH010000107.1, from coordinate 59,474 downwards.
GCGCCCGGGCGGTGGTGAGCCCGATGATCCCCGCGCCCACGATGGCCACGTCCACCCGGGACCGCACACCATGACGGGGTCGGGGTGAAGCCCAGGCGGACGGTGGTGGCCCCTCGGCCTGCGGGGCGTCGGTTGAGGGTGCGGGCTCGGCCATGGTCCCAGAGCCTACGACCGCCCGAGCGCAGCAGGTTCTGACGCCACGCCCATAGCGGTGACGGTTACTCGTAGGCGATGGCGTCCAGGATCCGCAGCCGGCCGGCCAGCCAGGCGGGAATCACCCCGGCCAACACTCCGATGATGGCCGCCCCCACCACCGTGAACACCAGCTGGCCGATGGGCAGGGCGATGGTGCTCACCACCGATTCCGGTAACGCCGAGGCGATGGCCACACCGAACCCGACTCCCAACACGATGCCCAACACGGTGCCGAACAGCGCCACCACCATGGACTCCAGACGGATCATGCGCCGGGTTTGGCGGCGCAGCTGGCCCACCGCCCGCAAAAGCCCCAGCTCCCGGGTGCGTTCGAACACCGCCAACCACATGGTGATCACGATGCCCAACGCCGCGATGACCAGGGAGAACAGCAGCAAGGCGTTGACGATAAGCGCCGTCTGGTTGATCTGCTGCTCCTGGGTGGCCTGGAACTCCTGGCGGTCCTCCACCTTGACGTCGGGGTAGGTGGCCATGACCGAGGCGATGGCCAACTCACCGGCGTCCGCCGTCACCCCTTCGGCCAACGCCACGCCACCGAAGGCGTCGATCTGGGCGTCGGGCGGAAAGTGCGTCTCGAACACCGACAGCGGCACGATCCAGTTGGACCCCGTCACGTTGGTGCGGAACAACCCGGTGATGGTGAGCTCCTCGGTGCCCACGGGGAACTGCGCCGTGACCGTGTCACCGAGGGACAGGCCGGCGTCAGCGGCCACCTGGTCCTGTACCAGCAGGCCGTTCGGGGGTATCTCTGAGGCGCTGCCGGCCCGAACGTCCAGGTTGATGATCTGATCCAGGCCCTGCGCCTGCACCGCCTGGATCGATTTGGATTCGCCGCCGATCCTGGCGTTGCCCTGACGGAACGTGGTGACCTGGGCCACCTCCTCCAGGGCGGCCAGCTCCACCGCCAGGTCCGGACTGAAGCCCTGGAAGCTCTCGGGGCTGAGGAAGTAATCGGCGCTGATACCGGTCTCGAGCTGGCGGGAGAAGCTGGTCTTGAACGAGGACCCCAACACCCCCACCATCGACACCAGCGCCACCCCGATCATGAGCGCCGAAGCGGTGGTGGCGGTGCGGCGAGGGTTGCGGGCGGCGTTGCCCTGGGCCAGCGAGCCGGTGACCCCGTACATCCGCACCAGCGGCCAGCTCAACAGCTGGGCCAGCGGACGCGCCACCAAGGGGCTGAACGCAGTGGCCGCCATGAATACCAAGAACGCCCCCGCGCCCATCAGCGACAGGCGGTAGGCGGTGGAGTCAAAGGACAAGAACAGCGCTCCCAGGAACGCCGTCAGCCCCGCCACCGCCATCACCGCGCCGGTCACGGTGCGCCATCGCAACGAGCCGCTGAACACTGAGCTGCCGTCACGCATGGCCGCGATCGCCGGCACCCGACCGGCCCGCCACGCCGGCACGATGGACACCACCATCGTGACCCCGACGCCCACCACCAGCGCCACCAGCCAGGTGGTGGAGCCCAACACCAGCGGGGTGTCGGGGAAGCCGCCGCCCACCGACGTGATCAGCAGGATCAGCCCCTTGGCCACCGCGATGCCGGCGCCGGTACCGATGATTGAGGAGATCACCCCGATCAGCAGGGACTCGGCCAGCACGGAACGGAAGATCTGTCCGTTTCGGGCGCCGATGGCCCGCAGCAGGGCCAGTTCCCGGATGCGCTGACCGACGGTGGTGTTGAACACCACGTTGATGATGAACCCGGCCACGAACAGCGCCACGAAGGCGAACACCAGCAACACCGTGCGGATGATGTTGATGATCTGGGCGAAGCTGTCGGAGAACTCGGCCGTGGCCTGGGTGCCGGTGATGGCCTCGTAGGCCTCCCCGCCGGCCACCGTTGCCAACACCTCGGCCACGCGGTCGCGCAGTTCGACCTCGTTCACCCCGTCGTCGGACTCGATCTCAATGGTTTGGTACAGGCCCACCAGGTTTGCCAGTTGTTGGGCGGTATCGGGGGCGAAGATCAGATAGAACGCGCCCGCACCGCCATCGTTGAACTGCAGAATGCCGGAGATGGTGAGCTCGTTCTGGCCGCCCACGCCGCGCACGGCCAAGCGGTCTCCCACGGCGAGGTCGAACCGGTTGGCGGCCACCGAATCGATGGCCACCTGGTCCGCCTCCAGGGGGCCGGTCCCGTTGGCCACGTCGAAGATGTCTTTGGAGCCCTCCGGTGGCGGGGACCAGTTGAACCCCAGAATCGGCGCCCCGGTGGTGGTCATGGGGTTCCCGTTGGGTAGCCCCACCGCCACCGGGAAGGCGATGGCCCCCTTGGCCCGGGCCACCCCCGGCACCGCCGCGATGTCCTCCACCAGGGACTGCGGCAACGGGGCCCGCAGCGCCATGGCCGGATTGTCCCCACCCAGGGGATCGGTACCGCGGACCACCACCGCAATGTCCTGCCCGAAGGACTGGGCCAGGGTTTCGAACGTTTTGCGCAGGGTGTCGGCCAGCACGAAAGAACCGGTCACGAAAGCCACCCCGGCCACCACCGCCACCGAGGTCAGCACGAAGCGCACCCACCGGGCCCGTAACGAGCGCAGCGTGAGTTTGGCCACGATGGGAAGGCCGGCCATGGATCAGGAGTCCGTGGCTCGAAGCGCCTGCAGCAACGCTTCAGGGGTGGGTTCGGTCAAATCGTTCACGATCCGCCCGTCGGCCAGGAACACCACCCGATCGGCGTAGGAGGCAGCCCTCGCATCATGGGTGACCATCACAATGGTTTGGCCCAGGTCACTCACGGCGTGACGCATGAAGCGAAGGATCTCCTCGGAGGCCTTGGAGTCCAAGTTGCCGGTGGGTTCGTCGGCGAAGATGATCTCGGGCCGGCTGGCCAGGGCCCGGGCCACCGCCACCCGTTGCTGCTGCCCGCCGGAGAGCTCCGAGGGGCGATGGGCCAGCCGGTCCGCCAGCCCCACGGCCCTGATGACCTCGTCGAACCAGGCCTTGTCGGGTTCCCGGCGGGCCAACGCCAACGGCAGGGTGATGTTCTCGCCGGCGGTGAGGGTGGGGATGAGGTTGAAGGCCTGGAAGATGAACCCCACCCGGTCCCGGCGCAGCTCGGTGAGCTGGCGTTCCGAGAGCAGGTTGAGTTCCTGGTCGCCCACGAACGTGCGGCCGGCGGTCAGCCGATCCAGCCCGGCCATGCAGTGCATCAAGGTGGACTTGCCCGAACCGGAGGGCCCCATGATGGCGTTGAAGCGGCCCCGCTCGAAGCCCACCGTGACCTGGTCCAGCGCCACCACGTGGGTTTCCCCCGAGCCGAACACCTTCACTGCACCCTCAGCGTGGGCCGCCATGACGGGCTGCGAAGCGACAGGGGCGAATGGATCCCCCAGGGACATGTCGGCCATGGGCTTCAGCCTAAACACCCACCGTGACCCAAAAGTGGGTGTGACGCGGCGGTGCCCGGATCCTTCTGGGACCCGGGCACCAACCGTCGGTTCCCGCCGATCGTGTGCGGTGGCGTACCACCGCGTGATCTAGGAGGCGACGTGGCCGCTGAGCGAAGTTGTCCGGTGCCTCGCCAGGGCGACAATGCGTGGAAAAAGGGCCTGTCGGAATGGGTCGTACGGTGGAGAGGGGCGCTCAGCCACCGAATACCTGGGCCACCCACAACCGGCCGGCGTCGTCCCAGCGGGTGGCCATACCGGCATGGGTGAACCCGCTGTTGGTCATGTTTGCGTAGTGGCCGGAGCTGTTGACCAGGGCTTGAAATACCGACTCGGCGCTTGGTCCGTAGCCCACGTTCTCGCCCACCAGCATCCAGCCCTGGGCCAACTCATCAGCCAGATCCTGATGTTTCAGGGCGTTGGTGGAGGCCATCAGCTCTGCCTGCTGGCCGGCGGAGTGGGTCAGCGGCCCGCTCGCCAGTAGCGGGGCCAAGCCCAGGCCGGCGCGGAGCTGATTGGTCATCTCCACGAAGTAGCCGGCCTTGGAGAGCGGGTCGGCGGGCGGCGGGGGTTGCTCATCGCGGGGCGGGTCGGGCTGGGCCGGTTGGGTGTCCAACTGCGGCGGGGGCGAGTCGGCCTCGGTGACCGGCGGGGCTTCGGTGACCGGCGGGGGCTGCGTTGAGGTGGTCTCCGCCGGGGCCGGCGGCGTGGTGGTGGGCGGGGTGGTCGCCGTGGTGGTGGGCGGCACGGTCGCCGCGGTGGTGCCGGTAAGGCGGGCCAGCACGTCGGGCGGCCGGGCGTCACCCCTGATCGTGGTCACCGCTGGTCGACCAAGGGCTTGATCTGCCTTACCGGTCGTGCCGCCGGCTCCATCACCACAGCCGGTGAGCAGGAAAACGACCACGGTCAGTGCCGTGGTTCGTTCGATCAGGCGGTGACGTTGCAGCATCAATCCTCGGGGGTGCGGGCGAACTCGAACTCGGTCGATTGACACTCATCGTGGCGATGCGGCCACGGTGCGACGACATGACTGTCGGCCTAATCAGGGTTGGGCGCGCTACGGTCCCCGATCTGGGCCACGCTTGAGGCCACCTGAGTCCGCACGAGCCCCTGGGGGAACGCCATGACCGAGGCCGCTGGCAGCGCCACCACCGAGAACGTCCCCGTCCCGGGGGTCACCATCAGCGCCGAACCCGGCGGTGACGTCGTGGGCGTCAAGGCCGGGCCGGTGGGTGAGTGGTTCGCCGCCAACATCGCTGGGGCCGCGTCGCCGCTCAGCTTCGAGTTGCTCGCCGGCGGCCACTCCAACCTCACCTACCGGGTCACGGACCGCAACGGCGCCACCTACGTGCTGCGTCGACCGCCCACCGGCGCAGTGCTGGCCACCGCCCATGACATGGCCCGGGAGCACAAGATCATCACCGGCGTGGGTCGGACCTCGGTGCCGGTGCCGGCGGCGCTGGGCCTGTGCACCGAGATCGAGGTCAACGACGCCCCGTTCTACGTGATGAGTTACGTGGAAGGCGTGGTGTTGGACGAGGGGGAGAAAGTGAACCTGTCCTTCCCCGACCACGCCGATCGACAGACCATCGGCACCTCGGTGGTTGAGGTCATGGCGGCGCTGCACAACGCCGAACCGGATGATTGCGGACTGGGCGATCTGGGTCGGCGCGAGGCGTACCTGGAACGTCAGGTGAAGCGTTGGCGGACCCAATGGGAGAACTCCAAGACCCGGGAGCTGCCGGCCATGGAGACCGTGGCCGAAGCGCTGGCGGCCAACATCCCCCCCCAGATCGGCTCGGGCATCGTGCACGGGGACTACCGCTTGGGCAACATGCTGATCGGTATGGAGGGCGGTAGTCGGGCCATCGTGACCGCAGTGCTGGATTGGGAGCTGTGCACGCTGGGTGACGTGCTGGCGGACGTGGGCTATGTGATGAATAACTGGGTGCAGCCCGGTGAGCCGCCCATCACCTCACGGGGCGCAGCGCTGCCCCCAACCGAGGTGGGCGGGTTCTGCACCCGGGAGGAGTTCCTGGCCCGGTACGAGGAACTCACCGGCCGGGACACCTCCAACGTGGGGTACTACCGGGCGTTCCAGTACTGGCGGTTGGCGGCCATCGTGGAAGGCGTCATGGCCCGATACCTGAAGGGTGCCATGGGCGTGGAGGCGGACACCGACGCCTTCAAGGAGCAGATCGAAAACCTGTCCCAGGCGGCGTTGGATCTGATCAACCAGTGGTGATCAGCGAGGCCTGAACGGGGTCGGAACCCGCGATGGCGCTGACCGCTTCAACGGTGATGGTCACGTTCAGGGCGGCTTCGGCCAGACCCTTGCGGGCATCGGCGGTGTAGATCTCCAGGTGGGTGTCCCGATCGGGGGCGCCCACCGCCCGAATGGTGAGGTGGCCCCCACTCTCGTCCAACGTGCAGTCCACGGCATCGATGGCGCCCTGGTGACCGCGGTCCAAGCCGATGGCGATGCGCAGCAACCCGGCCATGACCCGAACCGCCTGCTGATCCGCCGGGGTGAGCGCCCCGAACTCGGCGTGGCCGGCCTTCGGTGAGCTCTTGCGGTGGTAGCGCGACACCTGGGCGATGAGCTCGATCTCGTGGCTGGTGAACCCGCTGAGCTGATCGCTATTACGGATGACGTAGTAGCTGTGCTTGTGGTGGGCCTCGTGGGCGATGGTGCGTCCGGCGTTGGCCAGCAGCGCCCCCGCTTCCAGCAGCTCGGCGTAATCCTCGGGGAGCTGATGGCGGGCGGCGGTCTGGGCGAACAGCTGCAGGGCCAATTCGGCGGCCCGGTGAGCGTGATCCACCGCGGGATCCGTGACCGCCAGCAGATGCTCCACCCCCGCCCGACGCAGATCCGACAGATGATGCAGCGGATCGAGGTGGCGGTGATGGCCATTGTTGCGGGCCGCGTCCAGCAGCACGCCCTCCCGCAAGGCGTAGGCGCTGACGGTGAACTTCTCGATGTGCAACAACTCGGCCAGGGTGTCCAGCAGCAGGGCTCCCGCCGGCAGGATGTCCGCCCGGCGGCTTTCGATGCCGGGTAGCTGCATCCGCTCGGTGGCGGTGGGCTGATCAACCAGCAGCTGGGTCAACTTGGACAGCTCGGCCCGGCTGAAGCTGGCGGAGTTGATGGACTTGGGTTGGCCTTCGCCCCGCAGGTGCGCGGCCATCTGGGCCAGGTTCTGGATGGTGCCGGAGGAACCGACGGCGATATCGAAGGGGCGGTGGCGCAACTCGAGGGCGGTGTTGATGAGGAACGATTCGAGGTAGCGCCGGCAGCGCTCGGCCCGACGGGCGGAGGTGCGACCCTCGGGGAAGAAGCGGTCGGTCAAGCGGATGGCGCCCAGCTTGTGGCTACGGGACCATTCGATGTCCGGCCCGGTGGCCACCAGGATCTCCGTGCTGCCCCCGCCGATGTCCACCAACAGCAAGCGGTTGTTGAACACCGGCAACGCCTGCAACACCCCCAGGTGGATCAATCGGGCCTCCTCGGTCCCGGAGATCACCTCCACCTCCACGCCGGCCTCGTTACGGGCTCGTTCGATGAACCGGTCCTGGTTGAGTGCTTCCCGCACGGCACTGGTGGCCACGGCGCGGATGCGGGCCCCGTTGATGTGCGCCACCCGCCGGAAGCGACCCAGCGCCGCCACCCCGCGGTCCATGGCTTGGTCGCTGAGGTGTTTCATGTCCCCCGAGCCGGAGCCCAGGCGGACCATCTCCTTCTCCGAGGCCATGGTCTCGAAGCGACCGTTGGCCAACATCCGTGCCACCACCAGATGGAAGCTGTTGGTGCCCACGTCAATGGCGGCGAGGACCTCTCCCCGGTTGTCTCTGTTGAGGCCCGGTGCGGTTACGCCCCCGGGTTCGAATGCGGGCGAGTTGGCGCCGTATGCCACGGTTCCGACCCTATCGACCTCAGCTGCCGATGACGCTCATGCGGGGTGGTCCTCATCCTTCCTTGGTGGCGGGGGGCAGCGTGGTGGCCGTGGGGTCCGTGGCGGTGTCCGGGGGCGCGCCGTCCACGGTGGTGTCAGCGGTGTGTTCCGGGTTGGGTGGCGGGACGGTGGTGGCTGGCGGTTCCGGTACCACCAGTACCTGGCCCACGCCCAGCCGGCCGGGTTCGGTCAGGTTGTTGAGCGCCACCAGGACCTCGAAGCTGGTGCCGAACTGATCAGCGATGCCGCTCAAGGTGTCACCCACCTGCACCGTGTAGGACACCGTGGCCACCATGGTGGTGGACGGCGCCGGCATCGCGGCGCCGGTGGTCACGGGCCCCGCGCCCACCGGTTTGGGCGGGGCATCCGCCGCCGGCAACACCGTCACCGTCACCGGTTCCGGTAACGCCACCTCCGCCGTGCGGGCGCAGCCCCAGGTCCCTGCCGTCAGCGCCACGGTCACGGCCGCGGTACCGATCACCGTGCCAGCGCGCACCCGGCTGGTCCGGGCCCAGGTCCTGGTACTGGTACTGGTCCGGGCAGACGGTCGGCGCACCAGGCGAGTATGTCGCTGGCGGCCGATGAGGGAGCGGATGGTCAAAAACGCCCGAACCCGCCGGGCATACCCCTGCGAGGGTGCTGCGGCTGGCGCTGGGGCTGGTCGGTGACGTTCTCGGCCAGCCGTTTGAGGTCATTGGAATCCGCCTCGATCCCTTTCATGGGATTTCCGAGGCAATTTCGGCCGTGGATTGGGCGATACGGTGAACGGGCGTGTCCAACGGCTGCATCATCCGACCGGCCGGCTGGCTGTATTGGCAGGTGGGGATCCCGTTCCTGGTTTTGTCCGGGCTTGGCGTGGTCCGGATGGTGTTGGGCCATGCCATCAGTGCGGGCCTGCTCCTGTTGGCGGCCTCAGCGGTGGGATCGATGCTGCTGGACAAGCTGACATTGGCCAATGGTTTGCTGACGGAGCGTCGCGGCCTGCGCCGCCGCCATAGACGTCACCAGTGGGGCCCGGCTCGTGTGTTCCCATCCCGTTGCGGAGCCTCCATGACGGAGCCGCCATGACGGTGGCTCCGCAGTAATGGTCACCTCCCCTGATGGGGCCGTGTTCGTGGTCCGGTCCGAGCCCGCCCCCAGGAACACCTGGTGGGTGAACACCCCGCTGCGAGCGTGGCGGGCCATCTCGCGGGACCGGTCCTGGCGGATCACGGTGGAGGGCGAGCGGTGGAACTGGCCGGTCTTGCGGGAGCGGGTGGCCGATGGCAGCGCCGCTCGACGCCGCGCCGCGGAACTCGAACGCGAGCTCAGCGCCGGTGTGCCGGTATGGGCCCTCACCCCCGCCTGGCGGCGCACCACCTTGCGGTGAACGGCCGGGTACGCCCTGCCTGAAACGAGGCGGCGGCTAACGGTGCCGGGGGCTGGGTAGCCTGGTGGCCATGTCGAGCGATCCTGATGTGCCCAGTGAGACGCCGGCTGCGGTGTCCGAGCGACCGGGTAGCCGCAGCGCTCGGGCCGCCAAGGTGGCCGCGGTGCAGCGGGCCCGGGGCAACTCCACCGGCCCCAACGACCCGCCCCGGGCGCCGAAGAAGCTGAAGCGCGTCTGATCAATTGGTGACGTCTTCCTTGGGGTCACCGTCGTTGGTTTGCTAGCAACGCCCGATGGATGTTCGTGGGTTGATCGACGTGGTGCAGGTGAGCGGGGACGGTGAGGACCGTTTCGTGGGCCATTCGCCCGCTGATCGCACCCGTTCGGTGTACGGCGGTCAGTTCCTGGCCCAAGCCCTGATGGCGGCGGCGGCCACCGTGCCGGGCGACCGGGTGCCGCACTCGTTGCACGCCTACTTCGTGCGGGCCGGCCTGCCGCAGGTGCCGATCTTTTACCAGGTGGAACGGGTCCGGGACGGCCGCAACTTCAGCCATCGTCACGTGGTGGCCCGCCAAGAGGGCAAGGAGGTGTTCCGCCAACTCCAGTCCTTCCATGTGCCGGGACCGGGCCCGGAGCACCAGGAACCGTTCGAGGTGGCCGCCGGCACCGACCCCTCGTTGTTTCGGGGCTACCGGGACTGGGTGCGGGAGCTCAGCGACAATGCCGACCATGCTTGGTTCCACGAGCAGCTGCCGGTGGATCTTCGTTTCCAGGATGCCCCTCCGGCCCGGCCCCGGGCGGCGCTGAGTGGGATCCTGCGCATCTGGATGCGGCTGACGGAGGCCGTCCCGTCGGAGGACCCGGTGCTGCACGCTGCGCTGCTGGCTTGGATGAGCGATAAGTCCATCAGCGACGTGACGATGTACCCCCAGGGCAAAAGCTGGACCGACGCCGACACCGACATCCTGAGCCTGGATCACGCCATGTGGTTCTACGAGCCGCACCGGGCCGATGCCTGGACGTTGTTCACCCATGAGACCCCCGCCACCGGTGGCGGCCGGGGCCTGGCCCGGGGCGACCTCGTGAACCTCAATGGCCGCCGGGTGGGCGCGTTGGCGCAAGAGGCGCTGCTGCTTACTCCGGCGGCGCAGTGACGGAACCGGATCGGCGGGCCCACACCGCGTAGAGCGGATCACCGTTGGCTCCGGGGTTGCGGTGGGCCAACTGTGGTGGATCCCAACCCACTGAGCGACGGAAGTACTCCGCCACCAGCTGCAGGTGGAAGCTGTCATCGGACGCCAGCCACCCGCGAATGGCCTTGGTGGGGAAGCAGCGGTTGGAGAACGTGCAGGCGAAGTACCCGCCGGCCACCAACACCCGGGCGACCTCATCGAACACCTGGATCGGGCGGGTCAGGTAATCCACCGAGACCGTGCACAGCGCGGCATCGAAGCTGGCCGACGCGAAAGGCAGGCGGGGGTCCTCGTTGAGATCGTGCACCACGGCCTCATGGGCCAATTCGTTGGCGGCGAGCTCGGCGGCGTTCATGCCCAGCACCGTCAAGGTGGCCGGGCGGGTGGGCAGATGGGAGATCCACGAGCTGCACACATCCAGCACCCTTCCGTTCACCCCCAACTCGCCGTACAAGGCGCTGACCGCGGCGATGGCCCCTTCGTCGATGTGGGTCAGGAGGCGGGGCTGTACATAGAACGAGGCGTCGTTGCCCTCGTCGATGCGGCCGAAAAACCCTTCCGGAAACCCGACATACCGATCAGTACCGTCCCGACCGGTACCGTTCGGATCGGTAGGGTCTGAAGGGGTATGGTCCGGATCGGTAGGGTACCGCTCGGTATTGCTCACCGGAGAGCGGTGGCCAGGGCGTCGAGCACCCGGCCCAACTCGTCTTCGGTGATGATGAGCGGCGGGCAAAAGGCGATGGCGGTGCCCAGCGGTCGGGCGATGACCCCCTGCGCCAACATGGTGTCCCGTACCGCCATCGCGTCCCGTCCCTCCGGCAGCTCGGCCGCCCATACGCCGCCCTCGCCGCGCCGTGACGTCAACATGCCGTCCTCCACCAGGGCCTGCAGTCCGCCGCCCAGGATGGTGGCGATGGTGCCCGCCCGCTCAAACAGGCCCTCGTCCCGGTAGACGCCCAGCGCAGCCACGCCGGCGGCGCAGGAGGTGGGGTGACCGGAGTAGGTGTAACCGTGGCGCAGCACGTAGTCCGGGTCGCTTTCCAGCGCATCACACACCCGGCGGTTGACGATGACCCCGCCGAGGGGCACGTACCCCGACGTCACGCCCTTGGCGAAGGTGATCAGGTCCGGCACCACGCCGTAGTGCTGGGCGCCGAACCATTGCCCCAGCCGACCCCACCCGCAGATCACCTCGTCGAAGATCAACAACGCCCCGTGCTGGTCGCACAGCTTGCGCAATCCGGCCAGGTACCCCGGCGCCGGCGGATGCACCCCACCGGCGCCCTGCAGCGGCTCGGCGATGACCGCCGCGATCTGCGAACCCCGCTCGCTGAAGAGCCTTGAGACGGCCTCGATGTCGTGTTGGGGCACGGTCACCACGCCCGGAACCAGCTCCCCGAAGCCGGCCTGATTGGCGGGTATGCCCTGCACCGATGTGCCGCCGTAGGCCGTGCCGTGGTACCCGCCGTCCCGGGTCACCAACACCTGCCGGGCGCCGTCACCGGCCAGGTTGTGTGTCAGCCGGGCCAGCTTCAGCGCGGTGTCCACCGCCTCGGAGCCCGAGCAGGTGAAAAACACCCGGGGGTTCTCCATCGGGGCGAGGCCGGCAATGGTCTCTGCCAGCTGTTCGGCCGGCTCATTGGTCCACGGGTCGAACGTGTTGTACGTGGCCAAGCTGTTGAGTTGAGCGGTGGTGGCCTCGATGATGCGGCGGTTGCCGTGCCCGGCGTTGCAGTACCACAGCGAGGCCATGGCATCGATGTAGGACCGGCCATCGCGGTCCCAAAGCGTGCAACCGTCGCCTCGGACCAAGGTGGTGAACCCGGCAGCCTCCTTGGCCGGTTTGGCGAAGGGGTGGAGGAACGCAGGCGTGCCCATGCGGCGATGCTAGTTCTGCGTCGCCGGTAGCTCTATCGGGGTTGACCAGCCGCACCAGGCCGACTGTGCACGTGGAAGAGGACATGGAGGAGGACATGGAGGAGGACGTGGAAGAGGACGTGGACGGATAGCGGTGCTCGGAGTGGAACATTCAGGGCCGCTCGTACACTGACCGGCGGCGGCCCCACCGAGCGGGCCGAACGGCCGGACTCGGGAAGATCTCGGAAATACCTGGGAATTACTAGGAAAAGATCTGGGATGCGATGGGCATAGCACTGGTGAGCCCGGTGGGCTCGAACGGCCGTCGGGCATCGGCGATGTGCCGCGTCATCCTGCTCAGCGGGGCCACCGCGGTGGCGGTAGCGGCACCGATCCTGGTCTCGTTTCGGCACCGTTCCCCCGCGGTGACCACGGTGATCACCGGGGATCCCGCCTCCCTGCCCGACGAGGTCGGCGCCGGCCCCCTGTTGGATCGGCGATGGGTGCCCCAGGCGGCCAGCCATCCGTTGGAGGACCTCTTCGCCGGCGCCACGTCCACGATCGGCGGATCCCACGGCGTGGGGGCCTCGGGCGAATCGACCTCGAAAGCCGCCGGCGGCGGTCCCGACCGCGATCAGGGTTCCTCGAACGAAGCCGCCTGCCGGAGTTGCGAGATGGACCCCGCCGGCTTTGATGAGGACCAGACCGACGCAGAGCGGGATCAGGAGGCCGCACCGGCGCCTATCACCGTGGTGTATCCGACCACCACCCGACCGGGCCGGGTGTCGCCCACCGCCACCACTGTTGCCGCTGCCGGTGCGTCCTCCACCACCGCATCGAGCAGCTCCACCACCGCCGACATCCCCTCCGGATCCAGTTCCTCCACCGCTGCACCCTCGTCGGTGCCGACCACCACGACCATCACGACCACCACGGCGTCCGCCACGACCACCGCCCCGGGGCCCGAAACACTGGTGCTGCCGGCGGTGCCAGACGGTGGCGACGTGGTGGATCATCGGCTGGAGTTCAGCGGCGGCATCTTGTGGCTACGGGTCTCCCCTACCGGGCTGACGCTGCTGGACGTGGTGGCCAAGGCGCCTTTCGGGGTGGACAACGTCAACAGCGACCAGACGCAGGTCCAGGTGCGCTTTCGCTCCGACGCCGCCCGCCAGGAGATCCTGGCCGACTTCCAGTCCGATGGCCGCACCAAGGTGACCGTCACCAACGGTTCGCTGATCTGACCGCCCTGTCACAGCGGGGTCGGGGCTGCGAAGCTGGACCACATGAAGTTCCTGCTGTTGGTGGCTGTTGCATCCCTGGTGTTGATCGTGTTGGCCGCGGTCCGCAACCGCCAAGGTCCCTCAGAACCCCACGGCTGACCGTTCTGGCCCCCGAGATTTTCTAAGTTGACGACTGTTTCAACTTCGGTTTAGGGTGCACCTCAACAGCTTGGGTTCGTGAAACCCAAAGCATCAGAGCCTCCATCCAGGCGGTGGCTCTCTCGGCCGGGGGGAGAGAGAGTCACCGCCACCTCCTTTTTCGGTGCCGCTAGGGTCCGCAGCCATGCCCGACCCGTGGAGCTCAGCCCGGCGCCGGCTGCGGGGTTGGGCGGTGGACCGGTTGCACGAGCGCTGGGATGCACTGTCCGTCACCGCGTCGGTCCACGCCGGTACCGCCCGCGCCGGACGCTTCGGTGCCTTCGGTGAGGGCAGCTTGCTGTGTTTCCCGTGGGCCGCGCTGTACAACGAGGGCGCCATCCACGTGGGCGCCGGAACCGTGATCGGGCCGCTGATCAGCCTGTCCGCCGGGATGGTGCCCGGTCAGCCGTTGCTCCATGACCGGGTGGTGGCCATCGGGGACCGCTGTGTGATCGGGCGGGCCAACTCCATCGTGGGCCATTTCGGCATCGAAATCGGCGATGACGTGTACACCGGCCCCAACGTCTACATCACGGACCAGAACCACGGACTGGACGATCTGGAGCTGCCCATCGGGCGTCAGTGGCCGGCCCCCGAATCACCGGTCCGCATCGGGGCCGGCTCCTGGTTGGGGACCGGGGTGGTGGTGCTGCCGGGGGTGAACATCGGCAAGGGCGTGGCGGTGGGCGCCGGCAGCGTGGTCACCGGGAACCTGCCCGATTTCGCGGTGGCCGTGGGCGTGCCGGCCCGGGTGGTGCGCCTGCGTGGTCAGCAGGGCCGCTGACCGCCATCGGGACGCCCGCGGATCAGCCCAGCAGCGGTCGGACCTCTTCGGCGTAACGGGTGAGCTGTTCGTCGGTCTTGGCGTAGCTGTCACCGCTGAAGTTGGGGAACAGGCATAGCTCCTGCAGCCCCAGCTCCTGGCGGTAATGGTCGATACCCTCCGCCACCTGCTGGGGGTTGCCCACAATCCAGGTCCGGTTCCGCAACGAGTCCTCCAGCGAGGGGATCAGCCCCGCCGCCACCGGCTTTCCGTCCGCATCTTGGTAGCCGCGGCTCCAGCCGTAGGGCCCGAGGAACTTCCAGAACTCGTCGTGACCGGGTCGGGCCGAGGTCAGCGCCTGCTCGAAGCTGTCCTCGATGCGGATGTTCAACACCAGCATCCGCTTCTCACCGGGGGCCAACACCGCACCGTGGGCCGCTTCGAACACCTCGGCGTAGCGGTCCCACCACTGCTTGATGAAGGTGTGGCTCTTCAACCAGAACACCCCGCCGAATCCCCGCTTGGGCACTGCTTCCAGGCTGGGCGGTGAGGTGATGGCCTGCCACCACTCGATGGGGTATCGGGGCCGGGGCAACAGCGTCAGGTCGGTGACGAACCCGCCACGATCAGGGATACCCGCCGGTGGGAACGTGTAGTGCTTGCCGTGGAAGGAGAATCGTTCCTGATCGAAGGCGGCCCGGATCACGGTGATGGCCTCGTCGAACTGTTCCCGGTTGAAGGTGTCGGCGTCCACCATGTCGGGGTTGTCGAAGCTGCCCACCTTGGAGCCCAACGCCTCTGCCTCCCGGGGCACCGTGCCCCGCCCCACCCCGAAAATGGCCCGGCCGCCGGAGATGTTGTGCAGGTAGGCGAAGTCCTCCGCCAGGCGCAGCGGATGCCACTGACCAACCACGTTGAACATGGTGCCGATCTTGATGGCGGAGGTCCGCTCGGCCAGCGTGGCCCCGAACAGAATGCCGTTGGGGACCACCTCATAGCCCTCGTGTTGGAAGTGGTGCTCGGTCAGCCAAAAGAGGTCGAACCCCAGCTGGTCGCTGCGCACCCCGATGTCCAGGATGGATTCGGTGGCCCGCCACACCGATTCGTTGTTCGCCCGACGATCGGTGGGGGCCGGGGGGCCGGCTCCGGCGTCGTTGATCTCCACCCCGCCGAAAAGGAACACCCCGGTTCGCATGAGCTGAGGCTAGGTCCCTGGCCGGTCGGGCCCGGACCAGGCTCAGACCAGCTCTACCGTGCCGTTCGGGGTGTCCAGCTGCGCCATCAGCCCGGCGGTCCCGGCGGCGCTCACCATCACCTCGGGCCCGGGGTCGGGGTCATCGCTGAGCAGGCTCAGATAGCGCCGCACCCGATCGGGGTCGGGATGGTGCAGGTCCAACCGCCGCAGGGTCACCCCCCGTGGTGTGTCCAGCGCCGGATGGGGGCTGTCGAGCCAATCGATGAGGAACGGCTCGGTGCCGCCCTCGGGAATCTGGGGCCGGGACGAGAGCTGCCAGCGCAACAGCACCCCGTCGGGCCGGGCCCGTTGCATGTCGAAGCTGTCGCCGGCCTCGAACCCGCCCCGCCGGAGCCGATCCACCACTATCGCCAGGTTCGGGCAGGCCACGGCGAACCACACCAACCCCGCTTCGGTGCGCTCCTCCAGCCCGAACGGCATCGGCGTGCCCGGTGCCAATGCCTGGGACGGATCCGGACCGATGATCTCCAGGTAGGTCCTGCCGCCGAGGTGCAACAGCGCGTTGTGCGTGCCCCGACCCACGTGGCGGCCTCCGGGCATTGCGGTCACCCCCAGTCGCCGGCCCAGCTCGGCAACGCTGCTGTCGAGGTCAGGGGTGGCGTACACCAGGTGATCGATGGCGAGCGGCATGGGTTCAACCTCCGGCGGTCACGCTACCGGCCGGCGTCGGGGGCGGGCTCCGGAGCGACGCGGGGGCAGCTTGGGCGCGCTTCACAGGCGGTGGGGGACCGGGAAACTGTTGCTGGCGGGGAGCGACCACTACCATGCGCCGACGTGACCGCTGCTCGCCGGACGTCTTGCGCCCCTCTCGCTGTCCTACGCACCCGCACCCTGGCTGTGAGCTTGGCCGTGGGACTGTGTTCGCTGGTACTGGCTGGTTGTGGTGACCCTGTCGACACCGCTTCCATGGCCCAGATCGGCGGCGAACGGTTCGAGGAGATCCGCTTCGACGAGCTGTACCGACCGGCCAACGCCGTGTCCAAGACCCGTACCAGGGTGGACCGGGTGCAGTCCGAGGCGCTGAGCCTGGAAGGTGCCAGCCCGGAGTCGGTGGTGAACGCCTACGCCCAGGTCCTCACGGAGCAGGGCTGGGAGCAGGTCCAAGCACCCCAGGGCAAGCGGAACCAGACCTGGTTCGGGGCCTGGACCCGTCTGGGCCGCAACGTGGTGGTGACCGCCCAGTTCGGTGATCCCGCCGAGGAGGGTGCCGCCCCTCCGGTGGACTTCACGCTGGCGTTCCAGCGGCCCACCGCGAACGATCAGATCACCGGGGTCAACAACGACCCCATCACCGAGGGCTGAGGGCCGCTTCGATCAGTTGGTGCTGTTCAGTTGGTGCTGAGCAGGGTGGCCGCCACCAGGGCACCGTCAGGATCGTGGTCCCGGAGCAACTCGTGGGCGTCGTGCCACAGCTGCGCGGCGGTGACGGGGTCCCCACCTGCCGCCACGCACTGACCCAGCGTGACCAGCGCCCGACCCAAACCCAGCCGATCATTCACCGCCCGGTACCCGGCCACCGCTTGCCGGGCCTGTTCCGCGGCGGCTGGCATCTGCCCTAACGCCACGTTGGTGGCGGCCAGGCTGGCGTGTAGCAGCGGGACATCGTGCGGTGCGCCATGGTGATCCACCCGGCGCAGGGCGTCGGTCAACGCCGCCAGTGCGTCATGCCAGCGGCCCAGATGCTGATACACCAACGCCAGCTGCAACCCGCTGCGGTACAGGCCGGACTCGTCGCCGAGGTCCCGGTAGTGGGTCAGCGCTCCGAAGCAACGGGGTAAGGCCGCGGTGGGCCCGTGCCGTTGCAACATCAGCGAGGCGATGGTTTCCAGCTGCTGGCCCAGCCGCTCTTGGTCACCCAGGGTAGTGGCGCTGGTCAGGGCGTTCCCGGCGTGGTCCAGGGCGGCGTCAAGATCTCCGGCCTGGTGAGCCAGGGACACCTGCAGTTCCTGCATGTCGAGCAGGTCCACGTCCACCCGGCCCGGGGGCTGGAGCGTTTCAGCCCGGGCTGCGGCCTGCCGGGCCTGGTCGAACTGGCCGAGTTCCTGATGGATCACCGCGCTGTTGGCCCACAGCCGCTGCTGGGCGGGGAGGTCACCCAGCTCGGCGAACAGCTGCAACGCCCGATGGCACAGCAACAGCCCCTCACGGGGTTGATCGGCCTGGCATAGCGAGGCACCGGCGTTGGCCAGCGCCCGGGCTTGCAACTCCGGTAACTGTTCGTCAGCGGCCAACACCGCCGCGGCCTCGAAGGCGGCGGCGGCCTCCACCCGATGACCGGCACCGGCCAGAAACCGTCCCAGCCGCATCAAGGCATCGGCATGGTGGCTGCGGTTCCCACCCCGGCGGGCGGCCTCAACCGCCGCGGCAGCCGCCTCGAGCTGGGCCTGGGTGGCGGTCGAGGTGGTTGACGCCGGAGACGGCGCAGTGACGCCCACGGGGGCGCCGTTGCCCGACGGGGCACCGTTGTGGTCCCCGGACCGTCGATCGGTCCTCTCGGCTGCCATGGCGGGGAGCCTAACGGGCCCTCCACCACGGCTACCCGCACAGGCCGGCGGATCATCTGGCCGGCGCATCATCAGGCCGGCACAGTGCCGTTCGGCGTCCGATGCGCCGGTGACACCATCGGCGGCCACCTCGGGACGCTCGGTAGGGTGGCGGGCGGTGGCCGCGGTGTTCGAACAACTCGATCAGCAGGCTCGTCTGGTGTTGGAGGAAGCGGCGCTGGTGGCGCATCGGCTGGCCCACCACTACATCGGCACCGAACATCTGCTGGTGGGACTGGCGGTGGTTGAGGGGGGAGCACAGGCCGCGCTGAGCGCCTGCGGTTTATCCGCTCAGGCCCTCGAACATGAGTTGGCGGAGTTGTTGGGTCGGGGTCGGGCGCCGCTCGGCGTGCAACCGCCGCTCACCTCCACCGCCGCGCTGGCGCTGGAGCGGGCCCGGTGGCATGCCCGCCAGCAGAGCCGAACCCGAGCGGCAGACGTGGATCTGCTGCTGGCGGTGGTGCAGTTGGCGGACAGTACCGCCGCCACGGTGCTTCGCGGGGTGGGTGTGGAACCCGCCGCGGTCGAGGCGCAGTTGAGCCGGACCGCCAACACCCTTCCCCAGGACCCCGTAGCCGACCCCAGCCCGGAACCCAGCCCGAACGCCATCCCCGACGGCTTGCTGACGCCGACCGTATCGGCACCCCCGCCACGGTCGTTGGGTTTGGACGCGGTGGTCGAGGAGCTCAACTCGCTGCGTCAGGAGACCATCGAGTTGCGGGCCGAGGTTGCCCGGCTCCGTCTCCTCGTTGAGGGCCGCTGAGCCGCCCGGCCCGATCCAACGCGGGCGCTGTTCCGATCAGCGGCGGGCACCGGTGAACAACACCAGCACCGGTGCAGCAGTGGCGGTGGCGGCCTTCGCGGCGTCCGCCCACACGCCGGCCAGTCCCGCCGATCCGGTGCAGTCCACGTCGATGCCGGTGATCCGCATCGCCCGGTCGTTCGCTTCGACGAGTTGCTCCTCGCTGACCAGCACCGGCTGTCCGCCGCTGATCACCAGCGCTTCGGCCACGCTGCGCCAGTCATAGGTCTCATCATCCAGGATGCCCCCCGCCACGCTGGAGGGAACCCCAGGCCACGGTTGCATGGCCTCGCTGCGATGCCGGGCCAGGCGGGCCAACACCTCCCGCAGTGCCATCGGGGCAGAGCCGGTGATCGCGGTACTCGCGGTGATCGCGGTGATCGCGGTGACGGCGCGGCTGAAGGGGGCCGCCCCGGCTGCTTGCACGGTGTGCAGCGCCGGCAGGGAGCCCAGCACCCCCCGGACGTGGGCCCGACCCAGACCGGTCATGACCGAGCTGGCCAGGGCACCGCCACCAACCTGCACATAGAACCGGGCCACGCCGGCGTGGTCGAGGGCCTGCCGTCCCCGTAGCTGATCGGCGAGCTCATAGCCCAGGGTGGCCGCCCCATCCAGCGCCAGGCCGTTGCTGGGCCCCTGGGCGCTGAAGGGCACCGCACCGCGCGCCACCGCAGCCTCAAACGCTGCCTGGCACGGGTCGCCGCGTTGGCCGGGGATCCGGGCGCAGGGCTGCACCGTCGCCCCGAGGCGTTCCAGGCCGCGCAGCACCGAGGGCGCGGCGTCCGCCGGTACGAACACCTCTATGGCCCGATCCAACGCCCGGGCCAGCACCGCGGCGGCCAGCGCGGCGTTCCCGCAGGAGGAAATGGCCAGGCTCCCGGTCCGGTCCGCGCCCAGGTGTTGATCGACCACGGTGAGGTACAACGCCAGGCCCATGAAGTGTCGGCCCTTGTGCGAGCCGGACACGTTGCGGGTCTCGTCTTTGACCCACACCACCGGCGGGGCCGCCCCGGGCACCAGGTCCCCGCCGTTGAAGCGGCGCAGGGGGGTGATCCGGAACGGCTGGTGGTTCGGATCGATCCCGGCCACCTCGGCCTGCAACCGCTCCACCAAGGTCACGAACCCGGCGTCGGTGCCGCCCCAGGCCCGATGTAACCGGTAGGCGTACAACAACCGTCGATACCGCAGAAACGGATCGGCGCCGGTGAGGCTGTCAGGGCTGTCGGGTTGGCGGGGCGCGGGCCACGGCACCTCGACCGGCTCCGGCGGCACCAGGACGTGGTCGATGTCATCACCGGGGACCCGTTCGGGGCAGCTGAAACGCAGCGGATCCACGCTTCGGGCCCCGCAGCCGGAACAGATCAGGGCCAGCTCAGCCGGTAGGGCCCCGACCCTGGCCGTCATCGCGGACGGGGCCCTGGGACGGCGGCGCCGGTTCGGGCGTTGAACTCGTCGATGAGCTCATCCCAGCGGGCCACCACGCCCCGTAGCGAACGCCAGAAGCCCTGGTCACGGCGGGCGTCGAAGTGCTCCAGGGTGACGCCTTGCTGCTCCACCCAGGTGAAGTAGCCCAGGTTGAAGATGCGCTGGCGGTCAGCCTCGGTGCATTCCAACGCCTCCACCCCCGCGCCGCCGTGCAGATAGCGGCCCACCAGCCGGGCCGCGTCCAGCTCATCGAAGCCGTCAGGAAAGTCCGCCGCCAGGGTCTTGGTGCGCTCCGAGCCGTACAGTTCGGCGCCGTCGGTGGCCACGGTCAACACCACGTCCTGCGGGCCCAGGTTCCACAGTCGGGCCACGCGGATTGCCGCCAGCACGTTGCAGATGGAGGACAGCCCCAGGGAGGACAACGCCGCCACCAGCCCGGCGTTCACGCCCAGGGTGTCTGCCAGGTAGCGGCGACCGGGATCGCTGTTGCAGACCAGGTCCAGCCCGTCGGTGGCGCGATCGGAGACCGCCACCACGGCGTCGGTGGCCATCACGTTATGGATTAGCGGCACGTGCTTGTCCCCGATGCCCTGGATGTTGTGGCTGCCGTAGCCGTTGCGCAGCAGGGTGGGGCACTCGAGCGCTTCCACCGCCACGGTCCGGGAGCCGTACCGCTCCTTGAGATGGTCCCCGGCGGCGATGGTGCCAGCGGACCCGGTGGCGGACACGAACGCCGCCAACCGCAACGCCGGATCGGCCTCGGCCAGCGTCTCGAACACCCGACCCAGCGCCGGGCCGGTCACGGTGAGGTGTGCCAGGTGGTTGGCGTACTCGGAGAACTGGTTGAAGATCCGGTTCAGGGGATCCGCGGCCAGACGGTGGCAGGCGTCGTAGATCTCCTTCACGTTGGATTCGGTGCCGGGGGTGCGGATCACATCGTTAGGGTCCGTGACCCACCGGTCCAACCACTCGAAGCGCTCCCGGCTCATGCCCTCCGGGAGGACCGCAACCCCGTGACAGTCCATCAGACGGGAGATGGCCACCCCGCCGCGGGCGTAGTTCCCGGTGGACGGCCACACCGCCCGTTGCCGGGTGGGATCGAAACCGCCGGTCACCACATGGGGCACCAAACAGGCGTACGCGGCCAACACCTTGTGGGCCCTGATCAGGGGAAACAGCCGTCCCAGGAGCACCACCACCGGCGCTTGGACCCCGGTCAGGGCTTGGGGCAGCACCAGGTGGCAGGGGACCTCCACCGTGGTGCGGCGGTCCAGCCCGTTGAACCAATGCACCCGAAACAAGTTGGCGGGGTCAGCAGCGTCGGGATCGGTGGCCTGGTTCACGCTGGCGCTGCCCTCACCGGTGGGATGGGCCAACTGTGAGAAGCGGGGCAGGGCGATGGCGCGCTCGCGGAAGCGGGTCACCGTCCGTTGGTACACCTCCTCGTCCACCACCTCCCGCGGTAGCAACGCCGCCGCGGTGCCGGCACCGAAGAACGGCGGGTCCGGCGGGTCCGGCGGGTCCGGCGGGTTCGGCATCGCTGCCAGCGTAGGGACGCCGGGACGGGTCAGCAGCGGGTTTCACCGTCGGCGGGATCACCGCAGACCGCGGTTCGCTGGAAGAACCCCCGCCCGTAGGTGCCGATCACCAACCGGCCTGGGGTGGCCGGGTCGAAGGCGGCCACCGCCACCCGGGCCATGGGCACCCCGTCGGTGCTGTTGGTCCAGCTCAGCCCGCCATCGAAGGACTCCAGGACACCCACGGAGGCGGTCAGGTCCCGATAGGGATGGTCGTTGGTGGCGACCACCAGATGATCGGGATCGGTGGGATCCACCGCCAGATCGTGGCTTGTGGCCTGGTCCAGGATCGGCGTCCAGCTCCCCGCCCCGGCCCGGCCGCCGTTGCCCTGCCCCTCCAGCCGCCACACCCCCGCGCCCTGGGTGCGCCACACCACCGCGTACAACCGCTGGTCGGCGGGGGAGTGCACCAGTCTTACCGCGTCGGAAGGACCGTCGAGCGCCTCCCAGGTGGCCCCGGCGTCAGCGCTGCGGTGGACACCATCGGTCCCGGCGCCGTAGAGCACCCCGGGTTGGCCCCCATCAGCGGCCAGTGGGCCCAGGGACGGTGCCGCCGCCGCCCGTTCGAAGCGCGTTGCCCCATCCACGGAGCGGTACAACGCCCCACCCACGGTGACGGCCACGATGTCGATCCCGTCCTCGCCGGCGATCACCTCCAGGGAGCCGCTGGTGTCCGATTGTGAAAAGTGCTCCGGCAATCCCGCCGAGGGTCCCACCGCCAGCCGTACCGACCCATCGGGCGCGATCGTGGCCACGCCCCCGAAGATGCCGGCCTGGCCCAGCAGGACGTAACGCCGGCCCGGTTCGGAGCGGCTGTAGGCGGCGTCGAGGCACCCGCCCCATTCGTTGATGCCCACCATCGGCCTGCTCCAGCGCCGGCCGCCATCGGTGGCGGTGAGCGGATTGGCGCCGTCAAAGCCGCAGACCATGACCTCGCCGGGTCGGGGGCCGAACTCGATGCCGGTGGCCACCAGGCCCGAGAAGCCCCGCCCGCCGCTGGTGCCATCCTCGATGCGGTCGCTGGTGGCGTCGCGCCAGGTGTCGCCGCCGTCGTTGGTGGCCAGCACGAACTCGTCGTTGCCGAGGTAGGCCACGTCGGCGTTGCTCGGGGCGAACACGCTGACCCCGGCTCCGAGGGGGGTGCTGTAGGCGGTGTCGGGACGGTTGATGCTGCGGCTGGAGACCACCTCGGTCCAGCTGGCCCCGCCGTTGTCGCTGCGGAACACCGCTTGACGACCGAAGGCCTGGTTGGAGGTCAGCAACAGGTCCCCGTTGGTGGCGGCCACGGCGATGGTCTGGTAGTTGGGAAGGAACTCCGGTCCCGGACGGGTGCTGGCGTCGGTGGCCCCGTCCCCGGCCTGGAAGCTGACCGTTGGTAGCTGGTCCAGGCCCCGGCTGGAGGCGGCCCAGGTGTGTCCGCCGTCCCCGGATCGCCAGATGCCCCCGGGCAGGGCCTGTTCGCCCTGCCAGGAACCGGCCACCGCGGCCCACAACACATTGGGGTCGGTGGGGTGCACCGCCAGTTCCCGCACCGAGCGCTGCGCCAGACCCTCCGAGCTGGGACGCCAGGTCCGCCCACCGTCCTCGGAGCGGTAGATGCCCTGGTCAAGCAGCACTACCAGCAGCGTCCCGTCCGGTAGCCAGGCGCCGTCGATGATGTTCACACCCTCGGAGCCGGTACCGCTGAGCGTGGCCACCCGGACCCAGCTCCCGCCGTGGTCGGCTGATTCCCAGACGCCACCCCAACTGGTGGGTTCCGGTGCCTCCCACTGGCGATGGGAGCCCTCCAACCCGATCAGACGGTCCGGGTTGGCCGGATCGAACAGGATCTCCTCGAATGGCGCGGCGTAGCCCAGGACCTGCGATGGCGGCAGGCCGTCTCGCCGTGCTTGCCAGTGCGCACCGCCATCGCGGGACACGAAGGGACCACCCATGGTGGCGGCCCAGACCTCGCCGGGCACGGCGGGATGAAATGAGATCCGGGCTATCTCACTGTGGGTCAGCCCGGAGGTGGTCTGCCAGGTCCGGGCACCGTCGGTGGACAACCCGATGCCCAGCATGTCCCCGCCCACCAGCACCGTCTGCGGATCGCCGGGGTCCACCGCCAGCGCCGTGATCCGACCCCCGGCGCCGGGCTCGCCCAGCGGTGTCCACAGGTTGGTGGAGAACGGCGCTGCCCCGGTCTTGGCGTTGGGGTCCGTGTTCGACCCCGTGTTCGACCCCGTGTTCGAGGCTGCGTCTCCGCCCGTGGTCGTGGTGGCGACGGACGCGTCACCCCGCAGTTGGGGGTCGAAGCTGACCCAATCGGA
This sequence comes from Acidimicrobiales bacterium, assembly GCA_046155365.1. Classification (GTDB taxonomy): domain Bacteria; phylum Actinomycetota; class Acidimicrobiia; order Acidimicrobiales; family CAIXPF01; genus CAIXPF01. Next base: position 35,390 of record JBJXFH010000107.1, on the reverse strand, counting down.
GGCGGAAGCACATCCGGTGCTCAGCGCTGACAAGACCACGAGCAGTGCAGGCCCGAGCAGCTTTTTGACGCGCGGAAGGGTCCGTGGGAGCAGCGCCGCTCGTCGGCGGACTGGATGAGAACCAAGGAAAGGAGCGACGATTACATCGTACAGTGGTCATTGGAACGCGTAACGTGGAAATCCGGCGATCGAGGTCGCGCCTCCCTGAGGACCATGGATGCGTAACCGAACCGAAACCCTCGGGGTCCAACACTCAAAAGTTCCGGAGGATCTGCGTTCTCGGGACCCGCTGAGTAGCGTTGGCAGAGCCCCTTGGCGGTTCGAGCCGGTATTCGGAACGCCGTGTGAAGGGCTCAGGCCCGCTAGTGGAGGACCATGACGAGGACCATGACTTACAGCCCCGCTGCACTGCTCTCGGAGCTTGAATCAACTGCGACGCGACTTGTTGAGCGTCACCTGGCCACCTCCAAGGAGTGGTTTCCCCATGAGCTGGTGCCGTGGAGTCGCGGTCGTGATTTCGAACCGGGCGCCGATTGGACACCTGAGGATGCCGATCTCGGGGGTGGGGGTCTCACCGCCGCCGCACGCTCAGCGCTGTATGTCAACCTCCTGACCGAAGACAACCTGCCCTACTACTTCAATGACATTGATCGGGTATTCGGCAAGGAGAACGCCTTCGGGTATTGGACTCGGCGCTGGACCGCGGAAGAGGGCCGCCACTCCATCGCCATCCGGGATTACCTGACTGTCACCCGGGCCATTGACCCCTGGGAGCTGGAACGGTCCCGCATGATCCAGGTCACCGGAGGCCAAACTCCCAAGCCCACTAGTCCTCAGCAGGGCTTTTGTTACCTCGCTATTCAGGAGCTGGCCACCCGGGTGTCCCACCTGAACACCGGCAAGCTGCTGGGTGACCCGGCCGGGTACGCCGTCATGTCCCGTGTCGCCAGCGACGAGAACCTGCACTTCATGTTCTACCGGGACATGGTCAGCGCCTGCTTGGAACTGGACCCCAGCGCCACCATGGTGGCCATGGAGAGCGTGGTCCGGGAATTCGCCATGCCCGGCGTGGGCATCCCCGGGTTCGACCGCCATTCCAAGGCCATCGCCCGGGCCGGGATCTATGACATCGCGGTCCACCACGACCGCATCGTCAATCCCACCGTGCGCAATAGCTGGCGCATCGAGAACCTGGGTGGCCTTGACGCCGCGGGCGAAGCGGCCCGGGCTGCGTTGATGGCCCAACTCGAACGCCTCAGCCGCTTCGCCAAACGCCTGGTGGAACGCCGCGGCAACAGTGGCACCGCCCCCGCCCCCGCTATCGCCTGACCCACATCCGCAGCCACACACCTGCAGCCACATGAGCCGGTCCGGGGTTACAGCCGGCCGGCTTGACGGGCCGCGTCCTCGGCGGCGTCGATCTGGCCCTCGATGATGGACAGCCCGCCGTCCCAGAAGCCGGGGTCGGTCAGGTCACAGCCCACGATGGACGCCAACGCCTCGGGGGATTGAGACCCACCGGCGGCCAAAAGCTCCAGGTAGCGGGGCACGAACCCGGCGCCCTCCTCCACGTAGCGTTGGTACACCGACAGCGCCAACAGCTGCCCGTAGGCGTAGGCGTACACGTAGCCTGGGGTGTTGATGAAGTGCGGAATGTAGCTCCACCAGGTGCGATAGCCCTCGGTGAGTTCCACCGCGGACCCCAGCATGGCCGCTTGGGTGGTGGCCCAGTGGTTGCCGAAATCCTCCAACGACAGCTCCCCAACGTCACGCCGGTGGGTGTGGATGGCCTCCTCGAAACGGTTCATGGCCGTCTGGCGGAACACCGTGGCGATGGCCCCCTCCACGCTCTCCGCCAGCAACGCCAGCCGGTCGGCGGGGTCGGTGCTCTCTTCCAACAGCCGTCCGAAGGTCACCGTTTCACCGAACACCGAAGCCGTCTCCGCCAACGTCAGCGGCGTCGAGACGTGAAAGATGCCCTGATCACGGGCCAGATACGCGTGCAAGCCGTGACCCAGCTCGTGAGCCAGGGTCAACACGTCACGACGCTTGGCGGTCCAGTTCAGCAGCAGGTAGGGGTGGTGGGACGGCACGGTGTAGGCGCAGAACGCCCCCGGGCGCTTGGCTGGTCGGAGCGGGGCGTCGATCCAGCTCTCATCGAAGAAGCGCCGGGCCACATCAGCCAACGTCGGGGAGAAGCTGTGGTAGCTGTCCAGCACCAGTTCCCGGGCCGCCTGCCAGCCGAAGCTGACCTCGGAGCTGGCCACGGAGGCGCTGCGGTCGAAGTCGGAGAGCCGCTCGACGCCCAAAATGGCGGCCTTGGTGCGATACCAGCGCTGGGGCAGGTCGTAACGGCCGATGACCGCCTCCACCAGCGCCGCCACTGACGCATCGGAGGCCTCATTGGCCAGGTTCCGAGAGGACAACCAGGTGGGGTAGCCGCGCAGCCGATCCTCGATCGAGCTCTCCAGCAGCACCGTGTTGAACACGAAAGCCCTGGTTCGAAGGCCCGGCTGCAGGCCCTCCGTCACCGCATCCGCGGCCTGACGCCGAACGTCCCGGGAGGGGTGGGACAGCAGTGACAGCCCGGCCTCCAGTGGCACGTTCAGCGGCCCCGCACCCGCGGCGTTCCCCCCACTGGCTGCAGCCGTGGCGTGGTCACTGAGGGTCAGCTCGACCCCGGCGATGAGCTCACCGAACAGCCGTGACCAGGCCGAAGAGGAGGTCTGGGACTTCTCGGTGTCGACGCGCTCCTCAGGCTCGGACAGCAGATGGGGACGGCTGCGTCGCACCGTGCGCAGATGGTGGGCGCAGAACGCCAGTCCCGGCTCGGACAGGATCTCCTCAGCCACCGCGCCGTCCAGGGCGGTCCACTCCAGGTCGAAGAAGATCAGCCTGGTGGACAGCGCCGTGCCGCGTTGTTGCACCTTGGCCATCAGCGCGCCCCGGGCCGGATCAGCGGTGTCCGTGGCCATCATCAGGCTGGCGTAGTTGCCGGCCCGCCCCACCAGTTCGTGCAGCCGAGCCGTGAGGGACATGACCTCCACCCAGTCCGATCCGGACAACGCGCCCAGCCGGCCGCGGTAGGCCACCACCTCATCGGCCAGCTGCTCGGCCTTGGCCAGCAAGCCGTCCACGTCCAGCCCGTCCAACAGCGGCTCGAGATCCCAACCCACGTTGGCGGCTCGGCGGTCATGCTCAATGGGGTCCGTCATCGCCCCCTGCCCCGGCCCAGCCGATGCCAGGTCCTGGTCGACGCTGTTGACGGAGGGGACTGAAGATGAAGCCGATGGTGAGCTGCGTGGCGCCATGGCTTGCACGCTACCGACGCCCCATCAGACCAAGCGTCGCCTGCGGAGGGGACCGGGGCGGCTCAGGCGAAGGACGGGGGCGGCCCACCGATGGGTGGCGGTGGGGGCGGTTTCGGGGTCACCGTCAGCGATAGCACCGCACCCGGCATGCGCATCGTGTGCACCGTGTCCGCCGGGGACTTGCCGTCGGAGGAAGCATCGCCGGAGGAACCATCGCCGGAGGAAGAACCGGGCTGCCACAGCGCCACACCATCGGCGGAGGCGAACAGCACCGCTGACCCCTCGGTGCTCCACGCCAACGTCGGGAGCGCGGCGGCTGAGCGGGGCGGCAGCGGCGCGGTCCTGACCGCCGGTGAGCGGGTGTCGAGTACGCGGATCTGCAGCTCGCCCCCGGTGGTGGCGGCCACGGTGGCGAGGAGCAGTTCCGACGGGTCGAACACGGCGCCAGGACCGAACAGCCAGGGACCGGCCGGCAGTACCCCGCTGATCTCCGAACGCGCCGGCCCGCCCACCGTCGCGGTGACCACCGAACAGTTCATGCTCCGGCAGTTCATGGTGGCTACCACCTCGGCGCCGGCGGCCAGCATCCGCCCCGGACCCAGCTCCGCGCCGGCAACCCCATCCAACGCCAGCAGTTGCAGCCCGCCCCCGTGGTCGATGATCAGGGCATCAGCGACCGCGCCGTGCACTGCCACCCCGGCCGGCAGCGCCACCGGCTGGTTGGGCCAGGGCACCCCGGCGCCGTCCACCAACGTGACCGCGCCACCGCCGGCCCCGAACGGCACCAGCGCCGCCCAATCCCCCCGCGGCGGGGCCGCCACCCAGCGGTCCGCGGCCAGTTCCTGTTGCACCTGCAACGTGGCCCGATCCACCGCGTACACCCGGCGTCGGCTGGCGATGAGCACGGTGTCATCAAGTGCCACGACCTGACTCACCAGCCAGGGAGCGGCTTGGAAGCCGAGCGAGGCCCGCCGTCCGTTGCCGTTGACCAGGTCCAGTTCAACCAGCGAATCGTCATCGGTGACGGCGTACATCGTGCCACTCAGCTGCGCCGGTAGGCCGGGCACGGTAAAGGTCTCCACCGCCGGCAGCTCGCCCGGTCCCAGGCGTCCGGTGTCCGGCCCGATAGTGGGCGCCGTCCTGCTGACACCGGTCACGGCCGCGGCCAGGTCCTCGGCTTGTTTGGCTTGTTCGGCCTGCTGCGCTCGATCGGCCCGGTCCAGGACCAAGGCCACCACCAGCGCCGCCAGCACCAGGCCCGCCGCCACCAACCACCGCCCGTTACCGCGTTCCACCAGGACCGGTTCCGCGTGGAACGGCTCCTGAGGGCCCCGATCGTGGCGCTTGGCCACCTTCAGGCCCCCTGCGTGAGATGCAAACGAGAACGGTGTTCAGCCATGACACCGGATGCCTTCGACGTCCTCCGAGGCGACAGGTCAGAACGTACGAGGTGAGATCTGCGTGCCGGGCCGGTCCTGGCAGGAGGCGAGGGACGAGCACGCATCGCTCCATCATGGCACCGGGCCCGGACCTGACTTGGTCGGTGGCCATCGGAACTCACCTAACGACGTGAACTCGACACGCTAGGTGGAAAGACCTCTCCCGGAAGATCTGTACATCCTCAAGATCGGTCAAAGCTCGTCATCCCATGTGGTGAGCGAACGACCAGTCGGGGCGGCGCAATCGGTAACTCCGTTGAGCCACGCAACAGAAGGCGGTACAGGAGATGCGGGCAATTCGTCGGAACTGTCAGAAGCGGGCGGCCATGGTGGCGGCGGGATCGGTGCTCTGTGCGCTCTCCCTGGGGACCGTGGCCGTGGGGGTGGCCTCCGCCACCATGGCACAACCCGTCTGTACCGGGACCGTCATCGTGGATCTCGATCACAGCGGACACTCCTACAAGAGCACGGTCCATCAATTGGGCACCACCCTGACCGCAGGCACCTACGAGGCCATGGCGGTTGAGTTGCACAGCAGCCATGACGACGAGTCCGACGAGTCCGACGAGTCCGACAACTCGACCTCCACCACCTCGGAGACGACTGTGACCACGAAAGGGTCCGGCGGCTACGAGAGTTACTCGGTTTCTGAGACCACCATGGCGCAGGGCGACTACAGCACTTCGACCACCCAGGCCGAGGCGTCCGAGCAGTGGGAGGTGCGGTTCCTCGATAGCGAGGGCGACGTGGTCGGCGAAACCACGGTGATGCTTTCCCGCGATCACAACCCGGTGGTCGAGTTGGGTTCCATCGTGCTGGACGGCTCGGCGGTCACGGTCTCCCTCAGTGAGGTCAAGCACTACAAGACCAAGGACCTCGGCGACGCCCGCTGCCTCGGTCTGACCCGCCTCCCCGATCCGACCACCACCACCACGGCCGCTCCCATGACCACCACCAGCACCACCGTTGCCATTGCGTCGACCACCACGGCCGCTCCCACCACCACCGCCAAGGCCACCACCACTACCGCTGCGCCCCAGGTGGCACAGGCGGTTCGGACCACGTTGCCGGTCACCGGAAGCAACTCGGCGGCGCTGCTGGCGGCCGGCGCGGCGTCGATGATGATCGGGTCCGCCCTGATCATGGGCGGTCGTCGGCGCCAGCCCGGCGAGGTGAGCTGAAGCTCGGGTTTGCCTGACGGGGTCCACCCACCCCTGACGCAGCCCTGAAGAGCAGCCCCTGAACACGAGATGATCCCGATGAGGGTCCGAGCGGGTCAACCTGCTCGGACCCTGTCGCGTCCGCTGAGCACGCCGGTGCTGCCCGCCAACCGCCACTACGGTGAGCGGCCATGCGCACTGTGATCACCGGGGGCGGTGGGTTTCTCGGGGTCCGGTTGGCCTCGATGTTGTTGGCCGGGGATTCGACCGTTGCCGGTACCGCGGCCGGTGCCGACCAACAGGTGGTGCTGGCCGATCGGGCCTTCGATCGGGCTGCCATGGGAGTCGGGCTCGATCTGGACGATCCCCGGCTGACGCTGGTGGAGCTGGATCTGCTGGGCGACCCGAGCGCGGTTGACGCCCTGGTCGAAGGGGCCGACGAGGTGGTGCATCTGGCCTCGGTGGTGTCCGCTGACGCTGAGGCGGACCCCGAGCGGGCGTGGCTGGTCAACGTGGAGGGCACCCGGCGGCTGCTGGGTGCGTGCGCTCGACGATCGCCCGGCTGTCGGGTGTTGGCGGCGTCCAGCGTGGCGGTGTTCCGGGGCGGTCCCGACCCCAGCGGGGACCACACCAAACCGGGACCGGGTTCCACCTACGGGATGACCAAGGCGATCTTGGAACTCCTGATCAACGAGGCCACCCGCCGGGGGGAGATCGACGGTCGCGTCGCCCGCCTGCCCACGGTGATCGTGCGCCCGGGCAAGCCCAACCTGGCAGCATCGTCCTTTGCCAGCGGGGTGTTCCGGGAGCCGTTGCAGGGCGTGGACTGCGTGGTGCCGGTGGGTGAGCAGGTGCCGATGGTGCTCATCGGGGTCCGCACCGCGGTGGCGGGCCTGTTCGGTCTGTTGCGAGCGCCCGCAGCGCGGTTGGGCCCGGATCGGGGAGTGAACCTGCCGGGGTTGTGCGTGACCGTGGGGCAGATGGTGACCATCTCACGGGAGGTGGGTGCGACAATGTCGAACGCCACCTTGGGTTCGATCACGCTCCGGCCGGATCCGGGGATCGAGGCCATCGTGGCCGGTTGGCCGGGAACCTGGGATGCCACCGCGGCGTTGGCCTTAGACCTACCCGCTGATACGTCGCTGAGGTCCGTGGTGGAGGACTTCGCAGCGGACATCGGCTGAGCGGCCCGGGGGGACAGGAACCCGGGCCGCTCAAAACCGTGTACGAAGGGGACAAATCCGCCCGTGGAAAGCCCCCTTCGCCCGACATCGAAGCGTGCCGGGGGCTTCGGTGGCATGAGGCGAAGGACCCAGCCTGGGATGGTGGGATGGTGGGATGGTGCGCAAAACGACGACGAGCCCGGGCGAACCCGGACTCGTCTAACACCGCCTGGGACCCGCCCGCCCGGGATGGGGGATCCGCCTGCCGTGGTTCCAGTCAATCGGATCCGGGGCCCGCTCGGCACTGGGTGGAACTACCCAAAGCGACCAAACCGCCGCGGCCGGTGCCGGCGAGGATCAGTGATGGTTAGTGATGGTTAGCGCGACGCCGCGGGGACGGCCTGGTGGGAGCACTGCGCGCAGTACGGGGCGGACTTCCAGCCCTGGCTGGTCAAGTACTGGGTGACCTGCTGTCCGCAGCTGCAGAGTTGAGTCAGGGGTCGGGACTTCGTTGTCACGGTGGCCATGGTGCTCTCCCTTTCCGAGGTGGCGGTTCGTTCCCGCCGCCGGAGTTTCGACAGACTATGAGATCGTGAACACAAGCACAAGCGGCTTTTCAACGCTCTGGCGGGGGCCGCCTTGTGCCGCGGGTCATGCCCGTTCGCCGGGGGGTTCAAACGGATCCGGGCGTCCTCTACGGTGCAACGGTGATCGTTGTTGTGCTGGGCGGGAGTCGGTCAGGAAAGTCAGAGCTGGCTGAGCGATGGGCCGCCAGCTTGGGCGCACCGGTGACCTACTTGGCCACCTATCGCACGATGCGGGACTCCTCCGTGAACCCGGGGATCGATGAGGACATGGCCCGCCGCATCGACGCGCATCGCCAACGCAGACCTTCGGACTGGGCCACCAGGGAGGTGGCGGAGGATCTTCCTGCGGTGTTGGCGGTGGTGGCTGGCACGGTGTTGCTTGATTCGCTTGGCACCTGGATCGCCGCTCACCAGGACTTTTCCGCCGATGTCGAGGGCCTGTGCGCCGCCTTGGGGACCCGTTCGGGCCATGCCGTGGTGGTGAGCGACGAGGTCGGGCTGGGAGTGCATCCTGAGACGGCCCTCGGGCGCCGGTTCCGTGATGCGCTGGGCGGGGCCAATCGGGCGGTGGCGGAGGTGGCGGACCGCTGCGTGCTGGTGGTGGCCGGCCGGGTGCTGGAGCTGAGGCCCGCTGAAAGCGTCTGGCCGTGAGTGACGCGTCGGCACCGTTGTCGTCGTCGGGGGGCGGGCTGCGAGCGGCGATCGGATTGCTTACGGTGTGTGGCGGCGCGGCGGATCTGCACCCCCGGGCACCGGTTTGGTACGGGCTGGTGGGCGCAGCGCTGGGCGGCGTGCTGGGTGGCGTCTGGTGGTTGACGGGGGAGCTCTTCCCACCGTTCGTGGCGGCGTTGGTGGTGGTGAGCCTGGACGCCGGGCTGACGGGGATGTTGCACCTCGATGGGTTGGCCGACACCGCCGACGGGCTGCTGCCGCCCATTCCCCGGCCCCGGCGCCTGGCCATCATGCGCGGCCCCGAGGTGGGCGCCTTCGGTGTGGTGGTGCTGGTCCTGGCCCTGACGGCCCGGGTGGTGGCCCTGGGGTCGATCCCGGTGACGCCCCTTTTGTTGGTGGGGTTGTGGGCACTGAGCCGCGGCGCCATGGCTGCCACCGCGCTGGCGGCGCCCTACGCCCGCTCCGGGGAGGGCATGGGGGCCAGCTTGAGCCAGCGCCGTGCCTGCCTGGGCGGTGCGCTCATCGGCGGGGTGATCGGCACCGTGGCCTTGGCGTTGGTGGGCCGGGCCGGTGCGGCCGCCCTGGTGGGAGCGCTCCTGGCCGCGGTGGGCACGGTGGTACTGGCCCGCCGCCGCCTGGGGGGCTACACCGGCGATGTCCTGGGCGCGGTCGGGGTGCTGACGGAAACCGTGGGCTTACTGGCGGCCACGATCAACCGGTGACGCGATCCGCTGCTGGCGCTGTTCATGGCGTCGGGTGCCGTTCGTAGCGCCAATCGGGGTCCTCCAACCACAAACGATGACGAGGACCGGGAGTGTCGAGCTCCCCGCTGAGGTGGCCCGAATCGCCGTCCCACAGCAACACCCGCCGCCCGTCGGGGTGTTCCACCATGCGGGTCACGAAATGGTCGGGCTGGCCGGCGGCGACGGCGTCGAGGGCCTGGTCCACGCCCATGAAGCGGCTCAACGTCAGCAGGGTCACCCAGGTAGGGGGGATCATCTCCACCTCGCCGGCGCGTCGACGGGCCATGGCCTGGGCCGGGGTGATCCAGACGTGATCGTGGATCTCGCCCCCGTCGATGGTCACCTCGCCCAGCGGCGCCCGGGCTACGAAGAACCAGGTGTCGAACCGTCTCGGGGCGTGTGGGGGCGGGCACCAGCGGGACAGGACCACGAACTCCTCGGGGTCGAGGGTCAGGCCCGCTTCCTCCCTGGCCTCCCGGGCGGCGGCGTTGCGGGCGGCGGTCAAGGCGTTGCGTGGGTCGCCAGGGTCCATATCGCCCTCGTCGACTCGTCCGCCGGGGAACACCCAGGCCCCGCCGGCGAAGGCCAGGGCGCTGTTACGGCGCAGCATGAGCGCTTCAAAGCCGCGCCCCGAGGCCGCGTGGCCCGGCGGCACCGGCACCGCGTCGTTGTCGGACACCGGGCGCAGCAACACGACGGTGGCCGCGGGCACGGCGTCGGTGGCGAAGGGGCTGTCGACCATGCTGCGCAGTCAACACCCTTCGGCGGTTTCGGACCTACCGGCCGGCCCGGGCGCGGTCCAACAAGGCCTCGAACTGGTCGGTTGACAACTCCCCGGAGCTGCGCTGCACCACGTTGCCCTCGGCGTTGATGACCACAAAGGCCGGGAAGTTTCTCAGGCCGGCGGCCTCGAAGGCGCTGCCCTGCTGATCATCGGCCAGGGTCGGGACCTCCCAGCCTTCGTTCTCCAGCCACGCCGCCGGTGGGAAGTTGCCCCGCTCCTCGGCCACCGCGGTGGACACGGCGAACAGGGACACATCGGCCGGGGCACCGTTGTCCGCCAGCCAGCCGGCCAGACGGGGGATCTCTTTCTGGCAGTGCGGGCACCAGTGGGCCACGAAGATGATCACCGCCGGTTTGCCGTTGGCGGCCACGGTCAACGGCGCGCCGTCCCGCACGGTGACGCCGCTGAGGTTGGGGAACGCCTTGCCGGTGGCCGGGTCCGCGCCGCTCTCTGGTACCGGCGGGAGGGCATCGCCGCTGATGGTGACCGGTGCGGTGATGACCGGTTCGCCTCCGGAGAGCTGCGGACCAGCGACGGTGGAGGACGAGGGGGTCCCTGCCGAGGTGCTGGTGGCGGCGTTGGTGGCCCCATCGTCGGACTTCAGCAGCGTGAAGGCGGCGATGACGGCCACCACCACACCCACCCCGACCAGGATGAACGGTGCTCGGCTCTTGGGTTGCTGGCTGGGTTGGAAGCTCACGGCGAGACGATCTCCTGGGGTTTGGCGTGGGGCACGGGGGTGTTGGCGGGACGGGCGGCGAGCAGCAGGATGGCGATGGCGATGAACCCGCTCAACGCCATCAGCGGGATCGAGATGAACCCGAAAACCCACACCTCGGAGGCACTACAGGGTGCGTCCAGGGTGCACACCGCGGAGGCTTGATCGGGAAAGCGTTGCAGCTGGTAGTGGTACCCCGACACGGTCGCCCCCAGCGCGCACAACGGCACGGCATAGGCGGCCACCGCCCGATCACCTCGCCGCAGGGCCACCGCCAACACCACCACCAGCGGATACATGCAGATTCGCTGGAACCAGCACAACTTGCAGGGCGTGAAATCCGCGAACTCCGAGTAATACAGGCTGCCGGCAGTGGCGGTGGCGGCGGTGGCGAAGGCCAGCCACGGGGCCACCTGGGCGATGTCGGGTCTCAGCCGACGGGCCCGGGGTCCCAGCGGGATCAGGGTGGCGAGGGTGACCACGCTGCCACCCACCGCGAGGATCGCCAGCAGCGCGAAAAACCGGTTCATTGACGCCACGGGCACGACTGAAGCCTAGGGAACGACCTGCGAGCTGCGGAGGCACCCCGCCGGGAGCGGTTTCGTCGGGTCCTAGCCTGCGGTCATGGCCTCACCGGTGCAGACGGGATCAGTGAGGTCCCACAGTTTCGTGGTGGACGCCGCAGGAGTTGGTCAGCGCCTGGACCTGCTGTTACGGGCGGCGCTGAACAACCAGGGCGGTTCCGGCGGGACCGACGGCCCCGCGTCACTCACCCGGGCACGGCTGCAGCGGCTCATCGTGGCGGGCTCGGTCACCGTGAACGGCCGGACCGAATACCATCCGGGGCGGATCTTGCAGCTCGGCTTCCGGGTGGTGTGCCAGCTGCCATCCTCGGAACCGGCTGGCGCTGAGCGCACCCGTGAGCGCACTCGTGAGCTCAGCCCGGTGACGGTGGCGGACAGCGCCGCGATCCTGGTGGGGCCGGCGTCGGTGCTGTTCGAGGACCAGTGGCTTTTGGCCGTGAACAAACCGGCCGGGTTACCCACCCACGCCACCGCCGACCCCCGCCGGGCCCACCTGCAGGGAGCCCTGCTGGAGCTGTTACGAAACCGCCCCGCCGCGGACGCGGACGAGCAGCGGTATCTGGGGGTGCATCACCGGTTGGACCGCGACACCAGCGGGGTGATGGTATTCAGCACCCATCGCGACGCCAACGCCGGCCTGGCCGCGGCCTTCGCCGGCCGCACGGTGACCAAGCACTACCTCGCCCTGTGCCGGGGCAATCCGCCGCCGGCGCGCAGCTGGACGGTCCGCAGCCGGCTGGTACGCATCAGCCCCAAGGGCCGGGCGGCGCGATTCGGCTCCCTCGGCCATGACGGCACCCCGGCGTCGGCCCGAACCGGCGAGGCGGCGTGGGCGGAAACCGATTTCGAGGTCCTGGAGCGGCGCCGAGGCGGAACGTTCGTGGTCCGAGCGGTGCCCAAGACCGGGCGCACCCACCAGATCCGGGTGCATCTCGCCGAGGCCGGTCTGCCCATCGAGGGCGACGTGCTGTACGACGGGTCCACGGGTGGGGGGCACGGTCGGGTCATGCTGCACGCCTGGCAGCTGGAGCTGGACCACCCCGTGACCGGGGAGCCGCTGCGGATCATCGCCCCACCGCCGTCGCCGCTGGCTGTGAGCGGTCCTGGTCCTGGTCCTAGGGCGGAGGGTACGGCACGGTGAGGTTGGTGCCCTGTGCAACCAGCCGTTCGGTGCCGGTCCGCTGACGGATGCCCACCTGGTCCGCTTCGGCGGTGGTGTTGGCGCAGCCCCCATCGGCACGGGCCTGGTAGTTCACCGACATCGTGGCGGGCCGTTGGGGCGTGCCATCGTCGAGGAACCCCGCCGGGTCCGACCAGCGCACCGTCACCGGTGGATGCTCGCAGCGGGCGAAGACCTCTGACCAGGTCATCAACGAGGTGAGGTGGGTGCCGCCGCCCCGCAGGGCCCGGACCGTCACCCAGCCGCCGCCGGGATCGGCCAGGTCACGGACCGATCCCTGCCACCAACCCGGTTGGTCGGGGCTGCGGTCAATGCGCAGCCGGTAGGGCCGACCCGGCTGCCAGGGGTAATCCCGGGTGTTGACGTTGCCCAGCGCTCCTGCCAGCGGGGAGGCGGAACCCTGCAGTTCCCCGCCGCCGTTGCGATAGCCGCCCCAGTTGACGGCGGTGGCGCCGGGGTAGTCGGGATGGAATTGCAGGCCCAGGTGGGCACCGCCGCCGGGGCCGTCCGGTCCAACGAAGTTCGCCTGCAGGGCCCAGAAGTACAGGCGCGACACCGTTGGCATCTCCAGCACCTCCAAGGTCACCTCGACGGCCTTGAATCGACCGGGCAGATCCCAGAACAGATGCAATGACGAGGCGCCGTTGCCCGAAGGCGGTTCGCCTCGGACCCGGTCGGGGCCCGGCGGTTGGGACCGTCGCCGGAACCGCCGCCATGGCTCCCGCCATACTTCGCCCATGGCTGGGCGACGTTACCGCGAAAGCTCGGCCAGCCGCTCCGGGCTGCCGGCTAACGTCCGGCCGGTGAAGAACCGTCTCAAGGAAAAGTGGCGCGCCGGCGAAGCGACCTTCGGGGTGTGGCTGGCCATCCCCAGCCCGCTGGTGGCGGAGGCCGCGGCGCACTCCGGGTTCGATTACGTGTGCATCGACATGCAGCACGGGGTGGCCGATTACCAGGTGACGGTGGCCATGCTGGCCGCCATGCGGGGTTCGGAGTCCACCCCCATCGTGCGGGTGCCGTGGCTGGAACCGGGCATCATCGGCCGGGTGCTCGACGCCGGCGCCCTCGGCGTGGTCATTCCCATGGTCAACTCCCGGGCCGAGGCCCAAGCAGCGGTGGCAGCGTGCCGGTACGCCCCCGCCGGCGCCCGCAGCTTCGGTCCCATACGGGCCGGTATGGCTTACGGGGCGGACTACTACTCCTGGGCCAACGAGGAGATCGCCTGCATCCCCATGATCGAAACCCGCCAGGCGGTGGAAGCGGTGGATGACATCTTGTCAGTGCCGGGCATCGACGCCGCCTACGTGGGCCCCGCTGACCTGTCCATCACCTACGGCCTGCCGCCGGGGGTGGACAATCCGGGCACGGTGTTTGATGAGGCCATTGAGACCATCGTGGGCAGCTGCAATCGTCACGGTGTCACCCCCGGCATCCACTCCATCTCCTCGCTGGCGGCCAAGCGGGTGGGGAACGGCTTCCGCATGATCACCGTCAGCAGCGATCTGCAGGCCACCACCAGCGGCATGCGCAACGACGTGAAAGTGGCCAACTCCGGTAGCGGCGGCGCCAGCAGCGACAAGATCTACTGACCGGTTTCACCTGTGCGTGACCGGCCCGGCGGGGTGTCCGGGTCGGTCGTCAACCACCAAACAGAACAAGGGACGGCGCCATGATCCGCACCACCCACACCGGCAGCCTGCCCCGGCCCGTTGAGCTGGACCGGCTTTTCGCCGCTCGCAGCAAGGGCGAAACCGTTGATGAAGGCCGTTTCGCCGAGTTGATCGCCAGCGGCACCGCTGAGGTGGTGGCGGCGCAGCACCGGGTGGGCCTGGACGTGATCAACAACGGCGAAACCCCCCGGGAGAGCTTCTTCACCTACGTGCGGGAGCGTTTCAGCGGCTTCGAGGGCAGCACCCGCCGCCCGATCATGGCGGACCGGGTGGCGTTCCCGGGTTTCATGGATCTCAAGCGGGGCCTGGCGTCACGCACCGAACGGGTGTCGGCGTTGTCCCCACCGGCATGCTGCGCGGCGGTCACCCACCTTGGCCTGGGACCCATGGACGATGAGCTCAACGGCTTCCGGGCCGCGCTGGCCGCGGTGGGTCACCATCCCGACGCGGCGTTTCTCACCGCGGCGTCGCCCGGCATCGTGGCCGCGGCCATGGAAAACCGGTTCTATCCCGACGATCAGGCCTACGTGACCGCGGTGGCCGAAGCGTTGACCCCCGAGTACCACCGCATCGCCGAGGCCGGCTTCGACCTGCAGATCGACGCCCCCGACCTGGCCATGGAACGCCACACCCGCTTCGCCGACCGGCCGCTGGGGGAGTTCCTGCACTTCGTGGAAACCGTGGTCGAGGCCATCAACACCGCGGTGGAGGGGTTGGATCCGGCCCGGTTGCGGTTGCATGTCTGCTGGGGCAACTACGACGGGCCCCATCATCTCGATGTGGAGCTGGCCGAGATCCTGCCGGTGCTGACCCAGGCCCGGGTGGGCTGGCTGGTGTTGCCGTTCGCCAACGCCCGCCACGCGCACGAGCACACCCTGATGAGCCGGCTGCCCGCCGGGATGGGGGTCATCGCCGGGGTCATCGAGACCACCCACAATTACGTGGAACATCCTGCGGTGGTGGCCGATCGACTGGTCCGGATCGCGGATTCCGTGGGTGACCCGACCCGTCTGATGGCCGGGGTGGACTGCGGGTTCGCCACCTTCGCCGGGTACAGCGAGGTGGCGCCGGAGGTGGCGTGGCTCAAGCTGGCGTCGCTGGTGGAAGGGGCCCGTTCGGCCAGTGCCACCTTGGGGCTGAGCTGATGGCGGGCGATGTCGCCACCGGGCTGGCCGCAGGTTTGGTGGCCCGGCCCGACGGCCCGCTCAGCTGCTGGTGGCCCGGAAATGACCCGCTCTACCAGCGCTATCACGACGAGGAGTGGGGGCGACCGGTCACCGATGATGTCCGGCTGTTCGAGAAGCTGTGCCTGGAAGGGTTCCAAGCCGGGCTGTCATGGCTGACCATCCTGCGCAAACGAGAGAACTTCCGGCAGGCCTTCGCCGGGTTCGACCCCGCGGTGGTGGCCACCTTCGGGCCTGCTGACGTAGAGCGTCTGTTGGGTGACGCCGGCATCGTGCGCCACCGCGGGAAGATCGACGCCACCATCAACAACGCCGCCCGGGCGCTGGAACTGCAGGCCGAAGCGGGGTCGCTGGCGGCGTTCCTCTGGAGCTTCGAACCGGCGCCCGCTGACCGGCCGGCGGTGTGTGATCACGAGGCGTTGCTGACCATGGGCAAGACCCCCGCCTCGACGGCCATGTCCAAGGCGCTGCGTCAACGGGGCTGGAAATTTGTGGGGCCCACCACCATGTACGCCCTGATGCAGGCCATGGGCATGGTCAACGATCATCTGGAGGGTTGCACCGCCCGGCCGGTGGTCGAGGCCGCCCGCCGGGGCCTGGTGCGACCAAGCGTGGGGGCGTGAACCGACCGGGGATCGCCCGGCAGAGCGACGCCGTGCTGGGCCTGGTGGCGGTCATCATGGCCACCACCATCTGGAGCTTCGGTGCGGTGTTGGGCCGGTCGGTGGGCCCGTCAGGGGTGGTGACCACCACCTGGCGGCTGTGGATGGGCGTGGTGTTGTGGTGGGTTGTGGCCTCCGCCGTGGGTCAGCGGCCCGATTGGCGCACGGTGCGGGTGGCGCTGCCGGCGGGAGTGCTGTTCGGCGGCAACCTGACGTTGTTCTTCACCGCGCTGGAGCACACCACCATCGCCAACGCCTCCATCATCGGGGCGTTGACCCCGGTGGCCATGCTGCCGCTGGCGGTGGTGCTGCTGAAGGAACGTCTCGATGCGGTCAAGGTGTGCTGCGCCCTGGCGGCGGTGGCCGGGGTGGTGGCCGCAGTGCTGGTGGTTCCTGACCAGGGCGGGGGCCCCGAGCGGACCAACCTCGGCGACGGCCTGGCGGTGGCGTCCCTGCTGTTGTGGGTCTGCTACCTGCTGGCCACCAAGAAGGCCCGCCAGGGGGTGGGCACGGTGGCGTTGCTGACCTCCATCACCACCGTGGCCGCGGTTGTGGTCACCCCGCTGGCCCTTTTCGGTGGCGAGGACATGGGCTCCATCGATGGTCGGGGCTGGCTGTGGTTGGTGTTGCTCACGGTGGGGCCGGGCGCCATTGGTCACGCCATGGTGGCCTGGGCCCAACCCCACGTGGACGCCAGCGTGTCCTCGGTGTTGTTGCAGGGCGAGCCGGTGGGGTCCACGTTCGCCGCGGCGATCTTCCTCGGCGAGACCATCGGCGGCTGGCAGGTGGCGGCCATGGCGCTGGTGGTGGCGGCGCTGGCCACGCTGGCGGTCCACAGCAGCCGAGCGGCACCGGCGGCGGTCCCTGAGGCGTTCATCGTGGCGGACCCCGCCGCCACCGACCCGGCCGCACTCTGAGCACTTCCGGTCCCCGCCCGGCTCACCCTCAGCTGGACAGGGCCCCGTTGGTGTAACCGGTCACGTAGGGCAGGTAGCCGTTGGCCTGGGCGGCGGCTTCCACCACGGGACCGTCCCACCAGGGGGCGTAATCCAGCGAGAAGATTGGCTTGCCCGCCGCCTTGTGATACTCGAGCTCGCCGATCTTCTGATTGCGGTAGAAGTCATCGCGCTCGGTGTCCGACCCGATCCACCACAGACCCTCGATGACGGTGCCGTCGATGCAGTCCATGTAGCCTGGGATGGTCCAGAACAGGTCCAGGGCGTTGTTGATCACCAGCTTGAACTCAGGGTTGTGGGAACGGGCGTGTTCGGCCAGGGCGCAGACCGTGAGCGCCGCGTGCAGCTTGTTGTACCAGGCCGGGCCGCCGGGAAAGCCCGGGAACCAGTAGGCGTCCACCACGTCCAGGAAGGCGCCATCGAAGCCCTGGTCCACGATGCGGTCGATGGTGCCGTGCAACATGGATTGCCAGTCACCGTTCCAGACCTCGGCGTACACGTTGTTGGTGAACCACGGGTTCTGCCCCACGATCCACGCCGGGGGGTTGGTGTCGAACTCCGGCTGCCAGTACCACTCCGAACGCTGGGCCTCACCCACGGACATGTAGGCCAGCAGCCACTTGGAGAGTTTGCCGGCCTCAATCTCGTCCCGGGTCCACTCCTGACCGTTGTGGGTGTTGTTCCGGCCGATGATGACCATGTCCCGATTCGAGCCGCGCACCTGGGCGATACCGCCGGCGTCGAACACCGTGGTGTTGATCCCCCACGAGGACACCTGGTCCCAGGCTGGACGCGGGGTCCCGGGCACCGCCGCGTCCACCGGGATGGTGGCCCCGGTGATGGTGGCCACCAGCCCCACCACGGCCAGGATCGCCGCCACCAGCCTTCGCCGACCGCGCCAACCCTGCCGACTTTGCCGTGCCCGCCTTGCTCCGAACCCGCCCACGCCGTCTCCCGTCAGTCAGATGGTGCCGCACCCGAGCTCATGTGTCGATCAGGTTACCAAACAGTGTCGAACGTCCGACGGTGATCTTCGTTGGGTATCGCCTGCCGGCTCCTGGACGGGTTGGCGGGTTTAGACGGGTTGGCAGGTTCGCCGGACAGGGAACAACCAGCTCGATAGGCTCGGTTCACCGTTGTGCGCCGTTCCGCTCCCGGCGGGGCCGGTGTCGAAAGGATGATCTTCTATGGCGTTGTTCGGTCACTCGAAGCTCCGGTTGCCCACTGCTGAAGAGGCTTTGCCCGGCCGATCCCAGACCATGGCGGTGGCCCCGGCCCACACCGTGCTGGGTACCGCCATGACCCCGCCGTTCCCCGAGGGGATGGAGGCCGCCTATTTCGGGATGGGCTGCTTCTGGGGCGCTGAGCGGAAGTTTTGGCAGGTCCCGGGGGTGTACACCACGGCCGTGGGCTACCAGTCCGGGCACACCCCCAACCCCAGCTACCAGGAGGTGTGCTCTGGCCTGACCGGGCATTCGGAGACCGTGCTGGTGGTATTCGACCCGGCCAAGGTGTCCTTCGAGCAGCTGCTGTCGGTGTTCTGGGAGAGCCATGACCCCACCCAGGGCATGCGCCAGGGCAATGATGTGGGCACCCAGTACCGCTCCGGCATCTACGTGACCAGCGCTACCCAGCAGGAGGCCGCCGAGCGCTCCGCGGTGATGTTCGGCCACCGCCTGGCTGAGCACCGGATGGGGGAGATCACCACCGAGATCTTGGACGCGCCCACGTTCTATTACGCCGAGGACTATCACCAGCAGTACCTCGACAAGGTCCCCAACGGCTACTGCGGCCTCGGCGGCACCGGCGTGACCTGCCCCGTCGGTCTCCTGGTGGGCGACGCCTCCGCCGACTGACCGGCGGGTTCGGGCTCGAACGGGCCGGTGACGGGGTGGCCTACCCGCGCCGGCGCGATTGCGCGATTGCCCGGTTGCAGGGCCTGCGGGTCCCAACCCCGCCACTCGCGGGCTCAGCCTTCACGTGGTGATGGGTTTGCGCCCGCGAGTGGGCTGATCAGGCAGGGCGACGGGCTCTACGGGGCCAATCGGATCCATTGCCGCCATGCGTGGCTGTAGCAAGCGCCCGGTACCGTGAAGTCCACTTCGCCGCTCGGTCGCGCCGATGATGCGCTGACTGCGGGGTATCGCGGCTAGCCCCGTCAGCGGAAACCCCCGCGGCGCCTTCGGTGGCCGGCAGTAGCCTGGCGGGGCCTATGAACGCGCCCACACCGCCCCCTCCGGCCCGCTCGGCCGACCCGAGCCAGCCCTATCCGAGCGTGGCCTTGAGGGCCGACTATCCCGCCCTCGAACGGGCGATTCTGGCGCGCTGGGAGCGTGACGGCACCTTCCCGGCTTCGGTCGAGGCCCGCCCCGCCGATGACCCGTACCTGTTCTATGACGGGCCGCCCTTCGCCAACGGCCTGCCGCACTACGGGCACCTGCTCACCGGGTACGTCAAAGACGTGGTCCCTCGCTACCAGACCATGCGGGGCCACCGGGTGGAACGCCGCTTCGGATGGGACTGTCACGGACTGCCGGCGGAGATGGAATCCGAGAAGGAACTGGGGGTGTCCGGGCGGGCCAACATCATCGAATACGGCATCGCCAACTTCAACGAGCATTGCCGCAGCTCGGTGTTGCGCTACACCCGCCAGTGGCAGGATTACGTCACCCGCCAGGCCCGCTGGGTGGATTTCGAAGATGACTACAAAACCATGGACGTCTCCTACATGGAGAGTGTGCTGTGGGCCTTCAAGCAGCTCTATGACAAGGGCCTGGTGTACGAGGCGCACCGGGTCATGCCCTACAGCTGGGGAGCGCAGACCCCGCTGTCGAACTTTGAGATCCGCCTCGATGACGCCACCCGGCCCCGCCAGGACCCCGCCCTCACGGTGCTGTTCACCCTCGATCCCCGCCCCGATGATCCGGGGGTCATGAAGATCCTGGCCTGGACCACCACCCCCTGGACCCTGCCGTCGCACCTGGCGCTGGCGGTGGGCCCGGACCTGGATTACGCCATCTACCGCGAACCCGACGGCACCCATTACGTGTTGGGCGCAGCCACCGTGGGCGGCTATGAACGGGAGTTGGCCGACGCCGAGCTGGTGGGCACCATCACCGGCGCCGACCTGGTGGGCCGGACCTACACTCCCCTGTTCGATTACTTCATCGATCACAAGGAGCGGGGCGCGTTCCGCATCCTGGCGGCGGATTTCGTGGATGTCAGCGAGGGCGTGGGCGTGGTGCACATGGCCCCCGGTTTCGGCGAGGACGATCAGCGGGTGTGTGAGGCCAACGGCATTGAGCTGGTGGTCCCCGTTGACGACGAGGGTGCTTTCACCGCCGAGATCACCGATTTCGCCGGCATGAACGTGTTCGAGGCCAACACCCCCATCACCCGACGACTGCGGGAAGAGGGCAAGCTGGTCCGTGCCGATAGCTACACCCACAACTATCCACATTGTTGGCGCACCGACACGCCCATCATCTACAAAGCCGTGACCAGCTGGTATGTGGAGGTCACCCGGTTCCGTGACCGGATGGTGGAACTGAACCAGCAGATCAACTGGATCCCCGGCCACGTACGTGACGGCGCCTTCGGTAAATGGCTGGAGGGCGCCCGGGATTGGTCCATCTCCCGCAACCGCTTCTGGGGGGCGCCCATCCCCATCTGGCGCAGCGACGATCCGGCCTACCCCCGCATTGACGTCTACGGCAGCATCGCTGAACTCGAGGCGGATTTCGGGGTGCCGGTCACGGACCTGCATCGCCCGTTCATCGACGAGTTGGTGCGCCCGAACCCCGATGATCCCACCGGCCGTTCCATGATGCGCCGGGTGCCCGAGGTCCTCGATTGCTGGTTCGAATCCGGGTCCATGCCCTTCGCTCAATCCCATTACCCGTTTGAAAATAAGGCGTGGATCGACGAGCACACCGCGGACTTCATTGTTGAATACATCGCGCAGACCCGCGGCTGGTTCTACACCATGCACGTGTTGTCGGTGGCGTTGTTCGATCGGCCGGCGTTCAAGAACTGCATCTGCCACGGTGTGGTGTTGGACGAGGACGGCAGAAAACTCTCCAAACGGCTGCGCAACTATCCCGATCCCGAGGAGGTGTTTGAGACCATCGGCTCCGACGCGTTGCGTTGGTTCCTGGTGTCTTCGCCCATCCTGCGGGGGTTGGATCTGCGTATCGATCGGGAGGGCGCGGCCATCGGTGAGGTGGTGCGGTTGGTGCTCAACCCCATCTGGAACGCTTGGCATTTCTTCACGTTGTACGCCAACGTTGAACAATACCAAGCGGTATGGCGCACCGATTCGCAGCATCTGCTGGACCGCTACGTGCTGGCCAAAGCGCAATCCTTGACCGTGTCGCTGACCCGCCGTTTGGATGAGTATGACCTGGCCGGGGCCTGTGGTGAGGTGGCGGGGTTCCTGGATGCGCTCAACAACTGGTACATCCGCCGTTCCCGGCCCCGCTTTTGGGGTTCGGAACTGGACCGTGACGCCTTCGACACGCTGTACACGGTGCTGCACACGGTGACCCGCCTGGCCGCGCCGCTCCTGCCTTTTTTGACCGAGGAGGTCTATGTCGGGCTCACCGGTGAGGCCTCGGTGCACCTGACGGACTGGCCCGAACCGTCGGTGCTGCCGGCGGACGCGGCGTTGGTGGCCCGCATGGACCGGGTACGCGAGGTGTGCTCGGCCGGGTTGTCCTTGCGCGAGGCCCGGAATCTGCGGGTGCGGCTGCCGCTGCAACGCCTCACCGTGGCCGGCCGCAACGCCCACGAGCTGGCCGACTACCGGGACCTCATCGCTGAGGAGCTCAACGTCAAGGCGGTGGAGTTCTCCGATGACCTCGAGGCCCACGGTCGCTTCGTGCTGCGGCCCAACGGCAAGGTGCTGGGACCCAAGCTGGGCGGTGACGTGCAGAAGGTGATCCGCGCCGCCAAAGACGGCCAATGGGAACAGCATGCCGACGGCACCGTGTCCGTGGCCGGCCACAGCCTGGCCCCCGGGGAGTTCGAGCTGGCCCTGACCGCGCCGGACGGAGCGGCCACGCTGGCCTTGCGGGGCAATGACACCGTGGTCAACCTGGACGTGACCGTCACCGAGGAGCTGCGGGCGGAAGGTGTGGCCCGGGACCTGATCCGGCTGGTGCAGCAGGCCCGCAAGGACGCCGACCTGCACGTCTCGGACCGCATCGAGCTGACCTTGCAGGTGCCGGCAGCGCTGCGGGCGGCGATCGACACCCATCGGGGCACCGTGGCCGACGCGGTGCTGGCCCGTCAGGTGCACTTCAGCGATGAGCAGCAGGCCAATGTCGGCACCCTGGAGGACCAACCGATCGGCTTCGGACTTCGCGTGGTCGGCTGAGCGGGTTCCCGTTGCCCCAACCTCACGACGATCCCGAGCGCAACCCGTGGACCACGTTGTCCACGCGTTCGGTGTATCGCAACGACTGGATCCATCTGCGTGAGGACCGGGTGCTGAACCCTCGCGGCGGACCCGGCGTCTACGGGGTGGTCGAGTTCCAGACCCGGGCCGTGGGTGTGGTGCCCCTAGACGAGCACGGCTGCATCTGGCTGGTGGGCCAGTACCGCTACCCCCATGGCCGCTACGAGTGGGAGATTCCCGAGGGTGGGTGTCATCCCGATGAGCCCCTTGAGGACTGCGCCCGGAGGGAATTGCGGGAGGAAACCGGGCTGGTGGCGGACGAGCTGACGTTGCTGTTGGGCGACGTGCAACTCTCCAATTCGGTCAGCGACGAGAACGCCTACCTGTTCGTGGCCCGGGGCTTGCACCAGGGTCCGGCCCAGCCCGAGGACACCGAGCAGCTGCAGGTATGGCGCCTGCCGCTGGCGGAGGCCGTTGCCATGGCGATGGACGGTCGCATCCGCGACGCCATGAGCGTGATGGCGTTGCTGCGCCTGGCCCTGAACGAAGGCTGAACTAAGGCCCGGCTCAGCCGCTGGTGGTCGTGGCGCCCACGGTGGTGGCGGTTGCGGGCGTGGCGGGGGTGGTGCCCGGCGCCTGGGCGGAACAGAACTGCCGCGCCATCTCCTTGGCCATTGAGGTGTCCGCCGCCGTCAGCGCCTCGCAGCGGGCCACTTTCCAGGTGGCATCGTCACAGTTCAGCGCCCGCCGCCGGACCTCGATGGCGTCGAGGTAGGTGCCGATCTCCGCGATCAGGGACTGGTCCAGCTGGTTGGCTTCCTCGGCGCTGAGATCACCCAGGCTGGCCAGCATCGGCGTCAGGGTCAAGGCCAGCGCGGCGCAGTCCGACACCTGGTTCACATCCACGGTGATGATGGTGGCCGGCAGCCCGGTCTGGGCGGTGAGGGCCGCCACGGCGCTGCTGAGGTTGGCCGCCGCAGCCGCCCGATCGTCGGGAGCGGCCACGGCAGCGTCGGTGTCCCCACAGCCCACACCAGCCAAACACAACCCGGCCAGCGCAACCGACCAGGCCAGGACGGAGCGTGAAGGGCGACGCGAGGGAGCAGTCACGTGGACGCTGCCCCCACGGAGGTGCATCAAACGCACTCGGTCTTCATGCCGGAGATCATGGTCTGCGCCATGGTGTTGCCCTTGGAGTCGACCTGCGCGATGGCTTGGCACAGCGCACTCTGGGCGTCGTCCTCGCTGCAGCCCAACGCCTCGGCCTTCGTCTCCAACGCAGCACCGTCCCGTGCGAGCGCGTCAGTAAAGTCCTTGATGAGACCCGACCCTTCAACGTCGGTGGCGATGGTGGCGAGTTCTTCTGCCGAGAGCGCTTGGGTCTCGTCGATGAGGTTCTGGAACAGGTCCACGAACAGGGGCTGCGCCGCTGAGACCAGTTCCTTGCAGCTCTTCGCATCGTTGATGGCGCTGTCCGTGGCGGACTGGGACGCCGCCGCCGTGTCGCCGTTACCCGCAGCGCTGGTGCTCTCGGCGTCATCACCGCCGCAGGCGCCAAGGGCCAATAGGGTCACCACAGCCAGGGCCAGTATGTTTCGTCGCATCGGGAGCCTCCATCGCATCGAACCGTGGTGGTATCGGCTCTCGCGTCGTAAAGCCTGAGTGTTTGCTCGAAACAAGAGTCGGTCGCCGAGGTGGCGACGTGGTCAGGCTACGCGGCCGTAGGTCATCGGCTTGCGGGAGTACCACATGGTCTTGATGCTCACCACCTCGCCGGTTTGGGGGGCGTTGACGATCTCGTCGTTGCCGATGTACATGCCCATGTGGCTGGGGGGCTCGCCGTAAAACACCAGGTCCCCCGGCTGGAGGTCCTCGTAGCGAATGGGGATGGCCCCGTCGCGCTGGTAATCGGCCGGGCGGGCGATGGACACCCCGGCCTGCCACCAGGCCCACTGCGTGAGACCGGAGCAGTCGAAGCCGTCCTCCGGGCTCTCACCGCCGAACACGTAGGGCACCCCGAGTTGGCTGAGCGCCGCTAAGACGGCCACGGCCGCTTCCGGTCGCAACCCCGGCGGTGGGGTGTACACGAAGGCCGGCGTTGGCGGCGACGCTGAGCCTGACGGGTTCGACCCACCCGGCGCGGGCGTTGCGGCGGGAGTGGCGGGCGCCAGGGCAGCCTGCACGGCTTGCGCGGCTTGCGCGGCCTGTTCGATGCCAGCCCGGCGGGCGATTTCCACCGCGGCGGCACGTTCCTCTTCGGCCCGGCGCGCCGCGGCTTGCGCGACCAGTTCCGCCAGCGCGCCGTTGGCGTTGGTGAGCAGGTCAGCGGTGCGGGCCTCCAAGCCGGTGGCGTCCTCACGGGCCTGGGCCAAGCGAAGCTGTTGGGCTTCGGCGGCCGCTTCGGCCTCCCCCAGACGGGACTGTTGGCGTTGCACCTTGGCGTTGGCCGCGGCCAGGTCATCGATCAGCTGCTGGCGGTCTCCGGTGGCGCTGCGGAGATAGCTGAGTCGTTGCCCGGCGCGTTGGGGTGAGGACGCGAACACGCCGTCCAGCTCCTGCAGCGGTCCGCCGGCCACATAGGCGTCGATGGCGTAGGACTGCAGTTGGTTCCTGGACCCGGCGGCGGCTTGCTGGTTGCGTTCGAGCTGGGTCTGGGTCTCCGCGATACGGGCTCGGGCCGCTTCGAGATCGGCGGTGGCCCGGTTGTACTCCTCGGCCAGCTCCGTGACCCGTTCGCGGGCTTCGAACAGCTCGGCCTCCAGCGCATCGGCCCGTTCCCGGGCATCCTCCACGGTCTGGGCGCCCGCCGGCGGGGAGCCGGGATGGCCGCTGAGTACCGGCGGGACGGCGAAGGCCAACAAGCACAGGGCCAGCCAGCAGCCACGGTGGCGACGCGGTCGGCGGCGGGCGGCGTGGGGACGAGCGGCAGCTGCGGCGCGTGGGTGGGGCTCGCGCCAAGGGGCGCGACGGCGTCCACCTCGGACTCGGCTGCTGGCCACGGCCAACAGTGTTGCAAAATTGTGACGCCGCAACCAGAACGTGGCCACGGGCGTTGGCCGGTCGGGACCGCTCGACCGGTGGGAAATTGCTGGTGCGTGCTGGTGGGTGCGTTGCTACGGTCGCTCCAGCACCATCGTTCTCCAGGAGCACCATGCCCAGTGATCCCACCAGCACCGACGGCGACGCCCCCACGGAACGCACCCGGGTCCGGCGTCTGGCCGAACGGGCCGACTACCAGCGGGATCGGGTGATCGAACTGCTCGACGCCGGGTTCGTGTGTCATCTGGGATTCAACGGGCGCGATGGCCGGCCGGTGGTCATCCCCACCACCTACGGGCGGCTCGGGGACACGGTTTACGTGCACGGGTCGCCGGCGGCGGGCATGGTGCGCAGCTTGAAGGGCGGGCTGGACGTTTCGCTGGCCGTGACCCACGTGGACGGGCTGGTGCTGGCCCGCTCGGCCTTCCACCACTCGATCAACTATCGGTCGGTGGTGCTGTTCGGTCGGGCCCGTGAGGTCACCGACGTGACGGAGAAATCAGCCGCCCTCGACGCC
The DNA here is from genome assembly GCA_046155365.1 of Acidimicrobiales bacterium. Classification (GTDB taxonomy): domain Bacteria; phylum Actinomycetota; class Acidimicrobiia; order Acidimicrobiales; family CAIXPF01; genus CAIXPF01. The sequence continues at coordinate 9,623 of JBJXFH010000107.1, read as the reverse complement.
ATCGTGGATCACATCGTGCCCGGCCGCCGAGCCTTTTTGCGGGCCAACACCGCCAAGGAACTGGCCGGAACCTCAGTGCTGGCGATGGGCCTGGAGGAGGCTTCGACCAAGACCCGGGTCGGGCCGCCGGTGGATGACGCCGAGGACATGGAGGCCGATGTCTGGGCGGGGGTGTTGCCGCTGGAGATGACGCCGGGAACCCCCCTGCCCGATGTGGACAACGTGGGCGAACTCCCCGACCACGTGCGGGCCTACCGTCGGCCCTGACCGGCCGACGGGGGCGGGTTCAGCTCAACACGGCCTGGTTGACGGAGAGGTCCAACCGGCGGCGTTTGCGGTCAATGCGTAGCACCTTGACCAGCACCTCATCCCCGGGGGTGACCACCTCTTCGGGGGCGTGAACCCGGTACTCGGCCAGCTCGGTGACATGGACCAGCCCCTCGGCGCCGTCCCCGACGCGAACGAAGGCCCCGAAATCCGCCAGCCGGGTCACCACGCCGCTGAGAACTTGGCCGGTTTCCAGCCCGGCCAACGGATCGGGGCTGAGGGCCCGAATGGACAGGCTCAGCTTCTTGCCCGACTTGATGGCCAGGACCTTGACGTCCACCTCGTCCCCGGGGCTTAGGACGTCCGCGGCGCGATCCACACGCGCCCAGGAGATCTCCGAGAGGTGGACCAAGCCGCGGACGCCGCCGATCTCCACGAACGCCCCGAAGTCGGTCAACAGCGATACCCGGCCCTTGTGCACCTGGCCCGGTGCCAGGGTGGAGACCACCTCGTTGGCTTTGGCCCGTTGCGCTTGGCGCAGCAGGTTCCGGCGCGAGAGCACCACCTTGTCGTTGATCCGGTCCGCTTCATGGACCAGCGCCTCGATGTCCTGGCCCACGAAGGACGACAGGTCTTCTACGTGTTGCAGGTCGATTTGCGATGCCGGCAGGAACGCCCGGGTGCCCACGTCAACCACCAGGCCGCCCTTGACCAAGCCGGTGACCCGGCCGGTGAGGGGCTTGTTGGCCGCTTTGGCGGTTTCCACCACTTCCCACGCCCGCTGCTTGAGCGCCCAGGCCCGTGACAGCACCAACCGGCCTCTAGGGTCATCACGGATCAGCACCGCGGCCTCGACCCGGTCTCCCACGGAGAGCAGTTCGGTGGGCACGGTCTGCCCGGTGGCGGTGAGGTGCCGTTTGCCGATGACACCCACCGAGCCGTCATCGGTCTCGAGGACCACTTCGTTGGCGTCGACCTGGGTGACCCGACCTTCGATGATCTGCCCGCTGCGCAGTCCCCGGATCTCGCCGAGGGAGGGTGAGGGGGCGCTGGCGGTGCCGGGCGAGCCCGGGCCCGGCGGCGGCGGGATCGCTCCTCGGTCAGCGGCCGCGCCGGACGGATCGGGTGCGGCGCCCCCCGGTTTGGGGGGAACGCCCGCGGGGCTGCCAGGGGCACCGGAACTGGTGATGACCCGGACCGGCCGAACCGGTTCCTCCGGGCTGGCCCCGGCGTCCTCAGCCGCGATGGTTTCCGCCGGGTCCGGGACAACTACGGCAGGGTCGACCGTCGCGGTGGGTTCGATCGCGGTGGGTTCGATCGCGGTGGGTTCGACCGCGGTGGGTTCGCCGGCACCGGGTTGGGTTGCGGTGAGTTCGACGGCAGCGGGTTGGGTCGCCGCGGGTTCGATCGTGGCGGGTTCGCTGGTTGGGGACGCTGCTGACGTTGCTGCGGGTTGGGCGAGGGCCTCGTCGGCGGTGTGCGCGGTGGCCGGGTCCCCGGTGGTGCTGGTCGGGGACGGCGCCGGCTCGGCTTGATCGGGCTCAGCGAGGGCAGGTTGTGCTGCCTCTGACACCGTGTCGGCGGGCTGCCCGGTCACCTCGGGCTCCAGTTGGATTACTGGCTCGGCGGCGGGGGTGCTCGCACCCTCGGCATCGTCGGGGTTGGACGGGAGTTCAGTTGGGTCCATGGATCCCCCTGGTCGAGATGGAGGTGAGCCGAAGCACCACCCCGGGCGCACCACATGGTGCAGTCGCCTCTCATCATGCCCTCAGGCACGGACATTTTGCTTGCCGATGGAGGGATGTTTCCCCCGCGAACCCCTTTGAGCGGGATTGGTGTGGGTGTGGAGCGCCTCCACCAGCACCGCGAGGGCCGCGCTGCCGGGTGCCAAGCCGGGTCCGGCGGCGAGGTACGCCCAGAAGCCCACCAGCGCCGCGGCGGTGCCTGCAGGCAGCGGTACGCCGCGTCGAGCGGCCCATCCGGCGCAGCCAGACCAGGCCAGGTCCCCCACCCGTTCAACCGTCCACCAGGCCGGATCCGGGCCGCCGAGACGCTGGGCCTCCAACACGATGGCGAGCACCGCCGTAAGCCCGTCACGGTCCAACGCCAACCCCTCCGCCAGCGCCCAGGCGCGGATCTGCAGATGCCATTGCCGCAGCTCACGGTCTTGTAGGCGCATCTGGTCGAGCAGGTCCGGAGCGGCCGGCGGCGCCGGTGCGGCAGAGGCGGCGTTCGGGGCCGCCGGACGGCGCCGGGGCGGGAGCACCGGGCTGAGGTGGCGTTGGCCTCCCGGCGAGGACGCAACGGCGGGAGCTGGGGCGGTCGGCGGGCGAGGGGCCATGGCGACATCATCCTCGGGGGGTGTGACACGCTAAGGGCCGCCTTCGTCGGGTGCCCATGCAAGCTCGTGGCATCCCTTGCTGAGGTGTCACGACGTGGGCGACGTACCCAATGCCGTGCTCGCTTTCCGTTAACCGATCAGGTGACGTCGCCCAGGCCACCCGCCGGGCGTCCCCAGCCCGTTTCGACGAGAGCCGCAGCGTGGTCACCGGCGACGCACAGGGGAGAGAACGCGCCAGGCGGGCGATGGCGCCCCAATTGGGGGAAATGTTGGGCAATTCTCCCCCGGTGCTTGACCCGCCAACCCCCAGCCCGGTTGGCTGGGTCGGTGAACATCATCCCGAACGCCGTTTCTGTCCTTGGGGTTGTGTGGACGGCGTGGTGACGTCCACGTCGTCGGCCCCGCCGCAGTGGTGGGAGGTGGCGGGTTTGGCCACCGCTTGGCCCGCGGTGGAGAACCTGGCAGTGGGGCCCTGGACGGCACGGGCCAGTGACGGGTTCACCTACTGGGCCAACTCGGTGCTGGTCCCGTCCCCGCCGCCGTTGAGCTCGGACGCGTCGCCGGTCTTGGTCCCCTCGCCCGAAGAGCTGATCGGTGCGGTGGAGGCGTTCTACGCCGCTCGTCGGCTTCCAGGCCGATTCAGGTTGTGCGGCCCGGTCGGGGACCTCGGCGAGGAAGGCCTGGTCACGGCCCTGCTGGGGCGGGGCTACCGTCACCGGCTCGAGGCCGAGGGGCAGATCTGGGGGTCCGAACTCCGTCCGTTGCGGGCGTCGGCCCCGGCGGAGCGGTTCGGAAGGGTACGGATCGCATCGGAACCCACCGAGGATTGGTTGCAGCGTTGGTGGGCCTGGCTGGGTCGCCCCGACAGCGAGCGCAGTGGGGCCATGGAGCTGCTCTCGATGCTTGAACGTCACGTCGGGTTCGCGGCTCACGTGAACGGTGCAGACGTGCTGGCGTTGGCGATCGGCGTGGTTCAGGGGCCCTGGCTGGAATTGCATGACCTCCTGCCGGCGCTCCCCGATCCGGGCACCTCCATTGGGGACTCCGCAGCCGGCGCCCAGGGCAGCGCCCGCCGGGTCATCTCGGCCCTCGCCACCTGGGGCATCGCCCACGCCGCTCGTTGGGCCCACACGGAGGTGCCCTCGGTGCAGACCGCTACCGCCGCCCTGCTGGAGGGCATCGGGTTTCGACCCTTGGCGCAGGTCAGCTACCTCGAGCAGGGCTAGGGAAGGGCGGGGGAGGGCTAGCGATGGGCCCCACGCCGTCCTAACGGGCAACGCGAGACGCCCGGAGCCGAAGCCCCGGGCGTCTGGTTCCCGCTGATCCTCACTCCCGCCGCTGGGATCAAGCGTCGGGAGTGGGTCGGTCAAAGGTCGGTGTCAGATCAGGCCAGATCAGATCAGGTCAGATCAGAGCTCGATGTTGATGTCGTTGTGCATGCCCTTCCACATGTCCACGTCCACGTCCTGCACCTCGACCTCGGCACTGAAGGTGTCGTTGTCCTCGTGGACGCTGCTGTCCGTGAAGGAGGAATCCCAGTCCCAGATCTTGGTGTCGTTGTCCTGGTGGGTCTCGTTGTAGCTGCCTTCGACGGTGCGCTCGGTGGTGTCGTTGTCCTGGAAGGACTTGTTGAAGCTGTCCTCGTACTCGGTGTTGTGGGAGCCGTCGACGGACTTGTCGAGGTTGAAGCTGTCCTCGATGTTCGTGGAGTTGTCCTCCAACGCCGTGGCGCGGTTGTCGTTGCCGAACACGAAGTTGGCCGGTCCGTCCGACCCGGACGCATCCACGTCGATGTCCCCGAAGAGCTGGTTGTCGTGACCGTTCACCACTTGGGCGTCGCCGCCTTCGGTGTCCACTTCGATGAGGTCGCCTGAGCCCAGGTTCAGGTTGTGGCCCTGGATGTTGGTGGCGTCGCCGCCCTGGGCGAAGGCACCCACCTTGGAGTCGTTGAACTGCACGTTCCCGTTGCCCACGGTGGAGTGGTCCAGGTCCACGTCGTCACCGGCCATGATGCCGGTGTTCTTGCCGGTGTTGATGGCGGATCCGGAGACCGAGCCGTTGATGGCCACGCCGCCGGCGAGGGCGGTGACCTCGTCGCTGTCGATGCGCTGGTCGAAATCGACATCGGAGCCGGAGATCTCGGTGATGGTGACGTTCTTCATGGCTGGTCCTTCGGGTTTGGTGGGCTGCGGCCCGGGGTTCGTTTGGTTGGTTCTGGATTCGTTCGTTCGGCGCTGCCGCCTGACACTTCGAACGGTACGGAACGCCAGGCCGGGTCGAATCGGGGTCGTCCCCTATTCGGTGTCGTGTTGGTAGGGGGGGAGGGGGGTACGGGCGTAGGGGGTAGGGGGTAGGGGGTAGTCGTGTTCGGGGGGTGTTGGGCAGGGCGATGAATCAGCGCCGACCGATAGCGTCCGGGCGTGCAGGATGACCCGGTGCCGGACAACGCGGGCCCCCATCAGGCGCTGGAGGAGGACCTGGTCGATCGGCTCACGCCGGCGGAGCAGGCCTCGCTGAGCGCTGGCATCGACATGTGGCATACCGCTCCCATGGTTTCCATCGGCTTGGGATCCATGCGTTGCAGCGACGGTCCTCATGGCGTGCGCGGTTCCAATGACCCCGACGGTCCCACCGCTGCCGCCTTCCCGGTGGCCACCGCCCTGGCCGCCACCTGGAACGTGGAGTTGGTGGGTGACATCGGTTCGGCGTTGGCGGTGGAAGCGGGCGACAAGGGCGCCTCGGTACTTTTGGCACCCACCCTCAATCTGCACCGGCACCCGCTGGCGGGGCGCAACTTCGAGTGCTTCTCGGAGGATCCGTACCTCACCGCCCGGATGGGGGTGGCGATCATCACCGGCGTGCAAGACGGCGGGGTGGCGGCCACCGCCAAGCATTTCGTGGCCAATGACGCCGAGTTCGACCGCCACCAGGTCAGCTCCGAGGTGTCGATACGGGCGCTGCGCGAGCTGTATCTGGTGCCGTTCGAAGCGGCCGTGACCCAGGCCGGGGTATGGGCCGTGATGACCGCCTACAACCGGCTCAACGGCGTGCATTGTGCCGCCCATCACTGGTTGCTGGAGGACCTGCTCCGAGCCGAATGGGGCTTCGACGGTTTGGTCATGTCGGACTGGTATGGCACCTACAGCACGGTGGGACCGGCGTTGGCGGGCTTGGATCTGGAGATGCCGGGACCGGCGTTGTATCAGGGGTCTGCGCTGTGGGCCCGAGCCCAAGCCGGGGACGTACCATACGGTGTGGTACGGGAGAAGGCGGTGCGGGTGGTGCGGCTGGCCCGCCGGGTGGGCGCGCTCGCCGCGGGGCCGCGACCAACGAGCGCGCCAACGCCAACGCCACCGCCCGCTCCAACGCCTGCGCGGTCGGTGTCGCGGCCGGAGATGGTGGCCCTCGCCCGCCGGGCGGCGGTGGAGTCCATGGTGCTGCTGAGCAATCACGGGGTGTTGCCCCTTGCGCCTGATGGCTTCGGACGGGTGGCCATCATCGGGCCCAACGCGGATCCGGGCCAGATCATGGGTGGGGGCAGTTCGGCGGTGCGGCCCCACACCCAAAGCAGTCCCCGCCAGGCGCTCGAGGCCCGCTTCGGCGGAAAGCTCGGCCCCGATGGGGAGCCCGTTGAGGTGCGCTTCGAACCCGGCTGTCGCACCCATCGGCTGTGCCCGCCGCTCATCGAAGCCGCTTCCGCCGGGGCCGGGCCGTTGTCCTTCGCCGTTCGGCTCTATGGGGGGCTTGAACCCGCCGGGGAGCCGGCCTGGGTGGGTCAGGCGGATGATGTGACCGTTGCCGGGGTGCCGTTTCATGCCGCTGGTGTGGACCCCGGCGCCTGTGCCGTCACCTGGACCGGACGGTATGTTCCGGCGGTCAGTGGGGTGCACGAGGTTGGCGTCACTGCCATTGGCCGCTCACGGGTCTTGATCGAGGGTGAGGTGGTGGCGGACAACTGGAGCAATCCCCGGCCCGGTCACACGTTTTACGCCAATGGCACCGAGGAGGTTCGCGCCGCGGTGGCGTTGACCGCCGGGCAGCCCGTGCAACTGGAGATCCACTATCAACGTCATGGTGGGTTGTTCCCTGCCATACGTATAGGTATGGAAGCGCCGGAGTCGGAGCACCTGCTGGACCGGGCTCTGGGTCTGGCCCGCGGCGCGGACCTGGTGATTTTGGTGGTCGGCAGCAACGAGGAATGGGAAAGTGAGGGCCATGATCGTCATGGTCTGGATCTGCCCGGTGCCCAGCCCCGCCTGATCGACGCCGTGCTGTCGGTCAACCGCAACACCGTGGTGGTGCTCAACACCGGATCGCCCACCTCCTTGGGCTGGGCGGATCGGGCGGCGGCGGTGGTCCAGGCGTGGTATCCGGGCATGGCCTTCGGTGACGCCCTGGCCGACATTCTCTTCGGTGACGTCAACCCTTCCGGCCGGCTGCCAACCACGTTCCCCCGCCGATTGGAGGATCATCCGGCGTACTTACACTATCCACCGGAGGCCGGGCGGATGACCTACGGGGAGGGCATCTTCGCCGGCTATCGGGGCTTTGATGCCATCGGCACCGACCCGCTGTACCCCTTCGGATTCGGTCTGTCCTACACCACGTTCGCATTCGGTCCGTTGCGGGTTGAGCATCAGGGCGCACCGGGCACCGGGGTGGTGCGGGTGGTGCTGGACGTGACCAATGTGGGGGAGCGTCCCGGCGCTGAGGTGGTGCAGCTCTATGTGGGCGATGACGAGGCGTCGGTGGCCCGTCCGCCCAAGGAGTTGAAGGGGTTCGCCAAGGTTTTCCTCCAACCGGGCGAAACCCACCGGGTCCACATCGATCTTGATGAACGGGCGTTCTCGTTTTGGGATCCCGCCATGGGGGGTTGGCGGTTGGAGCCGGGTCGGTTCAGCCTGTTGGCCGGTGCCTCCAGTCGGGACATTCGGGCCCGGGCTGCCGTCATCTGGTGAAGGGGGCTCGAACCGGGCGCAGAAAGTGGTGATATCGGTTCAGGTGGCGGGGCCTTGAGCCGAATCGGAGGGACGTGAGCAGACCGGCCAGAGTCCCAGCCCCGCCCGCCCCGCCTGTCGCGGCGTGTCTGCCCGACAACGTGATCACGTTCATCGTGGTGGCCCGTCACGGGGGCATGAGTTACGCCCGCATTGCCTCGCTCATGAACCGTATCGGGCTGTCGGCGCAAAAAGGTGGGGACTGGCACGGCTCCACCGTGGCCCGGGTGGCGAAGCGCTACGGGCCCCACCAGGCGTTGGCCCGCAGATCCGCCAGCTGAGCTCGCGCCCCACCCCCACGGCGTCCGGCGGCGTGCTACAACCGGGGGATGAACAGCGGCTTCGGGGAGATCATCGGCTCGCAAGAAGCACTTCGTGAGGTGTACCGAAGCGCGCCTGACGGGGTTCGGGCAAAGGTGGTGGACCATCTTGATTCGTTGGCCTGCGAGTTCATCGCCCGTTCGCCGTTTGTGTTGCTGTCCACTGCTTATGCTGGCGGTCGCTGCGATGTCTCGCCTCGAGGTGGACCCGCCGGTTTCGTGAAAGTGCTGGATGAACGTCGTGTGGTGGTGCCCGATTTGAACGGCAACAACCTGCTCGACTCCATCGAGAACATCCTCGCCAACGGCCACGCCGGTCTGTTGTTCCTGGTGCCGGGTACCGATGAGACCCTGCGCGTTAACGGTCGGGCGGTGCTCAGCGTGGAGCCTTCGCTGTTGGATCTGTTCGAGGGGGAACTGCGCCGGCCCAAAGCGGTGATCGGCGTGGAGATCGAGCAGGCCTATGTGCATTGCGCTAAATCGTTCCGGCGGGGCGGCGTGTGGAATCCCCAGAGTTGGCCGTCGGCGGGCGAGGTTCCATCGGCGGCGGCGATGTTGAGCGTGCATACCGCTTCGGGTCGGACGCCGGAGGAGATCCAGCAGTATCTCGATGCCAGCTATGCGTCGGGTCTGGCCCAGGACCTGCCCGAGGAACCCTCAAGCGCCTGATCGTGGCTGGTGTGTGATTCGGCGGCCAGTTGGGCCAGCACCAGGGCGTCGGTGGGGAAGGCCAGATCGGGGGGGAGGTGGGCCTCGAAGAAGTCCACCGCGTCAAGATCGTCCGCGGCGGCCAGGACCCCGCCCACCACCACCCCGGCGAACCAGATGCCCACGGTGTGCTGGTCAGCGTTGTGGAAGTTGGAATGCACCGCCACCACCGCGCCCAGTTCGACCTCCAGCCCGGTCTCCTCCAGGAACTCCCTGGTGGCCGCCAGCCGGACGTCCTCGTCCCATTCCACGTAACCGCAGGGGATGCACCACTGGCCGCCGTAGGAACCTGATCGCCGGCCCATCAGCACCCGACCGGCCTCGTCCCGCACCACCACCGCCACTCCCACGGCGGGGTTGTGGAACGTGATGGACCCGCAGGCCCCGCACACCGGCCGGGCCCGGTCACCGCGCTGTTCCGCCTGGAGCGTGCCACCGCAGCGGCGGCAGAACGCCACCCGCGATGGGCCGGGGACCACCAGCTTCTCATGATTGGTGCCGCCGGCGGTTTGGGTGCGGGCGTGGTTGACGGTCATGGTGGCCAGCCTGGCACAACGGGCCGGTAGCGTGGACCCGCTTGATCGTGCTGCCTGCTGATGATGCCGCCATCGAGTGGGCCGCGGTGGCGCTGCGACGCGGGGCGTTGGTGGCGTTCCCCACCGAGACCGTGTACGGGTTGGGCGCTGATGCCACTGATGCCCAAGCCCTGGCCCGCATTTTCGCCTCCAAGGGCCGTCCCGCTGACCATCCGCTGATCGTGCATCTGGCGTCGGCGGTAGACCTGGGGCGATGGGTGGGAGACGTGCCCGTTGCCGCGCTGCTGCTGGCGGAGGCGTTCTGGCCCGGTCCGTTGACGCTGGTGCTGCCGTGGGTGCCGGTGCCAGCGGGGTTCGGGCGTGGTTCCGTTGCCTCGGCGGGGTCGGGGTCGGGGTCGGGGTCGGGGTCGGGGTCGGGGTCGGGGTCGGGGTCGGGGTCGGGGTCGGGGTCGGG
>JBJXFH010000105.1:0-27831 GCA_046155365.1 Acidimicrobiales bacterium | reverse complement strand
CGGGCCACGACCCGCAGCGCGTCCACGTCGAGGCCGGAGTCGGTCTCATCCAGGATGGCCACCTCGGGCCGTAACAGCGCCATCTGCAGGATCTCGTTGCGCTTCTTCTCGCCGCCGGAGAACCCCTCGTTCAGGTAGCGCTCGGCGAAGGCCGGGTCCATCTCCAAACGACGCATCCAGTCCGTCAGCTCCAAGCGGACCTCCAGTACCGAGAGATCGATTCCCCGGCGGGCGGACATGGTCTGACGCAGGAAGTTGTACACCGAAACCCCCGGGATCTCCTGGGGATACTGGAAGGCCAGGAAGATGCCGGCCTTGGCCCGCACCTCCACGTCCCAATCGGTGATGTCATCACCCCGGAACCGAACCGCGCCCTGGGTGACCTCGTACTCCGGGCTGCCCAGCAACACTTGGGCCAGGGTGGATTTGCCGGAGCCGTTGGGCCCCATTATGGCGTGGACCTCCCCGGCACCGACACGGAGGTTGACCCCGTTCAGGATGGGCACTGTGCCGCTCAGGGGGGTGTTGGCACAGGCGTGGAGGTTCTCTATCTCGAAGAGCGCCGGCTCGGCCATGGGTCCCATGCTAATTCGCACTATGGCCGTAGTGGAAATGTCTTGGCCGGCGTTCTCGACTGGCTGGCCAACCGGCCCGGTGTTTGGTCGGGCGGCGTGCTACCAGCCCCGGGCCACCCATTCATCGAGGTGGGGACGCTCGGTGCCGATGGTGGTGTCGATGCCGTGACCAGGCAAAACCAGGGTGCCGGCATCCAGTGGCCGCAGCAACCGATCCTCGATGGAGCTGATGATGGTGCTGAAGTTGGAGTGCTCGCCCTTGGTGGCGCCGGGACCACCGGGGAACAAGGTGTCCCCGCTGAAGAGGATGGGTGATCCCTCCAGCCGGAAACACATGGAGCCGGGGGTGTGGCCGGGGGTGGCGATGGTGTGCAGCTTCAGCTTGCCCACCTCGTACACGTCACCGTCGTCCACCACGAAGTCATAGGTTTCCTTGATCAGCACGTGGTCACCGGCGGCGATGCCCACGTCGATGCCCGCGGCGCGAACCGCCGGCACGGCCTGGATGTGGTCCCAGTGGCCGTGGGTCTCCAGGACCTTGCGCACGCCCAGGCTCTGGCACAGCTCTAACAGCAGCTCGTGCTCGTTGGCCGCGTCGAGCAGCACCGCATCCCCGGTCTGCTTGCAGCGCAAAACGAACACGTTGTTCTCATAGGGGCCCACCACCACCTTGTGGATCTGGGCTTGGGCGTCCTCGTAGTGCAGGGTGTTCGTCGGCGCTGCCATGGCCGGAGCCTAGGCCGTGCCTCCTCACGCCGCTGGCGGGTCAGGCCAGGGGGCTGATGACCTCGAAGTTGAGGGCGGTGGCGGCGGGGATTTGATGACGGTCGAAGGTGAGCAACGCCGCAGGGCGGGGCAGGCGATCGGCGGCGGCGATGTGCAGGGCGTCGACCGTGCGCAGGCCGAACTGGGCGCCGAGTTGGGCGGCGCGAGCCAAGCAGCGGTCATCGATCGGGATGACCCAGCACGCGGCCCAGTCGCGTTGCAGCGAGGCGTTCAACCGGTCGAACTGGGCGGAGGACATGGTCATCTGCCGCAACGCCAGTTGGCATTCGCTGAGCGTGAGCGATGACGTGCACCATTCGGTGGCTCCGGCCATGGTGGCGAGGACCAGGTCATGTCCGAGGGCGTGCACGTAACGCCGAACCAGCGCTGAGGGATCCAGGTACAGCGCCATCTCAGCGTCCCCGGAGGTCCTCGATGACCCGCTCCAGCCGAACGTCGACCGGCAGATCCTCAGGTTCGGGGGCGAGGGAGGGGGGTGGTGATCGGGGCGGTTCGATCAGTCCAGCGGCGGCGAGATCCGCCAGCTGAGGGGCACCGGTTGGCGTGAGCGGGCCGAGTTGGGCCATGGGCCGCCCGTCCACGGTGATCACCAAACGCTCGCCGTTGGCGGCGCGCTGCACGAAGCTGGCCACCCCGGCGCGCAGTTCCCGCACCCCGATCGTGGGAAGCCCTTCGTCCGGGTCGGTCGGGGCAAGTCCCATGAACGGCATGGTAGCGGGGTGTGTACGCTGGTGTACGCACGGCGAATCGACGTCGATTCGGCCAGTCGCATAGGGTTCCTGACCATGAATTTCGCGTTCTCCGAAGAGCAGGAAGAGCTCCGCAAGGTCGTCAAGGCGTTCTTGGATGCCAAGTCGCCAGAGGCGGAGGTGCGCAAGCAGATGGACACCGCTGAGGGTTATGACGCTGCGGTGTGGAAGCAGATGGGCGAGGAGCTCGGGCTGCAGGGCCTGATCATCCCCGAGAGCTACGGCGGCTCTGGCTACAGCTACATCGAGCTGGGTGTGGTCTTGGAGGAGATGGGCAAGTCGCTGTTGTGCGCCCCGTTCTTCGCCACCGTGGCGTTGGCCGGTAACGCCCTGCTGGTCGGCGGCAGCGAAGAGGCCAAGAGCGAGTATCTGCCGGGCATCGCCTCGGGGGCCACCATCGCCACCGTGGCGTTCACCGAGGAGAACGGTCGCTGGGACGAGGCCGGGGTCACCATGACGGAGGCCGGGGGCAAGCTGAGCGGCACCAAGTCCTTCGTCATTGACGGGCACACCGCGGATCTGATCCTGGTCCTGGCCCGGTCCTCCGGTGGTGGCCTGGGCCTGTACGCCGTGGATGGGAACGCCGCCGGGCTCACCCGCACCGCGCTGTCGACCATGGACCAGACCCGCAAGCAGGCCAAGTTGGAGTTAAACGGGGTCGAGGCCAAGCCGGTGGCCAAGGGCGGGTTCGGCTGGTCGGACTGGTCCACGGTGTTGGATCTGGCCGCCGTGGCCCTGGCCTCCGAGCAGGTCGGTGGGGCCCAGCGCTGCTTGGACATGGCGGTCGAGTACGCCAAGGTCCGGGTGCAGTTCGGCCGGCCCATCGGGTCTTTCCAGGCCATCAAGCACAAGTGCGCCGACATGCTGCTGGAGGTGGAATCAGCCAAGTCGGCGGCCTATTACGCCATGTGGTGCGCCGCTGAGCTGAACGAGGAGCTGCCCTCGGTGGCGTCGTTGTCGAAGGCCTATTGCTCCGAGGCGTACTTCCACGCCGCCGCCGAGAACATCCAGATCCACGGTGGCATCGGCTTCACCTGGGAGCATCCGGCGCATCTGTACTTCAAGCGGGCCAAGAGCTCCGAGCTGCTGTTCGGTGATCCCACCTACCATCGCGAGCTGCTGGCCCAGCGCATCGGGATCTGAGCCGATGGAGCCCCCGGTGATGCAGTTGCCGGGGGCTCCGGCCGTGCGCCCGTCCGGATCAGGACCGCACCGCCCTCCGATTTCCCCGGCGCGCTCCTTACGAACCGGGACGTCACTGGTTTCGACATGGTGACGTTGGTGGTGGTGTTGGGGGCGTTGGCGGTGTTGGTGATCGCGGTGATCGCGGTTGGTACCGCCGTGGGCCGGTTGGGGCCCGAACCGGCCCGGCATGTCTTTGAACATGACGAGGCGCTGGCGTTCGTGGTTGACGCCCTGCCCGATGAGATCACCGCGGTGTTGTCCTTCGAGGACGTGGCCCGGATCTTGCGCCTACACCTGGACTTCTTGCACCGCCGAGGGGTGGCCCGCAGCGGCGGGGACCTGCCCGACGGGGAGGACCCGGTGGTGCTGGACACCGATGATGGCGTCCGGGATGTGCTGCGACGGGGGGCGTTGGTGGACTTCCACCCCGACCCCGATCACGTGAGCGAGGTGCTGGCGGCGCAACTGGCCTACTTCGAGGCCATCGGGGTGCTGGCCGAGGTGGCCGAACCCACCGACGCGGTGGGCCCCGATCCCGAGGTCACCGTTCTGGGTCAAAATGACCAGAAAAGGCCTCGACGAAAGGGCGGTGGGTCGGGCAGACTGCCGGTACCGAAGAAGGGAGGTGGTCCAGCTGAGCGGTAAACAAATTGGGACCTCGGAGGTGGCTGGCCGCTAGTGCGGCCACTGGACCACCTGGCGAAATCCAAGCCAGTCACCCGCAACCCTGCGGCCGATAGCTGGTCCCGGTCGGCAGAACAACGCAAGGTTGCGTACACAACCAGTTTCACAGCGAAAGCTGGCATCGGGGAGGCCTGCGGGTCTCCCTGGTGTCATTTTCGGATGGGTTCTGTGCCGGCTGGTGCTCGGCGGCCCATAATGAACCCCGATGGAACGCCCGATCCGCTTCGAGCATCACCGCTACCTCGGCGACAAGCGAACGCAGGTTGTCTACGACGTGGATGCCCTGCCCGAAAGCGAAGCCCCCCGGTTGGGGGAATTGCTGGCCGCCGGGACGTTCATCTGTTTCGGGCCCGACACCTTGGCCGAGGCGGCCAATCGGGGCTACCGACTGTGGCGGGGACAGCGCCCGACCTGACGGTCAGCGGCGCAGGGCCTCTTGGTGCAGATCAGCTTCCCTTCCGGGGATCTCACGCTGGCCGGACATCTGGCCGCGCCCGCTGGTGCCCGTCAGCCGCGACCGGGGCTGGTGCTGTGCCACGGGTTCCCTTCGGTGGCGGGGGCCGGCGACGCGGTGCTGGCCACCCTGCCTTCGCTGGCGGACCGCTTGGCGTCCTCCCCGGAGTGGGTGTGTTTGGCCTTCGCCTCCCGCGGTTGTCGACCGTCCGAAGGTGAGTTTTCCCTGGGTGGGTGGCTGGAAGACGTGGACGCCGCGGTCAGTGAACTACGCCGCCATCCCGATGTGGTGGACGTGTGGCTGGCGGGGTTCGGGCGGGGCGGGGCGTTGGCCATCTGCGCCGCCGCCCGGGACCCCTCCATCAAGGGTGTGATCGCCTTCGCCCCGCCGGCTGATTTCGATGACTGGGCCAGCCAACCCCGCCGGCTGTTGGAGTTCGCCCGCCGGGCCGGGGTGGTCCATGAGCCGGCCTATCCCCGCAACTTTGACGCCTGGAGCGCGCAGCTGAAGTCGGTGCGAGCGGTGCGCGGTGCCGAACAGCTCTTCCCTCGCCCGCTGATGGTGGTGCACGGCCTGTCCGATGTGGATGTGCCGGTGTTCGACGCCCGGGTCATTGTGGACGCGCACTCCTCGGCTGAGCTGCGGATCATCTCCGGCGCATCCCATGATCTGCGCCTCGATCCCCGGGCCCTGGCCATTCTGGTGGGTTGGCTGGACCGCCAGTGGATCGGCTTCCAATCCCGCCCGCCGGGAGACTGACGCAGCTCAGTCGTCTCAGTCGTCTCAGTCGGCTTTGCTGCGGCCGGCTTGGCGTTGGGCCGCTTTCCAGGCCCTGACCGCGGCCAACGTCTCGGGCGAGGAGATGTCTGCTGCGGTTCGAGGTTGGCGATCGCCGAAGGGGGCGCAGGCGGTCTTCCAGCCCCGGGGGCGGACGTCGAACTTCTTGGCCAGCACGGCGATGAAGATGCGGGCCTTCTCGTCACCGAAGCCTGGTAGCCGGCACAAGCGACGGTGCACCTCCGCCGCTGGTTGCCCCCGCCAGAGGTCCTCGATGTCACCGTCATGGTCCGCCTCGATGGCCCGGCAGATGGCACCGATCCTGCGGGCCATGACCGCCGGATAGCGGTGCAGTGCCGGTTTGGTCACGAACACCGCCACCAGGTCCTGCTCGCTCATGGCGGCGATGGCCGGGACGCTCCAACGCTCACCCAGCCGATCCCGCAGCCGGGCCGGGGCGGCGAAGGCCCATTCGATGGGAACCTGCTGGTCCAACACCATGCCCACCAACAACGCCAAGCGATCCTCGGCCAGCAGGGCGTCGGCCTCGGCGTGGCCGGTGAGGAAGAACGGTGGGCTCACCCCAGTTGGCGGGGCTCCCGCCGAACCCCGAGCGCGGCGCAATACAGCTGCGTCAAGGTCTCCACCGCCTTGTCCTCCTCGAATGGTTCCCCGAGCACCAACCACACGAAGGCGAACCGATCCACCATCGAACCCAGGGCGTTGGCCGCGTAATACGGGTCGATGTGGGCGTCGACCTGGCCCTCGGCCTGCAACCGGCGCAAAGCCTCCACCGCCCGTTTGACCCAGGCGTCACGGGCTTCGAGACGGATCTTTCGCACGTCGGTGTCCATGATGGCGGCCTGTTCGAGCACCCCCATCAGCCGGGCGTGGCGCCGGTAGGCCAGCACGTAACCCCGGTTGGCCCGTTCGATGCGGGCCGCGGCGCCGGTGCCTTCGAGGGGAACGCTGCGGGCCTCCCTCTGAAAGTCGGCCACCATCAGCTCGACCACCTCCCGGAACAGCTCGTGCTTGGATTCGAAGTACGTATAGAAGGTTCCGTGGGCCACGTTGGCTTCGGAGGTGATGTCCCCGATGCGGGTGTCCACGAAGCCCTTTTCTTCGAACACCCGCCGGGCGGCCTCAAGGAGCAGCGCCCGGGTGCGCCGACCACGTTGAGTGACCGGCTCGGGGGCGGCGCGGTGCGGTCCGCCTGACTCCCCGGACTGCGCAGCGCCGGTGTCGTCCATGAGGATTCGAAACTAGCGCGCCCGGAGCGAGCTGGGCGTGTCCGTGCCCGACTGACGATGAGGTCCTTTCGGCTGGTCGGGCCGGGTCTGGCAGACTTCGTGGGTGAGCCAGCCGCAGCGCATCGTGGTGTACACCGACGGCGCCTGTAGCGGGAATCCCGGACCCGGCGGCTGGGCGTGGCTGGTGCCGGATGGGGGATACGGCAGCGGCGCCGAGGTCCGCTCGACCAATCAACGTATGGAGATCACCGCGGCGTGGCGGGCGGTGGCGGCCATCGAGGGCCCGCTGGAGGTCCGCAGCGACTCCACCTACGTGGTCAACTGCTTCCGGGACCGCTGGTGGGAAGGGTGGTTGGCCCGCAACTGGCACAACAGCGCCCGCAAGCCGGTGGCCAACCGGGACCTGTGGGAGCCCTTCATCGGGCTGGTCCGATCCCGCGGTGACGTGACGTTCACCTGGGTCAAGGGCCACGGCAGCGACCCGTGGAACGACAAGGTCGATCGGCTGGCCGTGGCCGCCATGCGCAACCAGGCCGACAGCGCCGGTGATGCCCTACCCGATCAGTTGGGCCCATCCGACAGCCCCCGCCGGTCAAGTCCCGCGGCAGGGTCGGGTGCAGCCGGTGGGCTCGGTGCCACCAGTCGGGCGGGCGCAGCCGCCGCGGTGGGGGAGGCCGAGGTGCCGGGGACCGCTGCGGATGGTGGGGTTGCGGCGGTGGCCGAGGGGGTTGCGAGGGCTCGGGCGGCGTTGAACGGCGGTGGCGAGGCGGGGGAGGACACCGC
Source organism: Acidimicrobiales bacterium (assembly GCA_046155365.1). Lineage (GTDB taxonomy): Bacteria > Actinomycetota > Acidimicrobiia > Acidimicrobiales > CAIXPF01 > CAIXPF01. The sequence goes on along the minus strand of JBJXFH010000105.1, from coordinate 20,588 downwards.
TGGCGTTGGGGCGGATGTCGGCGCTGCCCCCGACGGTGTTGGGGCGCGGAACCCGATATCGGGTCATGGGTTGGTCATCTTGGGCCATCAACCACCGGAGCTGGGTGGGTATGACCCCAACCCCCTGGCCCAGCGGGTGCAGGACCGCATCGAGGCCGTCCTGCGGGCCAAGGCCACGTTGGTGGCGGACCTGGTGGTGGTGAGTGGGTTGCGGCTGGGTGCCGAACAGCTGGGTGCGGAAGCGGCGGTGGCTGCGGGTTTGCCGTTGGTGGTGGTGTTGCCCTACCCCGATCCCGACACCCGCTGGAGCGCGGCGAATCGACGTCGATTCGGCGAACTCTGCCGGGCCGCGCTCGAGGTGATCGTGTTGCAGCGCAAGGCCCCTTCGAGCACCGCCCAAGCCGCCACCGCCATGACCCGCCGGGACGCCTGGCTGATCCGGCACAGCGCCGAGGCCTTGTTGGTGTGGGACGGCGGGGACCAGCGACTGGCCAAGCTGCACCGCAGCCTCACCGACCACCTGGGCGAGGACGTCTGGGTGGTGGATCCCACGGAGCTGTCATGACCGAAACGTCGGAGCGGGGTAGCGAACAATGAGTGCCGCGCCCACCGAGTCTGAGCTCGCCGCCCGGCTCGATGCCGACCTGCACCGCCTCGGCGTGGACGTCGACCCCGCCACCAGGGCTCTCTGGGTGGCGGCGGTGGCCCGGGTGGATGCCGATCTCGGGCCGGCCGATGGCCCCACCCGGCCGGCCCCCTCGGACCCTGGTTGGGGAGGCGCGGGTGCTCCGGCTGATGCAGGGTCCGCTGCGGACGGTGGCCAGGGCGGCGCGGTGTCAGCTGGGGACGGACCGTGGGTGTGGCGGCCGGCGCGGCCGTTGGCGGCGTTGGGTTCGGGTCCGCTCAATGGGCTGCGGCTGGCGGTCAAGGATTTGCTGGCGCTGGCTGGTCAGCCGTTGGGGGCCGGCAGCCGGGTGCGGGCCGGCGCCGTGCCCGAAGCGCACGACGCCGCCGTGGTCACCCTCTTGCGCCGGGCCGGGGCCGAGGTGGTGGGCAGCGTCAAGCTCCACGAGTTCGCCTTCGGGGTCAGCGGCATCAACGCCTACGCCGGCACCCCCGCCAACCCCGCGGCGCCGGGACGGGTGCCGGGCGGGTCAAGTTCCGGATCCGCCGCCGTGGTGGCCGCCGGTTTGGCCGATGTGGCCCTGGGGACGGACACCGGCGGGTCCTGCCGAATCCCGGCAGCATGTTGCGGGGTGGTCGGGTTCAAGCCGGGCTACGGCCGCGTCAGCGCCAACGGCGTGTTCCCGCTGGCCCCTTCGCTTGATCATGTGGGTTGGCTGACCCGCGATGTGGCCACGTCGATCGCGGTTGCGGCCGCCGCCGGGCTGCTGCACGCGGGCGGCGGTGGCCAGCCGGGCGGGTCAAGGAGGCTGGGGGTGACCCGCAACGCCATCGTCGGGGCATCGCCGGAGGTGCGCTCGGCTTGGTCGAACGTTGAAGCGGTGCTGCGGGGGGCCGGCTGGGAACTGGTTGATGTTGAGTGGCCCACGGGGGAGGACAGCTTTGCGGCGTCCACGGCCATCATGTTCGCCGAGGCGGCCCATGTGCATCGGGCCTCGTTGAACGAACATCCCGAGTGGTATGGCGAGGACGTGCGGGCCCGGCTGCTGCAAGGTCGATTGTTGGATCTGGACACCTATCTGCGGGCGTTGGATCGCCAGCGGTTGTTGCGGGACCGGTGCCGGGCGGCGCTGGCCGAGGTCACCGCCATCGTGGGGCCCACGTTGCCGACCCTGCCGCCGACGCTGGCCCAAGCCGCGGACCCCGCCGCCGGGGCCGCGCTGGTGAAACACACCCGCCTGGCCAACCTCACCGGTTTCCCGGCGCTGTCCATCCCGGTGCCGATCCACCTTCGACCCGCCATACCTGACGGTACCGAACCGAACAGTATCGTACCTAATAGTATCGTACCGTTTGGTATCCAGATTGAGGGGGTGGCGGATGAGGTGGTGCTGAGGGTCGGTGCGCTCCTCGAAGCCCAGCTCAACCAGCAAGCCCCGGACCGCCAGCGCTGAAACTCGCTGCGCCGCGGGAGCGCAGGCCGCCTACCGTGCGCAGCCATGAGCGACGACATCATTCCCGATGACCGGGACTGGACCTGGGTGCTGAATCGGCGCTGTCCCGATTGCGGCTTTGACGCCAGCGCCGCCCGCGGCAACGAGGTGGCCACGCTGATGCGGGCCAACGCCGCTGGCTGGATGGCGCTGGGCCAAACCGGTGCCATCAAGGCAGGACGTGACCGGCGCCAGAGGTGGTCGAGCCTGGAATACGCGGCCCACGTCCGTGACGTGTACCGGCTTGCCGACGAACGCCTCGGTCTACTGATTCACGAGGAAAACCCGTTGTTCGCGAACTGGGATCAGGACCGCACCGCCATCGAGGATGGCTACGACACCCAGGACCCGGCCGTGGTGTTGGCGGAGTTGACCGCGGCCGTTGACACGGTGGCGGCCCGGCTGGATTCGATCACCGCAAACCAATGGGAGCGAGCCGGCCGTCGCTCCGACGGATCGGGCTTCACCATAAACAGCCTGGCCCGCTACATCGTGCACGACCCCATCCATCACCTCTGGGATCTCACCGGCGCCCGTCACCAGCCATGACCGTTACCGGATCAACGCCGGGTTAACGCAGCCGCCAGACCGTCAGCCAGGTCCCGATGGCGGAATGGGTAGTTGACGTCCAACAGCACCTGGGGGCGGACCCGGATGGAGCTGAACAGCAGCTCATCAGCCAACTCCCGGCCCAGCAGCAGGCGGGGACCGAACGCCGGGACCGGTACCACCGCCGGTCGTCGCAGCGCGTTGGCCAGGGCCCGGGTGAGGTCCTTGTTGGTCACCGGTTCGGGGGCGGTCAGGTTCACCGGGCCCGACACATCCGCGCCCAGGAGGAACTCGATGGCACCCACCTCGTCATCGAGGGTGATCCAACTCCAGTAGTCGGCGCCTGATCCGAACGGGCCGCCGAGACCCAGCCGGAACAGCGGCAGCATCTTGGCCAGCGCCCCGCCCTTGGCGTCGAGCACCAACCCGGTCCGCAAGTGCGCCACCCGAATCCCCGCGGCCTCGGCAGGTCCGGTGGCGGCTTCCCAATCCCGGCAGAGCTGCGCCAGGAAGGAGCTGCCGGGCGGCGATTGTTCGTTCAGGACCTCGCTGCCATGGTCCCCGTAGTACCCGATGGCCGAGCCCGACAGCAGCACCGTCGGGGGGTGGTCCATGGCCGTCATGGTGCGCGCCAGAAGGTTGGTGGAGTCGATGCGGCTGCTGACCAGCCGGCGCTTCTGCTCTGCGCTCCACCGACCGTCCGCGATGCCCACCCCGGCCAGGTTCACCACCGCGTCCACCCCTTCGAGGTCACCGGCGTCCAAGCGCCCAGCGGCGGGGTCCCACTCGATCTCCTCGGCGTTGGTTGGGGCCCGGCGCACCAGACAGCGCAGTTCGTGGCCCCCCTCGGCCAGGCGGCGGCGCAGGGCGGTCCCGATGAACCCGCTGGACCCGGTAATGGCAACTCGCATGACATTCCTCCGGTCTCATCCGGGGGCCGCCATGACGCGGTACCGTCCGGTTTGCTCAGCGACCCTCAGCCACCTCCGCCGGGCGAAAACCGGGGCCGGGTCCACTCATTTCTATGCTGTTGCTACCCGCTGGCCGTCGCTATTCAAGCTTTGCCTCCGCCGGGGCAGAAAGCCCATGACATCCCCACCCTCTCCTCAACCGCCCCACCAGCGCCGCCCGACCCAAGTTCCAGATCCCGCGGTGTCGATGGTGTCGAGGTCGGTATCGGTTGCTTTCGACGGGGTGGATGGCTGCGCGCTGTTCGGGCAGGGATGGTTACCGCAGCACGACCCGCGGGCGGTGGTCATCGTGGCCCACGGCATGAGCGAGCACAGCGGCAGGTACCACCATGTCGGATCCACGTTCGCTGCTGCTGGTTTGGCCACCTGGGCGCTCGATCACCGGGGGCACGGCCGATCAGGGGGTCGCCGGGCGTTCGTGCGTTCCTTCGATGAGTACGTGGCGGACCTCGAGGCGTTCCGGCTGCTGGTGACGCAGCGCCATCCCGACATCCCCATGGTGTTGTTGGGTCACTCCATGGGGGGCGCCATCGCCACCGCCCACGCCATCGACCATCCCGACCGATTCGACGGGCTGATCCTCACCGGACCGGCGTTGCAACCGTCGCTGGGGATCAACGCCGCGGTGATCCGGGTGGGCCGCATCGTGGCCAGGGTCCGCCCGACGCTGGGGATTATGGCTCCCAACGGTGCCAAGGTGAGTCGGGACCCGGCGGTGGTGGCGGCCTACCGGGCCGATCCGTTGGTGCGGCGCGGCAAGATCACCGCCGGCCTGGGCGCCGCGCTGCTGGCTCGGGCGGCCCGCTTTCCCGACGAGGTGGGTTCGCTGCGGCTGCCGGTGTTGGTCATCCACGGGGACGCCGACGCGCTGGTGCCGGTGGCCTCCAGCCGGAACCTCGTACCCCGCTTCGGCTCCGGGGATCTCACCTATATCGAGGAACCGGGCTTGTACCACGAGGTGTTGAACGAACCAGAGCAGGAGCGGATCATGACCACCATGCTGCAATGGATGGCCCAGCGCCTCGCCGCCGGGAGCCGGCCGGGGTCCCACCAACCATGAGCACCCGGATGTTGCTGTTGACATCGCTGATCCTGGGCCTGGTGATCCTGGGGGCCTTTGCGTTGCAGTTGCTGTTGGCCCGCTGACCCCCGCGGGCCCCTCAGTTTCCCGCCTCGCCCCGCGTGCTGAGCCGTGCCGGCAGGGGGACCGCCGCCGATAGCATGGCAGCGCCCTTCCTTCCAATCGAAGGGCTGAGCACGGAAGTGGTGCGCGGTGCCCGAAGGCGACAACAGCCAGCAAGAACAACAACCCCGCCATCAAGTGGTGGTCATTGGGGGCGGTCCGGGCGGCTATGCCACCGCGCTCTACGGGGCCTCCGCGGGGCTGGACGTCGCCCTCATCGAGCGCGGCAAGCTGGGTGGAACCTGCCTGCACGTGGGGTGCATCCCGGCCAAGGAGCTGCTGGAAACCGCGGCGGTGTTCCGCCACGTGCGCGACGCCGGGGTGTTCGGCGTGCTCACCGGGCTGGACGGGGCGGCGCCGGGGTTGGACTGGTCTGTGACCATGGCCCGCAAGCAAAAGATCATTGACCAGCTCTGCAACGGCCTGGGCTCGCTGCTCAAAGGCCGTAAGGTCACCGTGTACAACGGGGTTGGGGCGCTGCAACCAGACGGCACTGTGACGGTGACGGGGCCCGATGGCGCGCTGTTGCAGGTGGCCGCGGACCACGTGGTGCTGGCCGCGGGATCGGTACCGCGCACCCTGCCCGGCTTCGAGATCGACGGCCGGTTGGTGGTGACCTCGGACGAGTTGCTGGCCATCGAACGGCTGCCGGCCAGCGCGGTGGTCATCGGCGGCGGCGCCATCGGCTGTGAGTTCGCATCGATGATGTCGGACCTCGGTACCGAGGTCACGGTGCTGGAGGCCATGGACAAGATCCTCCCCGGCTGTGACCGTGACGTGGCCGACGTGGTGGGTCGCAGCTTCAAACGGCGGGGCATCACCATCCGCACCGGGGTCCCCGTCACCGGTCACACCCCCGATCCCGGGACCACTGCTGCCGGGACCACTGCTGCCGGGACCACACCTGCCGGGACCACTGTGCACTTCGGTGACGGCGAGAGCGAACGGGTGGAGCTGGTGGTGGTCTCGGTGGGTCGGCGGCCCTTCGCTGATCAGCTGGGCCTGGAGCGCACCGGCGTGGTCCTCGACGAGCGGGGTTACGTCAAGGTCGATGCGCTGGGGCGGACCACGGTGAGCGGGGTGTACGCGGTGGGTGACCTCATCGCCACCCCGCAGTTGGCGCATGTGGCGTTCGCCGAGGGCATGAACGTGGTGCGGGACATTCTGGGTGAGTCCCCGCTGCCGGTGGACTATGACCGGATCCCGTGGGCCATCTACTGCCATCCCGAGGTGGCTTTCGCCGGGTTGTCCGAGGAACAGGCCAAGGCCGGGGGCTTTGACGTGGTGACCTCCAAGCACCGTCACGCCGGCAACGGTCGGGCCATGATCATCGGCGAGAGCGAGGGCCTGGTGAAGGTCATCGCCGAACGACGCCCCGACGGAACCGGTGGCCGCATCCTGGGGGTGCACATGGTGGGACCGTGGGCCACCGAGCAGCTCGGCCAGGGCTATCTGGCGGTCAACTGGGAAGCCACCGTGGAAGAGGTGGCGCATTTCATTCAGCCCCATCCAACCATCAGTGAGCTCTTCGGTGAGTCGATGATGTCTCTGACCGGGCGTTCCCTGCACTAAGGCGGCGGCGCGGCGCTCGGCGAAGTCCCTCGACAGACAGAAACGGAAGTCAGCGTTCCATGGCCGACATCACGATGCCCCAATTAGGTGAGACGGTGACCGAGGGCACCATCACCAAGTGGTTCAAGCGAATCGGGGACCCGGTGGCCCTCGACGAGGTGCTGTACGAGGTGTCCACCGACAAGGTTGACTCCGAGGTGCCCTCAACCGAGGCCGGGGTCCTCACCGAGATTCGCGTGCCCGAGGGCGAGACCGTCGCCGTTGGCGCGGTGCTGGCGGTGATCAGCGCCAATGGGGCTGTGGCGGCGCCGGCCCCGGCCCCGGCTCCGCCCGCTCCGCCCGCTGCCGTCCCGGACGGTCAGGCGGCCTCGGTCCCGGCCCCGGTCCTCGCGGTTGACCCCAACCTCGCGCCCGGGTCACCGGCTGAACCGCGCCCGGTTCCCGTGGTTGCCAGCACCGGGGAGCCCGGCGGCGCGGTGGCCGCGAACCCGCCTGGCACCGTTGCGTCCGCCCAGGACTCGGACCCCGACACTGACACTGACACTGACACTGACCCAGTTACGGCAACTGGCGACGGCCGATTGCTGTCACCGGTGGTTCGGCGGCTGGTCCGTGATCACCAGGTCAACATCGACCTGGTGGAGGGCACCGGCCCCGGGGGACGCATCACCCGTAGCGATGTGCAGCGCGCCATCGAACACGGGAACCAGCCGGCCCCGGCCCCGCCCGCAGTAGCCGCCGCGGCCATGTCCCAAAGCGCGGCCCGCACCCCAGAGGCTGGGCCTGCGTCTGCGCCCGCGCCGGTCCAGCAGCCGGCGGCCACGGTGGGTTTGCGCGGTCAAGACCAGCGGGTGCCGCTCAACCGGATCCGCAAGCTCACCGGCGACCACATGGTGATGTCCCAGGCCACGTCGGCCCACACCCTCACCGTGATGGAAGCGGACTTTGAGGCGGTGGACCGGGTCCGGCGTGCCGTGCGCGATCAGTGGAAGGCCAGCGAGGGGTTCAGCCTGACCTACCTCCCGTTCATCTCCCGGGCGGTGTCCGACGCCATCGCCGAGTTCCCGTTGCTCAACGCCAGCGTGGGCCAGGGGGAGCTGGTGGTCCACGGTCAGGTCAACCTGGGCATCGCCGTGGACCTGGGTTTCGAAGGTCTGGTGGCGCCGGTGGTCCGCAACGCCGACAGCAAACGGCTGCGGGCCATCGCCCGTGAGATCCACGATCTGGCCACCCGGGCCCGGTCCCGCCAGCTGCGCCCCGACGACATCAGCGCCGGCACCTTCACGCTGACCAATCCCGGCCAGTACGGCACGATGATGCAGTTCCCCATCATCAACCAGCCGCAGGTGGCGATCCTGTCCACCGACGGGGTGCGCCGTAAACCGTGGGTGGTGACCGACGCCAACGGATCGGAATCCATCGGCATCCGGCCCATCGGTTTGCTGGCGCTGGCCTGGGATCATCGGGCCTTCGACGGGGCCTATGCCGCGGCGTTCCTGGACAAGGTGCGGACCATCATCGAAACCCGTGACTGGGCTGTCGAGATCACCTGAACCGTCCACCGGGGCGTCGGTGATCGGACCCGGCGCGCCCGAGGTTTCCCGCACCCCGCTTCGGCCCGTCGGGCTGGCCGCTGATGGACACTACGGTGGTTCCATGTTGGCGGTTCGTTGGTTGGGCCGGGTCCGCTATCGCGACGCGTTGGCGCTGCAACAAGGGTTGTTCCGTCAGCCGGGTCGGAACTATCTGCTGTTGCTGGAACACGAGCCCACCTTCACGTTGGGGCTGCGGGGTGATCGTACCCACCTGAAGGTTCCGCCCGAGGAGCTCGGCGGCGAGTTGATCCACACCGACCGCGGCGGCGATGTCACCTATCACGGGCCCGGTCAGTTGGTGGGCTATCCCATCTTGGACGTGCCCGGGCGCCGTCGCGCTGGCGAGGACCGACCGGCCTCGGGTCTGGTGGATACCCGTAAGTATGTGGCGGGTGTGGCGCAATTGGTGATCGACGTGCTGGAGGATCTCGGTCTGCCCGGCTGCTCCTACGATCCGGAATACCCCGGGGTATGGGCGCCGGTTCGTGGGGTGGGGGTGTTCCGCCGCAAACGCAAGATCGCCGCCGTCGGGGTCAAGTTGTCACGGGGTCGTTCCATGCACGGTTTCGCCCTGAACGTCACCTATGAGCCGCTGCCGTATTTCGGTCGCATCGTGCCCTGCGGGTTGGAAGACCGCTTCGTCACCAGCATGTTCACCGAGGGCATACCGCTCACCATGCCGGCCGTGGTTGAGGCGGTGGCGGCCCGGGCGGCGTTGCGCTGGGGCGGGTTGGACGAGGGCGGCCGAGGGCGTAGCACCGTCGGTCGTACCGGTGCCGCACGGTCGCTCCCGGCGCTACGGACGGTCGGGGAGCCCGGCGCGGTTGGCGTTGGTGGGGTGGGTGTCGTTGGTGGGGTGGGTGTCGTTGGTGACGGATCTGACGACGGGTTGATGGATCGGGCCGATGTGCACTGGCGGCCGGAGAAGGTGGAGCTGGCACCGTTCAGCCTCGCGGTGGATCCGGCGGCGGCGGGGGTGTCGGTCACGCCGGGCTTCAAGATGCCGTTGATCCGGCCCGATGGCGTGCTCAACCCGCCGCGTCCGGATCCGGTGGAGGATGCCGCCATACCGCCCGGTCTGCAGCGGCGTCGGGTGGCCGCAGGGGTCACCGAGGGTTTGGCCATCGGGGCGCGCAAGCCGCCGTGGTTGCGGGTGCCGGTGCGCCACGACGCCAACGTGTTGGGCCTGCGCAAGGTGATGCGCAGCTTGGATCTGGTCACCGTGTGCGAGGAAGCGGGCTGTCCCAACCTGTCGGAGTGCTGGGCCGACGGCACCGCCACGTTCATGATCAACGGTGAGCGTTGCACCCGGGCCTGTGGGTTCTGCCTGGTGGATACCTCCAAACCCATGCCGCCCGATCCCGCCGAACCGGAACGGGTGGCCCAGGCGGTGGCCCGGTTGGGTCTGCGCTACGCAGTGGTCACCGCGGTGGCCCGGGACGATCTGGCCGATGGTGGGGCCGCTGGCTTCGCGAACACCATCGCCGCCATCCGACGGCAGGTTCCCGGCTGCCAGGTGGAAGTGCTGTTCCCCGACTGCAAGGGCGATCCCGAGGCGCTGCAGGTGATCTTCGACGCCCGCCCCGACGTGGCCAACCACAACATCGAAACCGTGGCCCGCCTGCAACGGCTGGTGCGGCCCTCAGCGTCCTACGCCCGCTCGCTGGGGGTGCTGTCTCGGGCCAAGGGCGATGGCTTGGTGACGAAAAGCTCCATCATCGTGGGCCTGGGCGAATCCGATCACGAGGTCCGCCAGACGCTCAACGACCTGGCGGCCATCGGCACCGACATTGTCACCATCGGCCAGTACCTGCGGCCCTCGGCCCGGCACCTGCCGGTGGTGCGCTGGGTGCCACCGGAATCGTTCACCGAGTGGGCCGCCCACGGCCGGGCCGCCGGCATCGCCCACGTGGAGGCCTCGCCGCTGACCCGCTCGTCCTACCACGCCCGCCAAGCCGCCGAACGGGCGCCGTCGTCCAGCGCTGGTGACGGGACATGGGCCAGCGGCGACGGTGCGTGACCGAGGAGGCCAGGCGACGGCGGCGCCCCGCCCGAACTGCACCCTTCCGTGGAATTTCGTTGCATTCTGTCCGAAGCGACGGCGCTGTGAGCAGCATCGTTGCATCGTGCAACTCTGGTTGGAGCCGGCAAAGGGTGCAGTTCGGTTACCTCCCGGCTGCATCCGCCGTGAGGCCCGGGAGTTGGTTGGCTCCACCCAGGCCCGCTGACCGCTGACCGGTGGGCGTAGGGGCCGGGCTGCTGGTCGGATCGAGCTGGTTCAGTGGTCGGTGTTCGCCGCCCAGGTCCGGGCCGGGGCGGTGCCGTAACGGGACAGGTAGGTGACGCAGTCCCGTCGGGTGTCTCCCTGCAGCCGGCCGGTGGCGTCGAGGTGGCCGAGGATGTCGGTCATGGTCACCACGGCGTGGACCGGGATGGCTGTCTGGGCGGTGAACAGCCCGGCGGCGTCATCGCCCCGATCGTCAGCCTCTTGCCGGTCAACCGCGATGACCAGAGCCGGGAAGGTCACGTCCGGGATCAGGCGCCGGAGCAGGTCCACGGCCTCGAACTTGGTGGCCCCGGTGGTCAACACGTCATCCACCAGCACCAACCGCGACCGCGGTGCGGGTCGGTGGCCCACCAGCCGGGCCGCCACCTCATCCCCGTCGGCGGCTTCCTCGCCGTGATCCTTGGCTTCCTTGCGGTCGAACAGGTACGGCACCGACAGGCCGCGGCGGGCCAGTGCCACCACTGCGGAGACGGCCAAGGGCACCCCCTTGTACGCCGGACCGAACACGGCATCAAATCCGTCGGGCCCACAGGCGTCCAGCATCCGGGCGGCGTAGGCCTCGCCGAGCTCCAGCAACCCCACCCCGTCATCCACCAGGCCGGTGTTCACGAACGTCGGTGACTGCCGGCCGCTCTTGAGGGTGAAGGACCCCAACCGGAACGAGCCGGTGTCCACCAGAAAGTCCACGAAACGCCGTTGCCAGTCCTGCATGTGGCCCGGGAGCCTATCGGGGGCCGTCGATGGCGGCATCGTTCCGCCCGCCCGTTCCGCCCCGGTCGCTGGCGGTGGCCGGGCCTGGCTGACGGTGTGGCTGGACCCCCGGCCGACTTGGCCTGACCGGCGCTGGCAGTGAATCCGCCGTCCGGTTGTGTCGCCGGCTCGGGCGAACCGTGGCAGGAGAGGAGCGTCGGGGAACCAAGCCGGTCCCGTCACTAACCTGAGGTGCATGTACGCCGCACGACTGGACCAGGTCCGCGCCGCCATGACCGAGCAGGGCGTGGATGTGCTGTTGGTGTCGGTGGGGGCCGACCTGCCGTACCTCATCGGGTATGAAGCCATGCCGCTGCCCCGCCTCACCATGTTGGTGCTGCCCCGTGACGCCGACGCCACGCTGGTCATCCCCCGCCTGGAGGTGGCCCGGGTCATCGAACGCCCGGGGTGTTTCTCCATTCGGGGCTGGGAGGAGACCGAGGACCCCATCGCGGTGGTGGCTGAGCTGTGCGGTGGGGCCGCCCAGGCAGCCATTGGGGACCAGACCTGGGCCCGGCACCTGGTGGACCTGATGGGGTTCATGCCCAAGGCCCGGTGGCGTCGTTCGGTGGAGCTGGTCGGTCCGTTGCGGGCCAAGAAGGACCCTGCCGAGATCGACGTCCTGCGCGCCGCTGCGGAGGCCGCGGACCGGGTGGCGGTGCAGCTGCAAACCGGGCAGGTGGCCCTCATCGGGCGGACCGAGGCCCAGGTATCGGATGACATCAGTCGTCGGCTCATCGCTGAGGGTCACGCCCACGTGAACTTCGCCATCGTGGCCGCGGGCGAGAACGCTTCCTCGCCCCACCACCACGCCTCGGACCGGGTCATCCGGGCCGATGAGGTGGTCCTGTGTGACTTCGGTGGTTCGCTGTCCGTCACCGAGGGCGAGCCGGGCTACTGCTCGGACATGACCCGCATGTTCTACACCGGTGAACCGCCGGCCCAGTTCAAGGAGCTGTACGAGGTCCTCTTCCAGGCCCAGGCCGCCGGGGTGAACGCCGCCACCGTGGGTACCTCAGCGCAGGACGTGGACCGCATCACCCGCAAGGTCATCGCCGATGCCGGATACGGGGAACAGTTCATCCACCGCACCGGGCACGGCATCGGCCTGTTCGAGCACGAGGATCCCTACATCGTGGAAGGCAACGCCACCGTGTTGGCCCCCGGACACGCCTTCTCCATCGAACCGGGCATTTACATTGAGGGCCGTTGGGGCGCCCGCCTGGAGGACATCGTGGTGGCCACGGAGCAGGGGCCGGTGGCGCTCAACCGGGCCGATCACAACCTGGTTGTGGTCGAGGCCTGAGGCGAGGTGATCCGCCTCGACGCGGCATCGGTTTTCCTCCAATGGTCCACCGGCGGGCTGCTGTTCCTGTGGGTGACCACCCGGCGGCGGCTTTTGGGCGTGGGCTACGGCTGGCTCATGCGCCTGATCTTCGCGGTCATGGCGCTGGGCGCGCTGGCCATCGGGTTGTCATTCCGGCCCTGGTGGCCCCGGGATCTGGGCTCGGCCGCGTGCGCCGGCGCGGCATTGGTGGCCTTGGTGGTGTCCTACCAACGCCGCCGGGCCGGGGTGGCCGGTCACAAGGCCCTGCACGATCAGCGCAGCGCCCGGGTGGCGGCCATGACCGGCATCGACCGCCCGGGAGCGACCGAGGCCGCGGCACTGACGGCGAAGACGACGAAGACGACGAAGACAACGACGACCGCGACCGCGGCAGCGGGTGTCGCGGTTGCCGCCGGTGACCGCACCGATGCTGGCGCCGATTCGGACGAGGTTGCCGCAGTGGCTACCGCCCGGGGTGGCGTGCTCGGGGTGGCAGGCGGAACTGGTGAACTTGCTGGCGTGGGTGGTCCCGGCATCGTTCGGGAGTTCCCGCCGGGATTGGATCTGCTGGCCCCGGGGTTAGGGGCGTTGGGCCTGGTCGGCGCCAGTTTCGATGCCGGCGGTCCGGTCTGGCTGGCCATGATCCGGCTGCTGGTGGGGGCGGCCTTTCTGGGCGCGGTGACCGACGCCATGCTGTTGGGTCACTGGTACCTGGTGCAGCCCGGCCTGCCCCGGGCGCCGCTCAAGGAACTGGTCATCTACACCGCCGCCACCTGGCCGCTGGAGCTGGTGGCCATGCTGTTGCCCACCGGAATGATCTCGGTGCTCTCGGGCAGCATCGATGACGGGTACGGCGGCTTGCTGGGCTGGTTCTGGGCTACGTGCGCGGTGGCCACGCCGATCCTGGTGGGGGTCACGTGGGCGGCGCTGAAGGAACGGCAGTACTCCGCCGTCATGGCCGCCACCGGTCTGCTGTACTTGGCCATCATCACCGCCTTCGGGATGGACCTGGTGGGCCGGGCCACATTGCGATGATGGCGCGCCGGCGCTTGGTTGCCTGAGTTGGGTCCTCTGAGTTGGGTCGTCTGAGTTGGGGTGGCGTATAACCTGACCGTATGGCACGGGCGATGTGGAGTGGTGCGATCAGTTTCGGTCTGGTCAGCATTCCGGTGAAGTTGTTCAACGCCGTCTCGCGCAAGTCGGTGTCGTTCAATCAGCTGGAAAAGACCACCGGTTCTCGGGTCAAACAGAAGCTGGTGTCCGGGGTGAATGGCGAAGAGGTCGGGCGTGACCAGATCGTCAAGGGTTATGCACTGGGCGGTGACAGCTACGTCACCATCTCCGAGGACGAACTGGCCTCGATCATGCCGGTGGCGCAGCGCACCATTGACCTCGAGGAGTTCGTGGACCTCGCCGACATTGACCCGGTGTTCTACGACTCGGCGTACTACCTGGTACCGGACCGGGCCGCGGTCAAGCCCTACGCCCTGCTGGTGGACGCCATGGAGACCGCCGGCAAGGTTGGCATCGCCCGGTTCGTGATGCGTTCCAAGCAGTACGTGGCGGCGCTGCGGGTGCGTGAGGGCAAGCTGATCCTCAACACCATGGTCTACGCCGACGAGTTGAACGCGGTGGACGAGTTGCCCGAGGTTGAGGCCGCCCTCTCCGTGGAGCTGACCGAGCGGGAAAAGGCCATGGCCCAGTCCCTCATCGAATCGCTGTCGGCGGATTTCGAGCCGGCGAAATACCACGACACCTATCGCGAGCAGTTGATGGACATCATCGAGCGCAAGGCCGCCGGTGAGAGCGAGATCGTGTTGGAGCCCATGGCCGAGCAGTCCACCAAGGTCGTGGACCTGTTGGCGGCGCTCGAAGCCTCGGTGGCGGAGGCCAAAGCGGCCCGCAAGCGTCACCCCACCGGGTTGCCGGAGGGAATGGCCGAGGGTGAGGACACGGGCCAATCGGCGGCAACAGCCACTGCGAAACGGGCCCCGCGCCGCAAATCGGCCTGAGCGCCTGGTTTCGCACCGGGGTCGGTTGGCTAGCCTCCGGGTATGCCGCTGGTGGAGATCGGGGGACGCACGTTGAGCGTGTCCAACCTCGACAAGGTGCTCTACCCCGAGGCCGGGTTCACCAAGGCCCAGGTCATTGACTATTACGCACGGGTCGCCCCGGTGCTGCTGGCTCATCTGGGTGACCGGGGCCTGACCATGCGGCGCTTTCCCAACGGGGTGGACGCCGCCAGCTTCTTTGAGAAACGCTGTCCCAAGCACCGGCCGGACTGGGTGGGTACGGCGCTGGGACCGGGTGATCGGGGCGGGCCCATCGGCTATTGCGTGCTGGACAGCGTGGCTGCGGTGGTGTGGGCTGCGAACCTGGCGGCGTTGGAGTTGCACGCCCCCATGGCCCGGGCGGTGGATATCGAAAGCCCCACGATGGTGGTGTTCGACCTCGACCCCGGCGAACCGGCGGCCATGACCGAGTGCTGCCAGGTGGCGCTCGACATTCGCGAGGTGCTGGCGGCGTTGGGGTTGCAGTGTTGGCCCAAGACCAGTGGCTCCAAGGGTTTGCAGTTGTACCTGCCGCTCAACAGCCCCGCCACCCATGATGAGGCCAAGGATTTCGCGTTGGCGGTGGCTCAACTTCTGGAGAAACGCCAACCCCAGCGGGTCACCAGCGAGATGACCAAAGCCATCCGCCCGAACAAGGTGTTCATCGACTGGAGCCAGAACAGCCGCCACAAGACCACTATCGGCGTGTACTCCCTACGGGCCCGACCATACCCAACGGTATCCACGCCGGTGAGTTGGGATGAGGTGGAAGCCTCCGCTGCGGGTCGGGCCGAACTGCGTTTCCTGGCCGAGGACGTGCTGGCCCGGGTGGCGGACCGCGGCGACCTGTTCGCGCCCACTGCCACGTTGGTGCAGGCCCTTCCCCGCCTGGGGTGAGGTACTCGGTGCTGAGCGGTGCCGTCCATGGCGTCCATCCCGTAGGGCCGGTTGGACGCTTCGGCGGTGGCTCAGGTGCGTGTACGGCGGAACACGTACACCGCGGGGTCGAGTTCGGGCGGGAGCACGAGTCGGCTCAGCGCGGGCACTTCTTCGAATTCGAATCCTTGTTGGCGGCGGTAGGTGGCCCAATCGCCGGAGCTGAACTCGTGGCGGGTGCTGATGACGATATAGAGCTGCACGCTTTGGGTGTTGAACACGTCACGCTCGAAGCGGTTCGCGGCAGGCGGCCAGGACCAGATGACGGTGGCGGGTTGACGTGAGCGTAGGGCCGCGCTGGCGTCTTGGCGGATCACCGAATCGTTGAAGGCGACGCGGTCCTCCCAGCTGTAATCGTCGGTCGCGGTGGCGGCGACCCCGTGATCGCGCAGCAGGCGGGTCAGTGTGCCGTCACCGGCGGCGATCTCAAGGCAGGAGGACGTGCCAATCAACTCGGCGAGGCCATCGATCAGTTGCTTGGAGTAGAAGCAGTAGATCCCTTTGGGTTGTACCAGCGCCATCAGGAAACGCCGTTGAGAGAGCAATGGCCACCACAGGCGGAACCAGAACCCCGAGACGGCCTTGCGCTCAAGGTCCTGGGCGAAAAGCAGCCGCTGAAGGATGCTGCCGTTGAACCGGTTGAACCGAACCGGTCCGTCCGTCACGCCCGTCGCCAAGGAGAACCGGGCCTGAGCCAACGCGGCTGCGGTCATCCGGCGGCGTACCTCGCCCTGTAGCAATGCATCTTGCGCGTGTTTCGACCCCGGCCGTACTCGTGGCGCCGGTCGGGACGCGGCGACGGTCATGGTGGTGAGGGCGTCATAGTCCTGCCGGGATAACACGTCGGCGATGTCGCGGGAAATCGGCTCCCAGATGTTGGGGAACCGGGCGCGAAGCTCGTCCAGGGAGGGGTCTTTCGCCAACCACTGCTGCACCGAGCCGGCCGTTCGTTGCATCGGTCCACACTCCTCGTTTCCTACCGAGGACATCGACGTCATCTCCGGCGAACTTGAAGGAGAACTTCTCCACCAACGCCGGGGAAACGGGCTCAGGGCCAACGATGGATTTTGGGTCGAGCGCTCGGGAGCGAGTCGACAAGTAGTTCGATATCGCCACTATCGCCACTATCGCCAGTGAGAATTGCTTCTGAAAGTTCGACAGCAACGGCGACGAGATGGGCGTCGACCACGTCATTGGTGCCCGAGCGGGCGAGAATCCCACCGACGGCGCGCCCGTCGGCCAGGGGGTGAATCGTGATCGACGCGAGAAATCGTGCCAGACGTGCCTGGCGGCCGCCGTTGCGCCAGACCTGAGCGACGACCGGTTGTGTCGTGTGCAGCGGGGTCTGTCGTTGGAGTGCGGCACGCAAGAACGCCTGGGCGGAGCGCTCACCACGGTCGACGGATACGAGAAACCCGGCGTCGAGTATCACAGTTCGTAGCGTTCCACCATCACCGCGACGGACTGCTCGTCCACCGCTCCGGCTTCACGATCCCACTCATCCAACAACTCCGATAGCACAGCGCGTTGTCGGGTAGAAGCCGCAAGAAGTTTCAGTCCCTGACGCAACGCGTTCGAGCGCCCGCCGTGGATCTCAGCCAGCTGATCGAGGGTGCGTTCCTCGTCGGGGTCGAGGCGAACGGTGGTTGTGGACATGATCGGTAATGTAGCACAAGTGTGCTACATCGGCAACGACGTTCCCCGGTTTAGGAGCGGGCCACGAAGTATTTGGCTTGGGGGTGGTGGCAGATGATGGCGGAGGTGGTTTGTTCGGGTTGGAACTGCCAGCCGGTCTCTTCGGACACCTCGATGCCCAACCGGTCCGCGCCCAACAGTTCGGCCACCTTGGTGTTGTCCTCCAGGTCGGGGCAGGCCGGGTAACCCCAGCTGTAACGCCCGCCCCGGAACACCTGGCGGAACAGGCCCACCAGCGAGTCACCGTCCTCCCCGGCGAAACCCCACTCTTGGCGGATGCGACGATGCCAGTATTCGGCCAACGCCTCGGTCATCTCCACGCCCAACCCGTGCAGCAACAGGTAGTGCTGGTAGCGGTTCTCGCTGAACAGCGCCGCCGTCTCCTCCGAGATTCGGGCCCCCATGGTGACAATGTGGAACGCCGCGTGGTCCACCACCCCGGACTCCACCGGGCGGAAGAAATCGGAGATGCACAAATAGGGGTGCTCGCGCTGTCGGGGGTAGGTGAAGCGCATCCGTTCCTTGCCGCCGATGGCGTCTTCCCAGATGATGAGCTCGTTGCCATCGGCGTTGGCCGGGAAGTACCCGTACACCACCTGGGGCAACAACAGGTCGAGCTGCTTGGCCATGGCCAGCTGCTCCCGGAACAACGGCCGCACCCGGTCCTTGAAATCGGCATCGGTTTCAAGGGCTTCGTGGCCGGCGCCGTCGGCAGCGGTTATGGGCCGGAACTGCCATTGGTTACGGAACAGTGCTGTTTCGTTAATGTAGGTGGAGATCTCATCGAGCGGGACCCCCTTGACCACCCGGGAACCAACGAACGGTGGCGTGAACAACGTGTTGTCGGGGTCCACCTCGGGGGAGCGGCGCGGCACGTCGGCCCCGGCACCGGCGGCGTCGGTCCGCAACCGTGACCGTTCCGGCAGCCCCCTACCGGTGGGTATGTGGCCGAAGTCGGCGTCGTCCTCCCCGCTGCGGCGCAACTCGCCCAGGCGGTCCATCACCCGAAGGCCCTCGAAGGCGTCCTTGCCGTAGAACAGTCGCCCGGTGTACACCTCACGCAGATCACGCTCAACGTAGGAGCGGGTCAGTGCCGCCCCGCCCAGCAGCACTGGCACGTGGCTCAGACCCCGGGCGTTGAGCTCCTCCAGGTTGTCCCGCATGATCAGCGTTGATTTCACCAGCAGCCCGCTCATGCCGATGGCGTCTGCGGAGTGCTGCACCACGGCGTCGATCATGTCGGCGACGGGAACCTTGATGCCCAGGTTGTGCACCCGGTAGCCGTTGTTGGTCAGGATGATGTCCACCAGGTTCTTGCCGATGTCGTGCACGTCACCCTTGACGGTGGCCAGCACGATGGAGCCCTTGGTGGAAGACCCGTCGGCGGTGGCTTCCATGAACCGTTCCAGGTAGGCCACCGCCGTTTTCATGGTCTCCGCTGATTGCAGCACGAACGGCAACTGCATCTCACCGGTGGCGAAGAGTTCACCCACCACCTTCATGCCGGCCAGGAGGGGGTCGTTGATGATGTCCAGTGGTGCCCGGCCGTTGGTCATGGCCTCATCGAGGTCGGCCTCCAGACCGTCGCGCTCGCCGTCGATGACCCGCTGCGTGAGCCGCTGCTCGACAGACCATCCGGTACGGTCCACCTTGGCCGCTTTGGCCACGGTCACATCGGCGAAGACCTCCAGCAGCTTCTGCAACGGGTCATACCCGGTGGCAGCATCCCGGCGGTCATAGATCAGGTCCAGACACACCTGACGTTGCTCGTCGGGGATGCGGTTGAGCGGCATGATCTTGCCGGCGTGCACAATGGCGGAGTCCAGCCCGGCCTTAACGCATTCGGCCAGGAACACACTGTTGAGGACGTGGCGGGCGGCAGGGTTGAGCCCGAAGGACACGTTGGACACGCCGAGGGTGGTGAA
The DNA here is from genome assembly GCA_046155365.1 of Acidimicrobiales bacterium. Taxonomy (GTDB): domain Bacteria; phylum Actinomycetota; class Acidimicrobiia; order Acidimicrobiales; family CAIXPF01; genus CAIXPF01. The sequence continues at coordinate 1,630 of JBJXFH010000105.1, read as the reverse complement.
CGTACCGGGCAGTTCGGTCTTGATGCGCCCGATGGCCTCGATGGTGGCCATGGCGTCACGCCGCAGATCGTTGTCCCCGGTGGACAGCGGGAAGGTCAGGGCGTCAAAGATCAGATCCGATGACTCCAGACCATACCGTTTGGTAGCGAGGTCGTGGATGCGGTGGGCCACCCGCATTTTCCACTCGACGTCGCGGGCCTGGCCCTCTTCGTCAATCAACAGGCAGATCACCGCCGCGCCGTACTCCTTGGCCAAGGCGAACACCCGGTCTGCTCGTGAGCCCGGTCCGTCGCCGTCTTCGAGGTTGCCGGAGTTGAGCAGTGCCCGACCGCCGATCCAGGCCAGCCCGGCCTCCATGACCTCGGGCTCGGTGGAATCCAACGTGAGCGGCACCGAGGACTGGGTGCACAGCCGGCGGATCAACTCGTCCATGTCGGCGGCGCCGGCCCGACCCACGTAGTCCACGCACACGTCGAGGAGGTGGGCGCCCTCTTTGATCTGGTCCCGGGCCATCTGCACGCAACCGTCCCAATCGCCTTCCAACATCAGATCCCGGAACTTCTTGGAACCGTTGGCGTTGGTGCGCTCCCCGATGATCAAGAAGCTGGTGTCCTGCTTGAGCGTCACGTTGGAGTACATCGACGCTGCAGACGGTTCGTGCACCGGGTTGCGGGGGGCGGGCGTCACCCGGCAGGTGCGATCGAGCAGCTCGATGTATTCAGGGGTGGTGCCGCAGCAACCGCCGATGACCCGCACGCCCAAGTCGGAGACGAAGCGGCGGTGGTAGTCCGCCAACTCTTGGGCGGTGAGGTCGTAGTGCATGTGCCCGTCCACCACCGAGGGCAACCCGGCGTTGGGCAGGCAGGACACCGGCATGCGGGCGTGTTCGCACAGGTAGCGCAGGTGCTCCCACATCTCGGCGGGACCGGTGGCGCAGTTGATGCCAATGATGTCGGGGTGCAAGGGATCGATGGCGCTGAGGGCGGCGCCGATCTCCGTACCGGGCAGCATGCGACCGGTGACCTCAATGGTGACCTGGGTCTGGATGGGTACCTCACGGCCAACGTCGGCCATGGCCCGACGGCACCCGGCCATGGCGGCCTTGATGCCGAGCAGGTCGAACTGGGTTTCCACCATGAGCAGGTCCACGCCGCCGTCGAGCAAGCCCCGGGCCTGTTCCTGATAGGCGTCGCGCAGTTCGGCGTAGGTGATCTGGCCCAGCGAGGCGAACTTGGTGCCTGGGCCCATGGAACCGGCCACGAAGCGGGGACGGGTGGGGTCCGCGGCGGTGAACTGGTCAGCCACGGCGCGGGCCAGTTGCGCCGCGGTGGCGTTCAGCTCGTAGCACCGATGCGCCAGGTTGTACTCCCCGAGAGGCACGGAAAAGCCGCCGAAGGTGTTGGTTTCGGCGACGTCGGCCCCGGCCACGAAGTACTGGCGGTGCATGTCGGAGACCAGCTCAGGGCGGGTAACCACCAGGATCTCGTTGCAGCCCTCGTAGGCCGCGCCCCCGAAATCGTCCGGTCCCAGGTTGTGGCCCTGCATGTGGGTGCCGGTGGCTCCGTCGAAGATGACCACACCGCGTTCGACGAGCCCCAGAAAATCAACCATCCGTCCATGCTAGGACCAC
>JBJXFH010000094.1:0-58066 GCA_046155365.1 Acidimicrobiales bacterium | reverse complement strand
GACGCCATCGGTGCTGCGGCCGGGTTGGTGTCACAGAACCTGCGGGGCGGGCCATCAGTCCGCTGCCGTGCGAAAGCGCAGCCCGAGGAGCGGGGCGGGGTTGACCGGTCTGGCCCGACCGGTTCCGGCTGGAGCAGCGCCACCGGCGGGGTCGCCTTCCTGGCCAACGGTGCCAGAAGGCCATGAGCGACCCCAGAGTGGGGCATGGTACCGGCCTGGTCCGCACCCCGGCTTCCATTGCCACGCCGGCAAGAACGGTTGCGGCCGCCGGGGTGGCCGAGGAGCCGGACGTGGCCGCGCCTGGAGAGCCGGATCAGACGTTTCGTGCGGCCGGTGTTCGTCCCAAGTTGGGTCGGCGTCTGGGCGCTGGCCAGATCAGCCTGTCCGAGGCTCGGCGGCTGGCGCTGGCGGCCCAGGGCTTCGCCGAACCCCGCCCCACCGGACGGCTCGACCGGCGGCACCTCCGGCGGGTGCTGGACCGGGTGGGCCTGGTGCAGATCGACTCGGTCAACGTGGTGGAACGGGCCCATGAGCTGACCCTGTACAGCCGGCTCGGACCCCATCCCCGGGGCAGGCTGGCGGAGGCCACCCATCGTGGCGAGCTGTTCGAGTACTGGGGTCACGAGGCCAGCTTCATCCCGGTGGCCCACCAGCCCCTGTTCCGCCACAAGATGGCCGCCGCTGAGGCCGGAAAGGCCTGGTCGGGCCTGGTGCGCCTGGCCGAGGCCGAGCCCGGTTTCATCCAGGACGTGCTCGACGAGGTGGCCGGCCGGGGTCCAGTGGGCGCCGGCCAGCTGCTCACCGGCAGTGGTACCGGCCGGAAGGGGCCCTGGTGGGGCTGGAGCGGCACCAAGATGGCATTGGAGTGGCTGTTCTGGTGCGGCCGGCTGGCGGCCCGGCGCCGACCCAGCTTCGAACGGGAATACGGCCTGCCCGATTGGTTCCTGCCCGCCGATGTGCTGGCTGCCCCCACCCCGCCCGAAGTGGATCAACGCCGGGAGCTGCTGGTGTTGGCGGCAAGGTCCCTCGGCGTGGGCACCGCCGCTGACCTGGCCGACTACTACCGCCTCAACCTGGTCAAAGCCCGCCCGCTGCTGGCCGACCTGGTGGAGGACGGCCGGCTGCAACAGATCAGCGTGGAGGGCTGGAAGGATCCCGCCTACCTTGCGCCGGGAGCTCGGCTCCCCCGCAAGGTCAATGCGAGGGCCCTGCTCAGCCCGTTCGACCCGCTGGTGTGGTTCCGTCCCCGCGCCGAGCGGTTGTTCGACTTCCACTATCGCCTGGAGATCTACACTCCCGCGGCCAAGCGTCGCTACGGCTATTACGTGCTCCCATTCCTGCTGGGTGATCGCCTGGTGGCCCGGGTCGATCTCAAAACCGACCGCGCCGCCCGCACGCTCCGGGTCCTGGGCGCCTGGGCCGAACCGTCCTGTGACCCGACCGAGATCGCCCCCCACCTCGCCGCCGAGTTGACGGAGTTGGCCCGCTTCGTGGGCGCCGACAGCGTGACGGTGGGTGATCGGGGTGACCTGGTTGCGTCGTTGCGTCCCGCACTCGGCTAGCGCTGCGCTAATGGGCGCCGGGTGCAAACTTTGCTGGCGCCGGTGACTCGTAGGGGCGTGGGGAACCAAACCGCCAGCCGGCCCGAGGGTGTGGCCGATCAACTCCAGGCCTTGTGGGAAGCCGAGCACCGCCCGATGCTGGCGTTGGCCTACCTGCTGCTGGGTGACCTCGCCGCCGCCGAGGACGTGGTGCAAGACGCCTTCGCCGCGGTGGCCGAACGCATCGGCCAGGTTGACCGACCTGGGGCCTACCTGCGGGTCACCGTGGTCAACGGCGCCCGCCGCCACCAGCGCCGTCGGTCTCGTTTCAGCGCCCCCGGCGGCACGCGAACTCCGAATCGGCCGGGCGGGGTGGGCTGGTCGGCGCAGCAGGACCGAAGTCCGCCCGGCGGACCCGATGACCGAGCCGCCCTCGCCGCCACCGTGGAACACGCCGAGGTGCTGGCCATGCGGACCTGCCTGGCTCAGATCAGCGCCCGCCAACGAGAAGCCCTGGTCCTGCGCTATTTCGCCGACCTCAGCCTGGCCGACACCGCCGCCACGATGGGCTGCCCCGAGGGCACCGTCGCCTCCCACGTGCATCGCGGCCTCGCCCACCTCAGCAAGCTCCTCGCCCCGTGACCCTGCAGCGCCCCCGAAAGGACCACCTGATGCGCACCCCTCCGCCCCTCGCCGACCAAGCCGACCTCGAAACCATCGCCCGCCGGGCCCTGCGACAGATCGCTGATCAGGTCAGCCGCACTGTAACGACGACCGCGGCCAGGACCGACGCCGAATTACACCCTGCGCTGCAGGTCGCTCGTACGGCCACCCCGAACCTCGCCGGCAGGCCCTCGAACCGGCGCGTTGGCGCCCGGGTCCTGGCGGTCGCGGCGCTGCTGCTCACCGGGGTGGTGGTCGCAGCGCTCGCTCGATCCTCCGGGCCCACGAACGTGGCGGTCGGCCCCCTTCCTGCCGGTGGTCCCTGGCTCCTGCCCGACCTCGCAGCGGAGGGGTTTACCTTGACCGACGTGACCGTCGGAGGCCCGCTTGGGAACATCAGCGTGGTGAGGAAATCGGGCGGGACAACCACGATGGCTGTTCACCTCGTGCAGCTATCCGGTTCCGCTACCACTGCGGAGTCCGCTATCCGGGATTTGCCCGGCTCCAGACCTGAGGTCCGTGACGAGCAGGTGATCCGGTTGGCGGACGCCCCCAACGGCGGGCAGCGGGCCGGCCGGATGGTCGAGGGCTGTGGCTACGTGATGCTCGAAGGCTGGGGCTTCAGCGTGGAGGACGCAGCCGGCATCCTCAACTTCCTCAGCTGCAGCTACGAGGGCGCACCGCTTGGCATCGGCCCCTGGCCTGGAGGACCGGGGATCGCCTTCGCCGGCGGAGTTGCCGCCGTGGATATCACGCTCGAATACAGGGCGCAGGACGGCACCACCGTCTGGTTGCGGCAGCTGCGACCGAAAGGGCAACCACTGGAGCATTTCTTTCCCTATCCCGGAGTCGAGGCGGCCACCGGGGCCCGGATCCCTCGTGCCAGCGATGAGCGGCCCTGGTCGGCGGCCTGGTCGGGAGCCTCAGGGACAGTGTTCCTGGCCTCTGCGAGGGATGCCTTGGATTTGGCGCTGCTGCGAGCCCGGTTGACCCCGGTGAGCGGGACGGCGCTGCTGGACCTGCTCGATCGCCGGAGTGTCAACTTGACCGAGGCGGAACGGGCGGCGGTGCTCGGCGGGTCGGATTAGGGTCGTGAGATGGCTGCCGAGAACCCGGGGCGGATTCCGATGGTGGACTACCTGGTTCTGGAGCCGCAGCCGCATCTGTCGGCCAACCGGTGCACCAACTGTGGGGCCCAGTTCTTCGACCGGCGTAATGCCTGCGCCAACTGCTCCTCCACCAGCTTCGAGCGGGTGGATCTGGCCACCACCGGCAAGGTTCGCAGCTTCACCATCGTGCACCGGGCCGCGCCCAAGGTGCCCACCCCCTACGTGTCAGCCCTGGTGGATCTGGACAACGACGGTGGCGTGGTCAAGGCCAACATCGTCAACACCGAGCCGGTTCCCGAATCCATCCAGCTCGGCATGGCCGTGGGCCTCACCACGTTCGTGGCGGACACGGACTCCCGCGGTACCGAAGCGGTGGCCTTCGGCTTCGAACCCGTCGGCGCCTGACCGGCCAGCTCACTCGCCCGAACAGAACCCCGCCCACCCGAGAGCGAAGGAACGACCAGCACGAGCGATGACATCTGGGTGCTCGGTGCCCACATGACCAAGTTCGGCCGTTACAAGGACCAGGACCTGATCGACCTGGCAGCGGGGGCGGCGATGACCGCACTCGGCGATGGCGGGGTCACCATGGCTGACATGGGCATACTCGGGTGCGGAAACCTCAACCAGGCCAACGCCGGGGTGGGCCAGCGGGTCCTCAAGCAGATCGGCCAGACCGGCACCCCGGTGTACAACGTGGCCAACGCCTGCGCCACCGGGGCCACCGCCTTCCGCACCGTGTACATGGCGCTCAAGGCCGGCGAATGTGACATGGGCCTGGCTGTGGGCGTGGAGCAGATGGGCAAACAGGGTCTGCTGGGTGCGGCCAACAAGGGCAAGAAGGACGAGAAGGTCTTCGAACCGGCCGGACGTTACGGCGGCATTGTGGGCACCGAGGGCGTGCTGGGCACCGGGCTGATGCCGGGGGTGTTCGCCCAGGCCGGCATGGAATACGCCTACCAGCACGACGGGGTGGGCTTCGAGCAGTTCGCCAAGGTGGCCGAAAAGAACCACGCCCACTCCACGCTCAACCCGCTGGCCCACTACCAGCAGGCCTTCAGCCTGGAGGAGATCATGAACGCCGAGATGATCTCCTACCCCAACACGCTCATGATGTGCTGCCCCACCACCGACGGGGCCGCCGCCGCGGTGCTGATCACGGGGGAGCGGCTGCGCGGCCTGTCCAAAGAACAGCAGCGCCGGGCGGTCAAGATCTCCGCCTCCACCCTGACCACGGACCCCTGGACCCCCAACGCCCAAGTCCAGCCGGACGTGAACACCCTGACCCGCAACGCCGCGGACATCTGCTATGAGCAGGCCGGGGTGTCACCGCAGGACCTGGATCTGGTGGAACTGCACGACTGTTTCGCCACCGCCGAGCTCATCCACTACGACAACCTGCGGCTGTGCGCGCCCGGTGCCGCCGGCGAGTGGATCGACAAGCGTGGCCCGTGGCGGGATGGGGAGATCCCCGTCAACGTTTCCGGCGGGCTGCTGTCAAAAGGCCACCCCCTGGGCGCCACCGGCATCGCCAACATTTACGAGGTGGCGTTGCACCTGCGGGGCGAGGCCGGCGATCGCCAGGTGGAAGGGGCCAAGGTGGGCATGACCCACGTCATCGGCCTGGGCTCGGCCTGCGCGGTGCACATCCTGGAGCGCTCCGGGCTCTGACCATCGTTCGCGGCGTCTCCGCTGATCTGCTGGGGGTGACATTGGCGAGTTGTGTACGCCGGGCCGCCCCGGGACCGGGTTTTGTGTTGCAACGATGCTGGTCGGGGGCTCGCCGTTCCACAGGGTCTCGGCGCCCGCGTCACTAACTCGCCAATCTCTCGTGGGCGACGGCCGGTCCCGCCGCGATGGCAACCCTGAAGCCACCCCATGACCCCGGTCCACCACTCTGCGTGATAGTTGTGCTGAGGGGGCGTGCGGCGAATCGACGTCGATTCGGTCGAAGTGCTGAGGGTGGTGGGGGCGGCGCTGAGGGTGGTTCTGGGAGGCCGGGGGGTGGTCAGAGGGCGGCGCGGCGGACCTTGCCGAGGGCGGTGCGGGGGAGGCTGCTGACCAGTTCCAACGAATGGGGGGCGCAGTAGGCCGGTAGCTCAGCTTTGACCAGGTCCCGCAGTTGGGCCAGGTCGGGCGGGCCAGACTCGGACGCCACCACCACGGCCACCACCCGTTGGCCCCACTCGGTGTCCGCCCGACCGACCACGGCCACTTCCGTTACGCCGGGCGCGTTGGCCAGGATGCGCTCCACCGGGTCGGGCCACACGTTCTGACCACCGGTGATGATGAGATCGCCTCGCCGGCCGAAGACCTGCACGAACCCCGTCACCGGATCCACCGTGCCGCCATCTCCGGTGGGCAGCCAGCCGTCCTGGGTGCGGGGATCGGTGCCGTCCCGGTACGCCCGCAGCAACATGGGCCCCCGGATCTGCAGTTCGCCATCCACCGCTCGCAGTTGCACGTCGGGCAGGGGCCAACCGTCATAGACGATGCCGGAGCCGGTTTCCGTCAACCCATAGGTGCAGGTCACGTTGGGTGGCAGGTCCGTCGGGGGGGCCGATCCACCCAGCACGATGCGCTCGAAGCGGGCCGCCGCCGAGCCCAGCCGAGCCAGCGCCGTGGGCACCAAGGACACGTGCGTGGCGCCGCTGGCCAACGCCGCGGCGGGGTCGAACCCGTCCTGCACGGTGAGCTTGGTCCCTGCCCACCAGGCTCGGCAGACCACCGACAACCCTCCCACGTGCGCCAGCGGCAAACAGGCCAACCAGTGGTGCCGATCAGGGTCTATGCCCAGGTGGGAGCTGGTGGCGCGGGCCGACGCAGCCACCGCGTCATGGGTCAGGACCACCCCCTTGGGTGTGCCGGTGGTGCCCGAGGTGGCCAGCACCAGGGCGTCACCGGCCAACACCGGCTGGGGCTCGATACCCAACGGCGCCAGGGGATGGGTTCCGGCGTGATCAACCAACTCGGAGGGGGCCAACGCCTCGAGCATGCGGCGACGCGCCGGCGGCGGCAACCGCAGATCCACCGGCAGCGCCGCGTCGCCTTCGTCCCACACCCGCCGCAGTTCGCCCGCCAACGAGGGGCCCGCCAACGCCAACGCCACCAGCCGATTCATACCCTCACCTCACCACTCGTCGCCCGGCGAGCCTCGCCGCGCCGCCAGCCTCGCAGCCCGCCGTTGCCAGCCAGGCCGTTCCGCGACCATGCCACGCCTCCCGACAAGCCTGGGCGTCGCGATCAGCCGGGACATATTGACCGCCGGGGCCTGTTGACCAGTCGAGCATGTCGGCCAGCCGGCGCATATCGGCCGGCGGGGGCATGTCGGCCAGCCGGCGCATATCGACCGCCGGGGCCTGTCGACCAGTCGGGGGTAGGTCCGCCTGCCGGTGCGTTTTCACCGGCGCGGGCATGTTGAACAGCCTGCGCCTGGCGACCGGTCGGGGTCTGTTGGCCAGTCGGGGGCCATGTTGACCGGACGGGGTTGTCCAGGTGCGGGCCCGTGGCACGATGCGCGCCACCTGAGCGGGTCTGGATTCAGACCGACGCCGTGGGCCGGTCCAGTCGCACCGTGAAGCCCCGGGCGACGATGTCCTCGGACGGGCACGGCATCCCCAAGGCGTACCCCTGACCAGCGGTGCATCCCACCGAGAGCAGCGCCGCCGCCTGTTCCTGATGCTCGATACCCTCCGCCACCACCCCGAGCGAACGCCCGTGGGCATAGCCGATGGTGGCCCGGATGAAATCGGCGTGGTCCGCTCGGTGACCCATCCCGGCCACGAACACCTGGTCGATCTTGACGGTGTCGAACGGGAAGCTGGTCAGGTACCCACCGGCCGCGAACCCCGTGCCGAAGTCGTCCACCGCCAAGCGGATGCCAACCTCCCGGGCCAGCTCGGCCAGCACCGTGGCCGCCAACTCGAAGTCGTGGATCTCGGCGGTTTCGGTTAGCTCCAGGCACAGCGAGGCCGGATCGATGCCGTGGGTGGCGAGAGCCTCGCGCACCAGCGGGGCCAAGCGGCGATCGCCCAGTTCGGTGGCGGAGACGTTGATGGTGACCCGAAACCCGTTGCGCAAGGACAGCCGCTGCTGCCAGAACGCCAGGTCCGAGCAGGCCCGGTCGAGCATGAAGGCGGTCAGGTCCGTGACGCGATGGCAGCGTTCAAGCACCGGGACGAACAACGCTGCCGGCATGGTCCCTTGACCGGGGACGATCCATCGCGCCAAGGCCTCCACGCCCAGCACCTCCCCGGTGCGCAAGGACACGATCGGCTGATAGTGGGGATGGATCTCGCCCCGACCGATGGCGTCGAGGATGTGCCACAGCGCCAACTGACCGGCTGCCGGGTCAACCGGGGACATGATGGGGCGCTGTCGTACGTGACGGTTGGGGGTGTCGGGAGACGGTCAGGGTGCGGTGTTCCGATCCGGGTCTGGTGGGCGTGGGTGCGTGTCGGGGTTCCGTGACAGCCTCTGGTCGATCCGGCGAAGGTTGGGTAACGGCTGGAAGCCTAAACAACGCGACAGCTGATCGGTGAGACCTGTCAGCGTGGTCACCTGACCGCTATAAGCAGCCGTTGGCATTGTTCGCCGGCGCGGTTGCGTCGACAGCTGCGGTGACCGACGGCCTGCCACTTCGGCACGGCCGGGAGCCGACTTCCCGTTCTACCGGACCTAGCGATGTTCCACGAGGTGAGGTTCGACCCAGTGAATGCGGCCGTCCACCATCCAGGTTTCAGCCAACGCCAGGGCCGCTTCGGGGTCTCGTCCCTCGAAACGGACCACGAAGATCAGCCCGTCCCCGTCGGGATCGGTGAGGTCTTGTAACAGTCGGGCGTCCACCCGAGCCAACAGGCTGAGGGCCTCCGAACGCAAAACCGGCTTGACGAACCCCAACACCAACTCGTTGTCCAGCACCACCCGACCGTTGAGCGACGGGACCAATCGACCCACCCGCAGCATCCCCGGGGCCACCCCTACCTTGCCCGCCACCTGGCCCGCGTTCCGGACCAGTTGGTCGATGGGGATGGGGTTGCCGGCCCGGGGATGGAACTCCAGCACCGAGGCGTCAATGTCGAGCGGACGCGGCGCCAACCGTTCCATGGTGCTGAGATCGACGAAGTGGCGGTAGCCGCAGGCCCACATGATCTTCACCAACCGGCGGGTGGCCTCGCTGTCCACGTCCTTCTCGGCAAGCACCGCCGCCAGGGGGTTGGTGGCCGGCTCGTAGTGGACCAATGACTGGCCGATCCGGAAGAACGGGCGGTGATCCTCACGCATTGCGAAGGACCAGTTGCCGTTGGTGGTCACATCCAGCGCCCGGGGTGGGAACATGGCCGGTGGTGCCAGGCCCTCGGCGCACAGGACGTAGTTCCCCACCGGCACCGCGGCCCCCAGGTGCACACTTCGATTGGTCCTGATGGGCTGGCCCCTGGCGTGGTCCCTGGCCTGGTCCGGCGACGGTGGCGTGGGTCGGCACGGCGCCGAGGGCGTGATGCGAACGGTTCGGCTCGACAGCAGATGCAGCTCGGGGTGCGCGCCGGTGCGGATCTGGAGATCATGCTGGTGGCCCTCGTGATCGCGCAGGTAGAACCGGGCGGTGGCCGGGATGTCCAGGCCCGCCAGAGAGTTCGAGAGCCGTAACTCGATAGCCACGAATGCCGTGGTCGGCCCCGCAGGATTCACGCTGTAACGATCCGCCACCGATGACGTCCTTTCCGGGGCCCGAAGTCCTGCCTGGCGCAGGGCCCGGGCAATGTTCGGCCCCACAGTCAACGGCACCGGCAGGCCCGTTCTGTAGGCCGGCCCCGGCCCCGGACCAGACCGGCCCCTGACCACACCCGAGGACCCGGCCAGAGCCGGACCCGTCTGGTGTCCGGCGCTACGGTGAGCGGCCGTGACCAACCCGTGGGTGCTCGGAGCCCGGCCTCGTACCCTGCCGGCGGCGGTTGTGCCGGTGGTCGTGGGCGCAGCCGCGGCGGTGGGTGCCGGACCGGCCATCACCGTCTGGCGGGGGTTCGTGGCATTGTTCGTCAGCCTGGCCATCCAGGTGGGCACCAACTACACCAACGACTACGCCGACGGGGTACGGGGCACCGACGCCGTCCGGGTGGGTCCGGTGCGCTTGGTGGCGTCGGGGTTGCGCAGCGCGGCAGCCGTGAAGCGGGCGGCGTTGGCCTCGTTCGGCGTGGCCGCGGTGGCCGGGCTGGGCGTCGCCGCGGTCACCAGCTGGTGGCTGGTGGTGGTGGGCGGTGCCTGCATTGCCGCCGCATGGTTCTACACCGCGGGCCCCAAACCCTACGGCTATCTGGGGTTGGGCGAGCTGTTCGTGTTCGTCTTCTTCGGCCCCGTGGCCACCGCCGGCACCACGTATGTGCTGGTGGAGGAGGTGAGCGGGTTGGCCCTAGCGGCGTCGGTGCCGGTGGGGTTGCTGGCCACGGCGCTGCTGGTGGTCAACAACCTGCGTGACATCCCCACCGACCGCGTGGCCGGAAAGCGGACCCTGGCGGTGCGGCTGGGCGACACGCGCACCCGGGTGCTGTACGTGGTGTTGCTGGCGGTGAGCTTCGTGTTGGTGCCGGTGGTGGCCGGCTGGTGGGTGCGTCCGGCGGCGGCGCTGGGATTGATGGCGGTGGTGGTCGCCCGGGGGCCCACCGGCAAGGTCTTGGGCGGGGCCACCGGTCGGGACCTGATCGCCGTGCTCGGGGCCACCGGGCGGGTGCAACTGGTCTTCGGCGTCAGTTTCGCCGCCGGCCTGGTGCTGTCCGGCCAGGGCTGAACGCGGCGCCGGGTCCGGGTCCGCACCGCGTCGCTCAGCTCACCCGGGTCAGCGCCAGGTCGCCCGGGGGCTTCTCCCAGGCCGCCTCGGTGGACTGGCTGATGGTGCCGCCCTGCACTTTGGCTCCGACATCCATCGGGCCCACGTCGATGGTGAACCCGACGGTGGTGGTGCTGTCCCGCGCCGCGCCGCGTTCGATCACACTCACCCGGGCCGCGGCCACCACGGCCGGGTTCCGCTGCAGTGTCGCGAGCACGGTCTGGAGCTGGTCAGGGGCGGATGCCAGATCCACTCCCAACGAGCCCTCGACCAGGGCCCGGACCTCGGGGTCGGTCAGGTCCAAGGTGAGGGTGGACTCGTATTCGTGAAGGCCGGCCCCCGTGGTTGCGGCCGCGGATGCGAAACCCAGCGCCTCCGAGAGGGACACCGGCTCCCCGGGGTCGGCAAGGAAGGTCGTTCGCAGCACCACCTGTTCGATCTGCGCCGAGGGGTTGGTGGTCACCTCGATGGTGCCGTTGAACCCGGCGGCGGCGTCCCCCGTGATGCTGGCGGATCCCGCCGCGGCCTCGAGAGCCGCGTCGGCAAGCGCCGCGACGCCAACCATCACGGTGACGGACCCGTCTTGGTGGATGCGCAGGCGGTCGGTAGCGCGATACGAAGCCCCGGCCCGGGCGCTGGCCCCCGCCCCGCCCACCGTGGCGAGCAGCGCCGCCACACCCGAGGAGAGTGCCAAGCCCGCCGTCGCCGCCGCCTCCAGACTGATATCCACATAGGCCTCCTGGGCCGGGGGAAGCCCGCTCTCACCGAACAGCTTGTCCCGCGCCCGATCCAGTAGCGCCGCCCCTAACGCCCCGCCCGGCACCGTCACCTGGCCCAACAGCCACGGGCGGTGCTGGTCCCAGAAGCGCTGCGCCGCTTGTTGGTCCTGCAACACCCACGATTGAGCGGTGCCGGCGATCACCCGTCCGCCGGCACCCACGGCCCCTCCGCCCGAGCCCAGATCCACGCCGGCGACCCGCCTGACCACGTCCACACCCACGCCGATCCCCAACCCCACGGCGCCCTCTTGGACGGCGGTGATGCGTACCGTGCCGTCTGACAGGTCCTCCCAGATCAGCTTGGTGGAACCCTCCCCGATCAGCAGCGTGGCCCCGTAGGTCTCGGTGCGGGTGTGCACGACGTGGGGCTGTTTGCGCCGGCCGCGGCCAGAAAGACGGCTCCCCATCGAGCTCCACAGCTGCCCGGCCAGCCTCCCCAGGCGACCCGCAGCCACCTGAAGCGCCAAACGACGGGCGGGGCTGTGCTGCGACCACGGCGGCACCACCCGGAGCGCGGGTCCGTCGGTGCCGGCGCGGGCCAAACGGGTGGCCGCCGCCCCTGCCCCATCCGCCAGGGCCGTACCCGCCCGGAGCTGGGCCCACAGTTGTTGGTCCAAGTCACCCCGGGCGAGGAGAAACGACGAACTGGTGGCCCAGGCCTCATCGAGCGCCACCCCCAGCTGTGCTGACCAGGCTGCCAACTCTTCATCCAATGCCGAGGACTCATGCTGCAGGCGGGTCAGATCCTCCAGCGCCGCTTCGATCCGGCTCACAGCGGGGCCCCCATGACCCACGAACCGCCGGTGCTGGCAGGCACCGGGTCCGGCGTTGGCGCGGTCCCAGCGCCCCAGAGGTCGGCGAACGCCCCGCTGGCCGCCTGAGCCAGCGCCCGGGCGGCTTGGGCGGATTCGTGCTCGACCCGCAACTGCACCCGGCGGGCCTGTTCCTGCTGGGCATCCACCGAGGCGGTGCTGGCCGACGCAGCCAGTTGCAGCAGGGCCTCGGCCAGCTCGGCGTGACGGGCGGCCAGGCGGATGACGTCGTTGGCCAGGTCATCGGCGAACGGGCCGGCACACCGGGCGAGATGGTGCGCGGCGATCATCGGGCGCTGCTGAGACGCCTGCTGCAACCTCGCGGCGGTGAACAGTGCCACGTCGTGCAGCCTGGCCAGGGCGCCGTGATCGACGGCGACATCTTCGAAGAACCACATCGGCATCACACAAAAATGCATGAAAATGATTGACAATGCAAGTCGTGGAAGGCCCTCAGGGGTTGATCTTCCGCGCCGCCAACCACGGAACCACCAGCTCGAGGAACGCTCTGGGCGCCTCGAGGTGGGCGGTGTGGCCCGCGTGCTCGATGAACGCCAGCTCGGCGCGTCCGGGGGCTCGACCCGCGGCGCGGGGGGCGTTGATGGCGGCCACCATGGCCTGGGCCACGGCGGCGAACTTCTCGTCGCGAGCTCCGGCCAGGGCCAACACCGGCATGTCCAAATCGGCGAGGCGGTCCCACAGGGGGAGTTGGTTGCCGGTACCGCAACGGCGGAGGCTGGTGGCGACGCCCTCGACGCGGTTGGTGAGCCGCTCGGTCCGGGCCTGGGCCGCAGGGTTGAGGCCGGCGAACAATGGCAGTGCCAGCCAATGGTCAAGAAACGGGCCCAGCCCCTCGAGTTGCAGCTGATCGGCCAGTTGCTCATCGTCACGGCGTCGGCGGGCGCGTTCCTCGGCGTCCGGTAGGCCCGGGGTGGCGCCCACCAGGGTCAGGCTCGCCACCATGTCGGGATGGTCACAGGCGGCCCGCAGACACAAACGGCCGCCCATGGAATAGCCCAGGTAGTGGGCCCGACCGCCCACCTCGACGATGAGCCGGGCCGCTTCGCCGGGGTCGGCGTGATCGTGGAGGGCGGGGCTGGTGCCGTGGCCCGGGGCGTCCACCGCGATCACCGTGAAATCGGCCGCCAGTTGCTCCAGCACCGGGGACCAGCAGCGGCTGTTCTGGGTGAACCCGTGCACCAGGACGAGACGGGACGCACCAGGGCGCTCAAGGACGTGCGCAGCGAGGGTCACCGGCTCAGTTCAGCAGCTGAGGGGTCCCGGCGTGATCCCGGCGCTGGGGCTTTTCAGTCACCGGACCTGTTCGGGTTTGTAACCGAAGGCCCGGTAGATGGGATGACCGACCGCCGCATGTTGGTCGGGGTGGCTCAGCTCGGCGTCGTTGTGGTCAGTGGGGGGATCAGCCCGAAGCCCTGGGCCGGGATCAACCTCGGCCGCCACCGCTTCGGTCACCGGCGCTGACGGAACGGCGCCGGGTCCCGTGGGCGAAGGAGGGGCCATCCGCGGCACCTGGGTGGGCGCCGCCGCGGGCGACCCGATGGCGGTCGTGCCATTGGTGCCGGTGTGGGAGGTTTCAGCGACGCTTCCACGCGGGGTGTCCGTGCGGTCACTGTTGCTGTTGCCGATACCCGTCCCGGCGGGTTGCGCTGGGTGCTGTGGGGCCGATGGCATGTCGGTGACGTCGATGATCTCGGTGACGTCGATGACGTCGGGGGCGTCCACGGCGGGTGCCGGGTTGGTGGCGTCGGCGTTGGCTTGCTGCGGGGCAGCGGCGTCGGGCTCACGGTGGGCTACCAACCGGTGGACGCCGGAATCCCGCACGACATGGATGCGGCCGTTGTCGTGCAACTCATCGAGGAGGTCCGCCACGCCCAGATAGCCCGAACCGTGCAGGGAGAAACCGGGAAACCGGGTGCGCAGCCGTGTGGCGGCCTCTTTCAGGGTAAGGGTCTGGCCGGTTGCGGCGCGTGTTTCCTCAACCAACACCTCCACCACGATGTCCCTGGTCAGATCCAGTGTGTGCTCGTCTTCGGAGGCGATCACCAGCTCCAGCGGCGTGGACGGGTCCGCGTCGGCGGCAGTGGTGGCAGGGGTGGCAGGGGTGGGCGCGGATTCGGGCGGCGGCGGGGGTGCCAGCGGCTCAGCGGAGCGCACCGACTGCGGGCTCACCGGCGCTGGGATCACCGGCGCTGGGATCCGCTCAGGCCGGGGCCCGGCAGCGACTTGTGGTGGGGCTGATGGGGCCGGCTCGTCGACGGAACGGGGGAGCGGTGCGGTCCTGGGTTCTGCTGGCGCTGCCGGCAACTCTTGGGCCGGCCCGTCCACCAAAGGGGCGAAGGGTCCGAACCAGCGACCCCCCGACGGCAGGTCGTAAAGGTTGGTTCTGGGCAGTTGCTCGACAAAGGCCCCGGGGACGTCTTCGATGTCGACGAACTGGAGGTTGGCGTTGGTGGCGGCCACCCGCTCCCGCTCCCGGTAGCCCAGCACGGTCACCGTTACCCCGGCCTGGGCGTAACGCTGCAGGGCGGCACCGAAGGCCCGGGCGTCATGGGAGGCCACGATCAACTCGACCAGGGACCCCTGACGGAACGGCCGCTCGATGTACCGGATCATCTCGGCGTCGATGTCGTCACGGGGCTGGGTCTTGGGCTTGACGAACACCGACCAGCCCCAGTCGCGCAGGTTGGCCACCCAGCGGGCCAGCGGCTCCTCGTGGCCGGTGCCAACGTTGGCGAACACACACGCCTCCACCCGCTCGCCGGGACCGCAACGGGTAGCCAACCAGGCGGCCACGGCGTCCATGCGGGGTCTGGTGGCACCCGATGCCTTCTGGCGGATCACCTCTGCAAGGCACATGTCCATGTTGGGGGCGTCCCAAATGAGAAGCCGCCGAACGCCACCCTGTGCCGGAGTCTTCTCCGGGCTGCTGTCTGAAGCCGTCGTGACCACTGGTTCCCCGCCGCGTAGGTGTTCGCCGTTGCCGCCCTGGATGAAGTAACTCACACAGTGTTAGCGAAGTTTCCCGGTGTTCACGAATGCTACCGGCCGATGGCAAAATCCGCTCAACTTTGACGCCGAGTGTAGGGCCTCTCCGTCGCTGAGAGTGGTGCAGAGAACTAACTACGTGAGTTGATGCAAATTATGCATCCCGGCGCCGAGTCGTTTCAAGGGTGTTACCGAGTGGGTTGGGCAACACCAGCCCCAGCAGCACCACGACGATGGCCATCCACAACGAGGAGGCCCCCAACATGCGCGCCGGCTCGAGCTCAACCTCGATGGACGGGGTGCCGGACCAGGGCAAGGCCAGGGTCACGCTGGGCGGTTTCGGTTGCGCCCGCGGTGGTAGAGAGCGGAAGGAGACGATCTTCGTGGTGTCAGCAGGCGCGACACGGATGGCGTCGTCGGCGGATGTCGAGGACGGCGCGGGGGCCAGTGGGGCGACCGGGGTGTCGGGCGTGGCGTCGTTGGGCTCAGCGGGGTTGGCCGGGTTACTTGGGTCCGGGGTGCTGGGGTCGGCGGGGTCGGCGGGGTCATTGGGGTCATTGGGGTGGGCGGGGTCATTGGGGTGGGCGGGGTCGGCGAGAGATCCGGCAACGGGGTCGGTGGCGGACGGGGCCGAGCCGGGTGTCGAGGGCGGGGCCGATGGGGGTGTGGGGGAAGCGGTCGGGAGCGGGCGGTCGGCGTCGGTGGACGAGATGGGAGGGATCCCGGTGCCGGCGCCGGGCGGGGCGCTGGGTGGGATCGTTCCGGGGTCGGCGCTGGTGGGGGGCACTGTTGTGGGCCGCGTCACGGCGGCGGGGTCGAGGTAGTCCGATTCGGGGCTGGTCCCGGTCGGTTCTAGGCCCGGTTGTGCGGCGGTCGGGGGCGTTGACGGTGGTGGCGTGGACGATGCCGGTGTGGACGATGCCGGCGTGGGGGAGGTCGGTGTGGGGGAGGTCAGCGACGTTTGCGAGGCGGGAGACGGCATGGTGCCGCCAAGGTCGGCGGGGGCCGTTCCGGGGCTTCCGGGGCTACTCAAGGGGTTTGGCGGCGCGCCAGCCGGTGGCGTGCCGGCCAGGAGGGAGTCCGGCTCACTGCTCGCCGAAGGGCCCGGGCCCACGGCGGAGCCACCAACGCGGGGGGCGGGTGCCGGAGGGCCCGTGGCGCTAGGGGCGTTGGCGGATGGGGTTGGCGGTTGGGGCGGTGCAGCCGTCGGAGTTGGCGTGGGGGTGACGCCGCTGGCCAGCCGTGGCGAGAGCCCTAGCAGCACGCAGGCCAGGCTCACCATGGCCAGCAGCGCGGCGAGGCTCTTGCGGGCGCGAACGGCGCAGGGGGCAGCCGCGGGACCCGCCATCGGGGTCTCCGACGGGCTGCCGGCGCCGCTCATCCGAACCGGAGCTCTGACCGTATGGTCCGTCGGGGTCGCGGTCGGGACCCGGTGTTTGCGCCCGGGCAGCGTCGCGGCGCAGGGTGGGGACCGCACGCGGCCTCCCTTCCCGGCCCGGGGATGGCCTTCGACCACGGAAGCTGACAAGATGAGCAATCACGCCACCGCATTCAGCGAAACGCTAGTGGACGAGTGGGTTCGAGCGGGCCTGCGATTTGCCTTTGTGGCCCCCGGCTCTCGCTCCACCCCGTTGGCGTTGGCGCTGGCCGGGAGGGGTGAGGTGCACACCGAGGTGGTGTTGGACGAGCGGGCCGCGGCCTTCATGGCCTTGGGGGTCGGCCTGCGGTTGGGCGTCCCGGCGGTGGTGCTCACCACCTCCGGCACGGCCACCACCCACGTGCACGCCGCGGTGGTGGAGGCGCACCTGGCCGAGGTCCCACTGCTGGTGTGCACGGCTGATCGACCCCCGGAGCTGTACGACGTGGGCGCGCCGCAGACCATCGATCAGCGCCGATTGTTCGGTGATGCGGCGCGGGCCTACATCGATCTGGGCGTGCCGGACGCGGCCAACCGCGGCGCCTGGCGTTCGGTCGGGGCCCGGACCTGGCTGGCCACGGTGGGGTCCCCGCCCGGTCCGGTGCAGCTCAACGCGGCGTTCCGTGAGCCGCTGCTCAGCCCGTCAGACCCTGCGCCGGGTTCGCTGGGCGCGGGCCGGGCGGTTGGCGGGGGTGGCGCGGCGGCCGGGGCGGATCCGGGGGTGCCGGGGGGTCGATCCGATGGTCGGCCGTGGCATCGGCGCTCGATTCCCCAGGGGCCGGATCCGCAGGTGGTGGCGGAGTTGGCCCAACGGTGGGCGGGTCAGCCCCGGGGGGTGCTACTGGCCGGAGCGGGCGTGGAGGATCCGGGCCCGGTGCTGGCGTTGGCGGCCCGGCTGGGCTGGCCGGTGTTGGCCGATCCCCGCAGCCCCTGCCGGTTGGAGCACCCGTTGGTGGTGGCCCACGCGGATGCCCTGCTGCGGGTGGATTCGTTGGCTTCGACGTTGACCCCGCAGGTGATCGTCACCCTGGGGTCCCCGCCGGCGTCCAAGGTCCTCACCACCTGGTTGGCGCGCTGCAGTGACCCGGCCGGTTCGCTCGGGTCGAACACCGCCGATCGGGTCCTGGTGAACCGGGGCGGCTCCTGGTGGGACCCGGATCGGCTGGCGGCGCTGGTGGTGTCCGCTCCTCCAGGGGCGTTCGCCGCCGCCGTGCTGGCCGCCTTGACCGATACCGCCGATGTGCCGGGTGTGCCGCGTGTGCCTGTCTTGCCTGTCTTGCCTGACTTGGCTGAGGCGGCTGAAGCGGTCGATCAGGCCAGCGGTTGGTTGCGGCGGTGGCGAGGGGCTGATGACCTGGTGGAACAGGCGCTGGTCGCGGCGCTGGGAGAAGGCACTCCTCCCGGTGGCGACGCGGTGTTGGCGGGGGCGGGCCCCGTTGGTGGATCTGGGGACCATCCGGCGCTGGCTGGCTTGAGCGAACCGGCGTTGGCCCGGGCGGTGTATCGAGCGGCCCACGGGCAGGGGGCGGCACTTGTGGTGTCCTCCTCCATGCCGGTGCGGGACCTGGAGTGGTTCGCGCCCCGATTGGGCCAGCTGCACGCTGCGCCCGCCCCGCTGGTGTTGGCCAACCGCGGGGCCAACGGCATCGACGGGGTGGTGGCCACCGCGGCGGGGGCGGCGTTGGCGTCGGGCTCGCAGGAGGTGTGGTTGCTGATCGGGGACCTGGCGCTGTTGCATGACGCTGGAACCCTTTTGGGGCTGGTCCGGAGGCCGCTGCGGTTGCGGATCGTGGTGGCGGACAATCGCGGCGGCGGCATTTTCTCGTTCCTGCCGCAGGCGCAGCTGGTGGAACCGGAGCGCTTCGAGTTGCTGTTCGGCACCCCGATGCCGCTGGACCCGGCGGACCTTTTGGCGCTGCACGGTGTGGACTGCCGGGTGCTTGCCACCGCTGAGGGGGACGCCGCTGGGGGCACTATCGATGCCGCGTTGGAGCAGCTGGCGGCCTCTGCAGCGCCGGTGGCGGCCCTGGTGGTGCGGTGCCCCGATCGCGCCGTCAACGTGGCCGTCCACGCTGGGATCGGGGTCGCGGTGGCCCGGGCCCTGGCTGAAGCCGAGCACTGATCCGGACCCGGTTCGGCCCGTCGGAGGGGATGGTTCAGAGCCGGACCAGGGCGCCGAGCATGGCGGCAAACTTGGCTTGGGTTTCCGCCAGCTCGGTGGCGGGATCGGAATCCGCCACGATGCCGTTGCCGGCGTACACGTGGGCGGTGGCGCCGATTAACTCGGCGGCTCGTACCCCCACGGCCCAGTCGCCGTTGCCGTCGGCGTCCACCCAACCCACCGGGCCGGCGTAACGGAGCCGGTCAATGTCCTCGAGTTCGCGTTGCATCGCCAGCGCCGCCGGTCCCGGGACCCCGCCCACCGCTGGCGTGGGATGCAGCGCGGTGACCAGCTCCAGCACGGACGGTTCGGGCCGTGACAGCCGACCTTCCACCATGGTGGCCAGGTGGGACACGTTGGCCATGGCCACAACCGAGGGTTCGGGTTCGGCGTCGAGGAAGGAGCACCAACCGAGCAGGGTCTCGTGCACCATGTCGATGGTCAGCTGATGCTCGCGGCGGTAGCTGGCGTTGGACAACAGCGCTGCCGCCTGGCGGGCGTCGGCGGCGGGGTCCGCCAGACGGGGTGCGGTCCCGGCCATGGGGTGGGCCCGGACCACGTCACCGTGGCGGGAGACCAGCAGCTCGGGGCTGGCGCACACGAACCCGTCGATGAAGCTCACGTAGCAGGCCGGGTAGGCGCTGATCAGGCGGCGCAGGATGGGTCGGGGATCCAGCTCCCGATCCGCGGTGAGGATCAGTTCTCGGGCCAACACCACTTTGCGCAGCTCGCCGGCCCGGATGCGGGCGCTGGCGGCGGCCACCTGGTCCATCCACCAGGACGGGTCATGGCGGGTGGCGATCTCGATGCGGCCCGGTGGTGGCAGCGCTGGGCGAGGCGCCGGCAGAAGGGCCGCGGCGGGCATCGTCGGGGTTCCGGTGAACGGCGAGGACGGTGACCACGGCGGGGACGGTGACGACGGCGGGGACGGCGGGGACGCGACAGCGGGGGCGATGACGACGGCCCAGCGGGTGCCGTCGGCGTGGCGGTGCAGTTGCAGGGCCGGGACCAGCAGGCGGGCGGCGGCGGCGGGGTCGACGGGGAGGGCGCCGAAGGCCACCGGCGCCGGGGCGTTGGGCGGGCCCACCCGCTCGATGGCGCTCAGCACCTCATGGACCAGCGCTGCGGCCCGGTGGCGTTGACCGGCGGGCACCTCAATGGTGGCGGCACAGCCGGTACCGCCCAGGCCCGAGCCGTTGCGGGTGATGACCATGCCGTCGGGTCCCGCCAGCTCGGGCAGGTCAATGTCGGTGTCGATCCGGAAGGCGGTGGCGGTAAGGGTGACGGGCAGGGTGGCGGGTGGTGTGGGGTTCATCGGCGGGCGCTGGTGGCCACCAGGAGTTGGGCGATGCCGGTGGACAGCTGGCGATGATCGAGCTCCACGAAACCGGCCCGGTTGACCATGGCCGCCAGCTCCGTGGGATCGGGCAGGTATGCCACCGACGCCGGCAGGTAGCGGTACGCCTCCCGGTCGGACAAGCGGGCGCCGACAAAGGGCACCACCCGGGTGAAATACAGCCGGTGACCAGCGGCCAGCAGCCGATTGCGGGGGGCGCTGACCTCCAGCAGGGCCACCCGCCCGCCGGGCCGCAGCACCCGGGCGCATTCCTCGAAGAACGGTTCCAGCGCCAACAGGTTGCGCAGTGCGAACCCGCAGGTGATGCCGTCCAGACAGCCGTCGGGCAGCGGCAGCCGCAAGATATCGGCCTGCGCCGTGGGCATTTCACCGTGGGCGTGGCGCAACATCCCCAACGAAAGGTCGAACCCCACCGCCCGATGCCCGCCGGCGCGCAGGTCCCGGCACAGATCCCCGGTCCCGCAGGCCAGGTCGGCCACCAACGAGCCGGCCGGCAACGCCAGTGCCCGCACCGTCTTGCGCCGCCAACCGATGTCCATTCCGAACGTCAGCAGGCGGTTGACCAGCTCGTAACGGGGGGCGATGCGGTCGAACATGGAGCGCACCGCCGCCACCTTGGCCTCGCCCTGGGGTAGTGCGGCCCCGTCGGGGGCGGCGGTGGGGAGGTCGGGCACCGCCTGATCCTGGGACACAGGGCGATGCTACGAGGGGCGCTCGGTGCCGGCGCGGCTGGTGGGGCCGCGGGCCGGTTCGTGCTGGCCGGTTGAGACCGCCGCCTGATGCAGCAACTGTTCGGTGGCACCGCGGTAGTCCGGTTTGCCGGTGGGGGTGCGGGGCAGGGCGTGCAACACCTGTACCCGACGGGGGACCTTGAAACGGGCCAGGCTGGACCGGCACCACGCCGCCAGGTCCTCCTCGGCCAACACCGCACCGGGCAGGAGCTGGATCAGCGCCCCCACCACCTCACCGAAGCGAGCGTCGGGTACTGCCACCACCATCACGTCCGCCACCGCCGGGTGGGTCCGGATCACCGATTCCACCTCCAGGGCGTCCACCTTCTCCCCGCCGGAGTTCACGGTGCGCTCACCCCTGCCCATCAGCGCCAACGTGCCGTCGGAGCGCCACCGACCGTGGTCTCCGCTGAGGGCCCAACGCTCACCGTTGATGGTCACGAACGTGGCCGCGGTGCGGGCCGGATCGTTGCGGTAGCCCACCGGCAGCCGGCCCCGGCGGGCGATGCGGCCGGCGTCAGGGCTGTCCCGGGCCAACAACGCACCGTCGGCGCCGATCAGGGCGGTGTCGGGGCCGGTGCGGAACCCGGCCGCGGGGGTGATTCCCGGTAGATGGATGCGCCGGGCGTGACCGCCGGTTTCGGAGGTGCCGTAACCGTCCACCACCACCGCGCCGGATAGATGCCCCAGCAACCGGGCGGCGGTGTCCGGTGCCAGCGCTGCCCCGCCGCTGGCGATGGCCACCAGCCGATCCAACTGCCAGCGGGCGGGGTGGCGATCCAGCGCCTCCACCAGCGGCACCGCGAAGGCGTCGCCCACCACCACCAGTTGCGCCACCTCCTCGGCCTCGGCCAGATCCAGCAGCGCCTCGGGATCGAAATGGGGGTGGGTGGACAGCACCACGGTTCCGCCCGACAGCAGCGAGCCGAGCGTCACCCACTGGGCGGTGCCGTGCATCAGGGGGCTGGCGACGAGCACCCGGGTGGGTTCATGACGCAGCGCATCCAGCGCGTCCGCGGCCACGGTGAGTGGGCCATCAGGGCGGTGATCGCCACCGAGCGCGGCGAAGAACAGGTCCTCCTGGCGCCATTCCACGCCTTTGGGTAGCCCGGTGGTGCCGCCGGTGTAGAGCAGGTAGCGGTCCTCGCCGCTGCGATCGGTGCGGCGAGACTGGGGATGCACGGTGCTGACGCGGGCGGTGATCTGCGACAGCGGAACGAGCCGGGCGGTTTCGCCCCCCAGGCTGGCTTCGCAGGCTGCGGTGGCGGCATCGTCGCAGATCACCACGGCGGGGTTGGCGTCGGTCAGTAGATGGCGCAGCTCGTCCACGGTGTAGTGCTGATTGACGTTGATCGGCACCGCCCGGAGCTTGAAGGACCCCAGCAGGGCCGCCACGTGGGGAAGGCTGTTACCCAACAGCAACGCCACCCGATCCCCGGGCCCTACCCCCAGGTCCGCCAGCGAAGAGGCCCACCGGGCGGTGAGCTGCTCCAGGTCCTGGTAGGAGAGCCGATCGGTACCAGCAATGACTGCCGGGCTGGTGGCGCGCCGATCGGCGACGGCCTCGAAAAGGTCGGCCACATTGAACGCCAGGGGCCCCGGCTGTGTTCCCCGCTCCACGACGCGCGGGGACCGTAGCGACCGGTGACAGTGGTCACGAAACCGAAACGGAGTGCGGCGGACGGTCACGGTGCCGGTGGGAGGGTATTTCCGTTCCACGGTCGCCGCGGTGGTAGAACTTCCGCCTATGCGTCGCCTTCGACCGCTCAAGCTCACCGCGCTCGCCCTGACGCTGGTCGCGGCGACCGCGGCCTGTTCGGCTTCCCAGCCCACCGTGGCCGTCAGCGGTGATCCCCGGGCCCCGCACTCCCCGGACGCCATTCCCGCCTTCCTGGCCGCTGATGACGATGAGCGGTTCACCACGTTGCTGGCCTGCGTTGAGGCCGCCGGCGGTATCGGGGTGCTGGATGGCGTGGCGCCGGTCACCCTGTTCGCCCCCACCAATGAGGCGTTCGCCAAGGCCGGATTGTCCTGTGATCCGCAGCGCCAACTGGCGGCGGTGGAGGTGGACAACCTGGTCCGGACCCTGGCCCAGCACGTGGTCCCCTTCGATGTGCGCTTCAGCGAGCCCGACGGGTACGACGCCGAGAACCCGCCCCGGCTGCTGGAACTGGTCGACAACGGCACGGTCACGCTGAAGAGTGAGTTGACCGACGCCACCGGTACCGATCTGGTGATCAGCGACAACCAGATGGTTCGGCCGGTGGGCGCCCCCCCGGCGAGCGCAGCGCGGGTGGTGGACGCGGACCTGCAGGCCCCCAACGGGATGGTACAGGTCATCGACCGGTTGCTGACACCGCCCGCTGCCAGCCAGTTCCCGCCCACCACGGCCGCGCCCAACCCCTACGATTAGGCCGACTGACCACCGGCCGACCGACCGGCGCCACCCCGCCAGCCCCCGCCCCCGCCGAGCAGCGATAAGACCGGCGCCGTGAGCAGTGAGCTGGCCGGACTGGTGTTGGCCGCCGGTGCCGGGACCCGGTTACGACCCCTGACCGACCTGCGGCCCAAACCGTTGTGCCCCGTCGGCAACGTGGCGCTGCTGGATTTGGCACTCAACCGGGTGGCAACGGCGCTACGGGCCGCGTCGGCGCATCGACGCGGCGAGGATCCGGCAGTGGCGGTGAACCTCAGCCACGGGCGAGCGGCCATCGAAGCCCACCTCGACCAGCTGGAGGACCAGTACGCCCGGGGTCGGCGCGGGTTGTCCGACGCCATTGCGCTGCATCGGTCGGTGGAGCCGGTTGCGTTGGGCACCGCCGGCGCGGTGGGCCCGCTGCGTCGCTGGCTTGATGGGCGCAGCCTGCTCATCGTCAACGCCGACACGTGGTGCCCGGCGCCCCTGGGCCCGCTGGTGCAGGGTTGGGATGGTCGTTCCATCACCGTGGCGGTATCCGGCCCGCCGCCGCTGGGCGCCCGATCGGGGGTGGTGGCCTCCATCCTGCCCTGGAGCGAGGTGGTGCAGATCCCCACCGACCCCGAGCCGTGCGGTCTATGGGAGCGGTTCTGGCGTCAGGCGCTGGCAGAGGACCGGCTGGTCTCGGTGGGCGTGGACGGGCCGTTCGTGGATTGCGGCACCCCCGCCGAGTACCTGCGAGCGAACCTGGCCGCGGCCGAACTGGGCCCGACAGACCGGAACGGGTGCCTGATCCACCCCAGCGCCACCATGGCACCCACCGCCGTGCTTCGCCGCAGTGTGGTGGGCCCCGGGGCGACGGTGGCCGGGCAGCTCGACCGTTGCGTGGTGTGGGCCGGGGCCACCGTGGCTGCCGGTGAGGACCTGCAGCGCTGCATTCGGACCGGGCCCCGGTTGACCGTTCAGGTGGACGTTGTGGCCAGCTGACCGCAGGCGGCGTCAATGTCGGTGCCCCGGTTGCGGCGCACGGTGGCATTGACACCCAGGTCCACCAACCGATCACGGAAGGCCCGGACGCCGTCGGGTGGGGTGCCGGGAGTGCCGTAGCCGGGGGTGGGATTGAGCGGGATCAGGTTCACGTGGGCCCGCAGCTGCCGAGCCCGGGCGGCCAGGCGTTGGGCGTCCACCGGGCGGTCGTTGACCCCCGCGATCAGCGCCCATTCGAAGGACAGGCGACGGCCCTTGGCGGCCAGGTACCGGGCGCAGGCATCCATCAGTTCGTCCAGCGGGTAGCGACGGTTGATGGGCACCAGCCGGTCCCGCAGCTCATCGTCGGCGGCGTGCAGGGACACCGCCAGGTTGACCGGTTCGGGCTCCGCGGCCATGCGGATGATGCCGGGCACGATGCCCACGGTGGACACCGTCAGATGGCGGGCGGAGAGGCCCACATCGTCATGGAGTCGACGTAGCGCGGTCCAGACCCGGTCGTAGTTGGCCAGCGGTTCGCCCATGCCCATGAACACCACGTTGGAGAGGCGTCGACCGTCCTGCGCCGCCCGCCGGGCCCCCTCGATCACCTGCTCGACGATCTCGCCGGGGGAGAGGTGCCGGGTGAACCCCGCCTGCCCCGTCGCACAGAACCCGCAGGCCATGGCACAGCCGGCCTGGGTCGACACGCACACCGTGGCCCGATCCGGATAGTGCATCAGCACCGATTCCACCGCCGCACCGTCCGCCAGCCGCCACAGGGTCTTGATGGTCTGGCGGTCCCCGGACACCTGCTCGGTGGCCACCTGCAACGCAGCCGGCGCCCGCTGCTCCAGGCGGTCCCGCAGCGCCTGGGGGAGGTTGGTCATCTCCTGCGGTTGACGGAACTGGCGGTACAACGCCTCCCAGATCTGCGTCACCCGGTAGCCGGGCTGGTCTCCCAGCAACCCCGCCAACTCGTCCCGATCAAGCTCGTAGCGGGTGCGGACCACTTCCGGGCGGACCTGCAGCCGAGCGGGGGAGCTGACGCCCTCAGCCATGCCGCCGTCAACCAGGACGCCGTCAACCATGGAGCGACGTGGCGAAGGCCCGGTCGGTGCGGGTCACCACGAACCCCAACCGGTCGTACATGGCCCGGGCGGCCTCATTGTCGCCCTCCACGAACAGCACCCCTTCACCGGCACCGCGGCTGGCCAGGTGCTCCAATCCGGCCACCACCAGGCGCGGCCCGAGGCCCCGTCCGGCGAAGGCCGGATCCACGCCGATGATGTGGATCTCGCCCATCACCGGTTGATAGTCCCGAAACAGCTTGGTCCAGCAGAACCCCGCCAGTTGCCCGTCGATCTCGCTGAGCAGGCACCCCTCGGGATCGAACCACGGCTCCTCGATGCGTTGCTGCAGTTGCGCCGCGGTCATGCGGCCCTGGTCGGGGTGGGTGGCAAAGGCCCGACGGTTGACCTCCAGCAGCGATGCTTCGTCCCGGCCGACCTCGAAGGGTCGGGTGACCAGCCCCCGCAGCTCAGCCGGGGCCTGCAGCGGGAGGGGGCATTTCATCTGGTGCAGCAACCGGTGATGGTGCAGATCCAGGCGGGCCACGACCTCGAGGTGGGCCGGGGTGGGGTCACTGACCCAGTAATGGGTGTGCTGGCCCGATCCCTTCAGAGCCCGGGACAACAGCGGGGCGCCCAGATCCACCAGACGCTCCTGATGGGCGGGATCGATGACCAACTCGGCCACCCACACCTCATCCGCTGGCAGCCTGGTCACCTGGGCGTAGGCCACGACCTCGACGGTGCTGTCCGGGCTTGAATGGTCCGACCGGCTGGCCCACGCCGCGGTGTAATCAGGCCCGGCCCCGCTCACCAGCGTGCGCCAGGTGGCGTCCCCGAGGGGCGCGTGTCGAATGGCGGGGTGCAGCCGGTGGATCAGCGCCTCGATCGAGTCCCGTTCCCCATGCTCTAAACGGTGGACGGGCCCGTGCAAGGTGATCGGGAACGACATTGCCGCTGACACTACCCGGCTACCAGCGTTGTTGGCCCCGGTCGGACGGCGCGGCGACCAGGGCGCGGCTCGGAAGTGGGTGGCGTGGGTGGGGCTACCGTGCCCTTCGATGGTCAAACCGAGAACCCCCAAAGGCCGAGCCAAAGAGGTGGCCCGCCGCTTGGCCGAGGTCTACCCCGAAGCGCAGTGTGAGCTGGAGCACCGAAACGCCTTCGAGCTGCTGGTGGCCACCATCTTGTCGGCGCAGTCCACCGACGCCAACGTGAACCGGGTGACGCCGGCCCTGTTCGCCCGCTTTCCCACCGCGCAGGACCTGGCCCACGGGGACCCGGCCGAGGTTGAGCAGCTGGTGTACGCCTCAGGGTTCTACAAGGCCAAAACCCGCTCCATCTTGGGCATGGCCAACCGGCTGGTCGACGTGTACGGGGGAGAGGTGCCCGGAGCCATGGCGGACCTGGTGTCCCTCCCCGGCGTGGGCCGCAAGACCGCCAACGTGGTGCGAAGCGTGGCGTTGGACCTTCCGGGCCTGCCGGTGGACACCCACGTGCTGCGTCTCACCCGACGGTTGGGGATCACCACCGAAACCGACCCGGTGAAGATCGAACACGAGGTGAACGCCATGTTGCCGGCGGCGGAACTGGGGCGTTTCAGTTTGCGCTTGATCTTGCACGGAAGGCGGGTCTGTGCGGCGCGAAAGCCGAAATGCGCAGATTGCTCCTTAGAAGACATCTGCCCTGCGTCACAACTACCAACAGGTACCCGCGTTACCCGGCCGGAGCAGGCATAACAGGTTATTTCTTTGTTTGGCCGGTTTTTTCCCCAGAATGGTTGTCACGACGCGGGGTGGTGTGCCTAAGATGGTCCCTACCAGGTTCCCGCCACCTGGTACCAGGCGACATAGGGATCCGCCGCCCAGTGTCGCCCCGTCAGCGCCGCCTTGAGCGGCGCTGACGCCGTTTTGCGGCCTGATCGGTTGCTGGTCACCGGGGGACGGTGCGCAACAGCCGTTCCAGGCGTCGGACCCCGGCCCGCAGCGCCCGTTCGGCCTCTTCCAGTTCGCTGGCGTTCTGTTCGGCCTTCTGGTCAGCCTGCTCACGGGACAGGACCTCCACCCGGTCGGTGAGCTCGTTCAGGGAGGACACGATGGTGGAGAGCTGGGCTCGCAAGCTTGCCATTCGCACCACGGTAGGCGGCGCTGTCTGACGGCGGAATCCCCGGCTTCGTGGCGGGCGGGCCGGTCGATAGCGTGGGTCGGACCATGCTCACCCAACTCGATCTGCGCGGCGTTCCCGCCGCCGAGCTGCGCGCTCACCTCCCCAAGCCGTTCCTGGCCTCCGAGGAACCGGTGTCAGCGGTGCGCGACATCCTCAGCCAGGTGGAACAGGGCGGCGACGCGGCGCTCAGGGCGCTCACCGAACGCTTCGATGGGGTGCGGCCGGAACGATTCCGGGTGTCGCAGGAGGATATCGATGCCGCCTGGTCCTCGGTGGCGCCGGATGTGCGGGCTGCGTTGGAGGCCGCCGCGGAGCGGATCAGGGCCTTTCAGCGGTCCACGCTCACCGCGCCCCACACCTTCTCCGAGGGCGGGGTCACGGTGCGTTCGTGGCGCCAACCGGTGGCCCGGGCCGGTTGCTACGTGCCGGGGGGTCGGGCCCTGTACCCCTCCACGGTGCTGATGACGGCCATCCCGGCCAAGGTGGCGGGCGTGGCGCAGGTGGCGCTGTGTGTGCCCCCGGACCGCTCCGGTGCGGTGCCGGGGATCATCCTGGCCGCGGCCCGGGTGGCCGGTGTGGACGAGGTGTACGCCGTCGGGGGCGCGCAGGCCATTGCCGCCATGGCCTTCGGTACCGAGAGCGTCCCGGCGGTGGACGTGATCGTGGGTCCGGGCAACGTGTACGTGGCGGTGGCCAAACGGGAGGTGGCCGGCAGGGGGCTGGTGTCGGTGCCCTCGGCGTTCGCAGGGCCCTCGGAGGTGGTGGTGGTGACCGATGAGACCGTCCCCGCCGAGTTGGCGGCCATTGACCTCATGGTGCAAGCGGAACACGGCCCGGACGGGTTGGCCTGGTTGTTGTGCTGGTCGGAGGGTGTGGCGGACGCGGTGGGGGCCGCCATCAGTCGGTTGGTGCAAGACGCCGGCCGCAAGGTGGACATCCTGGCCAGCCTGGAGCTCAACGGGTACGCCGCCATCTGCGACGGGCCGGCCCAAGCCATTGAGGTGGCCAACGTGATCGCTCCCGAGCATCTGCAACTGCTGTGCCCGGCGGCCATGGCGGAGGTGGGCGGGGTGCGCAACGCCGGCGCCATCTTCTTGGGCACCCTTGCACCGGCGTCAGTGGGCGATTACCTGGCCGGTCCCAGCCACACGCTGCCCACCAACGGCTCGGCCCGCTTTGCGTCGGTGCTGTCGGTGGACGATTTCACCAAGCACATGCACACCGTGGAACTCGATGCTGACGGATTCGAGCAGGTGGCACCGCATGTGGTGACCCTGGCCGGGGCCGAGGGCTTTGACACCCACGCGGCGTCCATCCTGCTGCGACAGGCCCCCCGATGACCGGCCCCCCGCTGATCGGCCCGATGGCATCGCGCCGGGTGGCCCCACGAGATGACGTGGCGCTGATGGAGGGGTACCACTCGCCGCAGGTGGATGTACCGGTGCGGCTCAACACCAACGAGTCCCCCTATCCGCCGCCGCCGGCGTTCGGGCCCCGGTTGGCGGCCGCGGTGGGCCAGGTGGCATGGCATCGCTACCCCGACCGGGCCGCCACCGAGCTGCGTCGGCGCATCGGTGCGCTGCACGGGGTGGGACCGGAGCAGGTGTTCGTGGCCAACGGCTCCAACGAGGTGTTGCAGACCTTGCTGTTGACCTACGCCGGGGCCGGACGCAGCGTGGCCACCTTCGAGCCCACTTACGCCCTGCACGCCCACATCGCCCGGTTGAGCGGTGCCACGGTGATCGAGGGTGAGCGGGATGAGGACTTCGCCTTGTCCCTGGCGGAGATCGACCGGGTGATGGCCGGCGGTCCGGGCCCGGCGCCGCACGTGGTTTTCCTGTGCTCGCCCAACAACCCCACCGGTTGCGAGGAGCCCCGGCCCTTGGTGGAAGCGGTGCTGGAGCGGGTGCGAGCCGCGGGGGCGTTGTTGGTGATGGACGAGGCCTACGGGCAGTTCGCCAGTTGGTCAGCGCAGGAGTTGATGGGCCCCGATCAGCCGCTGGTGGTCACCCGGACGTTCTCCAAGACCTGGTCCATGGCCGCGGCCCGGTTGGGGTACCTCATCGGGCCCCGGTGGGTGATCGACGAGCTGGAAAAGGTGGTGCTGCCCTACCACCTCGATGCCCTCAAGCAGGCCGCCGGCATCATCGCCTTGGACTTCGCGGGGGACATGGAAGCCCGGGTGGCGGCCATTGTGACGGAGCGGGCCCGGGTGCTGATGGCGCTGCAAGGGCTGGGGGTGCGGGTATGGCCCTCAGGAGCCAACTTCGTGCTGCTGCGGGCCGAGGTCCCCGGCGGTGGTGGGGCCCTGTGGAACGCGCTGCTGCAACGGGGGGTACTGGTGCGAAACTGCTCGTCGTGGCCCCGACTCGAGGGGTGTTTGCGCCTGACCATCGGCACCCCGGCTGAGGATGACGCCTTCTTGAAGGCCATGCAGTCGGCGCTGATCGAGCTGGCTGGATGATGGTCGGCGGGATGGTCGGCGGGATGGTCGATGCGATGGTCGGCGGGACGGACCGGTACGAGATGGCTGGGTACGAGATGACAGCAGGGGTGCGATGAGCAGAGCGGGCAAACGGAGCCGGGTCACCAAGGAAACCAGCGTGGAGGTGGCTATCGAACTGGACGGTTCCGGACACGGGGACATCGCCACCGGTATCGGGTTTTTCGACCACATGCTCGAGCAGCTGGCCCGTCACGGCGGCTTTGACCTCACGGTGCAGGTCCAAGGCGACCTCCACATCGACACCCACCACACCATTGAGGACACGGGCCTGGCGCTGGGCACGGCCCTGGCGGAGGCGCTGGGGGACAAGGCCGGGGTGCGGCGCTTCGCCTCGGTCCGGGTGCCGCTGGACGAGGCCCTCATCGACGTGGCGTTGGACCTTTCGGGCCGGGCGTATCTGCATTGGGAGGTGGCCTACCCGTCACACCCGGTGCTGTTGGGCACCCCGCCGTTCGACGCGCAGCTGGCCGAGGAGTTCTTCCGGGCGGTGGTCACCAACGCCGCCATCACCCTCCATGTCACCGCGGTGCGTGGTCGCAACACCCACCACCTGGTAGAGGCCACATTCAAGGCGGTGGCCCGGGCCCTGCGGGACGCGGTGCGCGTCGAGGGTGACACGGTGCCCTCCACCAAGGGAACGCTATGAGTGACAGCGACGGGGGCGTCGGCGACGGGGGCGCGGACTCCGGGGGGACGGCTCGGCCGCTGGTGGCGGTGCTCGATTACGGCATCGGCAACCTGCGATCGGCGCAAAAGGCGCTGGAACGGGCGGGGGCCGATGCCCGGCTGACCACCGATGCCGGGTTGGTGGCCGACGCCGCCGGGGTGGTGCTGCCCGGGGTGGGGAACTTCGGGCGTTGCATGCAGGCCTTGCGCCAATCGAAGCTGGACACGGTGGCGCTGGACGCCGCGGCCTCGGGACGGCCGTTCCTGGGGATCTGCGTAGGACTGCAGATGCTCTACCAGGCGTCCGAGGAGACCCCGACGGTGCCCGGGCTGGGGATCGTAGAGGGCACGGTGCGGCTCTTGCCCGAGGGGGTGAAGCGCCCGCAGATGCAATGGAACCGGCTGGAGGTGCGCTCCGGCAGCCGGTTGCTGGCCGGGCTGGGCGCGGGGCCGTGGGTCTACTTCGTGCACTCTTACGCCCCCGACGACCACGCCCACGCCGTGGGGACCTGCGAGTACGGGACCACGGTGGTGGCCGCCATCGAGGCCCGCAACGTGTGGGGCTGCCAGTTCCACCCCGAGAAGTCCGGCGCCAACGGTCTGGCCATCCTGGGCAACTTCGTGGGGGCCTGTGTGGGCGTGGGCGCCAGCGACGCGCTGCACCCCGCAGGCTGAGCGGTGGGGACCATGGCATCGACACCGCCGAGTTCCCGCGACGCAGGGTTTCACCTGTATCCCGCCATTGACCTGCGGGACGGGCGATGCGTACGGCTCTACCAGGGCGATTACAGCCAGGAGACGGTGTACGGGGATGATCCGGTGGCCCAGGCCAAGGTCTTCGCCGACGCCGGGGCGGCATGGATCCACGTGGTGGACCTTGACGCCGCCCGGTCCGGTGAGCCCGTCAATCGGCCCGTCATCGGGGCCATCGCCGCTGCGGTTGCGGTGCCGGTGCAGACCGGGGGCGGGGTCCGTTCCCTGGAGGCGGCCCGGGCGCTGTTCGATCTCGGGGTGTCACGGGTGGTGGTCGGCACCGCGGCCATGACCGACCCCGACCTGGTGCCCGCGGCGGCCGGCTTTGGTCGGGTGGCGGTGGGGCTGGACGTGCGGGGCCGGGAGGTGGCGGTGCGGGGTTGGACCATCTCGGCGGGGGTGCAACTGTTGGACGCCGTGGCCAGCTTCAGCGGGTCCGGGTCTGGGGTGGACGCCTTCGTGGTGACCCAGATCGAGGTTGACGGCACCCACGCCGGGCCCGACGTGGCCACGTACCGTGAGTTGCTGGCCGCCACCGACGTGGAGGTCATCGCCTCCGGGGGGGTGGGGGCGTTGGACCATCTGGTGGTGTTGCGAGAGCTCCAGGTTTCCGGACGGCGGCTGGGCGGGGTGATCGTGGGGCGGGCGTTGTACGACGGGGCGTTCAGCGCAGCCGAGGCGGTTGGCGTTTGTCGGGGTTGATCCCCGGAGCGCAGAACCCCGAAGCTTCTCCGCCTGGGCAGCGGGAGCCGGACCGGGCCCTGACCGGGGGATCGTGGGAGCCGGGCCGGCGATGGTTGACGGTGGCGCTGGTCGGCTCGGTGACGCTGGTGGGGTCCGAGACCCTGGCGGTGGCCACGGTGATGCCGGCCGTGGCCCGGGACCTCGGTCGCGGCGGCTACGGCCTGGCCTTCAGCCTGTTCTCGGTGGCGAGCATCGTGGGGGTGTTGGTGGCCGGGCCGGCGGCGGATCGGCGGGGTCCGTGGGCGCCGTTCGCGCTCGGTATGGCGCTGTTCGGCTTGGGCCTGGCGGTGGGCGCCGCCGCTCCCAGCGTGGCCGTGCTGCTGGCCGGTCGGGTGTTGCAGGGCCTCGGCGCCGGCGCCATCCCGGCCATCGGTTACGCCTGCATCGGCCGGGCCTACCCTGAATCCGCCCGGCCCCGGATGCTGGCGGTGCTGTCCACCGCGTGGGTGCTACCGGGGATCGCCGGGCCGGGCCTGGCAGGGATCGTGGCCAGTGAGTTCGGCTGGCGGTGGGTGTTCGGCGGGCTTCTACCCCTGGTGGTGCTGGCCGCAGCGCTGGGCTGGCAGCCCCTGCGAGCCCTCACCCCCGCGCCCCAGGCACCTAGGACGATGGTTGCCGCGGCGTCTGATGCCGCCGCCGTGGTGCGTCCCGCGGGTCTGCCCGCGACCCTCGACGCAGAGCCGGGCACGGGCGCCGGGGACAGGGCAGCTCCGGCGGCAGCGAACCCGCGGATGCTGGATGCGGTCCGCTTCGCCGGCGGGGTGGGGTTGTTGATCAGCGCCGCTGACCTGCTGCAGCCCTTTGGTGTTCGCAACGCGGCGGGCAGCGCGGCGGCGTTGCTGGGTGGGGTGGCGCTGGCTCGGGGCCCGGCCCGGCGCCTGCTGCCCGACGGCTGGTGGCGGGCCGCGCCCGGACTGCCCGCCGCAGTGGTGGCCCGGGCCATGGTGGCGTACGGCTTCGTGGCCGTCGATGCCTTCATCCCGCTGGTGTTGACCGAGGTGCGGGGGTTCAGCCTCACCACGGCCTCGGTGGCGGTCAGCTTGGGGACCCTGGTGTGGAGCGTCGGAGCCTGGATCGCGGATCGGCTGGTGGCGCGCGTTGGTGCGCCCCGGTTGGCGGCCGTCGGGGCGGCCCTGGTCAGTGGGGGTGTGTTGGCTCAGACCACGCTGTTGGGCACCACGGTCCCGGTGGCGGTGGGCATCGGCGGGGTGGCGGTGGCAGCGCTGGGCATGGGGGTGGCCCTGACCCCACTGTCACTGTTGGTCCTCGAAGCCGCAGACCCCACCCCGTCGGCTTCCGATGGTGACGGGCATGGCTGTGTTGCGGGTCGCCCCGAGGGCGCCGGGCCGGGGGTGGGGGTGGTGTCCTCGTGGCTGTCGCTGTTCGAGTTGCTGGGGTTCGCGTTGGGCCCGGTGCTGGGAGGGGCCTTGGTCGCCGCCGCCCCCCAACAGCCGCAACTGGGGCGGACCCTGGTGGTCGGGTTCCTCGTGGCGGCAACGGTCGCGGCTGGCGCGGCGCTGCTCAAGCCGAGACTCAAGCTTGCGGCAACGCGCGATCCGGGTCCTCCTGGTCGGTAGGGATCGACGGACTCGCGCTACGCCGCTGCACGAGGGGCCCACCATGAACAGCGCCACTGCAGCTCGGCCCGTTCTGACGTGGGCGAACTTGCCCGACCCGGGCGAGCGTGCGTGATCGTTACCCGACCGGCGCCGACCTTGCCCGATTTGCGTCGACCCGGATCTGCAGCCTCCAACCGGTCGGTTAGGGGCGGGGTGCGGCGACGATAAGCGACACCGGGCCGCTCGCCGGGGGAGCGACACGGCCCGCTGGTCCGGTGGCGCGCGACGGGGCGGCCGGTAGCCCGCTTTCGCCACTGTCACTGCCACGCTTGCCGCGGCTGTTGCCGGTGCCACGGTCGGCGCTGATGCCGGGAGCGGAAGGGCCCATGAACCGGCCCAGGCGAACCAGGCGCACGGCGTCATCGGCGGGGCGTTCGGCCACCCAATCCCGCACCAGCGGATCCCCGGTGATCAGTACGATCTGATGATCTGCAGACCGTGCCACCAGGGTCTCGACCAGGGGCAGGAGCTGCTCGGGGTCCATCCCGGCAAACGGCTCGTCCAGCAACAACGGCAGGCGCTCACGATCCGCCCCAACCGCTCGCAGCTCGCCCAGCCGATCTGATAACAGCTTGGCGGCGGCCGCCAGCAGCGGCGCATGGGCACCAACGGCGGGGTCGTCTGAGCGCGGTTGCCCCGGCTGCACCCCTGCCGCGGGTTGATCGAGCTGCACACCGAACTGCACGCCGTTGGCCCTGGCCCCGCCGTGCTGGGCGGCCAAGGACTCGATGGCGCTTCGGTGACGCAAGGCCCACCAGGAGGACACCCCGCCGGCCAGGGCCTGCCATTCGCCGCCGCATCGCTCGCTGGCTTCCAACGCCTGGGCCAGCGCCTGACGCCGCCACGGGTCCGCCAGATGGCTCACCGGGGCTGCGAACACCGGGTTGGGCGCGTCCCGGCCGCCATCGCTGCTGCTACCGCCCGCTAGCTCGGCGGCACGGGCCAGCGACGCCTGTTCGATCCGGCGGGCCTGATGGGTTCGGAAGTGCTCGAAGGTGGCCAGCGGCGAGGCCAACAGGCCCAGGATCACCAGCAGCCAGCCGGTGAAGCCGTTGTCGGCAATGCGGGCGTCCAAGGCCAACAGCACCAACCCGATGATCAGGCACCCCACCGCCAGCATGGTGCCGAAACGGGCGATGGGCCGGTGCAGCTCCACCCCCCGGGTCCGCGCCTCCTCGGCCTGCTGCAGGTGCTCGGCCCGGGCCAGTTGCGCCGCGCCCACCCCTGGCAGCGCGGCTCGGGCCCGGGCCAGGGCGATGTCTGCGTCCCGTGCCGCCAGGGCTGCGGCCCACAGCCTTGCCTGGTCCAGGGAGGCCAGGAAGGCGGCGTCGGCGTCGTTGTCGGTGCCGCTGGACCCGCGGGCGACGTTGCCCCCGCCGGGGCTGGTGCTGGGCCGTCCGGCACCCCAGCCACCGGGCGGTTGGGGCATGTCGGCGGCACCGCAGCGCAGTAGTTGGACCGCGGCGAAATGATCCACGCCCAGCCGGGCCAGCAGGTCAGCTCGGCCGTCGGGGAGCTGGTAGCGGGCGCTGACGTCGGCTCCGGTGTCGATGTCCACCACCCGGTGCGATCCGCCACGGGGTCGGAACACCGCCAGCTTGTGGTTGGTGCCATCGACCAGCTCCAGGTGCAACCCGGCCCGCCCGGCGCCGAGGGCGTGGAGCACGCTGATCAGGAACCCCCGGCGGATGACGGGGTTCTCGTGGTAGGCGACGGTGAGCCGGGGGTGAAAATCAACGGCCACCACGCTGTCGTCGTCTTCGGCTACGAGTCGCTGGATTTCCACGCTGGCAGTGCTTCCCGATCCATCGAAGATCCGTTCGAGCCGGCGGCGAACTTAGCCCGCCCCACCAGCCGTATCGGGGACCCTCCGGTGCTGGCCCGTCGCCCCGGGGCGTTCCGTGCCCGGCCCTAACATCGCCCGGTGCAATCGGTCCGGGTGATCCCCTGTCTCGACGTCGACGCCGGCCGGGTGGTGAAAGGCGTCAACTTCGTGGGCCTGCGAGACGCCGGAGACCCCGTTGAACTGGCCATGCGCTATGACGCCGAGGGTGCCGACGAGGTGATCTTCCTTGACATCACCGCCAGCTCCGACGCCCGCAACACCATTGTTGACCTGGCCCGTCGCACCGCAGAGCAGCTGTTCATCCCCTTCACCATCGGCGGGGGCATCCGCAGTGTGGAAGACGCCCGGGAGTTGCTCCGGGTGGGGGCGGACAAGGTGTCGGTCAACACCGCCGCCGTGCAGCGTCCGGAGCTGGTCGATGAGCTGTCAGCGGAGTTCGGCGCCCAGTGCGTGGTGGTGGCCATCGACGCCAGGCGCAGTGACGCCACGCCGTCGGGTTTCGAGGTGTTCATCCGGGGTGGTCGCACCGCTACCGGAATGGACGCGCTGGTCTGGGCCCGGGAGGTGGCAGGTCGCGGTGCAGGGGAGATCCTGCTGACCTCAATGGACCGCGACGGCACCAGGGACGGGTTCGATCTGCCGTTGACCCGGGTCGTCAGCGAGGCTGTGACCATCCCCATCATCGCTTCGGGCGGGGTGGGCACGTTGCAGCACCTGGTGGATGGCGTGGTCCAAGGTCGGGCCGACGCGGTGTTGGCGGCGTCGATTTTCCATTTCGGTGAGCACACCGTGGCCGAAGCCAAAGCCGCTCTGAGCGCCGCCGGTCTCCAGGTCCGCCCGGTCGGTTAGTTAGCTGTCGCCACCCCGCGCCCGGCGCGATTGGTGGCGGCGGTCCGCTCCCTAGGCAACAATGGGCGCCATTCGCCCGCGCTGGGGGCATGCCTGCGGGCACAGCAAGGAGATAGAGACGATGAGTTCGCCAACGGTTCAGGCCATTCGCATCGATCCCACCACCGGGCACAAGCTGTTCAACACCCGGGCGGCCAAGGCGTCGGCTCGGATCGTCGGCAAGGGTTACGACGTTCTGGACCAACCCGAGCTGGTGAGCATGCCGGAGGCCAGAGCTGACGTCACGTTCGACGCCGAGGCGCAGACGCACCAGCGGGCGTTCATCGAGGCCCGCCGGGGTACCGATGACTACATGAAGATGGAGGGCACCTTCGCCCGCTATCTCGAAGATCACTACTCGGCGGAGCCCATTGGGCGCGACGTGCTGACCGACGAGTGCGAGGTTGTGGTGGTGGGCGCCGGCTTCTCCGGTTTGCTGCTTTGGTACAAGCTGTCCAAGGCCGGCTTTACCGATATCCGGTTCTGTGAGCGGGGCGGCGATGTGGGCGGCACTTGGTACTGGAACCGTTATCCGGGCATCGCCTGCGATGTTGAGTCCTACGCCTACATGCCGCTGCTCGATGAGACCGGCTACTTCCCGAAGCAGAAGTACGCGTCGGGTTTCGAGATCTTCGAGTACTGCCAGTTGATCGCTGACCGGTTCGGCTTTTATGACCATTGTCTGTTCCACACCGAGGTCACCGGGGTCGCCTGGGACGACGCCGACCAGCGCTGGACGGTCCGCACCGCCCGGGGTGACGCCATGCGGGCCCGGTTCGTAATGCTGGCCAACGGCATCCTCACCACCCCCCGGTTGGCCCGTATCGACGGGATGGAGAGCTTCGCCGGGGAGTCCTTCCACACGTCGCGGTGGGATTACAACGTTGAGTTGCCCGGCAAGCGGATCGGGATCATCGGCACCGGCGCCACCGCTGTGCAGGCCATCCCCGAGCTGGCCAAGGTGGCCGGTCACCTCTACGTCTTCCAGCGCACGCCGTCCACGATTGAGGTGCGTGACCAGCGCAGCACCACGCCACAGCAGATCGAGCGTTGGAGCCAGCAACCGGGCTGGGCCCTCGCCCGCCGCGCCCGGGTGGCGGAGATCCTCGACGGTCGCGGCCGCCAGCCGACCGCCGGCAACGCCGCCGAGGGCACAGCGCAGAGCGCGGCGCCCAGCAGCCGGCCCCGGCTCAGCCGTGAGGAACGGACCAAGCGCCAGCTCGACAAGGGCTACCGGATCATGCAGCAGATCCGTGACCGCGTCGACGCCATCGTGCAAGACCCGAAGACCGCCGCCGCGCTCAAGCCGTACTACGCCTACGCGTGCAAGCGGCCGACGTTCCACGACGAGTACCTGCCCACGTTCAACCGGCCCAACGTCACCCTGGTGGACGCCGCCCCGCTGGGCGTGCAGCTCATCAACGAGCGCGGTGTGGTCCATGACGGCGTGCAGTACGACCTCGACGTGTTGATCTACGCCACCGGGTTCGATTTCATGTCGCGCGAGAACGTGGCTCGGGTGACGGGCCGCGACGGGCGCTCGATCGCGGACAAGTGGCGCGAAGACGGCACCCGCACGTTCCTCGGTTTGCACACCGCAGGGTTCCCGAACCTGTTGATCCTGGCCGGCCCGCAGTCCGGAGGCGGCAAGTTCAACTTCACCGAGACGATCGAGGAGCAGACCGATTACGTGGTCTGGCTTCTCTCCACGATGCGCGAGAACGGCCAGCACGCGGTCGACGTGCGTGAAGAGGACGAGTCGGACTGGGCCCAGCACTGCGCCGAGGCCGACACGGCCACCGCGCCGCTGCGTGACTGTCTCGGGAACTTCAACGGCTACGGCCGCACTGAGCCGGGCTCGCTCGCCTATTACGGCGGACGGGAGAGCGAACGGCGCCAGGCGTGGGCCCAGGAGACGCTGCAACCGTACGTGTTCACCGCGGCGCCATAGCCCGGAGCCGGGCCTGGTCGAGGTTGGGTCTGCGATCTCGGCGCGCCGGTGTCCCGGTCTGGGAGACTGCGCCCAGGTCGCGCACCGCAATGGGCGCCGGAGTTTCTCGGAGGCACAATCATGAGTGACGTAGCAGCAGTGCTGGCATTGGACGCGGCGCGCTTCGATGCGCAAGTTGCCGGGGACAAGGCCCGCCTCGAAGAGTTGTTGGCCGATGAGTTGCACTACACGCACTCCAACGCGTTGGTCGACACCAAGGCCAGCTACATCGACTCGATCATCTCCGGCCGGGTGCGCTACCGCCAGATCGACTGTTCCGGCCAGCACGCCACCGTTTTCGGGGACGCCGCGATCTGCACCGGATCCGCGACCCTGCACGTGACCGCGGGTGGTCACGATCGCAACCTGAACCTCCGTTACACCGACGTCTGGGTGCGCCGCAGCGGTACCTGGCAGATGGTCGCCTGGCAGTCCACGCTGCTGCCCTGACCCGGCCGGAACGATGCCGCGGGCGCGTCATGGCCGTTACGCGCTGTGCCAGCCCGCGGCACGATCCGTGGCACGCATCACTTCATGGAGGCGCTACAAGGCCTGCATTTCGGTGAGACCTACCGTCACGGACCCAACGGTTCGGCGCGAGACGCAGGCCACCGAATCGAAGAAAAGGAGCCCGGCAAACAATGGCTGCAGTCACGAACCTCGACTTGCGAACGCCGGACGTGGCGTCCGTCGCCGACCTCATACGCGAACACGCCAACGCCGCGGAGGCGAATCGTCGGATGGCCCCGGAAGTCATGACGGCCCTCATCGACACCGGCATGTTCCGCATGTGGGCGCCGCGAGAGCTCGGCGGGCTGGAGCTGGACGCCAACGAATCGCTTGACGTCATCGAGGATCTGACCCGCATCGATGCCGCCACCGGGTGGGTGGTGAGCAACTGCAACTTCATCACCACGGTGGCGCAGTTTCTGCCGCCCGCCCCACGCGACGCCGTCGTCAGGGCTCGCGGCCCGGTCTGCTGCGGGTCCTTTGTGCCGCCGGGCGCCGCGGTCCCCGACGGTGACGGGTACCGGGTGAGCGGTAACTGGACGTTCGGCAGCGCCTCCCATTACGCCACATGCCTCGTGGTGCTGACGTTGCTCAGCGATGCCAACGGCCCGGTGTTCGGCCCCGATGGCGTACCCACCAGTGTGGTGGCGTACCTCGACCCCGCCGACGTACGCATACTCGACACGTGGCACACGCTCGGGCTGCGGGCGACGGGCAGCACCAATTTCACCGCGGACAACCTGTTCGTCCCAGCCGAGCGGACGTTCCTTCTCGGCGCATGGGAGAGCACCGAAGGCCCCTTCGCCACCCCCTTTTACCGTCTCGGGCCGGTCTTCGATGCCGTGCGAATCGCCCGGGTCGGCGTGGGCATCGCCCAGGGCGCGATCGATGACTTCGTTGAGCTGGCGCTGGCCAAAACCCCCGCTTACAGCGCCACGCTGACAGCGGACCGGGCCACCGTGCAAGAGCGGTTGGCTCGGGCGCAGGCGCTCGTGCAGGCCGCCCGTCACACATTGCGCGCCGTGGTCACCGAGAGCCTGGCCTTGGTGCAGGACGGTAGCCGGATCGTCGGCGACCGCTGCGTGCCGATGGGCCTGGCGTCGGTATTCGCCCTCGAATCGGCGGTCAAGGCGGTCGATTTGCTACACGAGTCGGCCGGCTCGACCGCCTTCCGGGACGAGTCATCACTGCAGCGGCGCTTCCGCGATTTGCAGACCCTGCGTCAGAACACGATCGCCTCGTGGAGCCGCTACGAATCGCTCGGAAAGTTGATCCTGGGCCGGCCCACCGACTGGGCCTTCTACAACGTGTAACCACGTCCGAACCACGCTGGTGGCCGCAGGGGCTAGGCGCGGTCGGTCACGATTTTGGTGACGAACCCGTCCACCGCTTCGGTGAGGAAATCCTCGTGGCCCCACAGGAAATGGTCGGCGCCGGGCACGGGGACCACGTCGGCATGCTGCCAGCCAGCCACGGTCTGAAGGGCCTTGTCGGCGGGGTTGAACTGATCCAGCTCGGGGCACAGCAGCAACTTGGGCCGGGGGTCCGCGGCCACCGCCTCGAAGGCCTCGGTGCCGCCGATCCGCAGCGGCGGGGCGATGGGGGACCAGCCGGTGATGGCCTGATCGGTTACCGCCAGAGACACGTCGGCTCCGAAGGACCAGCCGGCCACCACCAGCGCCAACCCCGGGGCGGCGGCGGCCAACGCGGCGATGGCGGCGCGGACATCGTGCTGTTCGGCCCGGCCTTCGTCGTGGGTGCCGGTGGAGCGGCCCACCCCCCGGAAGTTGAACCGCAGCGCCGCCACGCCCCGAGCGGGCAGCGACCGGAACAAGGCATCGGGCACCCCGTCAGACATCGAGCCGCCCCGCAACGGGTGGGGGTGGCACAACAGCACCGCCGCCCGGGCGCCGTCCGGTACATGAAGCTCGGCTTCGAGTTCCACGTCGTCGCTGGTGGTGAGGGTCAACCGCTGCGCTGCCATGGCGGCGAACGCTACCGCAGGTCACAGCGGTCCGCTCCCGATGATGCAGCATGCGCGAGGTAACGGTGAACCCCCATACGGAGGGGGCGGTGGAGGTTGGCGTTGCTAGCGTCGCGGCTGTGACGACCACAGGTGTCCAGAGCACCGAAGCCACCCCCGACCCCGGCCCCGCCACCGACGCCGCCCCGCCGACCCCGACGGCAGCGCCCGCCACCGGCAGTGCCGCCCCCAAGAGCAGCCGCGCTGCCAGCCGGGCGGCGCAGACCGAGGGTGGCGGGCTACCTATCAAGATGTTGAACGACCGGATCCTGGTGAAGCTGGAACTGGCCGAGGGCGAGCGGCGCTCCACCGGCGGCATCCTGATCCCCGCCACCGCCCAGATGGGCAAGCGCCTGTCCTGGGCCACGGTGGTGGCGGTGGGCCCCAACGCCCGCACCATGCAGGCCGGGGACAAGGTGCTGTTCAACCCCGAGGACCGCTATGAGGTGGAGGTCCGCGGCGACGATTACATCATCCTGCGGGAACGTGACGTGCACGCCCTCGCCGCCGAGCGTCTCGAAGCCGCAGCGCCTGGCCTGTACCTGTGAACCCTGCCGCCGCCGTCGAGACCCGATATGTGACCGGCGGGGGCATCATGGTGGATTGCCGCACCCAGGACGTTGAAGCCGGCCCGGCCATTGAGGCCCTGATCGACCGGCTCGACACCCAGCGCGGTGTGCTGCTGTCCTCCAGCTACGAGTATCCCGGTCGGTACACCCGCTGGGACCTGGGTTTTTCTGATCCGGCGCTGAAGGTGTGGACCCGCGGGCGCCAGGTGCACGTGGACGCCCTCAATCAGCGTGGGACGGTGTTGCTGGGGGCCGTGAGCACCTGCCTG
Source organism: Acidimicrobiales bacterium (assembly GCA_046155365.1). GTDB lineage: Bacteria > Actinomycetota > Acidimicrobiia > Acidimicrobiales > CAIXPF01 > CAIXPF01. The sequence continues at coordinate 16,669 of JBJXFH010000094.1, read as the reverse complement.
GACCCCGCCGCAGCGCCCGGGGAGTCACCGGTCGAATCGATGTCGAATCGACCCGACGGGCTGGACGTGCTGATCCGCACCCCGGACCGGCGTTTCGATGAGGAGGAACGCAGCCGTCAGCCGTCGGTCTTTTCGGTGGTTCGGGCCCTCATTGACCTGTTCCGCTCGTCCGAGGACCCCCACCTGGGCCTCTACGGCGCTTTCGGGTATGACCTGGCGTTCCAGTTCGAAGCGTTGGAGCTCCGCCAGGAACGACCCGCCACGCAGCGTGACCTGGTGTTGTACCTCCCTGACGAGCTGCTGGTGGTGGATCATCGCCGCGAGTTGGGTGAGTTACGCCGCTATGAGTTCACCGTGGCCACCCCGGGCGGCGTCCCCAACACCACCGTCGGGCTGGACCGGGTGGGGTCCAGCCACCCCTATCGGGCCCGGCCGGTGATCGATGGGGGATCGGACCACGCCCCCGGGGAATACGCGGTGCTGGTGGAGGAGGCCCAGGAGGCCTTCCGGCGGGGGGACCTGTTCGAGGTGGTGCCCGGGCAGTGCTTCACCGAGCCCTGCCCGTCGCCACCCTCGGCGTTGTTTCGGCGGCTGCGGGAACGCAACCCGTCGCCCTATGGGTTCCTGATCAACCTGGGACCGGTTCCTGGCGAGCACGGGCCCACGGCGGGGGAGTGGCTGGTGGGTGCCTCCCCGGAGATGTACGTGCGGGTGGACGAGGACCGGGTGGAGACCTGCCCCATCTCCGGCACCATCGCCCGGGGCCGGGACCCCATCTCCGATGCCGCGCAGATCCTGGCGTTGCTCAACTCCGAGAAGGACGCGTCGGAGCTGACCATGTGCACCGACGTGGACCGCAACGATAAGTCCCGCATCTGCGTGCCGGGCTCGGTCAAGGTCATCGGCCGCCGCCAGATCGAGATGTACTCCCGGCTGATCCACACCGTGGACCACGTGGAGGGCCGCCTTCGCCCGGGATTCGACGCCCTCGACGCCTTCTTGAGCCACGCCTGGGCGGTCACGGTGACCGGCGCCCCCAAGGCCTGGGCCATGCAATGGATCGAGAACCACGAACGCTCACCCCGGTCCTGGTACGGCGGGGCGGTGGGCATGATCGGCTTCAACGGCAACATGAACACCGGCCTGACGCTGCGCACCATCCGGGTGATCGACGGCACCGCCCAGGTCCGGGTGGGCGCCACCTTGCTGTTCGACTCCAACCCCGAGGAGGAGGAGGCGGAGACCGTGCTCAAGGCCTCGGCGTTCCTCGATGCCATCCGGGAGCCCCGCCCGCCCGAACCCGGGAGCTTCGGCGCCGGCGTCGGGCTGTTGCGCGAGCGTGGGGTGGATCCCCATGACCAGCCCGGCGCGGGACGTCGGCTGTTGTTGGTGGACCATCAGGACAGCTTCGTGCACACCCTGGCCAACTACTTCCGGGCCACCGGGGCCGAGGTGGTGACCGTGCGATGCCCGCCGCAGGGCCGTGGGATCGACCCCGCCGAAATGGACCGGGTCCGACCCGATCTGGTGGTGCTGTCCCCGGGGCCGGGCCGCCCCACGGATTTCGGCGTGTCCCACACGGTGGCCGCCGTGCTCGAACGTGGGCTGCCCATCTTCGGGGTGTGCCTGGGGCTGCAGGGGCTGGTGGAACACTTCGGGGGCACGTTGGGGCTGCTGGAGTTGCCCATGCACGGCAAAGCGTCCGTGATCAACGTCGCCGCCCCCGACGACCCTGCCAACCGTGACCCTGCCAACCGTGACCCCGCCAACCGTGACCCGTTCGATGGCGACCTGTTCGCGAACCTGCCCGAGCAGTTCCTGGCCGGGCGCTACCACTCCTTGTTCGCCCCCGCCGAGCAGTTGCCGGGCTGCTTGCGGGCCACCGCCCACAGCGAGGACGGGGTGGTCATGGCGGTGCAGCACACCGATTTACCGGTTGCTGCGGTGCAGTTCCACCCGGAATCGATCATGTCGTTGGGTGAGGACGTGGGTATGCGACTGGTGGCCAACGTGGTGCGAACCCTGAGGAGCCCGCAATGAGCGCTGTCAACATTCCGGTGGAACAACTCCGCCTCGATCGTGAGGTCATTGAGGCGGTGGGACCGGACACCGAGCGGTTCCTGCAGGGCCAACTCAGCCAGGACGTGGTGGCGCTGGCCGTGGGTGCCAGCACCTACAGCTTGCTGCTGGCACCGCAGGGCAAGGTCGATGCCCTGCTGCGCATCACCCGCACCGCCGAGGACCGGTATCTGCTGGACGTGGACGCCGGTTGGGGCGAGGCGGTGCTGAGCAGGCTGGGTCGTTTCAAGTTGCGCACCAAGTGCCAACTCACCCTGTTGGAGGGCTGGACATGCTGGGCGGTACGGGGCGGGGTCGGGGCTTCGCTGCCCGAACCGGAGGGGGCGGAGATCGTGGCCGACGCCTGTTGGCCGGTGCTGACGGGCTTTGATCGGTTGGGCCCGGATGTGTCACCCCAATCGTCCCTCCCCGTGGTCGATACCGCTCGGTATGACGAGTGGCGGGTGGCCGCGGGCGTGCCGGCCATGGGTGCGGAGTTGGACGAACACACCATCCCCGCCGAGGCCGGTCGGTGGCTCATCGAGCACGCGGTCAGCTTCACCAAGGGTTGTTACACCGGTCAGGAACTGGTGGCCCGCATCGACAGCCGGGGTAGCAACACCCCTCGCCGGTTGCGTCGCCTGGTGGTGACCGGACCGTCGGACCCCGCAGTACCAGACGGTATGGTTCTAGACGGTATGGTTCTAGACGGTATGGTACGGGGCGCCGCGGTCCACGCCGAGGGTGCGGAGCCGGGGGGCGATGTGGGCGCGGTTACCACCGTGGGCGCCGGTGGCCGGTGGGCTTTGGCCTACTGCAAGCGTGCGGTGGAACCGGGCGCCACGGTTCGGGTCGGGGCGGTCAGTGTCCGGGTTGAGGAGTTGCCGGCGGGCTGAGCGTCCGCGGCCGGGTGCCGTCGCCGGCTGAGGGCGCACGGCGGGCGGTCAGCTCCTACGATCGCGAACGATGAGCCACTACGACGTGCTGGGTGCGTCACCCGACGCCAGCGCGGAGGAGTTGCGCGGCCACTTCGTGCAGTTGGCTCGGCGCTTTCACCCGGACCGTCAGGTGGGGGCTAAGCCGTCGGTGCAGCGAGACGCCGAGCTCCGCATGCGTCAGATCACCGAGGCCTGGGCCGTGCTGGGGGACCCCTACCGCCGCCGGCAGTACGACCTGGGTTTGGGTGACCGGGTGCCCGGCCGGGGCGACCGAACCGAGCGATCCGGTGCACGGCCAACGGGCCCTGCGCCCGCCGGTGCCGGCGTTGGCGGCCCCCGCCCCGGCCGCCCCGGTCCTGGTGGCAGCGCTGGTGGCAGCGGGCTCGGCGGCGCCGGCGGGCGTGGCCCCGGCGTCAGCGGGAGCCCGAACTGGCGGGATCCGGTGCTGCGGCCCGGTGTTCGGGTGGCGGCAGGGGAGCGGGACTGGCGTCATTACGCCAGCGCCGGTGATGGGGGCACCACCCGCCGATCGTTGCCCCGCCTGGTCCTGGTTCTGTCACCCACCATCCTGCTGGCGGTGGCAGCCGGTTTCGCCCTGGCGGGGGCCATGGTTCGCTGGAACGGCTTCTGGGCCGCCGCCCTGACGTGCGCCCTGACGGCGGGGGCGTTGTTCTTCCTGCTGCCGATATGGGCCATGACCAAAGGCAACGCCCACCGCCGCCCCGGCCGTCAGACCCGCCGGTCCTACTGAGCCGTCCTGGTCCGCCGCCGGGCCATGCACCAGGAGGACACCGAATCGCCAGGGCAGCAGCGAATCGGGGCAGGAGCGAATCGCTGTCAGTTCGCCGGGTGTGGCCGAATCGCCGAATGTCGCCCGCCGAATCGCCCGGATAAGACCGAATCGCCGTCGAATCGCCGGGGCGGCAGACCGATTCGACCTGGAATCGTTGGGCGAATCGCTGGCGGGACTGAAGCGCCGCCGAATCCGGGCGAATCGTCGGAAAAGACCAGAATCGCCGGGTCGCCTTCGACAAGCCGGGGCGGTGTCGGGCTGCCTGGTTGGGCGTCGGGGGCTAATGTCCGCCCTTATGGCCAAGCCTGTCATCATCGCCAAGATCACCGCTGCCGAGGGTAAGCGTGACCAGGTCATCGCCGCCTTTCAGCCCATGCTCGAACACGTGCAGCAGGGCGAAGGCGGCACCGAGGTATATGTGTTGCACACCGACGACAAGAACGCCGACGTGGTGTGGTTCTACGAGCTGTACACCGATGGGGACGCTGTGGCCACCCACTCTGGCAGCGATGTGATGGCTGCGGTGGGCAAACAACTGGGTGGCTTGCTGGCCGGACGGCCCGAGATCTCCCGTCTCACCCCGCTGGCCGGGAAGGGGCTTGAGCTCTGACCTACCTCGACCGCATTCTCGCCGCCCATCGTCAGGGCGCCGCCGCCGATGCCGATTCCCTTGACCTGGCGGCGCTGGAGGCCCGGGCCCACCAGACCGCGCCCACCCGGGGGTTTCGGCGCGCCCTGCGGGAGGCGGCTCAGCAGCAGGGCCTGGCGGTGATCGCCGAGGTGAAACGTCGCTCCCCGTCCAAGGGCGATCTGGCCATCGATCTGGATCCGGCGTTGTTGGCCACTCAATACGCCAGCGGTGGCGCGGCCGGCCTGTCGGTGCTCACCGACCAGATGTTCTTCGGCGGATCCCCGGGCGATCTCCAAGCGGCACGCGCCGCGGTCGGTCTGCCGGTGTTGCGCAAGGACTTCACGGTGTCCCTGGCGGACGTGTTCGACGCCCGCTGCATGGGCGCGGACTGCCTGCTCTTGATCGTTGCCGCCCTCAGCGAGGACGAGTTGCGCCGATTCCACGCCGCCGCCGTGGGCGTGGGTCTTGACGTGCTGGTGGAGATCCACGACGAGAACGAGCTGGACCGGGCCATGGCGGTTGGGGCCACATTGGTGGGCGTCAATCAGCGGGACCTGGTGACGTTCGAGGTGGACACCGAGCGGGCGGTGCGCATGGCCGAGCTGATCCCCGAGGGCGTGGTCAAGGTGGCCGAATCCGGCATCACCGGACGCCCCGACGCCCTGGTTCTCCGTGACGCCGGTTACCAAGCGGTGCTGGTGGGCGAGTCCCTCGTCCGCTCGGCCGATCCCGCTGTGGCCGTCGCGGACCTCCTGCCCTGACCCGGCGGGTGGCGGTCACCCACCCCGGCTAGTTTGGTCCGGCGATGTTCGTCAAGATCTGCGGTCTGACCAGCGAAGAGGACGCACTGCTGGCGGTGGCCCAGGGTGCTGACGCGGTGGGCTTCGTGTTCGCCCCCTCAACCCGACAGTTGGCGGCGGCCATCGCCCGGGACATCGCCCGTCGGCTCCCGCCCGAGGTGCTCACGGTGGGCGTGTTCCGCAACGAGGCTCCCAGCAGGGTGGTGGAGATCTGTCAGTTCGCCGGGCTGCGGGCGGCGCAACTCCATGGCCACGAAAGCCCCGCTGACTGCCAATGGGTCCGCAGCCGGGTGGGGCTGCTGATCAAGGGTTTCGCCGCCGGGGATCCGGATCTGGACCGATTCGACGAGTACCACGCCGATATCGCCCTCATCGATTCGCCCACGCCCGGTAGCGGCGAGATGTTCGACTGGTCCCTGGCCGAGCGGGCCCCGTCCAACCGGCGGCTGCTGCTGGCGGGCGGGCTGACCCCCGACAACGTGGCGGAGGCCATTCACCAGGTGCGCCCATGGGGAGTGGACGTGTCCACCGGGGTGGAATCGGCGCCCGGACACAAGGACGCGCTCAAGGTCAGCCGGTTCATCGCCGCCGCCAAAGCCGCCGCACCCGACGAAGCCGCCACCGATCCGGGTCTGGCGCTGGACGCCGATTCGCTGCGACCGGGCCCAACGGCGGGTGGTCCGTTCGATTGGCAGCGCGAGTGAGGCGCCCCCGCACCGGTCCCGCACCGGCCCGCTGGAATCCGACTTCCCGCACCCCGGCCCCAGCGGCGAGACTCGGACCCATGGTGACCGCGTGACCGCCAACCCCGTAGCCGGGCCGCCCCCCTCCGCAGGTCCGACGGTGATGGGCCAACCCTCACCGGAGGGTCGATTCGGGCGATTCGGTGGTCGATTCGTGCCCGAAACGCTGGTGCCGGCGTGCCAAGAACTGGAGGCGGCGTTCGTGGACGCCTGGGCCGATCCGGTGTTCCGGGACGAGTTGGACACCTTGCTGCGGACCTACGCCAACCGGCCCTCGCTGCTGTCGGAATGCCATCGCCTGGGCCCCGAGCTGGGGTTGCGGCTGCTGCTCAAGCGGGAGGACCTCAACCACACCGGCAGCCACAAGATCAACAACGTGCTGGGTCAGGCGCTGCTGGCCAAGCGGATGGGCAAGACCAAGGTCATCGCCGAAACCGGGGCCGGTCAGCACGGGGTGGCCAGCGCCACCGCGGCGGCGTTGTTGGGCCTGGGCTGCGTGGTCTACATGGGCGAGGTGGACATGGCCCGCCAAGCCCTCAACGTGTTCCGTATGCGGCTGTTGGGGGCCGAGGTCCGCCCGGCCAGCAGCGGCTCCCGCACCCTCAAAGACGCCGTCAACGAAGCCATGCGGGCCTGGGTGTCCGACATCGCTGACACCCACTACCTGCTGGGTTCGGTGATGGGACCGCATCCCTACCCCTGGATGGTGCGGGAGTTCCACCGGGTCATCGGGGACGAAGCCCGCGAACAATGCCGGGCCCTCACCGGCGGGGACCCCGACGTGGTAGTGGCCTGCGTCGGCGGCGGATCCAACGCTGCGGGGCTGTTCTCCGGTTTCGCCGAGTTGCCGGGGGTGCGCCTGGTGGGGGTGGAACCGGCCGGCGGGGCGGCAGTGGGGCGGGGTGTGCCCGGGGTGGTGCACGGCATGTTGAGCTATCTCATGCAAGACGAGTTCGGCCAGGTGCAGGAGGCCGAGTCCATCTCCGCGGGGTTGGACTATCCCGGGGTCGGACCGGAACATTCCCATCTGGCGGACATCGGGCGGGCCGAGTACTTCCCCGTCACCGATGACGAGGTGCTCGACGCCTTTCAGCTGTTGGCCCGAACCGAGGGGATCATCGCCGCGCTGGAATCGGCCCACGCCGTGGCCTGGGTGTCCCGGGAACGGGCGGCGCTGGCCGGCCAGACGGTGGTCCTGAACCTCTCCGGCCGTGGCGACAAGGACGTGGCCCAGGTCCAGGCCATCCTCGACAATCGGATCGCTGCGGCGGATGCCGGTGGCGGTCCGATCGTCGGTTCCGCAGGTGGCCGATCGTGATCGATCTTGAAGCGCACCTGAGCGCTCGCCGCGACGCGGGCCGCAAGTTGTTCGTGCCCTACGTGTCGGGGGGCCTCGACGCCGAATGGGTTGACCTGGTGCGGGCCTTCGCCGACGCCGGCGCCGATGCCATTGAGGTGGGCATCCCGTTCTCGGATCCGGTCATGGACGGGCCCACCATCCAGGAGGCCTCGGACCGGGCGCTGAGCCGGGGCACCACGCCGCTGTCGGTGCTCGCCGAATTGCACGGCGTCAGCGAGGACATCGGCATCCCACTGGTGGTGATGACCTATTACAACCTGGCCTTCCGGGCCGGGCACGACCGCTTCGCCGCCGAGTTGGCCGAGGCCGGGATATCCGGCGCCATCCTGCCCGATCTGCCGCTGGAAGAGGTTGGTCCCTGGGCCATCGCCGCGGACCGCTGCGGCGTCGCCACCGTGTTGCTGGCGGCACCAACCGCGCCCGATGAACGGCTGCCGCGTATCACCGAGCGGTCCCGGGGGTTCGTGTATGCCGTGTCGTTGTTGGGGATCACCGGTGAACGGGCGAGATTGGCGGACACCGCGGTGGGCATGGCCCAGCGGTTGAAAGCCGTCACCGATCGGCCCGTACTGGTGGGTATCGGCATCTCCAACGTGGCCCAGGCGGTTGAGGCGTGCACCGTGGCGGACGGGGTTATCATGGCGTCGGCGCTGATGCGGATGCGCCTCGATGGGGCCTCGGTGGCGGAGGTGGCGGCCGCGGTGCGTACCGTACGGGATGGTATTGACCGTGGGTGAGGCGGTCGGCGGCGAAAGCCCGCTGGAGGGTTGTGAGCTTTGTGAGGCGGCGCGGTTCACCCACTGGTACCACGAGGATGACGTGTGCTGGGTGGCGGACTGCGAGGTATGCGACTGTCCGATGGTGGTGTGGAAACGCCATGGCACCGACGCCCCCGAAACCGATGTGGCCCACATGATGGCGGCGTTGGAAACCGCCGCAGTCCACCGCTTCGACGCCGTACCGTTCAGTATCGACCGGACCATGCGGCAGATTCCCACCCATTTCCACGCCCACGCCCGGGACCGGCACTGGCACCAACGGCGTTGGACCAGCGAGCCATCGCGCTACAGCGGGCAGGTTGGTGGACCCCGGGTGCTGATCGCTGGACTACCGGGTTCGGGAGCCCAGCCCAGCGCGTCCACCGCATCGGCCGATTCGGCCCCGGCCAAACCGTAGGATCCGGTGGTGAGCAACCAGCCCGAACGCGCCGCAGCGTCCATGTTGGCCGATCGGCTGGCGAACCGGCTGCGAGCCCCGGCCGGCACCGGCGAGCCTGGTGTGGGGGCGGGCGCGGGCGCTGAAGGGCCGATGGTGGTGGCGATCACCGGGTCCATGGGCAGCGGCCGTAGTGGGGTCCTGGCTGCAGCAAGGGCCGCGGTGCAGCGGTCCGGGGCCAGCTTCCGCCTGATCGATGACGCCCACCAAATGGACCCGACCTCCCTTGCGGCCCTGGCCCGGGCACTGGCGGGCGGTCCGAACACCGGTGACGCCCCGCGGGTACTGCTGGTCAGCTGGGTTGAGCCGCTGTTGAGCGAGGAGGTGGCGGCGTCATTGGGGGTGTTGGCCCAGCGCGCCGGACGGGCGGACCTGCTGGTGAGCCTGGGGCCGCTGAGCGAAGACGAACTGGCCGGCGGGGTGGCCGCCACGCTGGGAGCGCTGCCGGACCGGATCCTGCTGGAATGGTTGGCGGCACAAACGGACGGGCGGCCGTGGCTGGTGCAGGCCACCCTGGCCGCGCTGGTGCAATCCGGCGTGGTCACCCGGGGGCGTTTCAACGGGCACCCTCCCACGCTCGAAGGCCCCGAGCTGACCCCGGCCCGCCAGCGGGTCAGCGCCGAGCTGGCCGCGCTCCCCGCGGCCCATCGCCCGGTACTGGCAGCGCTGATCGCAGGGGGTGATCCGCAATCGGTGGCGGAGATCGCGGTGGCCGCCGGCACCGGCTGGTCCGCGTTGCAGGCCGCCGGTTTAGCCGGACCAGAGGGCCTGGCCCCGCTGGTGTTCGCCACCGCGTTGGCCTCATTGAGCCCCGCCGAGCTGGCCGGCGGCCATCAAGCCGCCGGTACCTTGCTGACCCGCCGGGGTTTCTCAACAGTGGTGCGGGCGGAACATGCCTGGGCCGGCCGGGCGGCGCACGAGGAAGCGGCCCAGTCATTTCTGGAAGCCGGCTTCGAGGTGTTGGCGGCGGACCCCCGGGCGGCGGCGGAATGGTTCGACCGGGCCGCGTGCACCGCCGCCGTGCGCAGCCCGTTGGCGTTGGCCGGCCGGGGGGCGCAGGCCGAGGCGTTGGTGCTCCAAGGCGAGGTGGCGGCGGGCTTCGAGCTGGCGGACTACGTGCTGGGCAGGGATGAGGATGAACCCCACGCCACTGCGGCGGTGGCCCTGGCCAGCTCCCGGCGTTCCCGCTGGATGGACGTGGCCCAGTGGTCGGCCCGGGTGGTAGGTCATCACGGGGTGTCGGACCTGTGGTGGCGCTGGCAGACCCTGGCGGCGTTGCTGGTGGCCGGTCAACGCGGACAGTTCGAAGCGTTGCTCAACGAGCTCGATCAGACCGCGCCCACCACCCCCGTGGTGTCCCAGCTGCGGGAGGCGGTGCTGATCACCCGGGCCGGTCTGGGCAGTGATCGGGCCCAGCTGCTGGAAGCTCGCCGGGCGGTCCGTTCCCTCATCGGCGCCCAATCGCTGTTGCGGTCCCCGACGGTGGCGGCGCTGGGGCCGGCGGAGCTGGTGGCGGTTACCTCACTGGCGTTGGGGGAGCCCGAGGGGGCGCGTTTGGCGTTGCACGGGCAGTCCCGCAGTGCCGGCCCCCTTGTCGAGCGTGTCGAACCCGACGGCGGCGGGCCTACCGGTAGCACGGCGGGCCGGCCCGGGCCCCGCCGCCGGGCCCTGACCCGGTGGTCGCTGCTGCGCTGCGGGGACATCGTGCGGCTCAGCGGCGCCGGGGCCGAGGCGTCAGCGCCCACGGGGTCTGCGGGGTCTGGCGGCGCCGCGGTCCCTGGCGTTTCTGCCGGGGGGCCTGACGACATGGACGACCTTGACGCGGTGGCGCTGGCGGTGCGGGCGGCGATGGCGCGCCGCAACGGGGATGTGGCGGCATCCGCGGCGGTGGCCCGGCAACTGACCCAGCTGCTGGCGGCGCTCGACGTTGACCTGCTCAACCTGGACGCCGCCACCGAGCTGTTGGTGTTGGCCCGCCGCTTCGCCCCGCCGATGGTGGCGGACGCCTTCGATGAGGCTATCGACGCCTTCCTGGCCGGGTTGGGCTCCCCGCCGGCGTGGTCCGCCCGTTGGCACTGGGCCCGGCTCGAAGCCGCCATCGCCGCTGGCGCCGGTGCGGTCCGCCCCGCCAGCGCCGCGGCCCCCGGCCGGCTGGGCATCACCCCCGCCGAGGAGGAGGCGCTGTTGGGGGTAGCCCCCACCGGCGCCGACCCACCGCCCGATGGTGTCGCGGCGGCAGCGTCCGACGGGGGTGTTTCGGCGGTGGATGGGCCGGGTGCCGCGTTGCACGACGCGGTGGCGGCGTTGCAGCAGATCGCCGCCGTGCTGCCCGGCGTCAGCGTGTTGGCCGACGCCGCCTCGGTGTGGTCCGAGGTCCTGACCGGGGTGCCCGACGCCGCTCGCATCGACGGTGCGGTCCGCAACCTCCAGGTGGCCGGGTTCGTCTGGGAAGCGGCGCAGCTGGCCGGTCAAGCCGCCATCCGGGTGGACGACGCCACCCTGGCCAAATCCCTGCTGGGTCAGGCCCGCAGCCTGCGCGGTGGCGGCCAGGCCCCCAACCCGGGCCCGTCCCCGGCGCCAAGCACCGGCCGCGACGATGGCGCGGTCACCCCCGCCGGACTGTCGGAGCGGGAGGTGGAGGTGGCGCGCCTGGTGCTCAACGGGCTGACCCACAAGGCCATCGGGGCCACGCTGTACATCTCGCCGAAAACGGTGGAACACCACGTGGCCCACATCCGCCAGAAGCTGGGCGCCACCAACCGGGCCGAGTTCCTGGCTGCGCTGCGCGAGGACCTCGCCACCGCGGTGTAGACGTTCAGATGTTCAGGCGTTCAGACCACCTGGACCATCAGGTCAGCGTACGGTCACCAGGCCGGCGTAAAGGCCTTCACAGGTGCGCACCAGCACCCGGCTGGCGGCGGAGGTGGCCAACGAGGACACGGGGTTCTCCGCCCGTTGGCGCCAGCGGCCCAGGGACACGAACAGCGCTCGACGCACCTCGTCCTCGTCGGCCTGGGACTCCAACCCCAGCCGGGCCCGGATGCTGCCACCGTCGCCACCCAACAGCCGCTCCACCTCGCGACCCTCATCGGGCCGGAAGTCCACCTCGCCGGCGCGTAGCGAGTTCAGCAACCGCAACTCGGCGAACTCGTGGGCCCCGGAGCGGATCTGTTCCACCCGGGCTTCCAGCTCACCGGAGCGGGCCACCGGCGCCATCTGCAGCAACCGTTGTACCGCCAGCAACGCCGAACGGGCCTTGAGCGTGTCCCGCCGATCCGCGAATTGTGACAGCAACACGTCACGCAGGTGGGTGATGCCGCTGTGGCCCACCAACTGGTTGGCCAACTGCGACGCCGTCTGGGCCTGACCGGTGCCCAACAGGTCCACCGCCAGGCGGATCCCGAACAGCCCCAACCGCTCGATCAGCAACCGTCGTTCGTTGGGCGCCAACGGCACCGTGGTGTCCCCGATCACGAAACGGTCCGCGGACAACAGCAACTTTTCACGATCGTCGGGCTCGGCGGCGCTGATCATGCGCAACCGTCGGAACTCCAGCTCCTGCAGGTTGGTGCCGGCCTGGGCCAGCAAACCGGCCACCGGCACCACCGTTTGCACCAACCGATGCAGCCGATGATCGGTGGCGTAGCGGGCGGCGATGCGTGACGCGGAGGTCATGGCGTCGATCCGGCCGGCGGAGACCTCATCGGCCCGGGACAACACCGCGATGCAGTTGACCGGGGACGGTTGGGCGTATTCCTCCTCATGGAAGGCGTGCAAGAAGGACACGTCGGTGGCGTGCAGGTGCCGCAGCAGGTACACCACCGCGTCCGAGGGGGTGGTCTGCTCATCGTCGGGGGCTAGGAACGCCATGGAGGACGCCGACACGTCGCTGGACAGCGAGCCGATACCGGGGGTGTCAATGAGGGTCATGGTGGCCAGCGGCGGTACCGGCCATTCCACTTGCAGGCTTTCGATCTGGTTGGCCTCCCAGTTGCCCAACTGCACCTGCAACGCCCCCGAACCGCTGCGGGTGAAGGGGATCTGCCCGGCGATGCCGCCCCGCGGGGTGAGCCACACCCGGCTGGCGATGCCGTGGCGGTACCAGGTCACGATGCGGGTGCACTCGCCGGCGTCGGTGGGGGCCACCTCGTCACCGACCAGGGCGTTGAGCAGCGTGGACTTGCCGGCTTTGACCTTGCCGGCGATGGCCACCCGCAACGGTTCGTGGATGCGGGCCATGACCTCGTCCAGGATCCGGGCCTGGGGGGTGCCCTGGTACGCCGCTGAGGCATCGATAACCAGGGAAAGCACGTGTTGTAGCAGCGCTGAGCGTTCCTGGGCCGGCACGGTCATGACGTACCCGGATCGATGGCGGCCACCGCGGCCCGGGAGGCGCTGATCTGACCCAACAGGGCGGTCACCACCTTGGTGCGGCCGGCCCGGGTCTGCTCGCTGGAGCGGATCGCCTGCTGCGCCGCGGCCAACGATTCCGAGGTGGACGCGGTGAGCTCCTCGGCCCGCTGCAAGAAGTAGTCCCGTAGCTGGCGGGTGATGCGCCGCAACGTGTCCCGGGAGTCCTTGCCAGCCACGAAGATCAGGTCATCGGTGTACTTGCGCACCGCTTGTTTGGCCATCATGCGACGCTGCAGGAGTTGGCGGGCCCGTTCGTCCTTGGCCATCTTGCGGCCCATGATGGCGCCCACCCCCAACACCGCCGGCGCGGCCAGCACCACCCCGGCCATGCTGGCGAAAATGCTCAGCATCATCATGCCGCCGGTGGTGCCCCGCAGGGCCGACATGGCGTTGTTGATGGGGCTGACCCGATCCACCTTGAAACTGGGTTTGAGATCGAACTCGAAGTTCCCGGTGGTCAGGTCCTCGATGCTGAGGTGCTCCACGATGTCCTGCTGGTCGGTGTCGAAGTGGGTGGCCACCTGTTGGGCCAGGGCCACCACCCGCTCGTGCAACAGCGTGTAGTTGGCGGTGATCGCCCCTGACGCCTGCTTGGACAGCCACGGTTCGAACTCTTCCCACGTCTTGGCGGGATCCACCTTTTCCAGTGACTCCTCGGCGTCGCGCACCAGATCACGGAACCGGGCCCGCAGATCGAACTCGATGTCCCCGCTGAGATCGGTGCTGCCGTCGTTGAGGGTCTGCTGCCAGCGTGAAGCCTGACCCCGTAACCGGTCCGCTTTCTCCTTGGCCGTTTCCAGGCCCCGGACCAACTTGGCGGACTCCTCGGGGTCATCGAGCACCGCCAACTCGGTGCGGAGCTGGCTTTCGAGATGGTCCAGCATCTCTTTCAGCTCTGACGCCAACCGGTTGAGGCTGGCCCGCTCGGCCCGCGCCGCCAGCTCGTCGCGCAGTACCGCCACCAGCTCCCCGAACCCCGATTCGGCGTTGAGCTGCTTGTCGTTGCGGTCAATGGCGGCCATGCGCAGCGGCGAGGACACCGGCAGCATCACCGGGCTCATCCCGGCCCGTTCCAGGTGACCCCGGTTGAGCTCCAGGATCTTGCGCCAATGGGGGTAGAAATCGATCTTGGTCATCACGCAGACCGTGGCCGGGCACAACGCTCGGGCGGTGCGCAGAAACTCCATCTCGGAGGCGGTGAGCTCCTGGGAGGCGTCGGTGACGAACAACACGGCGTCGGCGGAGGGCAGGGCGCCGATGGTGATGGCGCTGTGGGTGGAGCCCAACCCGCCCACCCCGGGGGTGTCCACGATGATCAGCCCGGTGCCCAGCAACTGGCGGGGCAGGCCCACCCGGACCGAGGCCACCTCGTGGGCGTCGGGGGCGGTGGGCGGTTCGCTGGCGTAGGTGGGCAACTCGTCGAAGCGGATGGTGCGCACCACCGGCGCTTTGGTGTCAGACAGGTCATCCACCCGGTACACGATCTCCGCGGTGGGCTCGGGGGTGTGGCGGATCTCGATGGGCTTGGCGGTGGCCACGTCGTCATCCACCGGACATACCGGGGCGTTGAGCAGGGCGTTGATGAGGGTGGACTTGCCCTTTTTGAACTCGCCGACCACCAGCACGCTGCAGCCGGACTGCGCCAGGCGTTCCTTGGCGGCCTTGATGCGACGGTCGAGGTCGGTGCGCTCGGCCTTGGAAAGCAGGTCCTCGACGGCGCTAACCGCGTTGACCGCACGGGCCCGTTTCGGCGGGGCTTCGACATTGGCGCCCGGGCTCATGGCCTTCACCGTCCTTTCAGGGATAGACACAACTTCGGGGTCAACGCCTCAGCTGACCAACGCCGCACACCTGTTGGGTGGTGGCGCTGCGAGCCAAAGGGTAATGCGCCGGTCCGGATCGGGGTACCCCGGAAGGGTCTCCGTTAAGGGCCGACGCGACGCTCGCCCCCGCAAAGGACCCCCGAGGCGAGCGGCGAATACACCGAACGCTGATCGTGAACCCCGGGCACGGCGCTGCCCGCCGGGGCGAATCGGCGGGCAGCGGGCGTGGAACAGAAGATGCTGGTAGGGGGGATCAACCGGGAGCGGTCAGATCGTGTCCTCGAAGTCAGATCGTGTCGTCGAAGTCGAGGTCCACGTCGTTTTCCGAACCGAGCACATCCACGTCGGCATCCACGAAGGCGCTGGTGGAGGTCAGCGAGTCGTTGTCGCTGGTGAAGCTGTTGTCGGTGTGGTCCACCTGCAGGCCCACCTCGGTGGTGTCGTTGGTGGTGGTGGTGTCATTGAAGCTGCCGTCAGCGGACTTGGACATGGTGTCGTTGTCGGTGACGGTCTTGTTGAAGCTGTCCTCGGCGCTGGTGTTGCCCGAATCGGAAACCGACTTGTCGGTGTTGAGCGAATCGTCAACGTTGGTCGAGCCGTTCTGCAGGGCGCCGCTGGTGTTGTCATCCCCGACAGTGAGGTTGGTGGGGCCGCTGCTGTTGGAGGCGTTCACGTCCACGTCGCCGGTGAGGTCGTTGCCATGGCCGTTGACCACCTGGGCGTCGCCACCCTTGGTGTTCACGTCGTTGAGGATGCCCGAGCCGGTGTTGACGTTCTGACCCTCGATGTTGGTGGCGTCGCCGTTGCGGGACATGGCGCCCACCTCGGAGTCGTTGACCTGGGTGTTGCCGTTCCCGACCACGGAGTCCTCGAGGTTGGCGTCGTCCCCGGCGATGACCCCGGTGTTCTTGCCGGTATTGACCGCGCTGTCCTTCAGGTCACCGTTGACCGCCACCCCGCCCCGGCCAGCCACCGTGGTGTTGTTGGTGACCACCTGATCGAAGTCCACATCGCCACGAGCGTTGATCTCGGTGATGGTGCGGTTGTCGACGTTGCTGACGGTGTCGCCTTCTTTGACGTACGTCTGGTTGTTGTTGATCTGCTGTTGGTTGGTGACGTGGTTGTTCACGTTGTTGTTCACCACGGGCTGCTCCCGGATCACCTTGGTCTCGTTGACGACCCTGGTGATGAACTGCGGCGGGGCGGCGACGGCCTGGGCCATAGCCGGGGCTACCTGGGACAGCGTTTGGGGCTGGCTGGCGAAGTCCGGCAGGCAGGCGTTGCGGAGGGAGTTCATCCGTTCCACACCACCTTCGGGCAGGCGGGTCGACAGCCGGTCTATGGCCGCTTCGAGCTCATCGGAGGTGACGTTGTCGATGCCGGCGTCGGCGAGGGTTCCCTTGGGGTCATCCACGAAACGGTCGCGGGCCTCGGGATCGGACGTGAGCACATCCCAGAGGAAGTCTGCGATGGCGGAAACTGCGCTGTCGATTCTCATGGTCTTTCGCCTCTTGGGTCGTTTCCGGACCAGCTGCCGGGTGCGTTGAGCTCAAGGTACGACGGGCGGTGGGGCCCACCATCGGGGATTGCCCCTATTGGAAGGAGGTTCCGGCGGTGCCTCGCAGTGTATTTCGCCACTCGGAGGACCAAACCGAAAACAGCGACAACGGGAGATGGCCCGACGATCCTCGTCCGGCCATCTCCCGTTGTCGTCCAGGGTTATTCGAGGTCCAGCTCGCCGACGTCGTCGAGGATGTCGTCGGGGGTGTGCTCGGCGCGGGGGTCGAAGGACTCATGTTCATCGAGCAGGGGCTGTGCATCGAGCAGGGGCTGTTCCACCGGTGCGGTCAGCGGATGGGCTTCCTCGAACAGATCGGTGCTGGTCAGCGTGCTGT